>NZ_JAOSZD010000008.1:0-196001 GCF_034438835.1 Nesterenkonia sp. HG001 | reverse complement strand
TTGCGATGGAGCACAATCTGGGGTTGACCTGTGATCCGATCTCGGGGTTGGTGCAGGTGCCGTGTATTGAGCGGAATGCGATTGCGGCGACTAAGGCGGTCAATGCGGCGCGGATGGCGTTGATGGGTGATGGTCAGCATCGGGTCTCGTTGGATGAGGTGATCGTGACGATGCGTGAGACGGGGGCGGATATGTCCTCGAAGTATAAGGAGACTGCTCAGGGCGGGTTGGCCGTGAACGTCATCGAATGCTGAAGCTCCGCCGCTGATCAGCCGGGGGAAGCCGCAAGAACTTCGAACCAGACAAGGAGCGACACCTATGACAGACACCATCTCCTCGCTGCGTGAGGAGGATCCGGACATCGCCGCGGCGATCGACGCCGAGCGGGAGCGACAGAGCACCACGCTGGAGATGATCGCTTCGGAGAACTTCACCTCGCCGGCTGTGATGGAGGCGCAGGGCTCGGTGCTGACCAACAAGTACGCCGAGGGGTACCCCGGTGCTCGATACTACGGCGGCTGCGAGCACGTGGACGTGGTCGAGCAGATCGCCATCGACCGTGTGCGGGAGCTCTTCGGGGCTGAAGCGGCCAATGTCCAGCCCCATTCCGGAGCCCAGGCCAATGCGGCGGCGCTCTCCGCCCTCCTCACGCCCGGTGAGACGATCCTCGGACTCGACCTCGCCCACGGCGGTCACTTGACCCATGGGATGCGGCTGAACTTCTCCGGCCGACTCTATGATGCCGTCTCCTACAGGGTGAGGGAGTCCGATCATCTGATCGACATGGATGAGGTCGCCCGCCTGGCCCGTGAACACCGCCCGCAGGTGATCATCGCCGGGTGGTCCGCGTATCCCCGCCAGCTGGACTTCGCGGCGTTCCGCCGCATCGCGGACGAAGTCGGAGCCTATCTGCTGGTGGACATGGCACACTTCGCCGGGCTTGTGGCCGCGGGCCTCCACCCCAGCCCGATCCCCTACGCCGACGTGGTCACCACGACGACGCACAAGACCCTCGGCGGACCCCGGGGAGGTGTGATCCTCTCCCGGGCCGGCCTCGCGAAGAAGATCAACTCAGCAGTCTTCCCCGGCCAGCAGGGAGGGCCTCTGGAGCACGTGATCGCCGCCAAGGCGGTCGCCTTCCGCAGCGCCGCCACCCCGGAGTTCCGGGACAGGCAGCAGCGGACCCTCGACGGCGCCCAGGTCTTGGCGGAACGGCTGCGGCGGCCCGACGTCGCAGCCTCCGGCATCAGCCTGGTCAGCGGTGGGACCGACGTGCACCTGGTCCTGGTGGACCTGCGCCATTCCGAGCTGGACGGCCGTGAGGCGGAGGATCGGCTGCATCAGGTGGGCATCACGGTCAATCGCAATGCGGTGCCCTTCGACCCACGACCACCGATGATCTCCTCCGGGCTGCGCATCGGCACCCCGGCTCTGGCTACCCGAGGCTTCGGAGACGAGGAGTTCCGCGAGGTCGCAGACATCATCGCCTTCGCTCTTGCCCCTCAGCTGACCGCCAGAGACCACTCGGAGCTGCGTGAACGGGTCTCTTCCCTGGCTGGGAGGTTCCCGCTGCATCCCCACATGGAATCCGTCGTGAAGGAGGTCGTCTGATGGCCGAACAGCTGCCTGAGCACCCGGAGTTCCTCTGGGAGAACTCCGAGCCGAAGTCCTCCTACGACGTGGTGATCGTCGGCGGAGGAGGGCATGGGCTCGCCACCGCCTACTACCTGGCCGCCCACCATGGCATCACCAACGTGGCCGTGCTGGAACGCGGCTGGCTCGCCGGCGGGAACATGGCGCGCAACACGGCGATCATCCGTTCCAACTACCTGTGGGACGAGAGCGCCCACCTCTACGAGCGCTCCCTGAGCATGTGGGAGCAGCTCCCGGAGGAGCTCGACTACGACTTCCTCTTCTCCCAGCGAGGAGTGCTCAACCTCGCCCACACGCTGGGAGACGTCCGCGAGTCCGTGCGGCGCGTCGAGGCCAATCGGCTCAACGGGGTCGACGCCGAATGGCTGACTCCGGAGGAGGTCAAGGAGGTCTGCCCGATCCTCAACATCGGAGAGGACATCCGGTACCCCGTGATGGGGGCGACGTACCAGCCCCGGGCCGGCATCGCGAAGCACGACCATGTGGCCTGGGCGCTGGCGCGGCGGGCGGCGGAGCTCGGCGTGGACCTGATCCAGAACTGCGAAGTCACCGGGTTCCTCAAGGACGGGGAGCGCGTGGTCGGAGTGGAGACCAGCCGCGGACGCATCCATGCCGGGAAGGTCGGCCTCTGCGCGGCGGGACATTCCTCCATGGTCGCGGAGCTGGCGGGGCTTCCCCTGCCCATCCAGTCGCACCCGCTGCAGGCGCTCGTCTCGGAGCTCTTCGAACCCGTCCACCCCACCGTGGTGATGTCCAACCACGTCCATGTCTACGTCTCCCAGGCACACAAGGGCGAACTGGTCATGGGCGCCGGCATCGACCAATACGTCGGCTATGGGCAGCGTGGCGCCTTCCACATCATCGAGGAGCAGATGGCGGCCGCGGTCGAGCTGTTCCCGATCTTCGCCCGGGCCCATGTGCTGCGCACCTGGGGCGGAGTCGTGGACACGACCTTCGACGCCTCGCCGATCATCTCGAAGACCCCCATCGACCAGCTCTACGTCAACTGCGGCTGGGGCACCGGCGGCTTCAAGGGGACCCCGGCCGCCGGGTACACCTTCGCCCACACCATCGCCCATGACGAGCCGCACCCGCTGAATGCGCCGTTCTCCCTGGAGCGGTTTGAGACCGGCTTCCTCATCGACGAACACGGCGCCGCCGCCGTCGCCCACTGAACACCTGCCCGAAGAGGTGCCCACCATGATGCTGATCCCCTGCCCGCACTGCGGACCACGCAACGAGAACGAGTTCACCTATGGCGGCCAGGCGCAGGTCGCCTACCCCGATGACCCCCACGCCCTGGACGACGCCGCCTGGGCCCGCTACCTGTTCTACCGCGACAACACCAAGGGGCTCTTCGCCGAACGGTGGATGCACGCGACCGGCTGCAGGAAGTGGTTCGACGCGGTGCGGCACACCACCACCTATGAGTTCCACGAGGTCCGCCGTGTCGGCCGGATGCTCGAGACCGAGTCCACACCGGGGAAAGGCCCACACACATGACCAGCACGTCACGTCGAGTCCCCGCAGGCACGACTCCGCATGCCCGGATCGAGACCACCCGGCCGCGTCGCTTCATGCTGGACGGAGAGGAGCTGGCCGGCGCCGAAGGCGACACCGTCGCCAGCGCCATGCTCGCCAACGGGCGCATGCGTGTCGGCGACTCGATCTACCGGCGGCGGCCCCGAGGGATCTTCTCCACCGGCGTCGAGGAGCCCAACGCACTGATCTCCGTCAGACCCGGGGACCCTGACCAGGTCACCGAGTCGATGCTCACCGCCCCGAGCGTGGAGCTGGTCGACGGGATGGACGTGAGGCTGCTCTCCGGACTGGGCACGCTCGACCCCGGACAGGATCAGGCCTACTACGACCACAAGCACGTCCACACCGACGTGCTGGTGGTGGGCGCCGGTCCTGCGGGGCTGGTCGCCGCACGGGAGGCCGCTCGATCGGGAGCCCGGGTGATGCTGCTGGACGAGCGAGCTGAAGCCGGCGGAGAGCTCCTCTCCCGGCGCGACGCCCGCATCGACGGCCAGTCGGCGCATGCCTGGGTGCGCGGGGTCGTGGGGGAGCTGCAGGACGAGTCCGAAGCGGTCCACCTGCAACGCACCACCGTGGTGGGCAGCTACGACGCGAACTACATGATCGCCGTCGAGCGCCGCGCCGCCCACGGGCAGGGTCCGAGGCCCGACGGCGTCTCCCGGGAACGCGTGTGGCACATCCGCGCCGCCCAGGTGGTCCTGGCCACCGGGGCCCACGAACGGCACCTGGTCTTCGCCGACAACGATCGCCCCGGCATCATGCTGGCCTGCGCGGTGCGGTCCTATCTGAACCGTCACCGCGTGCTCGTCGGGGATCGGACGGTCGTCGCCACCACCGGAGACTGGGCCTACGAGGTCGTCGAGGACCTCCGGAAGGCCGGGGGACAGGTCGTCGCCGTCGTCGATTCCCGCCCGGAGCTCTCCGCACGGGCCCGTCGGGCACAGGACGCGGGAGTTCCCGTCCACACCGGTTCCGTCGTCGTGGGCACCGGCGCCGACGAGGACGGCGGCCTGGCCTCCGTGACGGTCAGCGGGATCGCCGAGGACGGCACGCTCACCGGTGAGGTCCTCAGCCTCGACGCAGACGTGCTGGCCCTCTCCGGAGGGTTCACCCCGACCATCCACCTGCACACCCAGCGTCAGGGACGGATCCGGTGGCACGACGCGCTGGCGGCCTTCGTGCCGGACGCTCCCGTGCCGGGTCAGCGGACAGCCGGCATGATCAACGGCCGAGCAGACCTCGCGGGGGCCCTCCTGGAGGGCGCCCAGGCCGGTGCGGCCGCCGCGAGCGACACCGGGTTCGCCCGCACGGCGCAGGTGCCGCAGGCCGAGGAGGAGCAGCTGGCGCCGGCCCGGCCGGTGTGGCTCGTGCCCTCGCTCCACGGAGACGACGCGGAGGCCTACCGGAACCACTTCGTGGACTTCCAGCGGGATCAGACCGTGGCCGACGTCATGCGTGCCACCGGAGCCGGGATGCGTTCAGTGGAGCACGTCAAGCGGTACACCTCCATCTCCACCGCCCATGACCAGGGCAAGACCAGCAGCGCCGCCCTGGTCGCGACCCTGGCCTCTCTGCTCGGCAAGGAGAACCCAGCGGGCATCGGGCTCACGGCGTTCCGCCCTCCGTACACGCCGGTGACGTTCGCCGCGCTCGCCGGGACACGGAGGGGAGAGCTCTTCGACCCGGCGCGGATCACGCCCATGCACCCGTGGCACCTGGAGCAGGGTGCCGAGTTCGAGGACGTCGGCCAGTGGAAGCGTCCCTGGTACTTCCCGCGGTCCGGAGAGACCATGGATGCGGCGGTGCTGCGCGAATGCGCCGCCGTGCGTGACTCAGTCGGCTTCATGGACGCCACCACGCTGGGCAAGATCGAGATCCGCGGCGCAGACGCCGGCGAGTTTCTCAACCGGATCTACACCAATGCCTTCAAGAAGCTCGCGCCGGGCAAGGCCCGTTACGGGGTGATGTGCAGCCCGGACGGGATGATCTTCGACGACGGCGTCACCCTCCGCCTCGAGGAGGACCGCTACCTGATGACCACCACCACCGGAGGCGCGGCGGGAGTCCTGGACTGGTTGGAGGAGTGGCTCCAGACAGAGTGGCCCGAGCTCGACGTCACCTGCACCTCGGTGACCGAGCAGTACGCGACAGTGGCCGTGGCGGGTCCGCGCTCCCGAGACGTCATCGCCGCCCTGGCGCCGGATCTCGACGTCTCCGGGGAGGGCTTCGAGTTCATGGCCTTCCGAGAGACGGTGCTCGCCTCCGGCATCCCCGCGCGGATCTGCCGGATCTCCTTCTCGGGCGAGCTCGCCTTCGAGGTCAACGTGGCCTCCTGGTACGGACTGCGTGTCTGGGAGGACATCGCCGCGCTCGGGGCGCCCTATGGGATCACTCCCTACGGAACCGAGACCATGCATGTGCTGCGCGCGGAGAAGGGGTACATCATCGTCGGGCAGGACACCGACGGTACGGTGACCCCTCAGGACGCCGGCATGGACTGGGTCGTCTCGTCCCGCAAGGACTTCATCGGTCGGCGTTCGTACTCGCGTCCGGACAACGTGCGAGAAGACCGCAAACACCTCGTCTCGGTGCTGCCTCGGGACGAGCAGCTCCGGCTCCCCGAAGGCTCCCAGCTGATCGATCCGGACAACGACCTCACGAAGATACCGGTGCCCACGGAGGGCTGGGTCACCTCCTCCTACCGTTCCCCGGCGCTGGGGCGCACCTTCGGGCTGGCGCTGATCACCGGCGGGCGGACCAGGATCGGGGAGACGCTCCATGCGATCGTCGACGATCGACCAGTCGAGGTCGTCGTCTCGCCCACTGTGCTTTTCGACCCTGAAGGGAGCCGTCGCGATGGCTGACATCCACACCCGAGGCCCGGCCGAGCTGAGACGAGCTCCGCTGGACCACCTCCGAGAGACGTTGGCGTCCTGCTCCACGCAGGCGCCGACCCAGATCACGCTGCAGGAACAGCCCTTCAGCACGCAGATTGGTCTGCGCGCGATGCCCGGCACCGCCGCACACCGCGCGCTCGCCGACGCCACAGGCGTGGGGCTGCCGGCGCAGGTCGGCGAAGTCCGCGGCGGCCCGGACGGGGTCGGCGTGCTCTGGCTGGCACCCGACGAGTTCCTCGTCGTGGCGCCCCCGGACGGCCACCCGCTGCTGGCCGTCGCCCTGGAGGCCGCCCTCGGGGACGCGCCCGGTCAGGTGGTGGACCTGTCGGCGAACCGGACCATCATCGAGGTCCGTGGCGCCCAGGCCAGGAGCCTGCTGGAGAAGGGGGTCCCTGCCGATCTGCACCCCCGTGCGCTGCCCCCAGGGTCAGCCGTGGCGACGACTCTCAGCACGGTCCCTGTGCTGCTGTGGCGCACTGAGCTCCACAGCTTCCGCCTGATGCCGCGGGCCTCCTTCGCCGACTACGTGGCACGCTGGCTCCTCGACGCTGCGCGCGAGCACCGCCCCGCATCCTTGTCCGACCATCCTGAGGAGGTCTCGTGCCCAGCGACCGTGGGATGACCTTGACCCTGGACTGCCCCTCCACTCTGGGGATCGTCCATGCCGTGAGCGAAGTCCTGCTGGACCACGGATGCAACATCATGGAGCTCGCCCAGTTCAACGATCCGCGGGCCGGCCATTTCTTCCTGCGGGCACGGGCCGACACCACCGACGGTGGGTCGTCCACATCCGCGGAGTCCTCCCTGGACGCTGTGGAGGCGTCGCTGCGCCCCGTGGCCGAGCGCTTCGGCATGAACTGGACGCTGCGTGCCGCCGACGCCAAGCCTCGAGTGCTGGTGATGGTCTCGAAGTTCGAGCACTGTCTCAACGACCTGCTCTTCCGCACGCGAAAGGGCGACCTGCCGATCGAGATCGTGGCGGTGGTGTCGAACCATCCGGACCACCAGCGACTCGTCGAATGGCACGGGATCCCGTTCTTCCACATCCCGGTCACCCGGGAGACCAAGCCCCAGGCGGAGCAGGAGCTGCTGGACCTGGTGGACCGGATGTCGATCGACCTGGTGGTCCTCGCGCGCTACATGCAGATCCTCAGCGACTCGCTGGCGACACGGATGGAGGGACGGGTCATCAACATCCACCACTCCTTCCTGCCCAGCTTCAAGGGGGCCAAGCCGTACCACCAGGCCTACGAGCGGGGCGTCAAGACCGTGGGGGCGACGGCTCACTACGTCAACAGCGAGCTCGACGAGGGCCCGATCATCGCCCAGCGAGTCGTGGAGGTCGACCACACCCACGGCCCTGAGGATCTCGTCGCAGCCGGGCGGGACACCGAGTGCAAGGCCCTCTCAGAGGCCGTCCGGTGGCACGCAGAGGGCCGGGTCATCCTGCACGGGAGCAAGACCGTGGTGCTGCGCTGACCCGCCTCGGCGGTGTCGGAGGTCAGGGCTCCTGTCACTCCAGCATCGCGTTGACCCGCTCATTGAGGTCGGCCAGGGTCTCCGCGTCGCGGCCGCCGATGTAGATCTCATCCATCGCCGGAGTCATCAGGGCGTCGATCGCTCCGAACTGGTCGGTCACCGGGTAGAACATCGTGTGCTGCTCCTCCACCAGGTCGGTGAACGGGGAGACGTCGATCCCCCGCTCGGCGAAGGCCTCGACGGCTCGGTCCGTGGACGCGGGCCGGGCCGGGAGGACCACCGCCGCGTCGCCCACGATGTTCTGGCAGGTCTCCGACCCCAGGAAGGCCACCAGTCGAGCGGCCTCCTGCGGATGGTCGGTGTCGGCGCTGATCGAGTCCGCCAGGCCGTTGTACATGGAGACCGGATGGCCCGTCGGGCCCGCGGGAAGTCCAGCGATCCCGACGTCCACGCCGTCCAGACGCGTGTAGGAGTTGATCATCCAGGACCCGTCGGTGGTCATCGCGGCCTGCCCGGAGCCCAGCTGCTGCTGAGCGTTGGCGTCGCCACCGACCTCCTCATAGGAGGCCAGATAGCCCTTGTCCACGAAGCCGAACAGCCAGTCCAGTGATTCGTGGAGGCGCGGATCGTCGAAGTTGTACTCCTGGCCCCACACATCGGTGTCGGTGAACCGCCAACCGGTGGAGCCCGCCGTCCAGGACCACATCGTCTGCCCGGAGGTGCCCCCGGATCCCTGCGAGGCCAGCCCGTAGGTGACGACGTCGTCGGGGTCGAACTCCTCCTCGTCCCCGCGATGCCCCTGGGAGTCCACCGTCAACCTGGCCACGACCTCTTCGAAGGAGCCGCCGTCCTGGGGGTTCCAGTCCAGGTCCTGCAGGTCCTCAGGCGTCAGCCCGGCCTCGGAGAGCATGGTCTCGTTGTAGAAGACCGCCACCGTGTCGAAGTCCTTCGGCATTCCGTACCAGCCGCCGTCCTGGCCGACCCACAGATCCGCCAGACCTTCCTGGAACTCGTCGGCGTCCACCGCGGCGGTGGCGTCCAGGGAGTCCAGATCCAGCAGCAGGTCCCGTTGCACGTACTCCGGGTAGCGCGAGAGATGGTCGGTGAACACATCCGGTGCGGTGCCGGCCACGAAGCCGGCGGTGAGCTTCATCCAGTAGTCGTCGAACCCGTACTGGCTGATCCGGACCCGCACATCCGGGTTCGCCTCTTCGAAGGCGTCCACGCACTGCTGATAGGGCAGCAGCTGGTTGGCGTCCCAGAGCCAGTAGTCCAGGTCCACGGAGTCATCGCCGACGGCGACCCCGCAGCCAGTCGCCGTGACCGCCAGTGCGGCGGCGAGTCCCAGTCCGGCGGAGCGTGCCGCGTGGCGGGGTGCCTGTGAGCCTCTCATCTCCGACCTCCTCACTTGATCCCGCTGAAGCCGATGGAGCTGACGATGCGCCGGGCGAATGCCAGGAAGAGCAGCAGCATCGGCAGCGCCGCCACCAGCGTCGCGGCCATCAGTCCCGCCCAGTCCGGCCCGGTCTGTGGACTCTGCTCGGTGAAGTTGCCCAGGGCCACGGTCAGCACCCGGGAATCGTCGGTGTAGGACACCATGAGCGGCCACAGGTAGTCGTTCCAGGCCGTGATGTAGGTCAGGATCGACACTGTGGCGACCGGCCCCGCCGTCATCGGAATGATCAGCGTGAAGAACACCCTGATCCTGCCGGCGCCGTCGATCATCGCCGCCTCCTCCACCTCCAGGGGCACGTTCATGAAGAACTGCCGCAGAAAGAAGATGGCGAAGGGGGTCATGAACATGCTGGGCAGCATGATCCCCAGCAGCGTGTCGATCAGGCCTAGCTCGCGTACCAGGAGGAAGTTCGGGAGCAGGGTGAAGATCACCGGCACCATGAGCGAGATCAGGAACAGCCCGAAGACGAAGTCTCGTCCGCGCCAGTGCAGCCGTGAGAACGCGTAGGCCGCCATGGCGGAGAAGAAGACCTGGCACAGGGTGATGCCGGTGGCCATCAGGACGGTGTTGATCAGGTAGCGCCAGAAGTCGATCGACGCTCCGGACCCGCCCTCCGCGATGGCCTGTTCGGTCTCCTGCAGTCCGAAGACCCGCTGGAACCCTCCCAGGTTCGCATCGGCAGGCATCAGCGAGATCGTGTTGGCGTAGAGCGCGCTGTTGCTGGACAGCGCCGTGCGCAGCATCCAGAAGAAGGGGAACAGCGTGATGATCAGCAGGACGACCATCAGGGCCCAGGCGAGGATCCTGCCCGGAGAGGGACGGCGTCGTCGAGGTGCGGGCGGCGGAGACGCCGGGCGGGCTTCGGTCGGGTCGAGGGCGGTCGCAGCACTGGTCATGGTCGTGGCCTCCTCAGTTCAGGTCCGTCTGGCCGGCTCGGGTCACCCGGTACTGCAGGACGGTGACCACCAGGAGGATCACCAGCAGCGCCACGCTCAGCGCGGCGGCGTAGCCGAAGTTGAACTGGCCGAAGGCGTTGTCATAGATGTAGAGCTGCAGCACGCGGCTGGAGTCGACAGGACCGCCGTTGGTGGTGACGGCCACGGTGTCGAAGACCTGGAATGAGCCGATCACGGAGATGATCAGCACCAGTCCCAGGATGGGGCGCAGCAGCGGCACCGTGATCGTGAAGAACTGCCGCAGCTCGGACGCCCCGTCCACCCGTGCGGCCTCGTAGAGGTTGGACGGGATGGCCTGGAGGCCGGCGAAGAGCAGCAGCGCCGTGTAGCCCATGTGTCGCCAGACGTTGACCAGGGCGATGGTCGGGATGACCCAGGCCTCGGTGGTGAAGAAGCCGACGCGGCCGACCCCCAGCCAGTCCAGGAACTGATTGCCGATGCCGAGCTGGAAGTCCAGTATCCACAGGAACACCAGGGCCGCGACGACATTGGAGACCAGGAAAGGGGTCAGCACCAGGGAGCGGAGCAGGATGGAGCGGCTCAGGCGCTGCATCAGCACGGCCAGCAGCAGCGCCACCACGGTCTGCACCCCGATGTTGATCACCACATAGATCAACGTGACCCGCACGGCGTTCCAGAAGACCGGATCACCGATCATCTCCTGATAGTTGGCCAGCCCGACGAACCGGGCCGGGGTGAGGATGTCCCAGGAGGTGAAGCTGAGCCAGATCCCGCGGACCAGCGGCCAGAAGTAGAAGACCACCAGTCCGATCGCGGCGGGCAGGATGAACATCAAGGCCAACCGGGTGTCGTCGCGACGTCCGGCCGTGCCGGGTCGGCCGAGGCGTGGCCGAGCGGGGGCGGGGTTCTCGACTGCGCTCATCAGGTCCTCCCAGGGGCTCCGCCGCCGTCAGCGGCCGGGTCCG
This sequence comes from Nesterenkonia sp. HG001, assembly GCF_034438835.1. Lineage (NCBI taxonomy): Bacteria > Bacillati > Actinomycetota > Actinomycetes > Micrococcales > Micrococcaceae > Nesterenkonia > Nesterenkonia sp. HG001. The sequence continues at coordinate 185,092 of NZ_JAOSZD010000008.1, read as the reverse complement.
TCGCCGAAGTCGGGGATGTCCATGCGGGCGCCGGCGGCACGGGCAGAGGCGTGGGCCACGATGCCCGGGGCGGTGAACTTCGCCGCCAGCCAGGCGTCGACGGGGGGCCGTTCCCCGGTGATCACGCCGCGCACGAAGTCGTCGGCCAGGTAGTGGTGGGCTCCCTCGTGGCCGTTGGGAGCCCCCTCGAACTCGGCAGGCAGGCGGGAACGGTCGTGCACCGGGGCCGTGCCGGAGGTGAAGGCGGCGCGCAGGGCGGGGTCGACATCGCTGAGGTCGGTGTCCCCGCTGCTGTCCCGCACCGGAAGGAAGTCCTCGGAGATGTCGCGGGACTCGGTCTTGTCGTTCCAGACCGTCTGGTGGGCGAGCTGCTCGAAGCTCGCCTCGGTGCCGAAGAACCGGAAGCGGGACTCCCGGATATGGGAGGGGTAGCCCACCCGGCGCATCTCATTGGTGCGCAGTACGCCCCCGTCGGAGAGCTCGAACAGCGCGGTGGCGTTGGAGACGTCGTTGTCGAACTGGCTGACCTCGCGGTCGAAGACGCCGTCTGCTCGCCGGTCCTTCACTCCGAGGCAGCTCACACTGACGGCTCGGGCCGGAAGCGCGCCGAGGACCCCGCCCACAGCGTGGGTGGGGTAGAGCATGGGAGGGTAGCTGGCCGTGGCCTTCCAGTTCTCGCCACCGCTGTACTGGTAGGCCGCGTAGAAGCCCAGGTCCATGTCGTGGACGTAGTCGCCCTCGGAGTAGAAGACCTGGCCGAGGTCGCCGGTGCGGACCTTCTCCCGCATGTAGACCGTGGCCGGGTTGTAGTAGCTGGTCTCGCCCATCATGTACGTCAGACCGGTGCGCTCCACGGCGGCGATGATCTGTTCGATCTCGGTGAGCTCCACGGCCATCGGCACCGCGGAATAGACGTGCTTGCCGGCCTCCAGGGCAGCCAGCACCAGCGGCCCGTGCGTCCAGCGCTGGGTGAAGATCGCCACGGCGTCGACGTCGGAGGCCAGCATCTCCTCGAAGCTGCCCACCACGGTGGCTCCGTCGTAGTTCGCAGCGAGCTGCTCAGCCCGTTCCGGCTGCAGGTCGGTGATGCTGAGCCGGGAGACGTGGGGGTGTCGGTCCCAGAGCGTGGCGAAGCTCTTGGAGAACTGGCCGGCGCCGACGATGCCGATGCTGAAGCTGCCCGCCTCGGGCGAGAGTCGGCTGGCAGGTTCCGGGGGAAGCTGATGCATGGGTGGTGCCCTTTCGTGCTGCAGGAGCGGAGTGCGGTCCGAGGCGGAGAGGTCAACGCGTTCGAACAATGATCAACATTTGCGCTCAACTATCAACGGAAAGGGGAAGTGTGTCAAGACTCACATTTTTGTGGGACAAGGTGAATCGTTTTCTTGTATCGATGCAACGCCGCTGGAGCGTCGGCGCCGGCGGCCGCGCCCGGCGTCGCTCCTGATCCGGCTGAGGCGCCAGAGGGGCGGCCGACCCTCTCGGGTCGACCGCCCCTCCCGTGACGTTCTGTCAGCGCTGGGCGCCTCGCCTCAGCGTGTCGCCAGCTCCGCGAGCTCCTCGGTGTCGAGGCCTCCGTGGAAGACGCGCAGGTCATCGATGGCGCCGTGGAACGGCGTGTCCCACCAGTTCACCCCGAGGGCGAACACGCCGTCAGCGGTGGTGAACACTTCGGGGAAGTCCTCACCGGAATGGGCCAGCTCGCCGTCCAGGAGTACCTCGACAGCACCGCCCTCCACGGTGAACGCCACGTGCGTCCACTCGCCCACGGGCAGCTGTTCACCCGCATCGCCGAGGTAGCGCTGCGCCGAGCCGGACCACAGGGCGGTCCTGCCCTCCGTGTCGGGTCCGGCATCGGGCACCAGGCTGACCCAGGCGGTGTCTGACCGGGCGCCGAAGAAGGTGGTGGTGTAAGGGGTCACCGTGGCCGGCTGCACCCAGAAGCTGAGGGCATAGTCGGCATCGCTGATCAGGCCGTCCGGCAGGCGGATCCCGGAGTCACCGTCCAGCTGCAGGGCCTGGCCGTCGACTCCCTGGGTGAAGCTCGCCTGCTCCTCCGGGCGGAGGTCCTCGATGCGGTCTCCGGTGACCACGCCGTCCCCGGCAGCGTCCCCGGCACTGCCTTCGGCCGAGGAGAGGTCGCCGTCGAAGCGGTAGTGCGCGACCATGCCGGGTTCTGGTCGGGCCGGGACGACGACGTCGAAGCGTGCAGTCTCCTGGTGGTCGCCCAGGGTGATCTCGGCGTGGAGCGTGACCTCGGCATCCGCCGAGCCGGGCTCGGGGCGGGTGACGTCGCCGTCGGCTGTGATGATCGATTCGTCGCTGCTGGTCCAGGTGATTTGGGCCCCGCGGCTGCCGTGTCGAGGCAGCTCCAGGCTCGAGAGGACCTCGTCGACCTCGTGCAGCGGCAGCTCGTCGCGGATCGCGGCGACGACGTCCTCGTCGCTCATCGGCTCCAGCTGGCTGCCCCAGAGGCTGACTCCCGCGGAGGAGAGCACGCTGAAGCTGAGCACCCAGTCGGAGGTGGTGGGATCCCAATCGTGGGTGAACACCCCGTGGTAGGTTTCGTCGTCGATGGTGAGCTCGGCCCTGTGCTGACCGGTGAGCTTCCAGCGGCCCTCCACGTCGCCGCTGATGCGGCCGTTCCGCTCCAGGGTGATGTCCACGGCCCGGGTGATCTCATCGCTGATGGCCTTGCCGTGATCGATGAGGCGGTAGTCGCCCACCGCATGCGGGCGATACACCTTCTGCGCCTCGGCGCCGGCGTACCGGTACGGCGCCACAACGGGCCAGTCCTGGGAGTTCATGTGCATCTCATGGGTGCGCACGTGGTGGCGCTCTCCCTCCCCGGGGAAACGGGAGTGGAAGATCAGGTGCATCCTGCCGGTCTCCGGGTCCAGGTGGCTCGTGCTGTGGCCGGGGGAGACGTAGCCGACGCCCTCGCCCGCACCGGGGTCGCCGAGCTCGCGCTGGAAGAGGAAGTTGCCCATCAGCTTGGTGCCGTAGGGCTCGATGCTCTCGTCGTCGAATATCGGCAGCTCGGGGTCGGACTTCACCTCGCGCATGTCGTGGCCCTCGGCGTCGTAGTAGGGTCCGGCCGGCTCCTCGGCGCGGGCCACGCGCATGTTGTAGCCGCCGTCGGCGTCGAGGCCCCCGAAAGTGGTGAAGAGGTAGTAGTAGCCGCTCTCCTCGTCGAACATCATGTTTGGCGCTTCAATCCGGCTGTGGTTGCCTCCCATCAGGTGGGTGCCGTAGCCCTGGTCCGGCTTCGGCAGCCCGGTGGTTTCGTCGAGCTCCAGGAGGAATATGCCCCCGGAGTAGGAGCCGTAGACCATCCAGAGGTCGTCGTGCTCGTCATAGAAGATGTCCGGGTCGACCACGTTGGGGTGGACGGTGCCGTCATAGGCGGTGCCGTCCTCACTGGGACCCTCGCCCTCGCGATGTCCGGAGCGCAGGATGATGCCCTGGTCCTCATAGGGGCCGTCCACCTCGTCAGCGATGGCCACACCCATCGCCGAGCGTGGCGAGTCGCCACGGCAGGCGTTGTAGTACATGGCGAAGCGCCCGTCCGGCAGCTGGACCACATCGGGCGCCCACAGCGTGTCCGACTCCGCCCATTCGAGCGTCTCGGCCAGCTCCTGTGTGACGTCCTCGAAGAGGGGGTTCTCCGGGGTGACGTGATGGGCGGTCTGCTCCCAGTCGATGAAGTCCTCGGTTCTGGCGGCGGCGAGGTGGGAGCCGAAGACCCAATGCTCGTCGCCGGCGGCGACCAGTGCAGGGTCGTGCACGGTGACCTCGGTGAAGGCGGGAGGGTCTGGCAGGTCGGGCCCCGGTGGGGCCGCGGAGGCCGACGGTGCCAGGGTGAGGGTCAGCGCGGCGGCGAGCGTGGTCGCCGCGGCGCTCCGGGGGGTGCTCCGGGTGGTCACAGGTTCTCCTCATCGGTCGAGCGATGGTCCGGTGGGGCGCACCACGGCGCCTGGGTTCCCTGTGTCGCAGCTCGCGGCACCTGCCGGTGTCGCGATGTACAACGTTGGAATGTGACTCAGGTTACAACGTTGTATGTTCATGTCAAGGGTGTGCCGCGCTGACGGTCGTCGAGAGACAGGCAGGCCCACCGTGACCCCTCCAGGCTGCCGGCTCCGTGGGCGGCCGGAATAGGCCGAGCGCCCGCGGGGCCGGCCCCGTCTGGTGCACGGTGCGCCCGGTGCCTCAGGGGTGAGGGAGCACCTCTGACTCGAGTCGGGCGTAGCTGGTCTCCATGCCGTCCACCATGCCGGTGCCCAGGACGGTGTCGCGCAGCTCCTTGTCCGGATAGGTGATCACCACGTTCAGCAGCGTCCCTGCGTCCACCGGGGTCAGCGTCAGCTCATTGGTGGTGCTGGAGCCCTCGACGCCGATCATCCGCTCGGTCGTCACCTCACGATGCGGGGGCTGGGACTCCAGGATCTCCCCGGTGAAGCCGAAGCGCTGCTCACCCTCGTCGGACTCCCACTCGAACCGGTACGCGTCCCCGGGATCCTCGGCCACCTCGCACACCGGCATCGTCCATCCGTCAGGTCCGAGCATCCAGCGCCGCAGCAGCTCCGGGCTGCGATGGGCCTGCCAGACATCCTCCACGGATCCTGCGATGACCCGGCTGATGCGGACCTGGGTGTCGTTGAGGAGCTGCGAGCGGGCGGGGGAGTGGGGCAGGGGGTCGTGGAGGACTTCGTCCACCTGGCTCAGTGCCGATCGGAGGCCCTCCTCCATTCCCATGGTCAGCAGCTCCTCCAGCTCGTCGGCTGAGTTGAAGAAGGTGCGGACGAGCAGGCGGGACCCGTCGGCGGACTCCTCGAAGCTGAAGGCCATCCGCATCGTCGGCATGTTCCGGTCCGGCTCGCCGTCGGGTCCGGCGAACCCGTCCAGGACCTCGAAGGAGTGGGGCGGCGTCACGGCGAGGAACTCCCACCAGCCGGCCGAGGTCTCCCCGTCCGGGCCGGTCATCACATACGCGGAGCGTCCGCCCGGAAACATGTCATGTCGGGTGAAGGTGGCGGGCCACTCGCGCGGCCCCCAGAAGCGTTCGAGCTGGCGTGGGTCGGCGTAGGCGTCCCACAGGCGGCGCAGCGGGACCGGGAAGTCCGCGGTGACGGTCATGGTCAGGGCCTCGAGGTCTTTGTCCACTGAGGTGATGGGCATGGTGCTGCCTTCCTGAAGGGCTCAGTCCTCAGCCAGCAGGTCGTCGAGTCGCGTGAGGCGTGTGCGCCAGAGCTCCTCGTATCGGTGCAGGAGGGACTGCGCGTGTCGGATGGTCTCGGGGCGGGCGCGCACCAGGCGTTCCCGACCCCGGGTCTGTTTGGCGACCAGGCCTGCGGCGGCCAGGGCGGTGACGTGCTTCTGCACGGCGGCGAAGGACATGTCGTAGGCCTCCGCCAGGGCGGAGATGGTCTCCTCCTCCACCAACGTGCGGCGAATGATGTCGCGCCGAGTGGCATCGGCCAGCGCGCGGAAGATCCGGTCGACGTCGTCGTCCTCCAGGGGGGCGACGCCAGAAGTCTGCGGCACTCGATATGAAACCATCAGGTTGTACGTTATGCCCCGCTCCTCCGACCGTCAAGGGCTGGCGGCTCGGAGGCCCGTGGTCGTGGCGCTTTCAGGCTCTGCCGCCGCCGCCGTAGACTGTCCGGGTGACTCCCGAAGAACTCTCCTCAGCAGTGACCCATGTGCTCTCCGAGGCCGTCGAGGCCGGTGAGCTGACCGTCGAGATCCCTGAGACGATCATCATCGAGCGACCCAAGAGCCGAGGCCACGGCGACTGGGCCTCCACCGTGGCTCTGCAGCTGGCCAAGAAGGCAGGCATGGCACCTCGGCAGCTTGCCGAGCTGCTCGCCGCTCGGCTCCGCGAAGCCGAGGGCATCGCGGCGGTGGAGATCGCCGGACCTGGCTTCATCAACATCACCCTCGACGCCGCGGCGGCCGGTCAGCTGGCGCGCACGATCGTGGAGACCGGGGAGACCTTCGGGCACAACGAGGCGCTGGCCGGACACACCATCAACATGGAGTTCGTCTCAGCGAACCCCACCGGGCCCCTGCACCTGGGCCACACCCGATGGGCGGCCTTGGGAGACGCGCTCGCCCGCCTGCTGCGTGCCTCCGGCGCCGAGGTCACCAGCGAGTACTACATCAACGACGCCGGCAACCAGATGAACGTCTTCGCAGCCTCGGTGCTGGCGCGTCTCCACGGGGAGGACGTCCCCGAGGGCGGCTACCCGGGGGAGTACACCCAGGAGCTGGCCCAGGAGGCCCTCGCGGCGCGCGCCGACCTCGTGGACCTGCCGCGGGAGGAGGCCCTGCCCATCGTCCGAGAGCTCGCCTACCAGGCGCAGTTCGGGCAGATCAAGGACACCCTTGCGGAGTTCGGCGTGCACTTCGACGTCTACTTCTCCGAGCAGTCCCTCCACGATGACGGCAAAGTGGCCGCAGCGGTGGAGACGCTGCGCGGCCAGGGCCATATCGAGGACCGCGACGGTGCCGTCTGGCTGCGCACCACGGACTTCGGCGATGACAAGGATCGTGTGCTGTTCAAGGCCGACGGTGAGCCGACCTACTTCGCCGCCGACGCCGCCTACTACCTCTCGAAGCGGGAGCGCGGCTTCGAGGAGAAGATCTATCTGCTCGGGGCGGACCACCATGGCTACGTGGTCCGGCTCAAGGCCATCGCCGCCTGTGCCGGGGACGACCCCGACCGCAACATCGAGATCCTCATCGGCCAGCTGATGAGCGTCAAAGGGGCCAAGCTCTCCAAGCGCGCCGGAAACATCATCGAGCTGGCCGACCTGATCACCTGGCTGGGGGCCGATGCTCTGCGCTACACGCTGGCCCGTTTCCCCGCGGACTCGCCGATCGACATCGACCCGGAGCTGCTGCGCTCGAAGACCAACGACAACCCGGTCTTCTATGTCCAGTACGCCCATGCCCGCGCCTGCGCCGCCGCGCGCAACGCCGTCGAGGCTGGCGTGGACCGCACCGGTTTCGACGCAGCGCTGCTCTCCCACGCCGCGGAGGAGGAGCTTCTGGCCCACCTCGGGAAGTTCCCCTCCGTCGTCGCCCGTGCCGCCGAGATGCGCGAGCCCCACAGGGTGGCCCGCCACCTCGAGTCGGTCGCGGCGGCCTACCACTCCTGGTACGCCACCTGTCGCATGGTGCCCCGCGCCGGCGAGGAGATCACTGACACCAACCGCACCCGACTCTGGCTCAACGATGCCACCGCCCAGGTGCTGCGCAACGGTCTCGCCCTGCTCGGCGTCTCCGCCCCGGAGAGGATGTGAGCCCGATGGCCGAGGCGATCACCGCACCACATCCGCTGGCCCCCGAATGGCTGCGCCCGCTCACCGACTCGGCCGCACTGGAGCGGCGGCTGCTGCCTGCCGACGCCCACCGCGACCCCGAAGGGCGCCTGGTGCTCGGCGGTGTCGACGTCGTCAGTCTCGCTGCGCAGCACGGCACCCCGCTCTATGTCATCAGCGAAGCCGACTTCCGCGCTCGTGCCCGGGCCTTCCGGCGCGCCTTCGCAGAGGCCTTCGCTCCGGAGGCTGAGGTCGACGTCTTCTACGCCGGCAAGGCCTTCCTGAGCACCCACGTCGCCCGCTGGGCCGCAGAGGAGGGGCTCTGCGTGGACACCGCCTCCGGCGGCGAGCTCGCCCTTGCGCTGGCCGGCGGGGTCGAGCCCTCCCGGATCGGGCTGCACGGCAACAACAAGTCCGACGCGGAGATCGGCCGGGCTCTGGAGGCAGGCATCGGGCGCATCATCGCCGACTCCCTCGACGAGCTGGAGCGCATCGAGCAGCTGGCGGCGGCCGCCGGGGTCGCCGCTCCCGTGATGCTGCGACTGACCCCCGGGGTGCACGCTTCGACCCATGAGTACATCGCCACCGCGCACGAGGACCAGAAGTTCGGGCTCTCCCTGACCCCGGCCTCGATCGAGGATGCGGGGCGGACGACCGGCGGCAATCCCTTCGCCGGGTCCCCTGCCTGGACCGCGGTGGAGCGGGCGCTGGCGGCCGAGCACATCGAGCTGCGCGGGCTGCACTGTCACATCGGGTCGCAGATCTTCGAGCCCGAGGGCTTCGAAGTCGCCGCAGCCAAGCTCATCGGCCTGCTCGGGCAGGTCCGGGAGGTCCACGGAACGGAGCTCCCTGAGCTGGACCTCGGTGGCGGGCACGGCATCGCCTACACCGAGGCGGATGCTCCGCGTCAGCCGCAGGAGATCGCACAGGCCCTGGCCGGCGCGGTCCGGACCGCCAGCGCGAAGGCGGGCATCGCGATCCCGCGGATCTCCATCGAGCCCGGCCGAGCCGTCGTCGGCCCCGCCGGGGTGACCCTCTATCGAGTCGGCGTGCAGAAGGACGTGCAGGTCGACGGGCCGGCGGGCGAGACCCTGTCACGCCGCTACGTCGCCGTCGACGGAGGGATGAGCGACAACGCCCGCGGCGTCCTCTACGACGCTGACTACTCAGCGGTGCTCGCCGGTCGACAGGTGACGGGGGAGCATGTCCTGTCTCGCATAGTGGGCAAACACTGCGAATCCGGAGACATCGTCGTCCGCGACGTATACTTGCCGACGACGACGGCGCGGGACGACCTCATCGCGGTCCCCGCGACCGGTGCCTACTGCCATTCGCTTTCGAGCAACTACAACTGCTTGACCCGGCCCGCAGTCGTCGCGGTGAAGGACGGGGCCTCTCAGGTGCTCATCCGCCGCGAGACCGAGGAGCAGATGCTCGGCCGCGACACCGGCTACCTGCCGGGAGGCTGAGACCCGTCCGCAGGTGTGTGCCTGCACCGACCATCCCGCGGGGCGCTCGAGACGATGGCAGCCCTGACGACCTGACCACGACCGCACACAGAACGGGGTGACCATGGCCAGCGCCGCAGAACCGCTGACGATCGGACTGCTCGGAGCAGGGAGCGTCGGTGCCCAGGTGGCACGGACTCTCGCGGAGGAGCGTGACCTCATCAGCGCCCGGGTCGGTACGCCGGTCCGGCTGATCGGTGTCGCCGTGCGCGACGTCGAGGCCCCCCGTGACTGGCGGATCCCCGGTGAGCTGCTCACCACTGATGCCGAGTCCCTGGTGGACCAGGCCGACCTGGTCATCGAGCTGCTCGGGGGGCTGGAGCCGGCGGGCGCGCTGATCGATCGTGCGCTGCGCCGGGGCGCGGGCGTCGTGACCGGCAACAAGGCGCTTCTCGCCGTCCGTGGCGGGGAGCTCGCTGCGACCGCCGCCGAGACCGGCGCGCCGCTCCACTTCGAGGCCTCCGTGGGTGGCGCCATCCCAATCCTGCGGCCGATCCAGGAGTCCCTCTCCGGTGACCGCATCACCAAGGTGATGGGCATCGTCAACGGCACCACGAACTACATCCTCGACCAGATGGACACCACCGGTGCGGCCTTCGAGGACGCGCTCTCCGAGGCCCAGCGCCTGGGCTACGCGGAGGCGGACCCGACGGCCGACGTCGAGGGGCACGATGCGGCCGCCAAGGCGGCGATCCTGGGCGCCCTGGCCTTCCACGCGCCGTTCACCATCGATGACGTCCATTGCGAGGGCATCACCGCGGTGACCGGCGCCGACATCGAAGCGGCCGCGGCGTCCGGCTATGTGATCAAGCTGCTGGCCATCGCGGAGAAGTTCGACGGTGAGGGCGCGGTGCTGCGTGTGCACCCGACGCTGCTTCCCCGGACCCATCCGTTGGCCAGCGTGCGCGGGGCCTTCAACGCCGTCTTCGTGGTCGCGGAGAACGCCGGTGAGCTCATGTTCTACGGCCAGGGCGCCGGCGGGGTGCCCACCTCCTCGGCCGTGCTGGGCGATCTCGTCTCTGCCGCACGCCTGCTGCGCCAGGGCACGACGGTGCTGGAGCCCTCGGAACCGGCGGAGATCGTGCCGGCGCTGCCGATCGAGAAGGCCCGCACCCAGTACTACATCGACATGGAGGTGGCCGACGAGGAGGGCGTGATCGCTGAGATCGCCCGCGTCTTCGCCGACCACCACGTCTCCATCGAAGCGATGCGGCAGCCAGGGATCGTCTCCGTGGACGGTGAGGTCGACACCGACCACGACAACGGCGCCGTGCTGCAGGTGGTCACCCACCCCGCCCAGGAGAAGTCCCTGGCGGAGACGGTCGCCACCCTCAAGGCCCTCGAGGTCGTGCGCGCCGTCACCTCGGTGCTGCGCGTGGAGATCGAACAGTAGCCTCGACGGGCGGGCCCTCGAGACAGGCCCGCCCGCCCATCGTCAGATCCGCAGGAACAGGAGAGCAACGCCGTGGCGCACCAGTGGCGCGGAGTGATCCGCGAATACGCCGACCGTCTCCCGGTCGACGACGACACCCGCATCATCAGCCTGGGGGAAGGTGGAACGCCTCTGGTGCACGCCCCGGCGCTCTCTGAGCTCATCGATGGTGAGGTCCACCTCAAAGTGGAGGGTATGAATCCCACCGGCTCCTTCAAGGACCGTGGGATGACCATGGCCATCACTGCCGCGGTGGCTCAGGGGGCCAAGGCCGTGGTCTGCGCCTCCACGGGGAACACCTCCGCCTCCGCCGCGGCCTACGCCACCCAGGCAGGGCTGACCTGCGCGGTGCTGGTCCCAGCAGGGAAGATCGCCATGGGCAAGCTCAGCCAGGCCGTGGCCCACGGTGCCGAGCTGATCCAGATCGACGGGAACTTCGACGGCTGCCTCGACGTCGCCCGCAAACTTGCCGAGGCCTATCCGGTCTTTCTGGTCAACTCTGTGAACCCCGCCCGCATCGAGGGGCAGAAGACCGGTGCCTTCGAAGTGGTCGACGCACTCGGCGACGCTCCGGACCTGCACCTCCTGCCCGTCGGCAACGCCGGCAACATCACCGCGTATTGGAAGGGGTACCAGGAGTACGCGACCTCCTGGAGCAACCCGCACCACGGAGAGGGGGCCGAGCCGCTGGCCCCTCAGGCCACCCGGACCCCGATCATGTGGGGCTTCCAGGCCGCCGGAGCGGCCCCGATCGTCGAAGGCCACCCGATCACCGAGCCGGACACCGTCGCCACCGCGATCCGCATCGGCAACCCGGCCTCCTGGGAGCAGGCCGAGGCCGCCCGTGACGGGTCCGGCGGCGTCATCGAAGGGGTCACCGACGAGGAGATCCTCGCGGCACACCGCTGGCTGTCCTCTAAGGAGGGTGTCTTCGTCGAGCCCGCCTCGGCCGCCGGCGTGGCGGGGCTGATCCGCAAGCACGCAGCCGGGGAGGTGCGGGCCGGGTCGAAGGTCGTCATCACGGTGACCGGGCACGGTCTCAAGGATCCCGACTGGGCCCTGAAGAACGCCGACGGCAGTGACATCAGTCCCACGCGCCTCCCGCAGGACGTGGAGACCGTCGCACGCCAGCTGGGACTGTGAGCGCGACCGGCGGCCACGTGCAGGAGCTCGCGGAGCCGCTGGAGGAGACGTTCTCCTTCCGGCTGCGGGTGCCCGCCACGTCGGCGAACCTCGGTCCCGGCTATGACTGCATGGGCATGGCGCTGCAGCTGTACGACGTCATCGACGTGGTCGCCTCGCCGTGCCAGGACCCTGCGCAGCCGCGGATCTCAGTGACCGTGGAGGGAGAGGGCGCATCCACCCTGCCTCGCGACGTGTCCCACCTGGTCGTTTCGCTGGTCGGGCAGATCCTGGCTCGGAAGGGGTACCGGCTCCCTGACCTCCAGGTCAGTGCTCGGAACCAGATCCCCCACAGCCGAGGTCTGGGGTCATCCGCTGCCGCCGTCGCCTCCGCCGTCGTCGTCGCCGACGCGCTGCTGCCGGTGGGGCTCTCCGAGGAGGAGAAGCTGCAGATCGGTGCGCGTGTCGAGGGGCACCCGGACAACTACGTGCCCGCACTGCGTGGGGGAGTGGCCCTGTCCTGGCAGGAGGGGGAGCTCTTCCGCACCACCCCGCTGATCCCGCACGAGCGGCTGCGCCCCGTGCTGGCCGTGCCTGACTTCGAGCAGTCCACCGCGGAGGCTCGGGGGGTGCTGCCCGAGACCGTCCCCCATGCGGTGGCGGCGGCCAACTCGGCGCGCACCGGGCTGCTGGTCCACGCCTTGACCACCGCGCCCGAGCTGCTGCTCGCCGCCACGGAGGACCGCCTCCATCAGGAGCAGCGGCGCGCCGCCTTCGCCCCGTCGATGGCCCTGGTCGACTCGCTGCGGGCCGCGGGGCACGCCGCCATGATCTCAGGCGCGGGACCCTCGGTGCTGGTGCTCGCCGACGGCGAGTCGTCGGCCCGTGAGGCCCAGGCGCACATCGACGCACATGAGGGGATCGCGAGCGACACGTGGCGTCCTGCGATCCTTCCGATCAGCCGCACAGGTGCTACAGTGGAGGGGTACCCGCGGTGATCGCCGCGGTGTGCTCAACGGCAGTAGCCCATGCGACCAGAGGTCGGATGAGGTTCTCCCGTGGACAGCACTCCGCACAATTCTCAGGACGACATCACAGTTCCTGCGGATGATCGCCGTACTTCTTCTGCGCGAGTCGCTTTCTTCTCTGTGCGCACCATGTCCAGCCTCCGGGCTTCGACCCGGAACAGGACGCGCCTTGCGATGTCGGCATGACGTTCCGGAGCCATCAGAGAGAATCTCTCCCGACTGTGGACGCGTGGAAGTGGACGAACAGGCCGACGGCCATCTGAGGAGCCGTTGAAGACACGATGCAGGACGACGACGTCGGACCGCGTCAACCGCGCAGATCACCTCTGCACCGAGACGCCCCGCGCCGCCCCTGCCTGACGAGGGGGAAGGAATCCTTCGTGACAGACACCACCACTGAGACCGCTCAGGCTCAGGGAGCCGAGTCCACCGAGACGAGCGGCTCGACACAGACCGCCGTGACAGCCGAGACTTCGGCCCCGGCGGAGAAGAAGACCACCCAGAGGAGGGCCTCCGCCGCGAAGAAGACGGAGAAGGCCGAGGGCACCGAGACCGAGGGTGCCGACGGCAAGGCTTCCGGGCTCGCGGGCCTGAAGCTCGCCCAGCTGCAGGCGCTCGCCCAGCAGCTCGGCATCACGGGAAGCTCCCGGATGCGCAAGTCTGCCCTGGTCGAGGCGATCTCCGCCCACCAGCGCGGCGGGGCCGTCGCGGACCGCGAGGAGAGTGCCAAGAAGGATTCCGCCAAGGACTCCAGCAAGGACGGCCCGAAGGACTCCGCCAAGGGGCCCAAGGGGTCCAAGGGCCCGAAGGGCTCGGATCAGGCGGAGAAGCCGGCCGAGCAGGATGCCGACTCCGGCCGCGACGACCGTGCAGACACCGGTGACAAAGACCGCGACAGGTCCTCGGAGAAGTCGCAGGGCAAGGATCAGGGCAGGGACCAGGACGCCCGCCAGGACAACCGCCAGGGGGGCGGCGAGTCCTCCAAGCAGGAGCAGCAGCGCGGCCGTGGCCGTCGTGGCCGCGGTGAGGACCAGCCCCAGAGGGGCGAGCAGCGCGAGGGTCAGAAGGGCGACCAGCGTGGAGGCCAGAAGGACGGCCAGCGCTCCGGCCAGAAGGGCCAGAACGAAAGCCGGGGCGGCCGTGACGGTGGCCGTGATAGCCGTGATGGTGGTCGTGACAGCCGTGACAGCCGTGATGGTGGTCGTGATGGCAACCGTGATGGTGGTCGCGACGGTAACCGCGATGGTGGTCGTGACGGCGAGGGCGGGCGCCGCAACCGGCGGAACCGCAACCGCAATGAGCGCGGCAACCGTCGTCGGGGACGCAACGACCCTGAGGTCGACGACACTGAGTTCACCGAGGACGACGTCCTGGTGCCGGTCGCCGGCATCCTCGACGTCCTCGACAACTACGCGTTCATCCGCACCTCCGGATACCTTCCCGGGCAGAACGACGTCTATGTCTCGCTAGCGCAGGTCAAGCGCTACACGCTGCGCAAGGGCGACGCCGTCCACGGCCACATCCGCGCCCCGCGTGAGGGTGAGAACCAGAACAAGCGTCAGAAATTCAACGCGCTGGTGAAGCTGGAGTCGGTCAACGGCCGGCCGGCCGAGTCCAACACGGACCGCGTCGACTTCTCCAAGCTGGTGCCCCTGTACCCGCAGGAGCGGCTGCGTCTGGAGGGCGACCCCAAGAAGGTCAGCCCTCGAGTCATCGATCTGCTGGCTCCCATCGGCAAGGGCCAGCGTGGTCTCATCGTCTCCCCGCCCAAGGCGGGCAAGACGATGATCCTGCAGGCGCTCGCGCAGTCGATCAAGATCAACAACCCTGAGGTCCACCTCATGATGGTGCTGGTCGACGAGCGCCCTGAAGAGGTCACGGACATGCAGCGCACCGTCGACGGCGAGGTCATCGCCTCGACCTTCGACCGGCCGGCCGATGACCACACCACCGTCGCGGAGCTCGCCATCGAGCGGGCCAAGCGACTGGTGGAGCTGGGCAAGGACGTCGTCGTGCTGCTGGACTCCATGACCCGCTTGGGCCGCGCCTACAACACCGCTGCCCCGGCCTCCGGCCGGATCCTCTCCGGTGGTGTGGACGCCAATGCCCTCTACCCGCCGAAGCGCTTCTTCGGCGCGGCACGGAACATCGAGAACGGCGGCTCGCTGACCATCCTCGCCACGGCGCTGGTGGAGACCGGATCCAAGATGGACGAGGTCATCTTCGAGGAGTTCAAGGGCACCGGCAACATGGAGCTGCGTCTCTCGCGGCACCTCGCCGACCGCCGTATCTTCCCGGCGGTGGACGTCAACGCGTCCTCCACTCGCCGCGAGGAGAACCTGCTCTCCGGCGAGGAGATCAAGATCATGTGGAAGCTGCGCCGTGTCCTCTCCGGACTGGAGCAGCAGCAGGGTCTCGAGCTGCTCATCAACAAGCTCAAGGAGACCAGCTCAAACGCGGAGTTCCTGATGCTGGCCAGCAAGACGGCGCTGGGGGACAAGAACAAGAAGGACTAGCGGCCCGACGACGACAGACGGCGCCGGGAGAGGGCGCACAGCCCTCTCCCGGCGCCGTCGTCGCATCGCCCGCCCGTCCCTCTCGTCCGGCAGAAGAAGGTCACCGTCCCCATGGCAGTCCCAGATCCCCTCATCGAGAAGCGCATGTTCGACTCGGTCGACACACTGCTGGCCGAACATGCTGAGCTTCAGGAACGCCTCGCCGACCCTGATGTCCATGCTGATCAGGCCCTCGCCCGCCGACTGGGTCGTCGTTATGCACGGCTCGGCGGCGTGGTGGAGGCCCACCGTCGGTGGTTCCAGCTCACCGAGGACCTCGAGGCGGCCCAGGAGCTCGCGGAGGAGGACTCCGACTTCGCCGCCGAGGCCATCCTGCTGCGGGAGCAGCTCGACTCCGCCGCGGAGCGTCTGCTGCGCATGCTCATCCCGCGGGATGAGAACGACGTCCGCGATGTGATCATCGAGGTCAAGGGCGGCGCCGGCGGGGACGAGGCTGCGCTGTTCGCCGCGGATCTGCTGCGCATGTACACCCGGTATGCCGAGTCGAAGGGTTGGAAGACGGAGATCATCTCCTCCACGCCCTCGGACCTGGGCGGCTACAAGGATGTCCAGATGTCGATCCGGTCCGGCGCGACCGACCCCGCACTGGGCGTCTTCGCCCACCTGAAGTTCGAGGGTGGGGTGCACCGCGTCCAACGGGTCCCGGAGACGGAGTCCCAGGGGCGCATCCACACCTCTGCAGCGGGGGTGCTGGTGCTCCCGGAGGTCGAGGAGCCGGAGGAGATCGAGATCCAGCAGAACGACCTGAAGATCGATGTCTACCGCTCGTCCGGGCCGGGCGGCCAGAGCGTGAACACCACGGACTCCGCGGTGCGCATCACTCACCTGCCCACCGGCATAGTGGTCGCCATGCAGAACGAGAAGTCGCAGCTGCAGAACAAGGACGCCGCGATGAGAGTGCTCCGGTCCCGGCTGCTGGCCCACCAACAGGAACAGATCGACGCGGAGAACTCCCAGGTGCGCAGGTCCCAGGTGCGGACCATGGACCGTTCGGAGCGGATCCGCACGTACAACTACCCGGAGAATCGCGTCGCGGACCACCGCACCGGCTACAAGGCCTACAACCTCGACGCCGTCATGGATGGAGACCTGGAGGCTGTGGTGCAGTCCTGCCTCCAGCTGGACGAGCAGGAGCGGCTCGCCGCATTGGCCGAAGACTCCCGCACATGATCGGCGGGGGAGCGGAGACGCAGACTGCGCTCGACGACCTCCTGCGCGCGGCCGTGGACCGTCTGACCGCGGCCCAGGTGCCGTCGCCTCGTGCGGACGCCGAGCTGCTGCTGGCCCACGTGCTGGGTGAAGGCAGGGGACGGGCAGTCGCTCTGGCGCTGGTGGGTTCACCGGTCGACGATCCCACGGCGGCCCGGTACGAATCGCTGGTCGACGAACGCACCCGCCGTGTGCCGCTGCAGCACCTGACCGGTCTGGCACCGTTCCGCGGGCTGGAGCTGCGCGTCGGGCCGGGAGTGTTCATCCCTCGGCCCGAGACGGAGCAGGTCGCGCAGGCGGTGCTGGACCATCTGAGGTCACAGCCGACCGCGTCGCCGCGGGTGATCGATCTCGGGACCGGCTCCGGCGCGTTGGCCGCCTCGATCGCCGCAGAGCACCCGCCGGCTGAGGTGCACGCCGTGGAGCTCTCGGATCAGGCCGCGGCCTGGGCGGAGGAGAACCTCACCCCGCACGGGGTGACGCTGCACCGAGGTGATCTGCGCCGCGTGCCCGAGGAATGGCAGGCGAGCTTCGACGTCGTCGTGTCCAACCCGCCCTACATCCCGCCGCACATGGTGCCCACCGAGATCGAAGTCCGGGAGCATGACCCCGGACTGGCCCTCTACGGCGGCGGGGCGGACGGTCTGGAGATGCCGCTGGCCGTGGTGGAGGCCGCCGCGTCGCTGCTGATCGACGGAGGCTGGATGATCATGGAGCACGCCGAGGCGCAGGCACCAGCGATTGCAGACCGGCTGCTGGCCGACCGGCGCTTCGCGCAGGTGCGCACTCACCAGGACCTCACCGGACGGGACCGTGCCACCAGCGCCCTTCGGCTGCGCCGCGCGGACCAGGACCTGGACCGCGGTCGTGGCGATGCCGCCCGACCAGACACAGCTCGAGGGCACCGCCCGTCGAGCGGCACAGGCATGGGAGAATGACGCGCGTGAGCCAGATTGTCGACTGTCATGATCTCGAAGCCCGTTCCGAGGGGATCGCCGCGGCCCGTGATGCTGTGCAGCGAGGCGAATGCGTCGTCATCCCCACCGACACCGTCTATGGGATCGGCGTGGACGCCTTCTCCCCACAGGCGGTGAGCATCCTGCTGGCCGCCAAGGGACGGAACCGGACCATGCCACCGCCGGTGCTCATCGGACGCCAGGCCGTCATGGACGCGCTGGCTGACGAGGTGCCGGAGGCCGCACGAGGTCTCGCCGAGGCCCTCTGGCCCGGCGCGCTGACCCTCATCCTGCGGGCCCAGCCCTCACTGGCCTGGGACCTGGGGGAGACCCGTGGCACTGTGGCGCTGCGGATGCCCGCAGACGACCTCGCCCTCGACCTCCTCAACCAGACAGGGCCGATGGCGGTCTCCTCCGCCAATCGGACCGGACTGCCGGCCGCGACCGAGGTGGCGCAGGCCCGCGAGATGCTCGGAGAGGCTGTGAGCGTCTACCTCGACGACGGTGAGCGGGACACCACACGCCCCTCGACGATCGTGGACTGCACCGTGACACCGCCGCAGGTGGTGCGTGAGGGTGCGATCAGTCTGGCCGAGCTGCAGGCGGTGGCCCCCGAGGTGCACGGTGCTCAGTCGGACACCACCTCCAGCGGCACCGAGGGCTGAAGGGCCCCGACGTCCTCATGATCTATTTCCTCATCGTGCTCACCATCTCCGCGGTGGTGACCTATGCCGTCACGCCGCTGGTGCGCACGGTCGCGCTCACGCTGGGCGTCTACACGCCCGTCCGTGACCGGGACATGCACCGGCAGACCCTGCCCCGCTGGGGCGGGGCAGGGATGTTCCTGGGTATGGTGGTGGGCCTGGCGGCCGCGGCCGCAGTGCCGTACCTGAGCGGCATCTTCGCCGATCTCACCCCGGTGCGCGGGGTGTTCGCCGCCATGGTGCTGATCCTCATCGTGGGGATGGCCGACGACGCCTGGGACATCCACTGGTTCCTCAAACTGATCGGCCAGATCGGCGCCGGGGTGCTGCTCGTGATCCACGGCGTGCGGCTGGAGGTGATGCCGGTCGGCTGGCTGGGAGTCGGGGATGCCCCGGTCCAGGCGGCCCTGACGGTGTTCCTGGTGGTGCTGACCATCAACGCCTTCAACTTCATCGATGGTCTCGACGGGCTGGCGGCCGGGGTCGCGGCGATTGGCGGCAGCGCGTTCTTCATCTACAGCTATCTGCTGACCCTGTCGATCAATCAGTTCGACGCCTCCAACCTCGTCACCCTGCTCATGGCCGTGATGGTGGGCGCCTGCCTGGGCTTCCTGCCGCACAACTTCCATCCCGCGCGCATCATCATGGGCGACACTGGGGCGATGCTGCTGGGTCTGGTGATGGCCGCCGGTGCGGTCGCGGTGACCTCGGACGTCGGGCAGCTCTCCGAGGGCTGGCGCTTCCGCAACGTCCCCGCCTACATGCCGATCCTGCTGCCGCTGGCGGTCACGCTGCTGCCGCTCCTGGACCTGGCGCTGGCCGTCATCCGGCGCACTGCCCGCGGGGCGTCACCTTTCAGCCCGGACCGCGGACACCTGCATCACAAACTGGTCGACGGCGGATACTCTCATCCGCAGGCGGTGCTGCTCCTCTACCTGTGGTCCGCACTCTTCTCCTTCGGCGCGGTCTCCTTCAGCTTCCTGCCATGGTGGTTCGTGAGCTTGGTGATGCTGGGCACCCTGGGTGCCGCCACTGTCCTGACCCTGAGCCCCTGGTTGCGCCGCCGAGCCCGCAGGGTGAACCGACAGGCGGCGGAGCGGGCCCTGCGCGCCCGGCGAGAGAGGTCTGGATGACGACGAAGCTGTTCCCGCGTGCCACCGGTTGGAGGAGGGTGCTCCTGGTCTCCCTGGCGGCGGGCGTCTCCGCGACGCTGCTCGCCGCTCTGGCCGGCCTGGCGGTCGCCGGTGCCGACGCCGCGCTCAGCGCGTCTCTCGGCGGAATGATCGTGGTCGTGTTCTCGGCGCTGAGCCTGCTGCTGGTGGACATCGCCGAGCGAGTGGTCCCCGCCCAGGCGATCACTGCCTTCATGCTGGGATTCGCGGTGAAGATCATCCTGCTGGCAGTGGTGCTGACCTCGGTGCCCGCACCGGGGTGGATCGTCCCCGGATGGACGCTCTTCCCCGCAGCGGGGGTCGTCGTGGTCTGGCAGATCGCCGAGATCACCGCCTTCATGAGGATGCGCATCGCCGTCGATCCCGAAGAGGGCTGAAGCCGTCTCCTGCGTGCTGGTTCCGGCAGGGTCGCACGAGGCCTCGGACCGAGACCGCTGTGCGGGGGAGGTTGCGAGGGGTGAGTCACAGTGACGTGGACTTCTACAGCTCGTAGTACAGTTGTTCCTGGCGCGAGGGCGTGCCGTGCGTCCCCTCGGTCTTTGATAGGCTGACTGAGGGCCGCATCACGGTGATGGATTCTGTCCAACCACCATTCCCCAGCTCATCCCCGTTCCGGGGTTGAGGGATATCTCTGTGTGCATGTCACTGGAGAGCATCCGCCGATCGCGCCGAGAACGACGTAGAGACGGAGACCCTCCGGCTCGCCGATGCCCGGGGCCCATGCCCCATGTGCCCGATGACGGACACCGCAGAGAGGACCAGCGTTGCAGTCGCTTGCGCTCGTAGCCGCCGACGAGGGTGGTTTCACCCCGCCGACGATCAGTGAGACCCATCTTCCGGAGATCTTCCCGTGGATGGCGGAATGGGGGACCGGCTTCGGCAAGAACATGCTGATGGTCATCCTCGCCGTGCTGGCCATCTGGTGGTTCTTCATGTTCGCCATCCGGAAGCACGAGCTGGTGCCGTCGAGGCTCCAGTTCATCGCCGAGGGTGGCTACTCCTTCGTGCGGAACAGCCTGGGGCGGGACATTCTCGGGGAGAAGCACTTCAAGCCGTGGGTGCCGTTCCTCTTCACGGTCTTCTTCTTCGTGCTGTTCAACAACCTCTTCGGCGCGGTGCCCCTCCTGCAGATGCCGACCTTCTCTCACGCCGGCTCGGCCTACGCCATCGCGGCGATCATCTGGGTGACCTGGATCGGCATGGGCTTCAAGCTCCACGGCGGTCGCTTCGTGAAACTGATGACCGTGCCCTCGGGCGTGCCGAAGTGGCTGCTGCCGCTTCTGGTCCCCATCGAGTTCCTCTCGAACTTCCTCATCCGCCCGCTGACCCACTCGCTGCGTCTGATGGCCGTGATGCTGGCAGGTCACATCATCGTAATGCTGGCCGGCTCCGGTGCGGAGTTCCTCATCGCCCAGCAGGAAGGCATCGGCTCGAGCGGTCTGGGCTTCCTGATCCTGCTCGGCTCCATCCCGCTCTACTTCCTGGAACTGATCATGATGGTCCTTCAGGCCTTCGTCTTCGCGCTGCTGACGGCGATCTACATCCAGGGTTCGATCGAGGCCGACGCCCACTGACCCCTTCCTTCCGCATCGGCAGACTCGCGATCGGCTCGAGGACAAGAACGCAGACCCGGGGAGCTCTCCACGGAGCGCCCCACCCGCAGAAACGATCGTCCGGCCGGCAGCCCCGGCCGGACGACCAGAGACAGTCCCGGTGACACGCACCGGGATCGAGACAGAAAGAGAGAAATTCCATGGATGGATCCCTGAACATGCTCGGCATGGGCATCGCCGGTCTCGGTGCTGCCATCGCCATCGGCCTGGTCTTCGCCGCGTACATCAACGGTGTCGCTCGCCAGCCCGAGGCCCAGCGTGTCCTCCAGCCGATCGCCATCCTCGGCTTCGCCCTGGCTGAGGCGGTCTTCGTCCTGGCGATCGTCTTCGCCTTCGTGATCTGACCAGGCTCTGACACAGCCCGTGTGAGGGGTGCAGCTGGCCTGGACCCCCTTCAGACCGTCTGACTAGTGAAAATGGGTGAACACATGATCAGCACTTCACTGATCCAGGCAGCGGCCGAGGACGCCAACCCGCTGGTTCCCAACCTCTGGGAGACCCTTGTCGTCATCCTGGGCTTCCTGGCGCTGCTCGCCGTCGTGGTGAAGTTCATCGCTCCGGCCTTCGAGAAGGCCTACCAGGATCGCCGCACGGCGATCGAGGGTGGGTTGAGCCAGGCCGAGGAGGCCATGGCCGAGGCCGAGGCGATGAAGGCCGAGTACGAGCAGAACCTGGCCGACTCCCGTGCCGAGGCCAGCCGCATCCGCGAGGAGGCTCGCGCGGAGGGCGCTCAGATCGTCGCCGAGCACAAGGAGAAGGCGGCGGCAGAGGCTGCTCGCATCACCGAGCAGGCTCAGCAGCAGATCGCCGCGGAGCGCCAGCAGGCGGCCGTGACGCTGCGCCAGGACGTCGGCGCGCTGGCGACGCAGCTGGCCGGCCGGATCGTCGGAGAGGCTCTGGAGGATGACGCCCGCTCGGAGCGCGTGGTGGACCGTTTCCTCGCTGACCTCGACGCCGAGCAGTCGAACAGGACAGGAGCGGCACAGTAATGGCTGCGGTGACCGGAGAATCCCTCGCTTCGCTGCAGGAGCAGCTGGCGGACACGCTCGACGGTGCTGAGCTCGCCGTCGCGGCTGAGCTCTTCCACGCGTTGGACGTGCTGGACTCCTCGCCCGCGCTGCGCAGGAGCCTGACCGACCCTTCCCGTGAGGCGCAGGATCGTGCCTCCGTGGTGCGCGCGCTCTTCGGCGCCAAGGTGCGGGCCGGCACCGCGACCGTGCTCGAGGCCGTGGCCTCACAGCGCTGGAGCCGGGAGCGCGACCTCGGCGACGCGGTCGAGCGTCTCGCGGTCTCGGTCGCCGCCGTTCAGGCTGAGAAGGGCGGTCTCGAGGGTCTCGAGGCGCTGGAGTCCGATCTCCTGAGCTTCAGGCGCGCGGTGTCCTCCTCTCACGAGGTGCAGCATGCGCTCACCGAGCCTCAGGCGGAGGCAGAGGCCAAGCGGAAGCTGGCCGGGCGTCTCTCCGCCGAAGTCGGCGCTGAAGCCCGTCTGCTCATCGATCGGGCGGTGACCGCTCCCCGTGGTCTGCGTCCGGAGGCGCTCGTGGAGCGCTTCGCCGGGCAGGTGGCGGCGCGTCAGCAGCGTTGGATCGCCCAGGTCACCGTCGCCAAGGAGCTCGACGTCGCCCACCAGCGGCGGCTGAGCTCCAGTCTTGACCGTTACTTCGGACGAGAGCTCAAACTCGACGTCGTCGTCGACCCTTCCGTGGTCGGCGGCATCCGGGTGCAGGTCGGTGACGAGGTGGTGGACTCCACGGTCTCGACACGACTCAACGACCTCAACCGGAGACTGGCAGGCTGATCCGGGGACCCGGAGCAGCGCACGCGTCTCGCAGCGCCGTTGACATCCAGCGCCGATGGCGCTGACATACACGTGAATCTTTGAACCACTCGGCCGCAGCTGCGGCCACGACACAGGAGAGCAGGGACTGCAGATGGCCGACTTGACCATCAACGCCGACGACGTCCGCAATGCTTTGAACGAGTTCGCAGCGTCCTACGACCCGGCGCGCACCGAGCGCGTCGAGGTCGGACGGGTGATCTCGGCGGCCGACGGCATCGCCCGCGTCGAGGGACTGCCCTCGACCATGGCCAACGAACTTCTCCGTTTCCAGGACGGAACCCTGGGCCTGGCTCAGAACCTCGACACCCGCGAGATCGGCGTCGTGATCCTCGGTGACTTCTCCGGGATCGAGGAGGGCCAGGAGGTGCACCGCACCGGCGAGGTCCTCTCGGTGCCGGTGGGCGACAAGTTCCTGGGACGCGTCGTGGACCCGCTGGGAGCCCCGATCGACGACCTGGGGGACATCGAGCCGGAGGGTCGCCGCGCGCTGGAGCTCCAGGCCCCCTCGGTCGTGCAGCGCAAGTCCGTGCACGAGCCGCTCCAGACGGGCATCAAGGGCATCGACGCGATGATCCCGATCGGCCGTGGCCAGCGTCAGCTGATCATCGGCGACCGTCAGACCGGCAAGACCGCCATCGCCATCGACACGATCCTGAACCAGAAGGCGAACTGGGACTCCGGCGACGTCACCAAGCAGGTCCGCTGCATCTACGTCGCGGTCGGCCAGAAGGCCTCCACCATCGCGGCCGTGCGCCAGACGCTGGAGGAGCAGGGAGCGCTGGAGTACACCACCATCGTGGCCTCGCCGGCCTCTGACCCGGCGGGCTTCAAGTACCTTGCGCCGTTTGCCGGCTCGGCCATCGGCCAGCACTGGATGTACGGCGGCAAGCACGTCCTGATCATCTTCGACGACCTCTCGAAGCAGGCCGAGGCCTACCGTGCGGTCTCGTTGCTGCTGCGCCGCCCGCCGGGGCGCGAGGCCTTCCCGGGCGACGTGTTCTACCTGCACTCCCGTCTGCTGGAGCGTTGTGCGAAGCTCTCCGACGAGCTGGGCGCCGGCTCGATGACCGGACTGCCGATCGTGGAGACCAAGGCCAACGACGTCTCGGCCTACATCCCGACCAACGTCATCTCCATCACCGACGGGCAGATCTTCCTGCAGTCGGACCTCTTCAACGCCAACCAGCGCCCCGCGGTCGACGTCGGCATCTCGGTGTCCCGCGTCGGCGGTGCAGCCCAGGTCAAGGCCATGAAGAAGGTGGCGGGCACGCTGAAGCTGGACCTCGCGCAGTACCGCGACATGCAGGCCTTCGCGATGTTCGCCTCGGACCTCGACCCGACCACTCGTCAGCAGCTGGTCCGCGGTGAGCGTCAGATGGAGCTGCTCAAGCAGGCGCAGTACTCCCCGTACCCGGTCGAGGAGCAGGTCGTCTCCATCTGGGCAGGTTCCAAGGGCCACCTGGATGATGTCGAGGTCAACGACGTCAAGCGCTTCGAGCAGGACTGGATCGAGCACCTGCGTCGCAAGACGACCGTGCTGACCAACCTCGCGGAGTCCGGCAAGCTCGAGGACGACACCCTCTCCGAGCTGGAGCAGGCCATCGTGGAGTTCAAGCGGTCCTTCCACGCGGAGGGTCCGCAGTCGATCGTCGGCAACGAGCAGGCCGAGGCGCTGTCCGCGGACGAGATCGGTCAGGAAGAGATCGTCGCTCAGGACCGCTGAGTCGAGCTGACTCTGACTCCAGCCGTCGACGTCGGCGCAGGAGAGGGCTCGCTGCAGAGCCAGCTCTTCGCCACGTCGGCGGCGGAGCCGACCACTTCAGGGAAGGACAAGCATGGGAGCCCAGATCCGGGTCTACCGTGAGAAGATCGCATCGACCTCGTCGATGAAGAAGATCTTCAAAGCGATGGAGCTGATCGCGACCTCGCGGATCGGCAAGGCGCGCCAGCGCGTGCGCGCGTCGCTGCCGTATTCGGAGGCCATCACCCGCGCGGTCTCGGCCGTGGCCTCGCAGGACGACATCGAGCATGTGCTGACGCAGAAGTCGGAGAACCCGACCCGCGCGGCGGTGCTGATCATGACCTCTGACCGCGGTCTCGCCGGTGCCTACTCGACCAACGTGCTCAAGCGTGCCGAGTCGCTCATCGCCTACCTCCGCGAGGAGGACAAGGAGGTCCGTCCGTATCTCTACGGTCGCAAGGCCCAGGCGTACTTCGACTTCCGTGAGCGTGAGTACGACCAGGTTTGGACCGGAGGGACTGACTCTCCGGCGGTGGAGACCGCCCGCGAGATCGGGGATGCCCTGATCGAGCGTTTCGTCCAGGACGCCTCCGAGGGCGGCGTGGACGAGCTGTACCTGGTCTACACCGAGTTCAAGTCGATGATCAGCCAGGAGCCGGTGGTCCACCGGATGCTGCCGCTGGCCGTCGTCGAGAAGGAGGTCGAGGCCGAGGACGAGCTGCTGCCGCTCTACGAGTTCGAGCCGACCCCGGAGGACGTGCTCGACGCGCTGCTGCCGCGCTACGTCGAGTCGCGCATCTTCTCGGCGATGCTCGAAGCCTCAGCCTCGGAGCTGGCCGCACGTCAGCGGGCGATGAAGTCCGCCGCAGACAACGCCGACGAGCTGATCCGCAAGTACACGCTGCTGCGCAACAACGCACGACAGGCCGAGATCACCCAGGAGCTCACTGAGCTCATCGCGGGCGCCGACGCGCTGTCCGCGAGCTAAGCAGCCCACGGGGCGGAGCCAACGACCGCCCGAACTGACCGCTTTGACATCATCCAACATCAAGTGAAGTGAGAGAGATGACTGCCAGTACTGCAGAACAGTCCGCCGTGGCCGTTCCGTCGGGTGCGACCGGTCGTATCGCCCGGGTCATCGGCCCGGTCGTCGACATCGAGTTCCCTGCTGACGCCATGCCGGAGATCTACAACGCGTTGACCACCGAGGTGACCCTCGGCGGCGAGACCAAGACGATCACCTTCGAGACAGCCCAGCACCTGGGCGACAACCTCGTCCGGGGCATCTCGATGCAGGGGGCCGACGGTCTCGTGCGTGGCCTGCCGGTGCACGACACCGGCTCGGCGATCTCCGTGCCGGTGGGTGACTCCGTCAAGGGCCACATCTTCAACGTCCTGGGGGAGACCCTGGACATGCCGACCTCCGAGCTGGAGATCGAGGACCGCTGGCCGATCCACCGTCAGCCTCCGAACTTCGCGGCCCTGGAGGGCTCCACCGAGATGCTGGAGACCGGCATCAAGGTCATCGACCTGCTGACCCCCTACATCCAGGGTGGCAAGATCGGTCTGTTCGGTGGTGCCGGTGTGGGCAAGACCGTGCTCATCCAGGAGATGATCACGCGTGTGGCCCGAAACTTCGGCGGCACCTCGGTCTTCGCCGGTGTCGGTGAGCGGACCCGTGAGGGCAACGACCTCTGGGTCGAGATGGAAGAGGCCGGCGTGCTCAAGGACACCGCTCTGGTGTTCGGCCAGATGGACGAGCCGCCCGGCACCCGTCTGCGGGTGGCGCTGTCCGCTTTGACGATGGCGGAGTACTTCCGGGACGTGAAGAACCAGGACGTGCTGCTCTTCATCGACAACATCTTCCGCTTCTCCCAGGCTGGCATGGAGGTCTCCACCCTGCTGGGGCGCATGCCCTCGGCAGTGGGCTACCAGCCGAACCTGGCGGACGAGATGGGTGTGCTCCAGGAGCGCATCACCTCGACCCGTGGCCACTCCATCACCTCGATGCAGGCCGTCTACGTCCCCGCCGACGACTACACCGACCCGGCGCCGGCGAACGTGTTCGCCCACCTGGACGCGACCACCGAGCTCTCGCGTGCGATCGCCTCGCGTGGTCTCTACCCCGCGGTGGACCCGCTCAGCTCGACCTCGCGCATCATGGACCCGCAGTACATCGGTCAGGCGCACTATGACACGGCGACCCGCGTGAAGCAGATCTTGCAGAAGAACAAGGAACTGCAGGACATCATCGCGATCCTCGGTGTGGACGAGCTCTCCGAAGAGGACAAGATCATGGTCTCGCGCGCCCGCCGCATCGAGCAGTTCCTCTCCCAGAACACCTACACCGCGGTGCAGTTCACCGGCGTCGAGGGTTCGACGGTGCCGATCAAGGACACCGTCGAGGGCTTCAACGCGATCTGCAACGGCGATCTCGACCACATTCCGGAGCAGGCGTTCTACAACGTCGGTGGCCTGGACGACGTCGAGCAGAAGTACGCCGAGCTGCAGAAGAACTCCTGAGTCTTCGGACATCACGGGGAAGGAACAGATCATGGCTGAACTCGACGTCCAGGTGGTCTCCCAGGACCGCGCAGTGTGGTCCGGGACCGCGAAGGCGATCCGTGGCCGCACCATCGAGGGTGACATGGGGATCCTCCCCGGTCACACTCCGGTGCTGGCGCTGCTGTCCTCCGGTGAGCTAGTCATCGAGCCGGTGGAGGGTGCCCCTGTCCGGGCGCATCTCAACGGTGGCTTCTTCTCGGTCGACTCCGACCGGGTGACCGTCGTCGCTGACGACGCCCAGCTGGTCACGGACTGACCGGCACACTCACTTCACACACTCGTAGGCCGCCGTCGAACCCCGTGAGGGGCCCGACGGCGGCCTTCGTGTGTGCGCACACCGCAGGGCTCGGCCTCTGGCGCCGTAGCGCTGCTGGTGCCGTAGGGAAAGCGAGGCGGCCAGGCCGGGGCGGGGTCAGAACAGGCGGGATTCGGCGTCATCCACGCCGCGCATCTCGTCATAGTCGAGGACCACGCAGCGGATGCCCCGGTCCTCGGCCAGGGTGCGCGCCTGCGGCCTGATCTGCTGCGCCGCGAAGACGCCTTCCACCGGGGCCAGCAGCGGGTCTCTGTTGAGCAGGTCCAGGTAGCGCGTGAGCTGCTCGACGCCGTCGATGTCCCCACGCCGCTTTAGCTCCACGGCGATGGTGCCGCCGGGGCCCTTCGCCAGGATGTCCACCGGGCCGATCGGGGTTGGGTACTCGCGGCGGATGAGGCTGTGGCCATCGCCGAGACGATCGATCTGTTCAGAGAGCAGCCGCTGCAGATCAGACTCCACCCCGTCCTTGACCAGCCCGGGGTCCGCTCCGAGCTCGTGGCGGGAGTCATGGTGGATCTCGGAGAGCGAGATGCGCAGGGTGTCGTCGCTCTTATCGGCCTTGACGGTCCAGATCTCGACGATGCCGGCCTCGGCCTCCTCGGCGTCCGGTTCGGTGACGCGCAGGGTGGCCGGAGGGGACATCCAGTTCAGCGGCTTGTAGGAGCCGCCGTCGGAATGGACGAGCACCGCGCCGTCAGCTTTGACCATCAGCAGGCGCGTCGCCTGGGCCAGGTGGGCGTTGAGTCGTCCGGTATAGGTCACGGAGCATGTCGCAATCACCAATCGCACGGTGATCGATCCTACCCGCTCCGCCGCTGCGTGCGGTGCACGCCGTGCGGTGAGATGCCGGGGCGGCTCTGCCACAATGGGGTCCATGGCGAAGGGCTCTCGAGGATCACGGCGCGGCGGGCGCGGACCCTCCAAATGGCAGCGCGAAGCCCGTCCCCTGAATCCGGGCTTGCTCTCCGCCGGAGGATTCTCTGCGGGAACGGTCTCCCGCCGTGACGGGGAGTACCATGTGCGTCGGATCGCCGCAGCCGGTGCGGCCAAGGAGTACATCTGCCCGGGATGTCACCTGGCCATCCCGGCCGGCACCGCGCACGTGGTGGCGTGGCGGGCCGACTCCCTCTTCGGGGACGAGCATGCGGCCGCCGAGCGTCGGCATTGGCACAGCCACTGCTGGCGGATCAGCTGAGCGGTTGGACGGAAGCGGCACAGGCGGTCACCGAGAGTCCTGATGGGTGATCAGCACCTCACGGATCAGCAGCATCAGGGCGGCGGCCGTCGGGATGGCCATCAGGGCGCCCAGGACGCCGAGCAGCGTGCCTCCGGCGATCACTGAGATCACGGCGACCGCGGCTGGGATCTTCACCGCCCGGGACATGATGCGCGGAGAGACCAGGTAGGCCTCGATCTGAAGGTAGATGAAGTAGATCGCCGCGAAGGTCACCGCCGTCTGCCAGTCCACGGTCAGGGCCACGAGGGTCACGAGTGAGCCGCCGGTCACCGGTCCGACCAGCGGGATGAAGGCCAGTACCCCGACGACGACGGCGAAGAGGGCCCCGAATGGCACACCGGCGATGGTGATCGCGATATAGGCCACCACACCGTTGAAGAACGCCACGCAGGCCTGGCCGATGACGTAGTAGCCCACGCCGTTGAGGATCCTCTCGCCCAGGTGCTGGATGCGCGGGCGGCGGGTTCGAGGCACGAGCCGATAGCCCCAGGCCTTCATGGTGGGCAGCGAGGCCAAGAAGTACAGGGCCAGGACCGCCACCACGAGCATCCCGAAGCCTGTGGTCAGCACAGCTGCGCCCACGCCGAAGAGTCCGCCCAGGGCATTGGTGATGTTCGACGAGTCCGCGACGAAGCGGCTGACCTCGGTGTCGATGATGTCCTGGAGCTGGAAGTCGTCGTCCAGACGCCGGAACCAGGGGGTGCGTGACATGTCGTAGACGATCTGCGGGATCGAGGTTGCGAAGTTCGACATCTGCTGGGTCACCGCGGGAGCCAGCCACGCGATGAAGGAGGCGACTGTGGTGACGAAGGTCAGCATGGTCGCGGTGACCCCGGCGGGGCGAGGGAGTCCGAGGCGCTCCAGGGCGCGGACCACCGGGTCCAGGCCCAAAGCGATGAACAGCGCCGCCCCGATCCAGACGAGCAGCTGGGTGTTCGTCTGTCCGATGTAGAAGATCAGCAGTGCCAGGCCGACGCCGACGGTGAACATGAAGCCTGTGTAGACCGGACGCGTGGTCTGCGTGAACTGCTGCAGGGCGCGCGGAGCCCTCGGATCGGGCTGCGTGGGATCGCGCTGCGTGGGACCCGGCGGGGAGGAGCCGGTGGACGCGACGTCGACGCCTGTCACGGCGGTGTCCGGGTGTCCGGAGGGCTCGTCCTGCATCGGCTGGGGCGAGGCGCCCGACGAGGTCCCCTGGGAGCCGTCTGCTGGGCGCACGGCGGACCCGGCCGGGCCGACGGCCCCGGGGGTGGCCCGCTCAGCGGGGCTCGGGTCCACTTCGGGCGGCAGTCCGTAGGCGTCGTAGCGCCGCACGGGTTCGTCAGGGTCTTCGAGGATCGGGCGCAGCGAGCGGCGCAGGCGCGAGATGCGCCGCGGAGAGTTCTTGCCCAGGTCGGCGTCAGGGCGCGCGGGGGCGTCCGGGCTGGCGTCCTCTGTCCCCGCACGACGCCCCCGTGGGGTCAGTCGCCGGAGAGCTCGCTGCAGGAGACTCACGAGGTCAGCCTAGCTGTGCGCCCTGTCGGGGCGCGGGAGGCGGTCCGGAACGTCGCGTCTACGAGCCGTCCAAGGTGCTCCCGAGCGTGACCGGATCGTTATCGTGAGTTAGTCTAAAGTGTTGGACCGCCGCCGATGTGGCGGCGGTCCGTCCGTTCATGTGCCCTCCACATCTAAGGACACCCATCCGTGCGTTTCCTGTCATCGATCCTCGCCTTCCTGCTCGGACTGGCCGCCCTGGCGGCTGGCATCGGCCTGCTGTCCGTCTGGGCTCCGCAGGAGGTCTCCACAGCGCAGACGTCCGAGGTCGAGGAGGCCCCGCTGACGGTGATCACCGACGGCGTGGTGGATCCCGAGCAGGGCAGCGAGGAATTCACCATCGAGGCTGAGGGTGAGTTCACGATCGCTCTGGCGCGTCTCGACGACATCGACGCCTGGGTGGACGATGCGGCCCATGTGCGCATCACCGGTGTGGAGGAAGGCTCCGCCGAGGAGCCGCCGAGCGTGGTCGCGGAGCATGTCGACGGCGAGGCCCAGGTGCCGGACCCTTCAGGTTCTGACCTGTGGGTCGCCACGGAGATCGCCGAAGGATCTCTGGAGTATCGCTGGGTCGCCCCCGATGACTCCGGGGACTGGGGGCTGATGCTCTTCCGCGACGGCGAGGAAGCCGCCCCGGCCGCAGTCGCTGTCGAGGTCGAGCAGCCGGTGGACCGCACCCTGGGCATCGCGCTGAGCGTGGCCGGTGCGCTGCTGATCCTGCTGGCCCTGCTGCTGTCCTACCGCGCCATGGCCGCCCGCCGGAGGGAGCGCGATGTGCTCGCCGCGGCCTATGACGGCGAGGTGGTGCCAGAG
Organism: Nesterenkonia sp. HG001; assembly: GCF_034438835.1. NCBI lineage: Bacteria > Bacillati > Actinomycetota > Actinomycetes > Micrococcales > Micrococcaceae > Nesterenkonia > Nesterenkonia sp. HG001. The sequence continues at coordinate 154,405 of NZ_JAOSZD010000008.1, read as the reverse complement.
GACGCGCAGGAGGCAGAGGGGGCCGACGTCGAGGACGCAGGGGCCTCCGAACCCACGGACGCGACCACGGCGACGACGATCACCCCCGCCGCGGGCGAGGAGTCCGAGGCCTCCTCCGGGACTCTGGCCGACGCTGAGGCCGCTGATCGTGCCGAGATCGACGAGGAGGATGCCGACGACAAGGACGTCGATGGCGAGGAGGTCATGGATCTGACCTCGGAGGAGACCACTGTGATCCCTGCGACCCCCGGTGTGGAGGAGACCTCAGCCGACGGTGAGACCACCGCAGGCCCGGATGGGGTGCCGGTGCGTGAGGAGGACGACGCGACCGCCCCCGCTCCCTCGGGAACCCCCGATGAGGACCCTGCAGCTGAGGACCTTGCGGCTGAGGGCCCTGCCGCTGACAGCCAGGAGCCCGGACGCCGCTCATTCTGGTGGCGCAGTTCCTCGGTCGCGGTGCTCGCGGCCGTGGCCGTCACCGCAGTGCCCGGCGCCGACATCACCGGGAGCCTGCGCGCCTCGCCCGAGGAGGCCGAGGAGCAGGCCGAGGAGCAGGCTGAGGAGGAGTTCGACGACGCGGACGCTGAGGACGCCGGCGCTGATGTTCCCGAGGCCGGTGAGTACTCGGTGCTTCTGGAAAGCCAGCTCCAGCACATCCTGGAGGACATCGTCGAGGTCGTCGAGGCCGGTGACGAGGACCAGGATGCTGAGGTCCTCGAGGAGCGCGTCGACGGGAACGCCCTTGAGGTCCGTGAGCTCACCTACCGCAACCAGGAGATCAGCGACGCCGCCGGCCCGGAGCCTATCGGCTCCGCACCGCTCGCCGCCGCCGTCACCTCATCCACCGAGTTCCCCCGCCAGGCCGTGGTCATCACCCGACACGAAGAGTCCGAGATTCCCCAGGTGCTGGTGATCGAACAGGACTCGCCGCGGGAGAACTACCGGCTCACCCAGGCCGTGATGATGATGCCCGGCACCGAGTTCCCGGCCATCGCCGCAGAGGAAGGGGGAATCGTCCCGGTGGACCCGGAGGCCGAGGTCGCCCGCTTCGCCCCGGACTACGCCATGATCCGCACGGCGGTGTTCCTGAACAACCGTGAGTACTATTTCGGCGCGCACGTGGAGGACAACCCCTACATCGAGGACCTGCAGTCCTATCAGGAGGAGGTCCGCGAGGCGGCTGCCGACGTGGAGATCTCCTACACCCGACCCCTGGTGGAGGGGAGCACCACCGCGCTGCGGCTTCCCGACGGTTCCGTGCTCGCCGTGGGGTCCTTCGACTCCACGATGCAGCTGCGGCCGCTCGAGCTGGGGGACCAGATCATCTTCGAGGACGAGACGCTCGCTGAGCTGGCCGGCACACAGACGACCACTGCGGACGCCGACGTCATCAACCGGGAGTCGATGATCCTCCACATCCCCGCCGAGGACGAGGACCAGGTGGTCCTGCTCGGCGTGCACGATATCGTGAGTGACGTGAACATCCTCGACTGACCGTGCCCGCCCGGCCTCTGGCCGACGGGGACGGAGCAGTCGGTACGGACCAGCAGCAGTGATGGAGGAGTGAGCTCTGTGACCCAGTCAGGACCCGAATCCGAGACCGGCGCGACCGCCTCGGTGAACGCCCGTGGTGCGGTGGACCTCTCGCAGCTGGGAGGAGCCGGTGGGCCGGACCCCCAGCCGGGACAGCCCGGCGGCGAGCACGCCGCCGGTGCCGACAGCTGGGTGGTGCCGATCCGTCCTGAGCAGCTGCAGCAGATCGTGCAGCTCTCGGCCCAGGCGCCGGTGATCGTGCTGATCCACGGGGAGGACGAAGCCTCCACGACGATGCGCTCCACGCTGGCAGACCACGTGGACGCCCAGCAGGGCCGTGTGCTGCTCGCCGAGGTCGACGCCTCGATCAGCCCGGAGCTTGCGCAGGCCCAGGGAGCGGATCAGATCCCTGTGGCGACTGCCTTCGTCGGTGGGCGTCCCGTCGGTGAGTTCGACTCGTCGGTACCGGCCGACCAGCTCGGCCAGGTGGTCACCGAGATGGTCCAGTTGGCCACTCAGAACGGCATGACCCAGAAGCTTCCCCCGCAGAGCCGGCGAGCGCGTGCCGCCGAGGAGGAGCCCGAGCTGCCGCCGCTGCACCAGAAGGCCCACGACTGCTTGGAGACTGGTGACCTCGACGGAGCGATCGACGCCTACGAGCAGGCGCTGCGGGAGAACCCGGGCGACACCGACGCTTCGATCGGTCTGGCCCAGGTGCGGCTGATGCGGCGCACCCAGGACGTGGACCTCCACCAGGCTCGCTCGGCGGCGGCGCAGAGCCCGGACGACGTCGGCGCGCAGATCACTGTGGCCGACCTGGACGTCCTCGGCGGTCACGTGGAGGACGCCTTCGCCCGGTTGATCACCTTCATCCGCGGCCACTTCGGCGAAGAGCGGGAGCGGGCCAGGGCCCACCTGGTGGAGCTCTACTCCATCGTCGGGGACACCGACCCTCGGGTGAACACTTCGCGTCAGCAACTGGCCCGCGCGCTGTTCTGAGCCGATGAATCATCCTCGCGGGTGATGCTGGCCCTCCAGCCGACAGACTAGCCTGACGACCATGACAGAGTTCGGCCGCACGACGTCGCCCGCCCCGGTACTGCCGCACGACAGTGAATCCACCGGCCGCCCGCCCGCCCTGCGGCTGAGCGGCCTGGGGAAGCGGTTCGGTGAGAAGCTCGCCGTGGACGGTCTCGACCTGGAGGTCCCTCGAGGGTCGTTCTACGGCTTCGTCGGGCCCAACGGCGCTGGGAAGACCACCACGCTCTCCATGGCCACCGGCCTGCTGCGCCCGGACCACGGCAGAGCGGAGGTCGGCGGCGTCGACGTGTGGGCCCGGCCGCTCCAGGCCAAGCGCAGCATGGGTGTGCTCGCCGACGGAGTGATGCTCTTCAACCGGCTGAGCGGGGAGCAGCTCGTCACCTATGCGGGCCTGTTGCGTGGGATGGACCGGGAGACCGTCGCCGAGCGCACGGCGGACCTGCTGAGAGTTCTCGGCCTCATTGAGGCGGCGGGTCAGCTCGTCGCCGACTATTCGGCCGGAATGACCAAGAAGATCGCGCTGGCCTCCGCGATGATCCATGCTCCGGAGCTGCTCGTCCTGGACGAGCCCTTCGAGGCGGTGGACCCGGTCTCTGCCCGCACCATCCGAGGCCTGCTGGACAGCTACGTGGCCTCCGGTGGCACGGTGATCCTCTCCAGCCACGTGATGGACCTCGTGCAACGGATGTGCTCCCACGTGGGCATCATCGCCGAAGGGCGTCTGCTGGTCTCGGGGACCGTGGAGGAGGTCCGAGACGGCGGTGACCTGGAGAGTCGCTTCGTGGAGCTGGTCGGGCTCGAGGGCGGGCACGAGGAGCTGTCATGGTTGCGACTCTGATCCGCCTGAAGCTCGCGCTGGCCGCCAACAGCTTCAGACGCTCCGCCTGGCAGGTCGTCGGCACGCTGTTCATGCTGCTCTACGGGCTGGGCATGACGAGTCTGCTGGTCACCGCTCTGGTGGTGAGCGGGTCTCCGGCCGCCGGCCTGGCGCTGGAGACTCGGCACACCGTCTCCGTGCTGCTCGGCGCCGCCGTGCTGCTGCTCTGGCTGCTGATCCCGCTGTTCCTCACCGGTCGTGACAGTCTGATGGACCCCAGACATTTCGTGACCACAGCGGTACCTCGACGGTCCCTGGTCACGGGCCTGGTGCTGTGCGGCCTGCTGTCCCTCGGAGCCCTGCTCACGGTGGTGTGGCTGCTGGGCCACGTGCTCTACTGGCGCGCCGAGCCGGCGGCCATGATCACTGCCGCGGTCAGCGCTCCGATACTGCTGGTGACCTTCTCGCTGGTCAGCCAAGCGGTCACCACGACGGCCAGCGCCTGGCTGGACGGACGCCGCTTCCGTGATCTGATGGCGGTCACCGGGCTGGGCCTGGCGATCCTCGTCTGGCCGGCGTCCACGCTCGTGCAGGATGCCTTCGGCAGCCTCGCCGAGGCGCTGCCGACGGTCACCCGAGTCATCTCCTACACCCCGCTGGGCGCGGGGACCGCGCTGCCCGGGGACGTCGCGGCCGGCGACTGGGGAGGCTTCCTGATCCACCTGCTCATCCTCGCCGGGACCGCCGGTGCGGCCGTGCTGGTCATCCGCGCCGGTCTGGTCAAGATCACGGAGCGCCCCGGCTCGGCCACAGTCCGCCGCGGAGCCGCCCAGCAGGGTCGCCTGGGGCTGTTCGCTCTCCTGCCGGATCGCCCGTGGGCCGCGGTGGCCGCCCGTGCTCTGACCTATTGGCTGAAGGATCCCCGGTACGGCGGCTCGCTCGTGGTCGTGCCCGGCCTGGTGATCCTCGTGACCGTGATGCACCTGCAGACCGGGCAGACCGGCTTCCTCTATGCCCTCGGTCCCTTCTTGGCCTTCACTTTGGGCTTCGCCATCTCTGCGGATGTGGCCTATGACCACACGGCCTTCAGTCTGCACGTGACGTCAGGGGTCCGCGGCATTGATGATCGATTCGGCAGAGCCTTCGCGCTGCTGGTGTTCGCGCTGCCGGCGACCCTGTTGGCCGCGGTGATCCCCGCCCTCATCGCCGAGGGCGCCATGCAGGTGCTGCTCACCACAGGGCTGAGCCTGGGCGCCCTGTTCACCGCGGTCGGAGTCTCGCTGGTCGTCTCCGCCCGGTTCACGTATCCGGTGCCCAGGCCCGGGGAGAGCCCTTTCAAACAGCCGCAGGGTGCGATGGGGCGGGTGATGGCCGTCCAGCTGCTCTCGATGCTGGCCATCGTCGTGCTGATGATCCCGGAGCTCGCCGGCTGGATCGCCTGGCTGGTCGTCGACATCGCCTGGATCGGGGTGCTGACGGGGATCCTGGCCGTGCTCAAGGGTGCGGCGCTGCTCACCGCGGGTCTGGTCCTGGGCGCCCGCATCTACGACCGCAGCCAGCCCGAGCTGTTCCAGCAGGTCCGGGCCCACGCCTGAGCCCCGTGGTGCCGGGCCCGGTGAGCGGCCCTCGCCGCTCGGGATGGATCAGCATCCTGGCCGTGTGGCGTCGCGATGACTGTGTCAGGGATGGAGCGGTAGAATGAGGTCCATGATGGTTCACAAGCACAGCGTCCGCCTGCCCGGTGCACAGGACCTCCCTTCCGTGCCCACCGTGGCATCCTCCGACATGCACACCGCAGATCCGGCCTCCGCACCGTCCCCGGGCGGTGCGACCACGATCGAGCGTGAGCACCAGGAACAGCTGTCCGAGCCGGGTGACCATGAGCGCTTCTCGCATTATGTGAAGAAGGACAGGATCATGGAGTCGGCCCTCGAGGGGGGCGCGGTCGTCGCTCTGTGCGGCAAGGTCTGGATCCCCTCCCGCGATCCGAAGAAGTTTCCGGTCTGCCCCGAGTGCCAGGAGATCTATGAGGGCATTCAGGGTGGTGACGGGGACGGCGACGGCGGCTCAGCCGGCCGCGGGGGTGGCTTCTTCGGCTTCGGGCGCAACCGCTGACCCATCCATGACGACGGCGGGCACCTCCGCCGTGTGAACATCTCTGGCCTCAGCCCGGCCCCCGCCTGTGCGGGGGCCCTTCCCTGAGCCCGCGGCAGACCAAGCGTGGGCGGAACCAGACCACCGGACCTCGACCTTCAAGGGTGCATGCACAGCTGTGACTGATTCCTCAGGCGTTCAGACGGAGTCGCTGTTCGACGTCGGCACCGACGTCGGAGCCTCGATGCCACCGGTGTATCCGCACCGCGCCGCTCGTGGCACCGCCCCGAAGCTGCGGCAGTGGCAGCAGGAGGCGCTGGATCTCTACATCCGCAGGTCGCCCAAGGACTTCATGGCCGTGGCGACGCCCGGTGCGGGAAAGACGACCTTCGCCCTGCGCGTGGCGAAGCTTCTGGTGGACTCGGGCGAGATCAACCGCATCTGTGTGGTGGCGCCCACCGAGCATCTCAAGCGGCAGTGGGCCGACGCGGCCTCCCGCATCGGTCTGGCGATCGACCCCAACTTCAAGAACTCCGACGGCCGTCATGGCCGGCAGTTCATCGGCGTCGCGGTCACCTATGCCCAGGTGGCGAACAAGCCGGCGCTGCACCGGAACAAGACCGAGGCCGGACGCACCCTGGTGATCCTCGACGAGATCCACCACGCCGGCGACGCGCTCTCCTGGGGTGACGGCATCCGTGAGGCGTTCACCCCGGCGACGCGCCGCCTGGCGCTGACCGGCACGCCCTTCCGCTCCGACACCTCTCCGATCCCGTTCGTGGACTACACCGAGGACGCCGACGGTGTGCGGCGTTCGCAGTCCGACTACTCCTACGGCTACGGTCCGGCGCTGAAGGACAAGGTCGTCCGCCCGGTGGTCTTCATGGCCTATTCGGGGAACATGCGCTGGCGCACCTCCTCCGGAGAGGAGATGGAGGCGCAGCTCGGCGCGGCCGCGACCAAGGACATCACCAACCATGCCTGGCGCACCGCGCTCAACCCTGAGGGTGAGTGGATCCCCTCGGTCCTCTCGGCCGCGCACAAGCGGCTGCTCAACGTCCGGGAGAGGGTGGAGGACGCCGGCGGCCTGGTCATCGCCACCGACCATGAGAGCGCGCGGGCCTACGCCGCGCAGCTGGACCGCCTGACCGGGCAGAAGACCACCATTGTGCTCTCCGACGACAAGGAGGCGTCGCAGCGCATCGAGGACTTCTCCGAGGACGGGTCCCGGATGTGGATGGTGGCGGTGCGGATGGTCTCTGAGGGCGTGGACGTCCCACGGCTGTGCGTGGGCGTGTATGCGACCTCGACGTCGACTCCGCTGTTCTTCGCTCAGGCGATCGGGCGCTTCGTGCGGCGGCGCAACGCCAACGAGGTCGCCAGTGTCTTCCTGCCTTCGGTGCCCGTGCTGACCGCCCTGGCCAATGAGATGGAGGAGGAACGGGACCACGCCCTGGAGGTGCCGCAAGTCGGCGAGGAGTCCGAGATCCAGGAGCAGGATCTCCTGGACGAGGCGGAGCAGGAGGACCGTGCCTCCGAGGAGCTCACCAAGGGCAAGTTCGCGGCCCTGCACTCGAACGCCTCCTTCGACAAAGTCCTCTTTGACGGTGACGAGTTCGGACTCGGGGGAGCAGTGGGCTCCGAGGAGGAGATGGACTTTCTGGGGATCCCCGGGCTGTTGGAGCCGGACCAGGTGTCCACGCTGCTCAAGCAGCACCAGGCCCAGCAGCTGAAGCGCCGGCCGGAGGTCGCTCAGGAACGGCCCGCCGACGTGGTGGACCACCGGCAGCTGAAGAAGATCCGCGGCCAGCTGAACACCTCGGTCTCGGCCTATTCCGCGAAGACCGGGATGCACCAGGGCACGGTCCACAACAAATTGCGCGAGGCCTGCGGCGGCCCGCAGGTCGGACAGGCCACGCAGGCGCAGCTGGAGGCCCGGCTCAAGAAGCTGCAGAATTGGTTCGTGGGCCGGAAGTGAGTCCGGTGCGGTTCGGTGCTCCCGCGGCGCGTCGGCTCAGAGATCCTCGAGGCTGAGCACCTCGACCTCGGCCTCGGCGAACTCCTCCCAGGTCTCAGCGGAGCGTGCAGCATCGACTCCGGCGGTCAGCTCCCGGATGACGCGCACCCGGTAGCCGTTCTCCACGGCGTCGAGCACGGTGGCCCGCACACAATGATCGGTGGCCAATCCGACGATCGTCACCGTGTCGATCTCCTGATCGGTGAGCCAGGCGTGCAGGTCCAGGGATTCCTCGGCGACCGCGTCGCCGGCGGTCACCTTGGTGCCGTTCTCACCCTCGAGGGTGCCCACCCGCTCGGGGTCTCCGACCATGCCCTCGAACCCGGAGTATCCGTCGGAGTATTGCCCCTTGAGGAAGCGGGTCTGGATGTGGTCAGTGTCCAAGTCCTCGTGGAGGTCCGCCCCCGGGGTGCCCGCCACACAGTGCACGGGCCAGCTGGTGCGGAAGTCGGGGTTCTCGGCGAAGTGGGCCCCGGGGTCGATGTGCCAGTCCTGGGTGGCGACGACGGCGTCGAAGTCCGCGTGGGCCTCCTCCAAGAACTCGCTGATCTCGCCGGCCACATGGGCTCCGCCCTGCACGGCGAGCGTGCCGCCTTCGCAGAAGTCGTGCTGGACGTCGACGATGATCAGGGCCTCGGCCATGGATCTCCTCCTTAGACGGCGCGCGTGGAGTCCTCCACGTGCTCCCCACGCTACTGCACCGAAGGCCGGCGGTGCAGCAGCGTGCAGGAGAGTCCCTGGGGGTGCTCAGCCGGGGATGGAGATCGACTCCGCGAGGTCGAAGTCCTCGCTGACCAGAGTCATGTTCGCCGTGGCTCCGGCGAAGGTCCCTGCACTCATCGACATCACCACGTTGGCGGCAGGATCGGAGATGTTGCCCACGGCCCAGACCCGCGGGTGGCTGGTGCGCCCGGTGCGGTCCACGGACAGGAACTCACCCATCGGGGTGGCGTTGCGTGCGAGTCCGAGCTCCTCCAGGGGTGCGTCGTGTGGTCGCAGGGCGCCAGCGGTGAAGATCGCGTCCACGGGCACCTCGCGCCCGTCGGCCAGCGTGACGGCGGTCACCGCGCCGTCCTCGCCGTGAACCGCTGTGACGACGGCAGGCTCGATGACCACGTCCCGTGCGCGGAGCCGCCGTGCGGTCTCGTCGGAGAGAGGCTCGGCGCCGGCGCTGAAGAAGGTCAGCCGATCTGTCCACTGGCGCAGCAGCTCGGCCTGGTGCAGGGCCATCGGCCCGGCGGCGAGCACGCCCAGGCGCTTGTCGCGGACCTCCCAGCCATGGCAGTAGGGGCAGTGCAGCACAGAGGACCCCCAGTGCTCGGCGAGCCCAGGCACGTCGGGCAGCTCGTCGGTGAGCCCGCCGGCGGCGATCACCGCACGGCCGAGGACCTGGCTTCCGTCCTCGAGGGTGACCGTCAGGGTGACCGGGCCGCTCTCCACGGAGGCTTCGGAGACCCGGGCGACGACGCCGGGCACGAGGTCCGCTCCATAGCTGAGCGCCTCCTGGCGACCGGTGCGGAGCAGCTCGGCGGGATCCAGGCCCTCGTGACCCAGCACCGTGTGCAGGTGCGAGGCGGCCCGGTTCCGGGGTGAGCCGGCGTCGATGATCAGCACTCGACGGCGGGCGCGGCCCAGGGCGACGGCGGCGCTGAGGCCGGCCGGCCCCGCACCGATGACCACTGCGTCGTAGAGCTCGCCTGACTCAGGGCGAGGGCCGGAGGCGCTGACAGTGTGGCGGGAGGAGGGGGGAGGAGTGGAGTTCATGCTCCCATCCTCCTCCTGCGAACGGTTCCCAGAAAGCGATCTTGCAGAATTGGCAATAATTGGGGAGGCTGGAAGCATCCGCACGCGTCGAAGGAGGGCGAGGCACCGTGATCCGAGAACTCGCGCAGGTGGGGATCCGACTGCGTGGCGCACGCACGGCACGGGGCTGGACCCTGGACCGGCTGGCCCGAGCCTCAGGGGTCTCCACCTCGACGATCTCGCGTCTGGAGTCGGGCAAGCGGCAGGCGAGTCTGGAGCTGCTGCTGCCGCTCACCCGAGAACTGGGCATCGCAGTGGACGACCTGCTGGTCCACGAAGCATCCGACCCCCGAGTCAGCCGCCCCGGATGGCGCGGAGAGGGGATGGAGGTCCAGCCCCTCTCCGAGGAGCGTTCCCCGGTCAACGCCTTCCGGATCACCTATGCGGAGCGGTCCCCGCATGAGCGCCTCCACACCCACCGGGGCTACGAATGGTTCTATGTGACCTCCGGCCGCCTCCGCCTGCAGCTCGGCGAGGAGGAGGTCATCCTCAGCCGCGGGGAGGCCGCGGAATTCGACACGCTGATCCCCCACGCGTTCAGCGCGGCCGGACCCGGGGAGGCGGAGATCATCAGCCTCTTCAGCGAGGAGGCCATGGGGCCGCACACTGATCCCGAGCAGACGGGCGAGGACGCCGGACGCGTCGACTCCGAGGTCAGCTGAAGATCGTCGGCAGCACCGGCTCGCCGTCCTGCAGGCTGGTCGCAGCGGCAGGAAGCTCGTCCACGGACGCGCGGTGGCGCCGGCGGGCGCGCTCCACGCCCTCGGCGCCGGTGTGCTCGGCGAGGATCTCCCCGTCGATCACCAGCGGCACCATCAGTTCGCGGTGGTCGTCGGCCTCAAAGGTGGGAGCCCGGCCGATGCCGACCACCTCGGCCTGCGCTACATGATCGGTGCCGTAGGTGCGCACCGGGTGCTTGACCCCGCCCACACTGGTCTTGCCGACCGCCGCCTTCGCGACGGGGACCGGGACGCCGTCGTCGTCGGTGCGCTCGACCAGCTTGTAGACCATCGAGGCCGTCGGTGCGCCCGAGCCGGTCACCAGCTGGGTGCCCACGCCGTAGGAGTCCACCGGGGCGGACTGCAGACGTGCGATCGCGTACTCGTCCAGGTCCGAGGTCACGATGATCCGGGTCTCGGTGTTGCCCAGCGAGTCCAGCAGTGTGCGGACCTGATGGGCCTGCTCGATCAGGTCCCCGGAGTCCAGCCGCACCGCGCCCAGCTCCGGCCCGGCGATCTCGACCGCGCGGTGCACGGCGGCCTCGACGTCGTAGGTGTCCACCAGGAGCGACGTGCCCGCGCCGAACGCCTCCACCTGGGCGGCGAAGGCCTGCTCCTCGGAATCGTGGAGCAGAGTGAAGGCGTGCGCGGCGGTGCCGAGAGTCGGCAGCCCCCAGCGACGCCCGGCCTCGAGGTTCGAGGTCGCCGAGAACCCGGTGATCACCGCCGCCCGTGCCGCGGCCACCGCCGAGTGCTCCTGCGTGCGGCGCGATCCCATCTCCACGCAGGGGCGCTCACCTGCGGCGACCGTCATCCGCGAGGAGGCCGAGGCGATGGCCGAGTCATGGTTGAGCACGGAGAGGACGAATGTCTCCAGGAGGGTCGCCTCCGCGAAGCTGGCCTCCACGCGCAGCACGGGGGAATGCGGGAAGAAGACCTCGCCCTCGGCATAGCCGTGGATGCTCCCGCTGAAGCGGTACTCGCGCAGGAAATCCACGGTGGCGTCGTCGACGATCCGGTGACCGGCCAGGAAGTCCAGCTCCGGACCCCCGAAGCGGAACTCCGCCAGTCCCTCGAGCAGCCGCCCGGTGCCCGCCACGACGCCGTAGCGCCTCCCCGCCGGCAGGCTGCGGGCGAACACCTCGAACACGCAGCGGCGATGCGCCGCGCCCGACCGCAGGGCGGCCTGGACCATGGTCAGCTCGTACTGGTCGGTGAGAAGCGCGGTGGAGGGGCGGGGCGCGGCCGGTGAGGAGCCGCGAGCCTCCGGGCGGAGTGAATGTGTCACGCCCCCAGCGTAGAATAACCAGCATGAGCTCCGTGGAAGGGTCGACGCTCACCCGTGAGGAGACCGATCTCGAGGCAGAGTTCTCGACGCTCCAGCACGTCCAGCGTCCGTATCAGGTCGTCGTCTGGAACGACCCTGTCAATCTGATGTCCTATGTCGCCTGGGTGTTCCGCAGCTACTTCGGGCACTCTCGGCAGCGCGCGCACCAGCTGATGATGCAGGTCCATGAGCAGGGTCGCGCCGTGGTGGCCACCGGGACCCGCGAACAGGTCGAGCGCCACGTCACCGCCATGCACCACTTCGGGCTGCAGGCCACACTCGAGGAGGCCTGAACCCATGGCCACCGCCTTCCGCGCGACCTCCCACGGCTATCGCGCCGACCTGGACGCCCATGAGCGCCGTCTGCTGAGCTCGCTCTGCGGCGACGTCATCGACCTGCTGCAGTCGCGGACCGACGAGGTCGCTGCGGACTCCGCGGAGCCCGAGACGGACGAGGACGCCGAGTCGACGCAGCATCTGCGGCAGGACCCCGTCCTCGCCCACTTCAGCGCCGAGCTGGCCGGACTCGGCGGCTCGGAGGTCCTGGACGCCCCGCGGGACGAGGTGCTCGCCCGCCTGCTTCCCGCGGCGTCGCGGGACCCGGAGCAGGCCGGACAGCTGCGTCGCCTCGCCGAGGCCTCCCTGCGTGAGTCCAAGATCGCCGACCTGCGCACCGCACGCATGCTGCTGGAGTCCTCCCCGGTCCAGCTGGCAGAGGACCAAGCGCCGCTGTTCGGCCGTGCCATCAATGACGTGCGCCTGACCCTGGCCACCCGGATGGAGATCCGCACCGAGGAGGATGCCGAGCGGGTGCACCGCGCCGCCGTCTCCGGCCGGGTGAAGAACACCGAGACCTTCATGGCCGAGATCTACACCTTCATCACCTGGCTGCAGGAGACCCTCTTCACCGCCATGGTCGAGTTCCTCCCCGAGGGCGAGGACGACGACGAGGGCGACGACGAGGGCACGGGGTGAAGGTCGCCGCTCCTCATCCCGAGGCGCCCATCGGGATCTTCGACTCTGGGGTCGGCGGGCTGACCGTCGCCCGGGCGGTGCTGGACCAGCTGCCCGGCGAGTCGGTGCTCTACATCGGGGACACCGCGCACGGGCCCTACGGCCCGCTGCCCATCGCGAAGGTCCGGGCGCAGTCCCTGGGCGTCATGGACGAGCTCGTGGACTCGGGGGTCAAGGCCCTGGTCATCGCCTGCAACTCCGCCTCCTCGGCTGTGCTCCGGGACGCACGGGAGCGGTACACGGCGCGCTACGGGATTCCCGTGGTGGAGGTCATCCAGCCAGCGGTGCGGCGTGCCGTGGCGGCGACCCGCTCCGGACGGATCGGCGTCATCGGCACGGCTGCCACGGTGGGCTCCCGCGCCTACGAGGACACCTTCGCCGCGGCCCCCCAGCTCCACGTCACCTCGGCGGCCTGTCCACGATTCGTGGAGTTCGTGGAACGCGGGATCACCGCCTCGCCCGAACTGATCGCTGCCGCCGAGGAGTACACCGCTCCGCTGCGTGAGCAGGAGGTGGACACCCTGGTGCTGGGCTGCACCCACTACCCGCTGCTGACCGGGGTGCTCTCCTATGTCATGGGCGACTCGGTCACCCTGGTCTCCTCAGCCGAGGAGACCGCCAAGGACCTCTTCGGCGCGCTCACCCGACATGGGCTGCTGCGTGACGCCGACGCCTCGGTCGGGGAGCACATCTTCCTCTCCACCGGGCCCGCCGACTCGTTCCGTCGGCTGGCCCGCCGATTCCTGGGACCCGAGGTCGCGGAGGTGCGGCAGCTCGACCATGTGACGGAGACCTACCCCACCGGTGTGATTCCACAGATCACCGACGCTATGCTGGCCGGTGCGACCGCGCCGTCGACGTCATCGCCATCGGCTGCATCGGTGCCGCGCGCCGCCGCTGGCGGAGAGACGACCTGAGGGGACTGGGCAGGACATGGAACTGACGATCATCGGATGCAGCGGCTCGTTCCCCGGGCCCGAGTCGCCGGCATCGTGCTACATGCTCAGCGCGGAGCATGAGGGGCGCACCTGGCGGATCATCCTCGACCTCGGCAACGGCGCGCTGGGCAAGCTCCAGCAGCACATCGCGCTGGAGGACCTCGACGCGGTCTGCCTGAGCCACCTGCACCCCGACCACTACATGGACCTCTGCGGACTCCACGTGGCGATCCGCTGGCGTCCCGGCGGCTGGCCCGGCAAGCACCTGCCGGTCTTCGGACCGATCTACACCGACCAGCGCATCGCCAACGCCTACGGCATGGAACCGGACCCGGGCATGCACCCGGACTTCGACTTCTGCAGCTGGAACCCCTGGCAGGCAGAACAGATCGGGCCCTTCACCATCACCCCGGTCCCGGTACGGCATCCCATCGACGAGGCCTACGCGCTGCGGGTGCAGGTCTCCGGCGAGGACGGCCGACTGCGCACCCTGACCTATTCCGGGGACACCGACGCCTGTGACAACCTCGTCGAGGCCGCCCGGGGTGCCGACCTCTTCCTCTGCGAGGCCGCCTTCGAGGACGGCCGGGACGACCACATCGAAGGAGTGCACCTCAACGGCCACCGTGCCGGCGAGATGGCCACCGCCGCAGGCGTCGGGCGGCTGCTGCTGACCCACATCCCGGTGTGGACCTCCCAGCGGATCCTCCTGGAGCACGCCCGCGGCACGTTCACCGGTGACATCGCCGTAGCCGTCGGGGGAGTGACCTACCGGGTCGGGCCCTCCGGAGACGCCGCACCCCAGACCTCGCCGGCCCCCGCCGTCGTCGTCGCATCCGACCACCCCGAGAGGACCGTGAGAACACAGCGTGACTGAGAACCTCCAGCGAGCCGATGGACGTGCCCCCGACCAGCTGCGCGAGGTGAGGATCACCCGCGGATGGTCCGAGCACGCCGAAGGCTCGGCGCTCATCGAGTTCGGCGGCACCCGGGTGCTGTGCACGGCCTCCTTCGAGTCCAACGTCCCGCGCTGGCTCAAGGGCCGTGGCACCGGCTGGGTCACCGCCGAGTACGCCATGCTTCCCCGAGCCACCAACACCCGCTCCTCCCGCGAATCCGTGAAGGGGAAGATCGGGGGCCGCACCCACGAGATCTCCCGGCTGATCGGCCGTTCGCTGCGCGCCGTGGTGGACACCGCCGCCCTGGGGGAGAACATGATCACCCTGGACTGTGACGTCCTGCAGGCCGACGGCGGCACACGCACCGCGGCCGTCACCGGCGCCTACGTGGCGCTCGCCGACGCTGTCGCCTGGGCCCGGGAGCAGGGCCATGTGGCTCGCCGCGCCGAGGTGCTCACCGACTCGGTGGCGGCCGTCTCCGTGGGGATCCTGCCCGACGGCACCCCCGTGCTGGACCTCCCGTACTCGGAGGATTCCACCGCCGAGACCGACATGAACGTGGTCGCCACCGGGGCAGGAGAGTTCGTCGAGGTGCAGGGCACCGCGGAGGGCGCCCCCTTCCGCCGAGACGAGCTCGACGCGCTGCTCGACCTCGCGCTCGCCGGCACCGCGCAGCTGACGCGGCTCCAGCAGGAGGCTCTGGCCTCGTGACCTCCGCCGCCCGTGACGCTCAGATCGTGCTGGCCACCCGCAACGCCGGGAAGGTCCGTGAGTTCCGCGCCCTGCTGGCCGGGGCCCCCGCGCTCGGAGACCTGGACCTGGACGTCGCCGTCGTCGACGCCGCCACCGCCGGCTGCGCCGAGGTGCCGGAGACTGGAGTGACCTTCGAGGAGAACGCGCTGCTGAAGGCCCATGCCGTGGCCGCCGAGACCGGTCTGCCTGCGGTGGCCGATGACTCCGGTCTGGCGGTGGAGGTCCTCGGCGGAGCTCCAGGCATCTTCTCCGCCCGCTGGGCCGGCGCGGGCGCCACCGACGCCCGCAACCTGGAGCTGCTCCTCGAGCAGCTGGCCGACATCGCCCCCGCGCACCGCGGCGCGGCCTTCGTCTGCGCCGCCGCGCTCGCCCTGCCCGACGGCCGCGAGGTCACCCGGCTGGGCCGGCTGGAGGGCACGCTGCTGACCGCACCCCGTGGCGACGGGGGATTCGGCTACGACCCGATCCTGCAGCCGGTGGGGGAGACCCGCAGCTGCGCGGAGCTCACCATGGAGGAGAAGAACGCCATCTCCCACCGTGGCCAGGCCTTCGCCGCCCTTCGCGATGAGATCGTCGAGGCCCTCCAGGGAGCACGCGAACGGTGAGCCTGAACTTCACCGCGGTGGACTTCGAGACGGCCAACGGGTTCCGCGGCTCGCCCTGTTCGGTGGGTCTGGTGCGGATTCGCGACGGCGTGGAGGTGGCCAGCCACTACACCGAACTGCGCCCCCCGGTGGGTTTCGACCGCTTCGACCCGAAGAACGTCGCCGTGCACGGGCTCTCCCCGGAGGCCGTCGCCGTGGCACCGCGCTTCTCCGAGGCGTTCTCGGAGATCGAGGCGTTCATCGGCACCGACACCCTGGTGGCGCACAATGCCGCCTTCGACGTCGAGGTCTTCCAGGCCGCCCTCGAGGTCAGCGGGATGGACTCCCCAGGGCTGCGCTGCTGGTGCTCCGTGCAGCTGTCGAGGGTCGTCTACGACCTGCCCTCCCACGCGCTGCCGAAGTCCGCGGCCGAGGCCGGGCACACGCTCGGCCGCCATCACCATGCCCTGGAGGACGCACGGGCCTGCGCGGCGATCGTCTGCGACATCTCTGCTCGGCAGGGGATCGTCGAGCTGGACGAGCTCTTCCTCTCCTGCAGCCTCGAGCCCCTGCATCTGCCGGCCTGGACCGGATCCCCGGAGGAGCCCTCCCGGGCCACCGCCCAGGTGCGCGCGATGGGGCCGATCTTCGACTCGCGGGTCCGGACGGTCCCTGACGAGGCGCTGCCGGACCTGCTGCGCTGGCAGGACGAAGGCCGCAACCTCCCGCCCTCCGAGAGCGCGGACCCGGCCCATCCGCTCCACGGGGAGCAGGTGGTCTTCACCGGGAGTCTGAGCATTCCGCGCCCCGAAGCCAAACGTCTGGTGGCCGCCCATGGCGGGCAGACCACCTCCCGGGTCACCGCGGGCACGACTCTGCTGGTGGTCGGCGACGGCTACCGCTCGACGGGGTCCACTGAGCAGGTCCCGCTGCAGACCAACAAGTCCCGGGACGCCCTCCGGCGTCGGCGGCACGGGCAGGCGCTGCAGGTGCTCGCCGAGGAGGAGTTCCGTGAGCTGCTCGGAGAGTCCTGGCCCGCGACCGCAGGTCCGCCGCCCACCGCCGCCGTCCGACTCACACCGGGGCTGTGACGCGCTGCCAAGGCGTCAGCAGGGCGGTCTGCAGGGTCGCCTCGAGCTCGTCCGGAAGGGCGGTGACGTCCGGCTGCTGACCGCCCGCGGCCCGCACCTGTGCCAGCACCGCGGCGGCGGTGACCTCGTCGGCATCGGTCATGATGTCTCGCGCCTGCGCGAGCGCCGCGCGGACCGCCGCCGGACCGGGGTCTTGCTGGGCGCCGAGTCCACGCACCGTCGCGACGAGCCGCGCTGCGTCGGCATGGAGCCGGGGATGGCCCTGGGTCAGGGCCAGCGCCTGCTCCGTCCAGCGCAGCACCAGGGAGTCCTCCACGTAGGGGACCAGCGCCAGTGGCACCAGCCGCAGCAGACCGGAAGGGTCGGCGCACTCCGGCTGCGCCGGTGAGGAGGGGTAGGCCATCTCTCCGGTGGCCAGTCCCCGGCGGGAGACCTCTCCGCTGTCCGGCATCAGTGCCAGCGTCGGAGACCGGCCGTTCAGCAGCTCGGCCAGCGCCCGGTCGGTGGCGCGGGCCGGCGGCTCGGGGGCGCCCTCCGGGAAGGAGCCGGTCAGCAGCCGATGCCAGCGCAGCGAGGCCAGCCAGAGGCAGGCCAGCGGGTCGGCGGCCACACCCTGCCGGGTCCAGTCCAGCAGCTCCAGCAGGCCGTCGGCGAGGCACACCTGGTGCAGGGCTTCGGCGTGCAGCCTGGGTCCGGAGTCGTCGGCGGCCAGGGCGGTGCCGAGACCGGCGCGGAGCACCGGAGCGAAGCGGGCGATCAGTCCGGCGTCGGAGGAGTCATCGGGGGCTGGAGGTCTGGGGGAGGGCTCGTCGGGAGTCACGCCCATACTGTAACCAGTCCGTGCTGCTGCCGCGGACCCGCCCGGTGAGCACTGCCGCGCGCGGGCCCTGCTGCGCGTCTGCCGGCACGCGTCACCGCCTGCCGATACCGTGGAGCCATGCGATGGCTCCACACCTCCGACTGGCATCTGGGACGCGGCTTTCACGGCACCTCTCTGGTCGACGCCCAGCAGGAGATGCTGGACACCGTCTGCCGGACGGTCGAGGACCAGCGGGTGGACGTGGTCCTCGTCGCCGGAGACGTCTACGATCGCGCCCTGCCCCCGGAATGGGCGGTGAGCATGCTGGAGCGCTGCCTGCTGCGGCTCGCCGACGCCGGGGTCACCGTCATCATCACCTCCGGAAACCATGACTCCGCCCAGCGGCTGGGATTCGGGCGTGGCCTGATGGCGGCATCGGGCGTCCACCTGCGCACCTCTCTGGAGGACGCCTGGACCCCGGTGACGCTCGACGACGGCGAGGAGGTCGTCCTGGTCTACGGGGTGCCCTATCTGGAGCCGCAGCTCTATGCCTCACGCCTGGGTCTCGGGCGGGTCAGCCACACCGCGCTCATGGAGGAGGTCATCAGGAGGATCCAGGCGGACGTCGACCGCCGCCGCCAGGAGATCTGCCCCGGAGTGACGGTGCGGACCGTCCTGATGGCCCACCTGTTCGCAGCCCACGGGGTGGGTTCCGACTCGGAGCGGGCCATCGGCGTCGAGGCACCGTCAGGGGAGCCCATGGAGCACTCGGAGGAGAGCTCCGGCGGTCTCGCCGTGGTCCCGCTGTCCCTGTTCGAGGGCTTCGACTACACCGCGCTGGGACACCTGCACGGTCGTCAGCGTCTGGCCCCGCAGGTCCGCTACAGCGGCTCGCCGCTGCGCTACTCCTTCTCCGAGGCGCGGCAGGCCAAGGGCGCCTGGCTCTGGGACAGCACGGACTGGTCCGCGATCACCGGACTGGACTGGCACATCGGCCGAGACCTCGCCCAGCTGCGCGGCGCGCTCGAGGAGATCCTGGACGAGCCCACCGTCAGGCGCCACCGCGAGGACTTCGTCCAGGTCACCGTCACCGACGTCGTGCGCCCAGAGCGCGCATTCCAGCGTGTCCAGGAGGCCTATCCGCACCTGGCGACCTTCGCCCACCGTCCCCCGCAGGAACCCGGCGCTGCGGCCGGCTACGCCGAGGCCCTGCATCAGGCGGAGACGCCGGGGCAGGTGGTGGACTCCTTCCTTGAGCACGTCCGCGGCCGTGGGCCGGGGGAGGAGGAGCAGGAGATCCTCACCGAGGCGCTGGCCGCGGTGCGCGTGGACCTGGCCCGTACCGGAGGCCCCGCTCCGGAGGAGGGGACGTCATGAGGCTCCATCGGCTGCGGCTGACCGCCTTCGGCCCGTTCCCCGGGACCGAGGAGATCGACTTCGACGCCCTGAGCGCCGACGGGCTGTTCCTGCTGCACGGCCGCACCGGCTCCGGCAAGACGACGGTGCTCGACGCCGTCACCTTCGCGCTCTACGGCGACGTGCCGGGTCAGCGTGACGTGGCAGGGCTCCACAGTCACCTCGCGCCCCCGGAGCGCGAGCCCAGCGTGGAGCTGGAGTTCACCCAGTCGGACCGGCGCTGGCTGATCCGCCGCACCCCTCCGCATCGGCGACCGAGTCGTCGGGCGAAGACCGGCTTCGTCGCGCAGAACCAGACCGTGCTGCTCCAGGTCCACGACGGCGAGCAGTGGCGGGAGGTCACCAGCGGGGTGCAGGCCGCCTCCAAGGAGATTCAGGACATCCTGCCGCTGGACCGCCACCAGTTCACCAAGGTCATCCTGCTGCCGCAGGGCGAGTTCGCCCAGTTCCTCCATGCGAACAGCATGGAGAAGCAGAAGCTCCTGCAGAAGCTCTTCGACACCACTCTGTTCCAGAGTTTGGAAGCCGAGCTCAACGACCGGACCAAGCAGCTGCGCGAACGGATCGCCCAGGCCGAACACCGCGTGGAGGTCACCGCCGACGGTGTCCGCTCCCAGGCGAAGGCCATGCTGGAGCCGGCGCTGGGGGAGGACCTCTCGCGCTTCACCGCGGTGCCCCCGGAGGAACTGGGCGAAGCCCTGGAGCTTCTCGCTGATTGGCTGGCTCGGGACTTGGCGCGCAGCGTGGAAACCGCCGCCGCGGAGGAAAGGGCTGCGCGTGACCGCGCAGACGTGCTCCGCCGACGTCGGACCCTTCTGAAGGGGCTCGCTGCCCACGAGGAGCGACGTGCCGCCCATGAGGCTCGGCGCGAGACGGCGCAGCAGCACCGCATCGAGCTCACCCGGCATCAGCAGGCCACGGAGATCCGCCGCTGGTTCGTCAACGCCGAGCGCCTCGAACGTGAGGCCGGCACGCGGCGCGACCACGCCGCAGAACAGATCGTCGCGCTGCGGGCGACGCTCGGCGCACAAGACGACGTCGACACCGACGGGACGGCGGCCGCCGCGCTGGTGTCTGCTGACGGAACTCCGGATCCGCAGCCGCTCCGGGGGCTGCTCGACGAGCTGGCGCAGCTGCGCGGAGCCCTCCAGGAGCAGGACGCCGCGCGGCTGGAACGGCGGCGACGCGAGGCCGACGACGAGCGGACCCTCGCCCGGCGTCGGGTCGGCGAACAGCAGGAGATCTGCCGCAGGCTCGACGAAGAGATCACCGGGATCGCCGAACGTGAGCAGAAGCTCGCCGCAGCCTGGCAAGACGTCGAGGAGCTCGAGCACCGGAGCAGAGCCCTGGAAGAATTCCTGAGGCTGCACCGGCGCCGTGCCGAGCTGGCGGGTCAGCTGGATCAGCGCCGCGGCCGTGCCGACAGGGACCGGGCCGCGGCGCTGGAGGCTGAACGCACCGAGCAGTCGGCCGACGCCCGCAGGCGCCGGCTCCTCGCCGGGCACCTGAGCACGGTGGCACGCCGCCTCGCCGCAGACCTGGTCTCCGGAGAGCCCTGCCTGGTCTGCGGCTCCACCGATCATCCCGATCCCGCGAGAGGCGCCGATCAGGAGGCCTCTGAGGAGCCAGCGCGGGAGGTCGGGGAGGAGGACGTCGAGCAGGCCACCGAACACCTCCATGACGCCGCCCGCGCCCGCGCCCGGGCGGACTCCGCGTTCGAGGCCGCCCGCGAAGCGGTCCGGGAGCTCGAGGAGGACCTGTCCGAGCTCGCCCTGCAGCTCCGGGAAGCAGGCGGCGCCGACCCCGACCCTGCCGACCCCGTCCCTGCCGACCCCGACCCCGCGACGCGCGTGGAGGTGTGCGCGGGCGAGGCGCTCGTGGAGACCGCCGCCGCCGAGCTCGAGGACGCGCAGCGGCGGCATGACATGGCGGAGCAGAGTCTGCGGGACCAGCGCCGACGGGAGGCGGACCTCGCGCGGCTCCGCGAGGAGCTCTCCGCCGCGCGGCGCGGCCGTCTCGCCGGGGGCCATGCTCTCGAGCAGGCCGAGGCTGAGGTGGATCGACTGACCCACGAGATCATCACGTCGGACGTGCTCCTCACCCGGCTGCGCGGCTCTCACCCCGACGTCGGAGCACGGCTGACCGCGCTCGAGCTCCTCGAGACCCGGTGCCGGGAGGCCGAGACGGTCCTCAACCGGTGGCGGGACGCTGAGGGGTCGGCCCGGGCGGCTCGCGAGTCTGCCCGCCAGCATCTGCAGGACTCGCCGGTGGCCGCTGAGGAGGAGCTCGCCTCCGCTCTCCTAGACGACGCCGCCGTGCACGACCATCAGAAGATGATCCAGGCGTGGGACAGGGAGGAACAGCGGCTGGGTCTTGCGGAGGAGTCTCAGGACATCGTGGCGGCCCACGCCCTCCGTGAGGAGGAGCCGACGCTCCCCGAGGAGGTCACAGTCCGGGCCGCCGAGCAGCACGCCGAGGCTGCGGACGCACGTCATCACCAGGCACAGAGCGCCCGCGACCGTTTCGAGGACCGACGACGCGCCGCGGGCGAGGCCTGTCTGCGGATGACCGCGGCGCTGCGGGCCCGGGACGGAGAGCTGACTGAGCACCGTCGGCTCGCGGAGCTCGCCTCCACCCTCAACGGTGCCGGTCCGGACAATCCTCGCCGCATGACGCTGACCAGCTACGTGCTCGCCGGCCGGCTGGAGAGGGTCGCGTCCGCCGCGACCCGACACCTGCAGACCATGTCGGAGGGGCGTTATCGGCTGCTTCACGATGATGTCGAGGGCACGGGACGGCGTCACGGGCTGGAGCTGAAGGTCCATGATGAGCACAGTGACCATGAGCGACCCACCTCGTCGCTCTCGGGCGGGGAGACGTTCATGGCCTCCCTGGCGATGGCTCTGGGACTGGCTGAAGTGGTGCAGTCCGAAGCCGGGGGAGTGGGGCTGGAGAGCCTCTTCATCGATGAGGGTTTCGGTTCACTGGACGAGGAGAGCTTGGACCACGTGATGGCCGCCCTGCACCGTCTCCAGGGCGAAGGGCGGCGGGTCGGGGTCGTCAGCCACGTGACAGAGATGCACCGGGCGATCCCCACTCAGCTGCAGGTCATCCGACGGCGCACCGGCTCGACTGTCAGCATGGTGATCCCCTGTGCCATAGACTCCCCGCAACACTCTGCGGAGGACACGCTCAGCGTTCCCTGAACGAGGTCGTCCCGTGGGCGGCCCTCGCTCGCGGAATCTGGGTCGGGGCCAGGCCGCGCGGCGGCCGCAGCATCAGGCCGGTGCAGCGGCTCGTGCCGTGACGAGAGGGAGGCAGGATGTACCGGGTGGCACCGTCGAGATGGCTCAGCGGCGCCGCGCGCGCACCGGCCGCGCTGCTTCCCGTCGGGATGCTCTTCGCCGCGACCGGCGCCGGCTCCCTCACCGTCACGGCCCTGATGACCAGCTTCACGCTGATCGGACTCGCCCTCTCGGTGCCCTGCGCCGGCGCCGCGGCTGATCGGTTCGGTCAACGGGCGGTGCTGCTGGCCACTGCCGGGCTCCATGTGATCCTGTTGGTGCTGATCCTGGCGGTCATCGCCGCGGTGAACCCCGGACCGGGCCAGGAGCCTTCGTGGACGCTGCTCGCCGCTGCCCTGGTCTTCTCGTTCGCCGCTGGTCTGACCGCACCGGCGGTGAGCGCCATGAACCGAGTGCGGGGCTGGCACCTTCATCGCCACCGGCCCGAGCGAGGCATCGCTGCCGGCCCGTGGATGCGTCGGGAAGCGTCTGTGGACGACCTGCTGCTGGTTCTCTCTCCGCTGCTGGTGGGACTGCTCAGTGGATCGCTCGGAGCGGGGGCCGGACTCATGGTCGCCGCGCTCCTCGGCGCGCTGGCGGTGCCCGCCTATGCGATGGAACCGATCGCCGCAGAGCTTGACGCCACACATGAGGCCACGCGCCCGGACGAGGACGGACCCCTGGAGCCGCTGCGAGTGCCGCTGACGGCAGTGGAGCACGGCCAGCAGATGGTCATCGAGGCCAGGGGCTTCGCCCCGGAACACCCGGGAGAGCCCACTCACCCTGTGGGACCCGGGGGACATGCCAGTAGCTTCTCCCTGGCGGGGGCGCTGGCGGTGAGCCTCGGACTGGGGATCGTCGCGGGCGGCTCAGCGATCGTGGCGCTGATCATCGCCCAGGACGTGCACCGCCCGGGTGCGGCAGGCCTGCTGCTGGGGTGCTGCGGCGCGGCCGGGATGCTGAGCTCCCGCTGGCTTCCCACTCGATTCACGGCCCTGGACGTGCCCAGGCGTCGGCGGCTCTTCGCCGTGCTCCTGGCCTGGTGGGCGGCGCTTCTGGCGGCGGTGGTCGCAACGATCCTGGCCCAGCAGGGCGGCCTTCCAGGACTGGTCCTCTCCGCGGTGATGTTCCTGGGGGTCGGAGCCTCCTTGGGTGTGTTGGTCGTGGAGGTCTATCGTGTCGTGGCCCGTCGTGCGCCCAGCGCGGACCTGGTCTCCACGCTGAGCACCGTCGCGGGGGCGCTGCTGGTGGGTCTGGTGCTGGGGCTCAGCGCCGCCGGTCTGGTGGCCGAGCATGCGGGCCGCCCCTGGGGGGCCGCGGTCGTCGTCGGCGGTGCGCTGGTGCCGGCCATGCTGACGCTCCGGCCGCAGCGGCCCGCACCGCCCGTTCAGGGGAGGGCGTCGAGGACGGAGTCCTTGTAGATCCGGGAGGTCAGCACATTGACGTGGGTGCGGCCCGGGATCTCCACGAACCGTGCCGCAGCACCGGCGCGGCGGACCAGCTGCGCCAGGTGCGAGGCCCCCACAGCGATCTCGTCCTTCTCCCCGGCGACTACCAGAGTCGGGACCGCAGGCACCGCAGCGGCGAAGTCGAAGGGCTCCTGGGCGAGGCTGAGCAGCAGCTCCACCACATGGGGCAGGTTCTGATCCGGCATCGCCGCGGCCACCGTGACCACAGCGCGGGTCAGCCCGTCCCGCGGAGGAGTCCCCTCCCGCGCCCAGCGGCGGGCCGCGTCGGAGTCCAGCCCGAAGAGCCGGTCCGAGGCCGGCGAGCCGCCCATCACCAGCAGGGCCACCAGCTCCGGGTTCGCGGCGGCGAACTGCCAGGCGAGCCGGGAACCGAGGGAATACCCGTGGACGGTGACAGGCGCCGTGGACACGCCGGCCTGAAGATGATCGACGAGCAGAGTGCGCAGATCGACCAGCAGGTCCTCGGCACGCACCCCAGCCGGGTCCACTTCGGCGGAGGTGCCGTGTCCAGGCAGGTCCACGGCCAGGATGCTGCGCCCGTGCTTGGCCAGCGGCTCGAGCCACCCGGTCTTCACCCAGTTGAACAGCACGTTGGACCCGTAGCCGTGGATCAGCACCACCGGTGCGCGGGCGGCGTCGGCGCCGCGCCACAGATGGGCGGTGAGCCCGGACGGAGTGCGGAAGGTCTCCGGAGCGGGGTGGTGCAGGCGTCTCACGGGATCCACCAGCCGGGCAGGGTCAGGCGTCGAGCTGCAGGGATGCGCTCGTGGTCGCGGAGATCTCGGCGAGCAGGCGGGGATCCTCGTTGAGCTGGTGACCGTAGGAGGGGATCATCTCCTGCAGCCGCGGCCTCCAGGTCTCCAGCTGGGCCGGGAAGCACCGCTCGAGCAACCTGAACATGATCGAGGGTGCGGTGGATGCCCCGGGGGACGCGCCCAGCAGGCCGGCGATGGTGCCGTCGGCCCCGGCGACCAGCTCGGTGCCGAACTGCAGCACGCCCTTGCCCTTGGCGTCCTTCTTCATCACCTGGACGCGTTGACCGGCGGTGATCAGCTCCCAGGCCTCGTCATCGGCCTGCGGGTAGAAGTCACGCAGCGCCTCGATCTTGCGCTTCTGGGAGGTGGTGACCTCCTTCATCAGGTAGGTCACCAGATCGGTGTTCGAGGCGCCCACCTGCATCATCGGCAGCAGATTGTGCGGACGCACCGAGAACGGCAGGTCGGTGATGGAACCGTGCTTCAGGAAGCTCGTGGAGAATCCGGCGTAGGGGCCGAACATCAGGGTCCGCCGCCCCTCGACGAAGCGGGTGTCCAGGTGAGGCACGGACATCGGGGGCGCTCCCACCGAGGCCAGCCCGTAAACCTTGGCGTGATGCCGCTCCGCCACCGAGGAGTCGGTGCTGCGCAGGAACTTGCCGGAGACCGGGAATCCGCCGAAGCCCTTGATCTCCGGGACGCCGGAGGACTGCAGCAGGCTCAGTGCGCCGCCGCCGGCACCGACGAACACGAAGCGAGCTGAGGCGGTGAACTTCTGGCCGGCCGCCTTGTTGTGGACCTTCAGCTGCCAGCGGCCGTCGGAGCCCCGGGAGACGGAGGTGACCTCGTGGCCGTAGCGCAGGTCTACATCGGAGCCGGTGAGATGGTTGGCGAGCTGACGGGACAGCGATCCGAAGTCGACGTCGGTGCCGGAGTCGATCTTCGAGGCCGCCACCCGCTGCTGCGGATCACGGCCTTCTGTGAGCAGCGGTGCCCACGTCGAGATCTCATCGAGGTCCTCGGTGTGCTCGATGTCGCGGAACAGCGGCAGGGGCTTCAGGGCTTCGTAGCGATCCTTCAGGTACCGGGCGTTCTCCTCGCCCCAGACGAAGCTCACATGCGGCAGCGCATTGATGAAGGTCCGCGGGGAGCCCAGGGTGCCGTTCTCCACCCAGTGGGACCATAGCTGGCGGGAGACCTGGAACTGCTCGTTGATGCCCTGCGCCTTGGCGGTGGAGATCGCGCCGTCGGTGCCGCGCGGGGTGTAGTTCAGCTCGCACAGGGCGGCGTGGCCGGTCCCGGCGTTGTTCCACGGGTCCGAGGACTCCTGGCCAGCCTGGTCCAGTGTCTCGTAGAGAGCGATCGACCAGTTCGGCTCGAGCTCCTTCAGGATGGTCCCCAGGGTGGTGGACATGATGCCCCCGCCGATGAGGATGACATCGAACTGCTGCTCGGCGCTGGTCGACGATGACGTGGCCACAGAACTCTCCTTGAGGTTGTCCGGCGGATGAGGGGCGGCAAGCCGGGTGCTGGCCGCAGGGTCAGCCGGGGCTGCGCGGCGGCTGAACTCGGACGGGTTCCGAGGAGACTTTACCGCTGGGGGAGACGAGCCATGAAATCCCCGCGGGCAGTGTGACGGAGGGATCACACGTGGTTCATGCGGATCTCCCGGAACGGCTCGAAGAGCACCGGAGACATCGGGTAGTCGGACACCCGACGCCCCAGTGCCAGCCCGGAGATGGGATGGACCAGCGGCATCGCGGGAAGATCCTCAGCGACGATGTCGGCCACCTCGCGATACAGCTCGGCACGGTCCTCCTCGTCGGTCTCGCCCCGGGCCTGCAGCAGGAGGTCCCGGACCTCCTCAGAGTAGTAGCCGAACTCACGGGAGGTGCGTTGGAACAGCGGCCCGAAGAAGGAATGGGGGGAGCGGTAGCCGCCGTTGCGGCCCAGCAGGTGCATCGCCCGGTCCTCGTCCTCGAGCACCTCCTCCAGGTACCCGGAGTCCCACGGGACGGGATGCGGCTGGACGACGAACCCGACCCGGGTCAGATCCCGGGCGATCGAGGCGTAGACGGCCTCGGGCCTGGGCAGGTAGCTGCGGGTCGCGTTCATCGGATAGTGGAAGCGGAGCGGCTCGCCGTCGTAGCCGGCCGCCTCGAGCAGCGCGCGGGCCTCCTCCAGATCTCGTCCGTAGCGCTCGGCGGACTCGGAGTGGACTCCCAGCGAGGCGGGGGTGAACTGGTGGGCGGGGCGGGTGCCGTCCAGAAAGAGGCCGTCGATCAGCGCGGAACGGTCCACCGCCCGGGCGGCGGCCTCACGCATCCGGTGGTCCTCCATGATCGGGTGCTCCAGGTTGAATCCCAGATACAGGATGGAGAAGGGGTCGCGCTGCAGGATCATCCGGCCGGACTGCACCAGCGGGCGCAGGTTGTCGGCGGTGATGTAGTCGTAGACGTCGACCTGGCCGCGCTGCAGATCACGGAGCCGGTCGAAAGACCGTGGCACCGCCCGGACCTCGACCCGCTGGGGTGCCGGACCGGCCGGGACGTCGTCCTCTGCGCCGGCGGTCACCGCGCCGTTCCAATAGTCCTCGAAGGCCTTCATGACGACGTCACCGTCCGCGGCCTCGGTGACGCGGTAGGCGCCGGTGCCGATCGGGGAGCGGGAGACCAGGTCGGGGTCGGAGTCGGAGAGCACCTCCGGCGACGCGATGCCGAAGGCCGGCAGGGTGAGGGCCTGGGGCAGGAACACGATCGGCTCCGAGAGGGTCAGCACCACGGTGGACTCGTCCTCGGCCTCGACCGAATCCAGGACGCATGTCTCGTCGCCCAGATAGCCCCCGAACAGGGACTCGAAGGGCAGAGTGGCCGTGCGGCGCAGGGTGCCGGTGCCGTAGAGCTCGTCGAGCCGGCCCCAGCGCTCCAGGTTGGCCACCACGGAGTCGGCTGTCAGCGCGGTCCCGTCGTGGAAGACCACGCCCTGGCGCAGCTGGAAGGTGTAGACCAGGCCGTCGTCGTCCACGTCCCAGTCCCGGGCGAGCAGCGGACGGGTGGCTCCGGTCTCCTGATCGATGCCCAGCAGACCCTCGAAGACCTGCCGGCAGACGCGTTCGGTCTCCGTGTCCACCGCCAGGGCCGGGTCCAAGGAGGTGACGGCGGAGACGCCGGCGACCACCACGGTGCGCTCGCGCAGCTCCTCGGCCTCGTGCTCAGCGTCCTCGGCCGGCCCGTCATCGGGGTCTGCGGAGGCGGCCGGCCAGGTGATGGAGGGCGCGAGGAGCAGTCCGGTGGCTGCGGCCGCGGAGGACGCCCCCAGCATCTGCCGCCGGTTGAGCTCGTCGGCCATCCAGGCACTCCTCTTCGAGGTCGTCACACAGTGATCAGGGGCGTGGCGCGGCGTCGTCAGGGTCTCGTGGTCGGGCCTCGGCCGCCGGGCGCGTCTGCCCATGCTACCGCCCGTGCCGGACCGACGCCGCGCGGCGTCCCGGCGACGTCGTCACGCTTCAGCGGTCAGCGTCTGCCCGATCTCCCGGAGTTCGTCGAGCACTGTGCGCACGGCCTGTCGGGCGTGCCGCTCAGGACGGCTCAGGGCGATGATCGTCCGCTCCGCCGGGGCGCCGACCAGCGGTCTCAGCGCGATCCCGGGACCGGGCCGCGAGGCGAAGCGCGGCAGCACCCCGACGCCCACGTCGCGGGCGACGAGCGCCTCGACCAGATGGTTGTCGCGCAACCGACACACGCGGTGCGCCGGCTCGCCGGTGGCCTGCTCCACGGCGGCCGGCACGGCATCGAACGGATACCCCTCGGGGACCCCTACCCAGGGGAGGCCGATCAGCTGGGAAGGGTGCAGCTCGTCCTGGTCGGCGAGCGGGTGGCGGGTGGACAGGGCGATGTCGAGCGGTTCGTGGGCCAGGACGGTCGTGATGAGTCCTTCGGCAGTCTGCGGGGCAGGACGCGGGGTGGTGTGGTGGCCGATGACGATGTCCGCGTCGCGGGCGAAGGTGGCGAAACGCTCCATGGACAGGAAGTCGCTGAGCTGCACGATGAGGGGACTCCCGGCGAGCCGCCGGACCAGGTCCGGAAGGAGCGGCGCCCCGGCGCTGGGCAGGGCCTGGACGGTGACCTTCCCCCGGGGTTCGCCGGTGGCGGTGTCGAGCTCAGCACGCAGGGACGCGAGGCTGTGCAGGATCTCGGTGGCGCCGTCGGCGAGCAGCTGGCCGGCTGAGGTGAGCCGGATTCCCCGGGAGACCGGTTCGACCAGCTTCACCCCGAGCTCGCGCTCGGCGGTGCGCAGCTGCTGGGAGAGTGCGGCCGGCGTGCGGTGGGTGGCGCGCGCGACGGCGGCGAGGCTGCCACGCTCGGACAGTTCCCTGAGCAGTTCCAGATGTCTGATCTCCATGTAGGCATCCTAAATGATTCCATCAGAAGTATTAGGTAGACCTATAGGACGGTTCACCGGAGGATGGCCTCGTGCCTACCCGACATGCCCTCCTCGCCGCCCTCGCCGCCGCCTTCTGGGGGCTGAACATCGTGGCCATCCATCAGTCGCTCGAACACTTCCCCCCGTTCTTCCTCGGCGGGCTGCGCTTCCTGCTGCTGGCGGTGCCGGCTGTGCTGTTCGTCCCCTGGCCCGGTGTCCGGGTGCGCCACCTGCTGGGGTTCGGCCTGGGGACGGGAACTCTGCAGTTCGTGGGGCTGTACCTGGGCATGGCGGCAGGGTTCCCGGCGGGCCTGGCCTCCTTGGTGCTCACCTGTGCGGCGCCGTTGACGGTCCTGCTGGGCGCCCTGATGCTGCGCGAAAGGGTCACGGGCCGTGCGGCCGCCGGCGTCGGGCTGGCGCTGGCCGGGCTGGGGGTCGCCGGGTCGGTGCGGGGCGGACTGGACGGATGGGGGCCGTTCCTGCTGGTGCTGCTCGGCGCCCTGGGCTGGGCGCTGGGGAACCTGGCCTCACGCCGAGCGATGCCGGAGCGGCCGCTGGCGCTGGTCATGTGGATGTCCGTGGTCCCGCCGGTGCCGATGCTCGGCCTGGGCGGGACTGGTGTACACCGTGCTGGTGGGATCCCTCGTGGCGCCGACGATCTGGGCCTGGCTGCTGCGCCGGCACCCCGCCGGGGCGGTCGCACCGTTCTCGATGCTGGTCCCCGTCGTCGGGTTCTTCGCGGCCTGGCTGGCGCTGGGCGAGCGGCCCGCCGGGCTGGAGATCTTCGGCGGGGCGCTGGTGGTCGCGGGCGTGCTGTGGGGCTCCGCACGGCGCCGCCCGATCGTCAGCTGACCGTGCGGCAGCCGAGGCGCCGCTTCGAGTGCGGGCGGGGGGACTTGAACCCCCACGTCAAAGACACTGGAACCTAAATCCAGCGCGTCTACCAATTCCGCCACGCCCGCGCGTGGCACCTGCGGCGGGCTCTGACCGAGGCCCGGAGGGGGTCGTCGTCAGGCACGGGGCAGGCGCGGCCCTTCAGTCTACAAGAGCCGCCCCGCCGAGAACGCGGGGCGGCTCGTGAGGCCCGAGCCGTCGACGGGCTCAGATGTCGAGCTTGTCGCGCAGCCGCCCGACATGCCCGGTGGCTTTGACGTTGTACTGGGCCAGCTCGACGTTCCCCTCCTCGTCGATGACGACGGTGGAGCGGATGAGGCCCTCGGTGACACGGCCGTAGTTCTTCTTCTCCCCCCAGGCGCCGTAGGCCTCGGCGACCTGGTGGTCCTCGTCGCTGAGCAGCGGGAAGTTCAGCGACTCGTTCTCGGTGAACGTCGAGATCGCAGAGACCGGGTCGGGGGAGACGCCCAGAACGGCGTACCCGGCGGCCTGCAGGGACTCGAGGGAGTCGCGGAAGTCGCAGGCCTCCTTCGTGCAGCCCGGCGTCGAGGCCTTCGGGTAGAAGTAGACGATGACCTTCTGCCCACGGAGGTCGGCGAGTCCGACGGTGCCGCCGGCGGCGGCGGGAAGGGTGAAGGTCGGGGCGACGTCGCCCGGTGCGAGTCGATGTGCCATGGCAGGAGACCTTTCGACGAGGGATGTCGCAGGGACTGCGACGTGGATGTGCTGCGGCAGATCCGGGTGTGACAGGGCACCGACCCGGCTCCGGTGCGGACTCCACCCTATCGACGTGCTGAGACTCGGACCACATGATGCTGTGCACACCAGACCCCGATCCGTAGACTGGCCGGCATGGCGGAGGAGCCCACGGCGGAGCAGCCGACTCGA
Source organism: Nesterenkonia sp. HG001 (assembly GCF_034438835.1). Lineage (NCBI taxonomy): Bacteria > Bacillati > Actinomycetota > Actinomycetes > Micrococcales > Micrococcaceae > Nesterenkonia > Nesterenkonia sp. HG001. The sequence goes on along the minus strand of NZ_JAOSZD010000008.1, from coordinate 123,848 downwards.
GGAGAGAGTGAAGAACGCCTCGTCAGCGCGCTGCGGGGCACCTTCGACGTCTCTGTGATGAACTTCGGTTCCTACAACATCCTCTACGCGGCCAACCTGTACGCCCGGGAAGCCCGTGCCTCGGGCCAGGAGCAGCACGTGGGCTCGGTCCATGACGGCGTGGGCCTGGCGGAGCATCTGTTGGTGGGGTACCGCCGGCAGCCGATGGAGCTGGTGCTCTGCCCCGTGGATCTCGACGACGTGCTCTCCCGGGTCGCACGTGCTGCCCCGGATCCTGCGGCGGACGCCGTCCCCGCGGTGCCGCTGCCCGTGAATCTGACCAATCTGGCGGGCATGGCCGCGGAGGGGCGTCAGCTGGAGATCGCGATGTCCACCGGGCACCGCGTCGTCCTGGAGGTGCATCCTCAGGTGAGCTTCGAGGCCCTGCCGGATGTGACACTGGGTCAGCGTCACGATGTGGAGGACTTCTACGACTTCGTCGACTTCTTCATGGACCGGCTGGAGGAGATGAACCCGGTCTGAGCAGGTCCGCTGAGGTGTGAGCCCGGTCGGCCCCGTGCACACATTTGGGCCAGTACCCCCTCCGTCGTCCGGGAACGACGACGAGGGCCCGGCACCTGTGGGTGCCGGGCCCTCGTCGGACGGAGGCGACAGCCTGCACTCGTCAGAGTGGGCCCCCCGGGACTTGAACCCGGAACCTGCAGATTAAGAGTCTGATGCTCTGCCAGTTGAGCTAGAGGCCCTCGGCTGCAGGCTGTCGCTTCCGCGATGTGCTGCTCGGTCACCCGAGCAACGACATGAAACTCTAGCATCGGGTCTCAGGCTGCGCCAACTCGGAGGGAGATCAGGGGTTGTGATCCTCATCTCACCAGCTCAGCGGGCCGGAGAGGCTCAGAGAGGGCCGCTCTGAGCCGTCCGGTCAGGCGTGCCGCACACGAGGCTGCTCCGCGAGCGGGATGTGGTTCAGCGCATCCCGCGGGCACGCAGGTAGTTGACCCTGCGGGTCTCGCCTCGGATGGTGAACAGGGAGATCACCGTGCCCACGTAGAGGAATCCCAAGGTGAACAGGAACAGGAGTCCCATGAGGATCTTGCCCAGGTAGAAGTACTGCAGCCCGGCCACGAAGAAGAAACCCACGATGGTCAGCACCAGGGCGATCCCCGGGTCCTTCTGCGGTCCGTCATATGCGCGTGATGCCATGGGCACAGTCTACGCCCGGCTCAGGCTGGCTTCTTCAGGGCCACCATCAGGCTGATGACCTCGGCGCCCTTGTCCTCCTCCACCACGGGCTGGCGGACCTCGTCGGCCCATCGCATCGTCTGCAGCACGTAGGCCTTGGGGGACTTTGAGATCGGCTCGAGAGAGTAGCTGCGGTCCAGCAGCATCGGATCGGCCTGCTCGGCGGGGGCGAACCGCTGGACGGTGATCTCCCGGCTCTCGTCCACGGGAAGTCCCGCGAGCTCCTCCCGGGTGGCGATGACAGTGTCGGAGTCCTCCTCGTAGGCGCGCTTGATGTCCTTGTAGTCGACGACGGCGTTCTGCGCTGCGCCGGGCGCGTGGGCACCGGCTTCTCGGACGCGGAGCTCGAGTCGCTGCGGTCGAGGTTGGAGCGCATCGAACGCAAGACCCCGCCGACCGGAGACGTTCCCCGTGCGGACCGACGAGAGGTCCGGTGGGCCACCCCGAAGGTGGTGGGGGAGGTGCGCCATTCAGGCCGTACTCGTGAGGGTCGCCTTCGTCAGCCTGTCTGGCGCGGTCTGCGGCTCGACAAGTCGCCCGATGACGTCCGCTGGGAATGAGCGTGCGAAAACAGGCGCGGGTCGGGGAGAGCGGTCCTGACCTGGACGGAGAAACTGTCCACGGATGCCGCTCCACATCCGTGGCCATCTGTGGGACCATAATTACCGCATGTTCGCATGATGTAAAAGTCCGAGTCTGTGCTTCAATGGATCAGGATTCACCCGAGGATCATCCGAGGCGATCGAGGGAGCAGCACGCATGGCGGGAGAGATGGCAGGGACGGCGCGTGATGTCGCGCGTCTCGTGGGCGGCGCAGGGCTGCGTCGCCGCTGCGCGCAGTCGACGGCTCGCCGCCTGGTGCAGGGTGCCGGGTCCGCCGGAGTCGTCGCCTATCGGCAGGATCCGCAGCAGGAGCTGCAGGTGCTGGCCCACGGGGTGAGTGGCGCCGGTGACTGGCTGCTCGCCCTCGCCGACGCCTCAGGGCTGAGTGCTCACACGCAGACTGAGGTGCGGATCCAGGTCGATCAGCTGGGCGCACCGGCCGAGATCCGTGTGCACACGGCGAGCCTGCACGCACTGGGAACCCTGCGGCCCCTCGCAGCGTCCGAGGCGGAGCTCCTGCTCGCCGACGATGCCGTCTCGGACCCGGTCAGGGACGCCGCAGGCGCCGCCGGATCATGCCTCGCGATGGCGGAGGTCGGCTCCGTGCTCGTCCATGCCCGTGAGGATGTGGAGAAGCTGCCCTGGAGCGAAGTCTCCCAGGCAGCGGCGTTTCCCCGGGTCGGACAGGAGTGGCAGGCCGTCGACTCGGTGGCCGCCCTCGCCGGCTCCACCGTGGGGGTTCTGCTCCAGGACCTCGCTCAGGGGGCCCGGCGGGGCATCCTCGGAAGGCCCATGGCGGGCGTGCCCCACTGTGGCGGCGAGGGTCCGAGGCACCTGCTGCTGGACGTGGACACCGAGGGCTGCACATGGCTCGTCGCCGAAGGCGGCCAGGTGCGCACGGCGTTCCTCGCCTTCGATCAGCCGGTCCGCGATGAAGACGACCTGCTGGAGGCCCTGCGGTCCTGGCGTACGGCCGCAGCCTGAGCCGCACGCCCGAGAGCGCAGATCACCGCCGCCGGGCGTGTGTCACTCCTGGGAGTAGGTCAGGCAGTTCGCGGTGTCGCCGCCGACGGTGACAGCCTCGGCAGTGCACATCAGGTCTGTGTTGTGCACGCACTCCAGGCGTTGGCATGCGCCGACGTGTCCCTCTGCGGTGGGGAGCCCGCCCCGCACGTCGAGGGCGATGAAGGTCCCGCAGGTGGGTGAACCCGTGGAGCCGGAGATCGTGACGGCGTCCGCGCGGCAGGCACCGTCGTTGAATGCGCAGGCGGTCACCTCGCAGGAGGCGACGGGGGCGAGGCTGGTCATGGCGATTCTCCTCGTGGTCTCTCTGGGCGGCAGCTCCGTCCAGATGTCGTCAGGATAGGCCTCCCCGACATGGCCCACAAGACTCCGAGACCTCACTGGAATCCGTCAGTATCTCGGCCCTGATCCGACTCTCTGGGGCGCAGGGACGCCTGTCCTGATCAGCGCACACGGGGATGACGAAACACGGTCCGCCCGCCGCCCCGGCCGCCCTCGGAGCCCCGCGTGGGACAGCTCTCACGCACATGTCAGAGTTGACCTGAGTCACAGAGGGGCGGAAGATGTTGTGCCACAGCGCCCGCGGGCCGACCTGTCGGCGGGCGCATCACCATGTGCAGGCACAACATAAGGGGACACCCACCCGATGAGCACCACCACTGAGGAGCCGGAATCCGGCTCAAGCGCTTCAGGTCCGGAGGGCGACGACGCTCCCCGCGGCCGGGGCACCAGCGCGAGGAAGCGCCGAGGAGGCTTCCAACGCTTCCTCGACGTCATCGAGTACCTGGGCAACAAGCTGCCGCATCCGGCCACGCTCTTCGCCTTGCTGGCAGGACTCGTCGTCGTGCTCTCCTGGGCGCTGTCCCAGGCGGGCCTCAGCGTCACTGATCCCCTCGAAGGGGAGGAGGTCGAGGTCTTCAACCTGCTCTCGGCCGAGGGCATCGAATGGATGTTCACCTCCGCAGTGGACAACTTCATCGGCTTCGCTCCGCTGGGGGTGGTGCTGGCCACCATGATCGGCATCGGCATGGCCGAGCAGAGCGGCCTCATCGGCACCGCTCTGAAGACCTTCATCCTGTCCATCCCGCGATTCCTGGTGACCTTCGGCATCGTCTTCGCGGGCATCATGTCCTCCGTGGCCTCTGACGCGGGCTACGTCGTGCTCCCGCCCTTGGCCGCGATCCTCTTCGTCGCGCTGGGGCGGCACCCGCTGGCCGGCATCGCGGCGGCCTTCGCCGGAGTCTCGGCCGGATTCAGCGCCAACCTGCTGCTCTCCGCCACCGATGTCATGCTCGGGGAGCTGACCATCGAGGCCGCCGCCACGGTGGACCCGGCCTACGCGGAGCAGATGAATCTGGCGATGAACTACTGGTTCATCATCGCCTCGACCGCCCTGCTGGCGATCGTGGGGACCCTGGTCAGTCAGTTCGTCATCGAGCCCCGTCTCGGAGACTGGCACGGAGAGGGCGTCATCGCTGACCAGGACAGCGCCGAGCTGAAGGTCACCGCCGAGGAGAAGAAGGGCATGATCTGGGCCGGCGTCTCACTGGTCGTCACCGTGGGCCTGCTGCTGATGCTCATCGTCCCGGAGAACGCGGTGCTGCGCGGTGAGGACGGGACGGTGGTCCAGTCGCCGTTCATGAGCTCGCTGGTGGTGGTCATCATCATTGCGTTCTTCGTTCCCGGGCTGGTCTACGGCATCGTCACCAAGGTGGTGCGCAACGACACCGACGTCGTGGACCACGTCTCCAAGACTCTGGCCGGCATGGCCATGTTTTTGGTGCTGGCCTTCACCGCCGGGCAGTTCATCGCCTACTTCAACCAGTCCAACATGGGCCTGCTGGTCTCGGTGGCGGGTGCGGACCTGCTCGAGTCCATCAACCTCACCGGGCTGCCGCTGATCCTGGTGTTCATGGGCTTCGTCGCGGTGGTGAACCTACTGGTGGGCTCGGCCTCGGCGAAGTGGGCCATGCTGGCACCGATCATGGTGCCGATCATGATGTACCTGGGGATCTCTCCTGAGTTCACCCAGGCCGCCTACCGCGTCTCGGATTCGTCCACCAACATCCTCAGCCCGTTGATGACCTACTTCGCGATCGTCATCGCCGTGGCCCAGCGCTACGACAAGCGCATCGGCATCGGTTCGCTGATCTCGGTGATGCTGCCGTACTCCCTGGCGTTCATGGCCGCGTGGACGCTGATGACCACGGGCTGGATGTGGCTGGACCTTCCGCTGGGGCCGAACTCGCCCATCCACTACGAGCCCTGACCGGCATGGGGCCATCGTTCCTCGCGGTGCTGGCCGTGCTGGCCGTGCTGGCCGTGTTGTGCCGTGACACGGTCGACGGCTGGCCGTGAGGAACCCCCGGGGGAGGCCCGGCGTCTGTTCGGCGCTGATGATCCCCTGGCAGAGGATTCGCCGGGATCGACGGCGGCACGGTATTGTGAGTCGGTCCGTGCCGTCTGCTGGCCGCGGGGTCGCCGCCCTGCGGAGTGTCCTCATCCAGCCCGGCGGATGATCGGGGTGTAGCTCAGCTTGGTAGAGCGCGCGCTTTGGGAGCGTGAGGCCGCAGGTTCAAATCCTGTCACCCCGACGGCGGCCGAGTCGCCCTGGGAACGTCGTTCTCCGGGTGGATGTCGGTCGAGGCCGACGCTGTGGGCTCTGCCGTGGAGCTCGCATCAGACATGATCAGTCGTCATCTATCAGGAGCCCCCACGTGGTCAAGAGCACCGTTGAAAATCTGAACCCGACTCGAGTCAAGCTCACCGTCGAGGTGACCTCTGAGGAGCTTGAGCCCAAGATCAAGGCCGCATACCGGAGCATCGCGGAGCAGGTTCAGATCCCCGGCTTCCGCAAGGGCAAGGTCCCTGCGCCCATCATCGATCAGCGCGTCGGCCGTGAATACGTCGTCCAGACCGCGATCAACGACGGCCTGAACGAGTTCTACCAGCAGGGCCTGGCCGAGGCAGAGATCTCTCCGCTGTCGCGTCCGGAGGTAGAGATCGAGGAGATCCCGGACCCCAAGACCAACGAGGGCGTGCTGAAGTTCACCGGCGAGCTTGACGTCAAGCCCGAGGTGGAGCTGCCCGACTACGCCGGCCTCGAGGTCGAGGTCGAGGCGCGCACCGCCGACGACCAGGCCGTCCAGGAGCAGCTGGACGAGCTGCGTTCGCGGTTCGGGACGCTCAAGGACGTCGACCGTCCCGCCGCCACCGACGACTTCGTCACCATCGACCTGGTCGCCAGCATCGGCGACGAGGAGATCGACAACGCCACCGGGCTCTCGTACCAGGTCGGCGCCGGCACCATGCTCGAGGGCATCGACGAGGCCCTCGAGGGGCTGTCGGCCGGCGAGGACGCCGCCTTCGAGACCACCCTGGCCGGCGGCGAGCACTCGGGCGAGTCCGCCTCGGTGAAGGTCACCCTGCAGGCGGTCAAGGAGCGTGAGCTCCCCGAGGCCGATGACGAGTTCGCCCAGCTCGCCTCCGAGTTCGACACCATCGAGGAGCTGCGCGCGGACCTGGCGACCAAGGCCGAGGACAACCTGGTCGTCGAGCAGGGCGTCGAGGCTCGGGACAAGGTCCTCGAGAAGCTCATGGAGCTCGTCGAGGTCCCCGTCCCCGCATCTGTGGTCGAGGGTCAGGTGGAGCAGCACTTCAGCCAGGGCGGCCACGCTGAGGGCGACGACCACGACAGCGCAGAGCACCGCGAGGAGATCGAGGAGCAGACCCGCGAGGCCTTCCGCAACGAGGTCGTGCTGGACCTGATCGCCGACAAGGAGGAGATCGGCGTCGACCAGGGTGAGCTCATCGAATACATCGTCTCCACCGCATCCCAGTACGGCATGGAGCCCAACCAGTTCGCGCAGATGCTCGACCAGGCCGGCCAGGTCCCGATGATCATGGGTGAGGTCCGCCGTCGCAAGGCGCTGGCCAAGGTCCTTGAGCTCGCGGTGGTCAAGGACTCGGAGGGCCAGGCCGTGGACCTGACCGACTTCGTCACCCCGCAGGGCGAGGACGAGGAGGAGGGTGCGGCCGAGCAGGTCGCCGAGACCGCCGAGGCCGAGACCGCCGCCGACGACCAGGCTCAGGAGTCGACGCGGGAGACCTCCGAGGAGAAGTGATCCGGCGGTGATTCTGCGGCGTCCGGGACGCCGCACCGCCAGCCCGACGACGGCGGGCCGTGGAGCCGAGAGGCGCCGCGGCCCGCCGTCGTCGTCTGCCCACGGCAGAGCTGACCTGCGCACCCTGCGCCAACAGCGAACGATGCCGCAGTGTGCCGCGGGCCCGGCCGATCACCAGGTAATGTCAGGGACAGCACGGACGGCCGTGTGGGCGATGCGGGACCGAGTCCCCCGCCGACGGCCGATCCCGGACTTGAGAGAACACTGGAGTGGAGGAACGTCCATGTCTGAGAGCCTGCCCAGCATGTCGACCGTGGACCCGGCGTCACGCGACGACTACATCTACAACCGCCTGCTCAAGGAGCGGATCATCTGGCTGGGGTCGGAGGTCCGCGATGACAACGCCAACGCCATCTGCTCGCAGATGCTGCTGCTCTCCGCCGAGGACACCGAGCGGGACATCTATCTCTACATCAACTCCCCCGGGGGTTCGGTGACCGCGGGCATGGCCGTCTACGACACCATGCAGTTCATCCCGAACGACGTCGTCACCGTCGCCACCGGCCTGGCCGCCTCCATGGGACAGTTCCTGCTCTCCTCGGGCACCCCGGGCAAGCGCTTCGCCACCCCGCATGCCCGCATCCTCATGCACCAGCCCTCGGGAGGCATCGGCGGCACCGAATCCGACGTGCGCATCCAGGCGGAGCTGATCCAGCACATGAAGCAGGTCATGGCTGAGCTCACCGCCGAGCAGACCGGTCAGACGGTGGAGACGATCCTCAAGGACAACGCACGGGACAAGTGGTTCACCGCCGAGCAGGGGCTGGAGTACGGCTTCTTCGACAAGATCGCCCAGCGTTCCTCCACCGTCTCCGGCGGCGGGGGAGTCTGATCCGTCCAGCTGGCAGCGCCCGCCGGCCGCGCGTCGGCGGGGACCACTGACCTCCGTACCGATCACCCGGACTGATCTGCCCGCGGATCAGCAGGACCACAGGAGCACCACAGACATGAACCTCTTCGACCACGATTCCGCCCAGGGCCTCCCGGCCGCCGCGCCGACCCTCCCGGCGATGCCCAGCTCGCGCTACATCCTGCCGCAGTTCGAGGAGCGCACCCCGTACGGCTTCAAGCGTCAGGACCCCTACGCGAAGCTCTTCGAGGACCGCATCGTCTTCCTCGGCAGCCAGGTGGACGATGCCTCGGCCGATGACATCATGGCCCAGCTGCTCGTGCTGGAGTCGATGGACTCCGAACGGGACATCACCCTCTACATCAACTCCCCGGGTGGCTCCTTCACTGCGATGACGGCCATCTACGACACGATGCAGTTCGTCCGCCCGCATGTGCAGACCGTCTGTCTCGGCCAGGCGGCCTCGGCGGCCGCCGTGCTGCTGGCCGCAGGCACCCCGGGCAAGCGTCTGGCGCTGCCCAACGCCCGGGTGCTCATCCACCAGCCGGCGATGGGCGGCCAGCGCGGCACCGCCACCGATCTGGCGATCCAGGCCGACGAGGTCGCGCGCATCCGCACCTGGATGGAGGACGTGCTGGCTCAGCACACGGACAAGACCCCGGAGCAGGTCCGCGAGGACATCGATCGCGACAAGTTCCTCTCTGCTGCCGGCGCCAAGGACTATGGCCTGGTGGACGAGGTTCTGGCTTCCCGCAAGCTGCCCGTCTGACCTGTCGCCAGGAGGTGGCCGGCCGGACACGGTGGGACGGGCCGATGTCACCGAGGATGTCACCGGGGTGAAGTAGGCTTGTCGGGTACCGTCCTGGGCGGCGGTCATCGTTCCGGCGGCATGGTCCGGGGGATGCCCAGGACCCGATGATCTGAGGGGATTGCGAGGCATGGCACGAATCGGAGAGAGCGCAGATCTGCTGAAATGCTCCTTCTGCGGAAAGAGCCAGAAGCAGGTCCGCTACAAGCTCATCGCGGGCCCCGGGGTGTACATCTGCGACGAGTGCATCGAACTCTGCAACGAGATCATCGAGGAGTACCTGAACGAGGTCCAGGAGCCGGACGACTTCGAGCTGCCCACTCCCCGTGAGATCAGCGACTTCCTCAATGAGTACGTGATCGGCCAGGACAAGGCCAAGCGTCTGCTGGCCGTGGCGGTGCACAATCACTACAAGCGCATCCAGGCGACTGGCTCGGCGAAGAAGACCGCCTCGCTGGAGAAGGGCCCGCTCGACGACGTCGAGATCGGCAAGTCGAACATCCTGCTGGTCGGTCCCACCGGCTCCGGCAAGACCTATCTGGCCCAGTCCCTGGCGCGGAAGCTGCAGGTGCCCTTCGTCGTCGCCGACGCGACGTCGCTCACCGAGGCCGGCTATGTCGGCGAGGACGTCGAGAACATCCTGTTGAAGCTCATCCAGGCCGCCGACGGCGACATCAAAAAGGCTGAGCAGGGCATCATCTACATCGATGAGATCGACAAGATCTCGCGTAAGTCGGAGAACCCCTCGATCACCCGCGACGTCTCAGGCGAGGGCGTGCAGCAGGCGCTGCTGAAGATCCTGGAGGGCACCGTCGCCTCGGTTCCCCCGCAGGGCGGGCGCAAGCACCCCCAGCAGGAGTTCATGCAGATCGACACCTCCAACGTGCTCTTCATCGTGGCTGGGGCCTTCGCGGGCCTGGATGAGATCATCGGCTCGCGGGCTGGGCGCAAGGGCATCGGCTTCGGCGCACCGCTGAGCACCATCAGCAGGGATGAGGTCTCCTACTCCGACGTCGAGCCGGAGGATCTGCACAAGTTCGGTCTCATTCCCGAGTTCATCGGCCGTCTGCCGGTGGTGGCCACGGTCGAGGACCTGGACCAGGAGGCGCTGATCCGGATTCTCACCGAGCCCCGCAACGCCCTGCTGAAGCAGTATCAGAAGATCTTCGCCATCGATGGCGTGGAACTCGAGTTCGACGAGGGTGCGCTCACCGCCGTCGTCGAGCAGGCTGAGGCCCGCGGGACCGGCGCCCGTGGGCTGCGGTCCATCCTGGAGGCCGTGCTGAATCCCGTGATGTTCGATCTGCCGAGCTGGGATGACGTCTCCATGGTCACCATCACCGAGGAGGTCGTTCGCGAGGGCGTGGATCCGGTGCTGCTGACCCATGCCGAGGCCAAGAAGCTGCGCAAGAAGTCCGCCTGAGCCTTTCACCGCGAGGCCTGAGCATGCCGTTCGCCCCTCTCTGATGTGGTGAGTCCCCCGCTGATGTATCTCAGCGGGGGACTCACCTGTCTCGGGGATTCCTCCTCTGTGTCATCCTCTTCCAGGGCCGTCGAAGTCGACGCGGGGATGTCATCCCTCTGACCAGGTCTTCCCTGGGTATATAGTGAGGGCACTCACAGAGTCATCGCGGGGGGCGGGCCTTTCACCGACGCCTTCTCACCGATGCCGCTCGGACCTGAGAGAGGTGGACGGTCTATGCCAGAGACTTCGATGCCGGGAGCGCCCGCCGGGGCCGTAGGCGGTTCGCGGGAGGGTAATGCCGCCTCCTCGCGGCAGCACCTCCGTGCCCGTCCCTTCCGCGCCGCCGCCGTGGTCCTCGCCGGAGGACTTGTGCTCTCCGCCTGCGGAGGCGGGGACGACACCCCAGTGCTGACCTGGTACATCAATCCTGACGACGGAGGCCAGGAGGCGCTGGCGCAGCAGTGCTCCGAGGAGGCCGACGGAGCCTATCGGATACAGACCTCGCTGCTGCCCAACGATGCTCCTTCTCAGCGTGAGCAGCTCGCCCGGCGCTTGGCCGCTGGAGACACCTCGCTGGACATCATGAGTCTGGACCCGCCGTTCATCCCCGAACTGGCGGAGCCGGGCTTCCTCGCCCCGATCCCCGAGGGCGTCGCTGAACGCACCACCTCCGACACGCTGGAGGGTGCGCTGGCCGGAGCCATGTGGCACGACGAGCTGGTCGCTGTTCCGTTCTGGGCCAACACCCAGCTGCTCTGGTACCGGGAGTCGGTCGTGGAGGAGGCGGGGCTCGACATGGACGAGCCGGTCACCTGGGAGCAGATCATGGACGTCGCCGAGGAGCAGGACAAGCACCTCTCCGTCCAGGGGATCCGCGCCGAGTCGATGACGGTCTGGCTCAATGCGCTGGTCGAGTCCCAGGACGTGTCGATCCTGGTGGACCCCTCGGCCGCCTCCGAGGAGTTGGAGACCAACCTGGACTCCGAGGCCGGCCGTGCCGCCGCCGAAGTGCTCCACCGGATCGGTTCCGAGGGCCTCGGCGGCCCGGGCATCGCCTCCATGGACGAGAACCAGTCGATGCTGCTGTTCCAGCGCGACGAAGGCTCCTTCATGCTCAACTGGCCGTTCGTCTGGGCGGCGACCAACGCTGCCGCCGAGGAAGGGACCGTGGACGCGGACCTCCCCGATGACATCGGCTGGGCGCAGTACCCACGCATGGACGCGGACACTCCCTCAGCACCGCCGTTGGGCGGCATCAACCTCGGCGTGGGAGCGGAGTCGGAGCACCCTGAGCTGGCCTACGAAGCCATCGAGTGCATCGTCGCCCCGGAGAACCAGGCGGAGTACTTCGTCACCAATGGGAATCCGCCCTCCTCCGAGGCCGCCTTCGACGACGCGCGCGTCGAGGAGGACTATCCGATGGCCGACGAGATCCGCGAGGCGCTGGACAATGCGGCGCCGCGGCCGCAGACGCCCTACTACAACGAGATCTCGACAACCATCCAGCTGAATTACACCCCGCTGAGCGGAGTGGACCCCGAGCGGACGCCCGCCGAGGCCGACACCACCGTGGGTGAAGTGCTGAGAGGGGAGCGTCTCCTGTGACCACCACCGCAGATGACAGCCGCCGTGCACGACGGCGGGCCACCGACCAGCGCCGCGCGGTGAGATCGGACCGATCCAGAGCGGAAGCGCGTCTGGGCTGGCTGCTGGCCGGCCCCGCCTTCGTCATCATGCTCGCCGTGACCGCCTACCCGATCGCCCAGGCGGTCTTCGACTCGATGTTCGCCTTCCGGCTCACCGCGCCGGACGAGCGGGACTTCGTGTTTCTGTCCAACTACACGACGATCTTCACCGACGGCGTCTTCTGGAGTGCTCTGGGTGTGACGGTCCTGGTCACGATCGTGACGGTCGCCGTCGAGCTGGTACTGGGCTTCGCCCTTGCCCTGGTGATGCACCGAGCGCTGAAGAGGCTCCGTGGGCTGCTGCGCACCGCGATCCTGGTGCCCTACGGCATCATCACCGTGGTCTCGGCCTTCGCCTGGTACTACATGTTCGACATCAACTCCGGCTTCGTGAACAGCTGGTTCGGCTGGGTGCCCGGCATCGGAGCGGAGCTGGACTGGTTCGCCGACTTCGGCACGGCGATCACCGTGATCATGGCCTCGGAGATCTGGAAGACCACTCCATTCATCGCGCTGCTCCTGCTGGCTGGTCTCGCCCAGGTCCCGGAAGAGCTCCTCGAGGCCTCCCGCGTGGACGGGGCGACCTGGTGGCAGCAGATGCGCCGGGTCGTCATCCCGAACATGAAGGCCGCGATCATGGTGGCGGTGCTCTTCCGGGCACTGGACGCCTTCCGGATATTCGACAACGTGTTCATCATGACCGGCGGTGACGCGGACACCGAGGTGCTCTCGCTGCTGGCCTATCGCACGTCGATCGGGCGATTGGAGATCGGCCTCGGCTCGGCGATCTCCGTGGTGCTGTTCCTGTGCGTGCTGCTGATCTGCTTCATCGCGATCAAGTTCTTCAAAGTCGACCTCGCCAGCGGCACGGACGCCTCCGGCGGCAAGGGAGGGAAGAAGTGATGGCTGCTCCCGGCAAGCTCACCGGCCGCAAGCGCCTCGGCTGGACGGTGCTGACCGTTCTGGTCCTGGTCTACGCGCTGTTCCCGGTCGCCGCCATCCTGGCGACCAGCTTCAAGACCCCGGGCGACCTGGGCAACAACACCTTCCTGCCGACGACGTGGACCTGGGCCAACTACGAGATGATCTTCGTGGGCAACGCCCAGGAGCTCTTCCTCACCGCACTGCGGAACTCGATCGGCATCACCCTGATCGCTACCTTCATCGCGGTGGTGCTGGCCACGCTGTGCGCCTATGCGATCGCCCGCCTGGACTTCCCGGGCAAGAAGATCATCCTGGGCTCCGCGCTGGCGGTCTCCATCTTCCCGGTGATCTCCGTGGTGACCCCGCTGTTCAACCTTTGGCGCACCATCGGTCTCTATGACACCTGGCTCGGCCTGATCATCCCGTACCTGTCGCTGACCCTGCCGATCTCCATCTGGACCTTGGCGGCGTTCTTCCGGCAGATCCCCTGGGAGCTAGAACAGGCGGCCCAGGTGGACGGCGCGACCCAGTGGCAGGCGTTCCGCCGAGCCATCATTCCGCTCGCCATGCCCGGAGTGTTCACCACGGCGATCATCGCGTTCTTCATCGCCTGGAACGACTTCGTGTACGGGATATCGCTGACCTCGACGGAGGCGGCCCGTCCAGTCCCTGCGGCGCTGGCGTTCTTCACCGGCGCCTCGCAGTTCGAGGAACCCACCGGGGCGATCTCGGCGGCGGCCATCGTGGTCACCATCCCTGTGGTGGTCCTCGTGCTGCTCTTCCAGCGGCAGATCGTCTCCGGCCTGACGCAGGGAGCGGTGAAGGGATGAGAGCATCCGGTCCCGTCGGTGCAGTCGGCCCACGCACCACCCCGCCCTGCGGGAGCCCCAGACCTGAAGCCCCGGACGCTGTCGGAAGCGTCGTGACCGTGGAGGAGACGTCAACATGGCATCCATCACCCTGAAGAACATCGTGAAGAAGTACGACGACGGCTTCCCGGCCGTCAATGACATCTCCATCGACATCGAGGATGGGGAGTTCGTCATCCTGGTGGGGCCGTCTGGATGCGGGAAGTCCACCCTGCTGCGGATGATCGTGGGGCTGGAGGACATCACCTCCGGTGAGCTGCTCATCGGCGGAGAACGGGTCAACGAACGGGCTCCGCGTGATCGGAACCTGGCCATGGTCTTCCAGAACTACGCGTTGTACCCGCACCTGACCGTCTACGAGAACATCGCCTTCCCGATGCGGCTGGCCAAGGGCAAGTTCTCCGACACGGAGGTCGACGAGCGCGTGCGCAACGCCGCCCACATGCTGGAGCTCACGGACCATCTGGAGCGTAAGCCGGCGAACCTCTCGGGTGGTCAGCGCCAGCGGGTGGCGATGGGCCGGGCCATCGTCCGGCACGCCAACGCGTTCCTCTTCGACGAGCCGCTCTCCAACCTGGATGCCAAGCTGCGCGGGCAGATGCGCGCTGAGATCTCCCGGCTGCAGCGCAGCCTCAACACCACCTCGGTCTACGTCACCCATGATCAGACCGAGGCTATGACGCTCGGGGACCGGGTGGCGGTGCTGAAGAAGGGCGAGCTGCAGCAGATCGCCTCTCCGCGCGAGCTCTATGAGCAGCCGGCGAACCTCTTCGTGGCGGGCTTCATCGGTGCCCCGTCGATGAACTTCCTTCCTGGAACCATCGAGGGCTCGGTGCTGCGCAGCCCGGTCGGAGACATCGAGTTGCCGGAGCACACCGCTGCGGCGGGCCGAGACCGGGACATCGTGCTCGCGGGCATCCGTCCGGACTTCTTCGAGGACGCCGCCACCTTGAGCGAGCCGCAGCTCTCCAAGGGCTCCACCTTTGCGGCGGAGCTGACCCACACCGAGTGGCTGGGCAACGAGCAGTACGTGTACGTCTCCTATGAGAATGATCCGCGCGTCGCCGAGACGATGCAGACCCTCGCCGAAGAGATGGACGCCGACGAGCTGCGCACCCAGCTGGTGGTCGCGGTGGACGCCACCTCGCGTCTGCGAGGTGGCGACTCTGCCACGCTGTGGGTCGATTCTCGGCGGATCCACCTGTTCGACCCGGCCACCGGAGAGAACCTCACCCGGGACGCCGAAGCTGGGGAGGAGCTCACCCGGCTGGCGAGGGAGGATCGCCGGCGCGACGCCGAGCGTGCCGCCCAGAAGGACGCCTGACCTGTAGGACAGAGGAGCCCCACACCGCTGTCATGGCGGTGCGGGGCTCCTCTGTCCGGCCCAGTGTCGGCCTCGACCGCCGGGGCCGGCAAGGGGGTCAGCTCTGCGACTCGCGCAGCCAGACTGTGGTGGCGCCGGGCAGCCTTCCGCCGACCAGCGGGCTGCTGGCCAGGAGCACCTCGCCTGACGGCAGCGCTGCGTCATCCTCACCGAAGTTGGTGACCGTCACCCACCCTCCCGGGCGTCGGAAAGCCAGGACGTCGTCGCGGCCAGTCTCGATCCACTCCAGGGTCTCGTCGGTCTGCAGTTCGCGTCGCAGGTGCAGGGCCGCACGGTACATCTCCAGCGTGGATCCGTCCACGCCCTCCTGTGCCTCGACCGCGTAGTCGGCGAACCACTGCGGCTGGGGGAGGTGGGCCGAGCTGGAGCCGAACCCGAACGTGGGGCCCGTGCTGGACCAGGGGAGCGGGACCCGGCAGCCGTCGCGACCCTTGTCGACGCCCGGACTGCGGAAGAACGTCGGGTCCTGCCGAGCCTCGTCGGGGATGTCACCGACCTCATGGAGTCCCAGCTCTTCTCCCTGGTACAGGTAGGCGGACCCAGGAAGCGCGAGCTCGAAGAGCGTCGCAGCCCGGGCCCGGCGCTGGCCCTTCTCACGATCGAGCTGGTCCTCGGGAGCACCGGCGAGCACCCAGGCAGCGCCCTGCTTCCGATCCTGCTCCGTGGTGCCCACGGTCTCCGGCAGCGGCGGGAGGCCGTACCGGGTGGCGTGGCGGACGACGTCGTGGTTAGACAGCACCCACGTCGAGGAGGATCCGGACTCGGCGGCGAGGCTGAGGCTGTCCACGACGACGTCCTTGAACGCCGCGGCGTCGAACTCTTGGGTGAGCAGGTCGAACTCGAAGGCCTGCCCCAGGCCCTCGGCGCTGGCATACCGCGGCCGGCGGTGCCGTTCCACCCAGGCCTCAGCCACCGCGGTGCGAGGCGGGTCGTAGGAGTCGAAGACCCTGCGCCATTCCGCATAGATCTCGTGGACCTCGTCACGGTCCCAGATCGGGTGCTGGCCGGCGTCGCGCGGGATCGCGTCCAGCTCCGCCTCCGAGGGCAACGGGTCGGTGAGGTCCTTGGTCAGGGCGTGGGCGACGTCGATGCGGAAGCCGTCCACACCGCGGTCGGACCAGAAGCGCAGCGTCTTCAGGAAGTCGGCACGGACCTCGGGATTGGCCCAGTTGAAGTCGGGCTGCTCTGGGGCGAAGAGGTGCAGGTACCACTGGCCGTCCGGGACTCGGGTCCAGGCCGGTCCGCCGAAGATGCTGGTCCAGTCGGTGGGCGGCTCGGCGCCCTCGGGGCCGGTGCCGTCACGGAAGATGTAGCGCTCGCGCTCCGGTGAACTGGGTTCGGCCGCCAGGGCCTGGCGGAACCATTCGTGGCGGTCGGAGGAGTGGTTGGGGACGATGTCCACGACCACTCTGATGCCTTCGGCGTGCAGGGCGGCCACCATCTGGTCGAACTCTTCGAGGGTGCCGATCTTCGGGTCGACGTCGCGGTAGTCGTCGACGTCGTAGCCGCCGTCGGCCAGGGCGGAGGGGTAGAACGGGCTGAGCCAGACGGCATCGATGCCCAGCTGGGCCAGGTAGGGGACCCGGGTGATGATGCCCTGCAGGTCGCCGATGCCGTTGCCGTCTGCGTCGGCGAAGGAGCGCGGGTAGATCTGGTAGACGGCTGCCTGGCGCCACCAGTGCGGGTCGATGCCGGAGATTCGCACCTCGGGTGCGGCGGCGCGGGTGTCAGTGCTCAATTGCTGGTCCTTTCCTGGAGAAGCGTGGGCAGATCGTCCCCGGTCTCGGGAGCCTCGCGGCTGGTGAGTCGTCGGCGGGAGCGTGAAGCGACGGACCCGTGATCGACCTGACATCACGGGTGATCGGCGACGCGGTGAGCCGGGAGACGGGTGAGCTACGACATAAATATAGACCATAAATAAAAGTCACGCAATACTATTGTGACGGCGGATCGGGGCGTCAGAGCAGCTCCGCTGGCTGATCCGGCCAGGGCCCCGGGTGCTATCAGAAGGGAGTGTCTCCATGCAGCAGCTGCGACGGGAGAACGCCCGGCGCGTCCTGGAGCACATGTGGGGATCCGGGGCGGCCACGGCCTCGGAGCTCATGGAGCTCACAGGACTGACGCGCGCCACCGTCCTCACCCTGTGCAAGGCGTTGGTCGACGAGGGTTGGCTGACCTCCGCGGGGACCGCCCGGCGTCGAGGTGGACACTCGACGGGTCGGCCCGCGCTGCGGTACGCCTTCCGGCCCGACGCGGCCTACGTGATCGGAGTCGACGCGGGACAGCACGGAATCTCGGCGGCTGTCGCCGACCTTCGGGCCAACGAGGTCGGTCGCGCGCATCGCCGTCTCGATCCTGAAGTGCTGGACCCAGGATTCCGGCGTGACGAGGTCGATGAGGCGATCGATTCAGCCCTGACCGCGGCGGCCGTGGAGCCGGAGCGCATCCGTGCCATCGTCCTCGGGGTTCCGGCCCCGGTGGATCTGGACGGACTGTCCCCGGGGGACGCCAACCCCTTCTGGCGGCGCATGAACCCCGACCTCATCACTCTTGGTGATGCACGGGGGTGGCCCGCCATCGTGGAGAACGACGCCAACCTGGCCGCCCTCGCGGAGCTCCGCCTCAGCGCCGAGGCCCCCGAGTCCTCCTTTGCGGCGCTGCTCTCGGGGGAGCGTTTCGGCGCCGGGATCGTGATGAACGGCGAGCTCGTCCGCCAGCCGCGCGGCCGCACCGGGGAGATGGGCTTCCTGGACATGGTCGAGGGCGTCGGGTCGTCCGAGGGGCTCGGCGGCCTCGCCCGCCGGCTGGCCCGCGATGCCCTGGCGCAGGGGAGGCGGGACAGCAGCCTGGCAGGCGTCGGCGCCGACCGCGTCCAGGCGGAGCACGTCTTTGCCGCCGCCCACCGGGAAGACCCGCTGGCCCTGGAGATCGTCGAGGATCTGGCCGGACGGCTCGCCCGCGTGTGCATGCTGCTCGGCGGCCTGCTCGACATTGACCGCGTGGTGCTGTGCGGCGCCGTGGCCCCGGCCCTGGGAGACCTCATGGAGGCGGTGCGGCGTCGGCTGCCTGAGAACCCCTACGCCCCCTGGCTGCACGTGGAGGCCTCCACGCTGGGGGCGGACGCCGTGCGGGCCGGAGCGGTGCGCTGCGCGATCGACCATGTGCGGGCGCACGCCCTCGAGGTGTGACGGAGACGTCAGTCCCAGCGGAAGGTCGCCGTGGCGATCCCGGTTCCCACCACCGCCGTCACTCCCAGGCTGAACCAGTGCTGCCAGTCGACGTTCTCGCCGAGCCAGGCCGCCTGGAGTCCTTCGACGCCAGCGCCGAAGGGAAGCCAGGCGCCGATGTCGGCAAGCGTGTCCGGCAGATTCGCCATGCCGCCGAAGAGTCCGCCCAGCGCGCCCATCCCGAAGAAGAGGACCAGTCCGATCGCCACCGCGGAGTTCGTGGTCGGTGCCAGTGCAGCGATCACCAGCCCGACGGCATACATGGCGGCGAAGACCAACAGGAGCACCGCCAGGGCGGTCAGGAGGTGGGTGGGCAGACTGGCATCGAAGAAGATCATGGCCACGCCCACGGCCAAGGCCAGCCCGAGCAGGATCTGCAGGGCGCTCACGACGAACTGCGCGACCAGCACCATCATCGGTGAGGCCGGTGTGACGGCGAGACGCCGCAGGATCCGGAACTTCCGGTAGCTGGCCAGGAAGCTGGGCATGTTGATGACCGCCACAGTGGCGATCACCAGGACCAGCACCAGCGGCATGACGTAGACGTCCATCGCTGTCAGGCCTCCGCCGACGCTCTCACCGGCTGCGGCGGAGCCGCTCATGACCATGATCAGCAGCGGCAGACCCAAAGGGATGACCAGGCCCGCGGTGTCGCGGACGACCATCCGGGCCTCGGCGTCGACCATGAGCAGCCAGGCCAGGGGCCCGGGGCGTCGCCCGGAACGGACCGAGGACTCGGCGGGTGCGGCGGTGCCGCCGGGGGAGTGGGTCTCAGTGTTCATCATCGTCCTCCTCGGTGGTGATCGGACCGCCTGTCAGTGTGACGAAGGCGTCCTCCAGCGTGTCGGCTCCGGCCTTCTGCCGGACCTGCTCGGGGGTGCCCTCGGCGATGATCTGACCGGCGTCGAGGATGGCGAGCCGGTCGCACAGCGTCTCGACCTCGTCCATCGCGTGGCTGACCAGCAGCACGGTCCGGTCCTGCAGCGACTCGATCAGGGCCCAGATCCGCCGTCGTGCGCGCGGATCAAGCCCTGTGGTGAGCTCGTCGAGGATGACTACGGAGGGATCGCCGACCAGGGCGAGAGCGATCGAGAGCCGCTGCATCTGCCCGCCAGAGAGATCGTCGAAACGGGTGGAGGCCTTGTCGGTGAGCTCCACCATCGACAGAGCCTCGTCCGTTCCGAGCGGGTCGGGGTAGAAGCTGCGGTAGAGGCGGACCAGCTCTCGACAGGTCAGCGAGCCATGCAGCATGGCCTCCTGCAGCTGGACTCCGAGGATCTGACGGACTGCGGTGCGGTCGCGCCAGGGGTTCAGGCCCAGGATGCGGACCTCTCCGGCGTCAGGGCTCCGCAGTCCCGCAATCATCTCCACGGTCGAGGTCTTGCCCGCTCCGTTGGAGCCGAGGAGGCCGAAGACCTCCCCGCGCCGGATACCCAGGGAGACGCCGTCGACCGCGCGGCGCGTGCCGTAGCTCTTGGTGAGCCCCCGCGCCTCCACGGCGAGTTCTCCGGAGGGACCTCGGCTCTGCAGTCTCTCAGGGGCCGAGTCCGGGGGTGTTCTGTGCTGGGTTCGTCTCGTCATGGTTCCACTCTTCCGGCCGGCCAACGCCGACGCCTGTGCCCGGGGTCATGACCTGTGCCCATGACTTTCGGCACCCCTGCCTCTCGGAGCAGGTGGATAGGGTGGGTCCATGTCACGTCGTGCGGAGGAGCTCTCAGGCGGTCTGATCCTGGTCATGTGTGCCGGGATCGGCATCCTGCTGCTCGTGGCAGGGGAGCGCCCGCTCATCCCGCTGCCCGCCTGGGCGGCGCTCTTCGGTGTGTCGCTCGCGGCCGTGCTGGTGGCCGCCAGCGCCCCGCGCAGCCGTGCGCTGGAGCTGGGCTCCTACGGCGCCGCCGTGGTGACCTCGTGGCTCGTCATGGGCACGATGCCGCAGCAGGGGATGCTGGCCGTCCTGCTCGTGGTGATCGCCGCGGTGGGGACGTACGTGGTGTCGCTCCGGGTGACGCTCACGGTGGTGGGGCTGAACTGCCTCGTCATCGCCGCATCCATGGCTCTGCATCGGGCGGACCTTGTCGAGGCCAGCGCGTCGACCGTCTTCTACCTGTTCATCCACCTGGCCGCGGTGTTCAGCTCGGTGGCTCTGAACCGCGAGTCGCGGCTCAGGCGTGAGCTGGAGCAGCGCACCGTCGAGCTCACGGCCGCCTCTGTGGTCCTCGAGGCCGAGGCGCGCAACGCTGAGCGACTGCGGATATCACGAGAGCTCCATGACCAGATCGGGCACCAGCTCACGGTGCTCAACCTGGAGTTGGAAGCGGCCCGGCATCGCGCCGCGGCCGAGGCCGAGTCGCACCTGGTCCGGGCGGCAGGCGTGGCCAAGGAGCTGCTGGCAGATGTGCGTCGCACCGTCGGACAGCTGCGTGCCCAGGGAGATCTCGGCGTCGAGGAAGCCCTGCGCCGGATCGCCGCGGGCGCGGCTGACCTCGAGGTGAGAGTGGACGTCGACCCTGAGGTCGAGCTGGACGAGGAGCAGACCGCCGCCCTCATCCGCGCCGGGCAGGAGATCATCACCAACACGCTTCGACACGCCGAGGCCCATGAGCTCGGCATCACGATCGCCGCCCGGGACGGCAGGGTCACGCTGCAGGCGGCCGACGACGGCCGAGGCTCGCCGGAGATCCGCCCCGGCCACGGTCTGACCGGCGTGCGGGAACGGATCGGGCATCTTGGCGGCGAGGTCGCCTTCGAGGGACGCCGCGGCTTCCAGGTGGAGGCCTGGTTCCCCGTGTCCCGGGACAGAGTCGGGCATGGTCGCTGACGTGCCCGGCGCGGCGCCTGAAGCTCTCGGGGGCGGCGAGTCCCCGCCCAGCGCATCCGGGTCGACCCCGGCCCGCGTCGTCGTCGTCGACGACCAGACTCTGGTGCGGCAGGGCATCCGCACTCTGCTGGACCTCGCCGGGATCATGGTGGTCTCCGAGGCGTCCGACGGCGCCCGGGGGCTGGAGGAGATCCTGCGGACAGAGCCCGATGTGGTGCTCCTGGACCTGCGCATGCCTCGCCACGACGGCCTGTGGCTGCTGCGTCGCCTGCGTGAGGACGGCCATGAGGTGCCGGTGCTGGTGCTGACCACCTTCGACGATGACGAACTCGTCCTGGAGGCGCTGCGCGCAGGGGCTCGCGGCTATCTGCTCAAGGACGTGACGGTGGAGCAGCTCTCCGTGGCTGTCCGCACGTTGGCCGCCGGTGGCACGCTCATCGCTCCGTCGATCACCGGCAGGCTGCTGGAGGCCATCCGCAGCGGGCCTGCGCCGGGAGGGGAGGGCCCTGCGGTGATCCAGGAGCTCACTGAGCGCGAACTGGAGGTGCTGCGGCTGGTGGCGGAGGGGTACGCGAACCGGCAGATCGCCGAGCTCGTGCACCTGGCCGAGGGCACCGTGAAGAACCACATCTCCACGATTCTGCAGAAGCTCGGGGCACGGGACCGCACCAATGCGGTGCTGCGTGCCCTGCATGAGGGGATCCTCGGCTGACCTGGCCCGGAACAGGTGCTAAGTTGTCCATGGATCGTCCGCCTCGATCGCCTCTCCGGCGCCCCGAGGGGACCCTGCCCGATGACGAGCGGAGTTGAACATGAGCACCATCCCGGCCCAGCTGAAGTACAGCGCCGAGCACGAGTGGATCGCCACCACGGACACCGAGGGCGTCGTCCGTGTGGGGATCACCGACTTCGCCCAGGACGCCCTGGGCGACGTCGTCTACGTGGAGCACCCTGAGACCGGCAGCATCGTCGCCGCCGGTGACGTCGTCGGTGAGGTGGAGTCCACCAAGTCCGTCTCGGACATCTATGCCCCGGTCGCCGGCGAGGTGGTCGCCATCAACGAGGCCCTGGAGGCCGACCCGGGTGCGGTCAATTCCGACCCCTACGGCGGAGGATGGCTGTTCGAGGTCAAGCTGACGGATGCGGCAGCGCTGGACTCGCTGCTCTCTGCCGAAGACTATGAAAGCCAGGTAGGCTGAGACGAGATCGCTGAAGGGAAGGGAGGCCGCTGTGTCCACGACGCCGGGTGCACCGGATGAGCGCGAGAACATCGCTGAGACCACGAGCATCTCGCTGCCGCCGGCTGACGCGAGTGCCGCGCAGCCGCGCCTGACCGAGGATGACCGTGAAGCCATCGCCGCCCTGCCGCAGGGGTCGGCGCTGCTGATGGCGCATTCGGGGGCGAACCAGGGGGCACGTTTCCTCCTGGACAAGGACGTCACCACAGTGGGGCGTCACCCGGAGGCGGAGATCCTCCTCGACGACGTCACCGTCTCTCGCCGGCATCTGACCTTCAGCCGGGTCGACGGCGGCTTCGAGCTCGAGGATCTGGGCAGCCTCAACGGCACCTACGTCAATCACGACCGGGTCGACCGCTACACCCTCAGGGCCGGGGACGAGGTGCAGATCGGAAAGTTCCGGCTCACCTACTATGCCGGCAGCAAATGAGCCGGGTTTGCTGCTGAGCAGGTTATCCTGAGGCTGGTCTCTGCTCCTTCCCCCTGAGCCCGAAAGAGGATGCGCCGTGAGTGTCTCGCCCCTGAGGAAGCCGAAGGCGTCCGCCGAGGACGTCGACCCGGCGACCAAGCACGTCTTCACGATCTCCGAGGTCCTCCGTGAGCTGCAGAGCGACTTCCCGGACCTGACGGCGTCCAAGCTCCGCTTCCTCGAGGAACGGGATCTCGTCGAGCCGGCACGCACCCACTCGGGCTATCGCAAGTACTGTGCCGCCGACGTCGAGCGGCTCCGTTTCATCCTGGCTCTGCAGCGCGACCGATACATGCCCCTGGACGTCATCAAGAAGACGATGGACGCCCTGGATGCCGGCGAGCAGCCGGATGACCTTCCGGAGGCGGCGCCGGTGGGACCCCGTGAGGTCACCACTGAGATGGCCGCGCAGATCACCGGACGGATCCGTCCGCTGACCCGGAAGGAGCTGCGTGCCCAGTCGGGTGCCACGCGCGGGATGCTGGACACCCTGGAGAAGTTTCGGATTATCCGAGCCGATGCGGAGGGCACCTACAGCCATCACGACCTCAAGGCCGTCAAGGCTGTGCGTGTGCTCGCCCGCTATGGGCTCGAGCCCAAGCATCTGGTGAACATCCGCCGCTCAGCGGACAACGAGCTCGATCTCATCGGCCGGGCTATGGCGCCCTACGCGGCCCGCAAGGACGCCGCCGCCCGTGCCCGCGTGGCCGAGTCGTCCAAGGAGATGCTGCAGTCCCTCAAGGATCTGCGCTCCTCGATGATGGACACTGCCGTGGAGTCCCTCGACAAGGACTGACACGCCGCGTGGACCGGTAGCCGTCTTCGTCACCGCCCCGACCGTCGTCGCGATCATGCCTGAAGGCCGCTGACGTGCGGGCAGGTCTGGACAACTGCTCCCTGTCCCGGTGACTATGGAAGTGCACGGACGTCGTGCGCGAGAGTTCGCGCCGCACCCGAGGCGACGTGCACCGGAGCGGGGGAGGTCGCAGTCCGATGACACAGCGGCAGATCCGACTAGATGTGGTGGGCGTCCGCATTGAAGTGCCCTCGCACCAGCCCGTGGTGATGCTCCGTGGGGCCGAACCAGGAACTGAGGATCTCCACGTAGCGATCATGGTGGGAACCTCGGAGGCCACCGCCATCTCGATGGGGATGGACGGCCAGACCCCACCGCGGCCGATGACACACGATCTCCTGGTGGAGGCGCTCTCCACTTTGGCTGAGGGCGTCGAATCCATCGAGATCGGCCTACTCGACAGCTCCACCTATTTCGGCACGGTTCGGCTGCGTCGCGGGCAGGTGCTCGATTCCCGCGCCTCGGACGCCATCGCGGTGGCCGTGCGCACCGGCTCCCCGATCACCATGGCCGAGTCCACGTTGCGAGCCGTGGCCGTGACTCCGCGCTATCGGACAGCTGAGGGCGGGGAAGCCCAGGGTGCCGCCGGTGGGCCCCAGCGGCCCGCATCCCCCATGGGGACGAGCCCGGAGGCCTCGGATGTGGCCAAGCGTGGTCCCATCTCCGCCGACGAGATCAAGGAGTTTCAGAAGTTCCTCGACGGCGCGGAGCCGGAGGACTTCGGAAAGTCGAATTCCTGAGCGTGGGGCCTGTGCGCCTGTCAGCCCCGGGGAGTAGAGTGTGGACGTCATGGGGCGGGGCCGTTCCGCAGGTGACACGCGCATCTGACGACACGCCGAGGGGGCAGGACCGGATGTCTTTGACCCCTGGCTGTCGCCGTTCTACCGTCGAGGAAGAAGGTTTCCGCATGCGTCGTCCGGACTCGCTCAGTCGTCACCGCGAGGTGCGGTCTGCGGGCGACGAACTTCCCCCGGCGGGACCGCACCGAGGAGGCAACACGTGAGTCTTGATTCTCGCGCCGACGAGCAGCGGGCGCAGAGCAGAACCCCGGAGGGCGCGCACCGTGCGTCATCCAGACCCGCGCTGCAGCAGCGGCTGTTCGACGACGGTCTTCCGGACCTCGACGAGGAGATGGGCTATCGGGGCCCGATCGCCTGCGCCGCCGCGGGCATCACCTACCGTCAGCTGGACTACTGGGCGCGCACTCAGCTGGTGCAGCCCTCCCTGCGCAACGCGTCCGGTTCCGGCTCGGCACGCCTGTACTCGTTCCGGGACATCCTGGTGCTCAAAGTGGTGAAGCGGCTGCTGGACACCGGAGTCTCATTGCAACAGATCCGCAGCGCCATCGAGCACCTGCGTGAACGCGGCGTGGAGGACCTGGCGCAGATCACCTTGATGTCGGACGGCGCCTCGGTCTACGAGTGCACCTCCGCGGATGAGGTCATCGACCTGGTCCAGGGAGGTCAGGGGGTGTTCGGCATCGCCGTGGGCAGGGTGTGGCGCGAGGTCGAGGGCAGCCTTGCCGAACTTCCTCGTGAACGCTCCGACGTGGAGGATCAGACTCCCGCTCCGGTCTCCGCCGAGCAGGCGGCCGGCTCGGAGTTCTCAGCATTCAGCCAGCAGGATGAGATCGCGAAGATGCGCGCTCGGCGTCGCTCCCAGGCTTCCTGAGCGGCAGGACGGACGGGGCGGCAGAGGATCGCCCACGTCGAGGTCCTGGCATGGCGAAGGGGCCCGATCATCTGATCGGGCCCCTTCGCCATGCCAGGACCTCTGCCCTCGACGGTTCAGAGGAGCTGTTTGAGCAGCTCGTCGAAGGATCGCGCCAGGTCGCGCGCCTGGTCCCCGGGCCACTGGTGCACCGGATAGGCGGCGCCCTGGATCTGCTGCCAGAAGGCGTTCTCCTCGAGCACCGGCAGCATCAGCTTCTCCTGGTAGAGCCGCTCCATCTCCAGGAGGCGGTACTCGTGCTCGGTGGAGTCCGCCCGGGCACGGTTGACCACCACGCCTGCGGATTTGAGCTGCGGGGCGTACTCGTTGGAGAACAGGCGGATCGCACGCATCGTGCGCTCAGTGCCGGCCACTGAGAACAGGCTCGGCTCGGCGACCAGGAGCACCTGGTGGGAGGCTGCCCAGGCGATGCGGGTCAGCCCGGCCAGCGACGGCGGGCAGTCCACCAGGACGAGGTCATAGTCGGTCAGGCCGGTCAGCAGGGTGCGCAACCGTCGCATGTCCCGTGGTCGGATGTCCGGGCGGTCGAAGGTGGCCGAGAGGGCCGAGCCGACGACGACGTCCAGCCTGGCGTCGGCGCGCAGCTCCTCGGGGAGCAGGTCCAGCCAGCCGGACCGCACCACGTGTTCGGAGATCCGGGTGCGGCGGGCGTCCTTGAGGAGCTGACCCGCCTCCGTGCCGGAGCCACGGGAGACCGCGAGGCCGGTGGTCGAGTCAGCATGCGGGTCGAGGTCGATGACCAGCGTCCTGACTCCTCGTTGGAGGGCTGCCGACGCCAGCCCCATGGTGACCGAGGTCTTCCCGACCCCGCCTTTCAAGCTGGACACGCTCATGATCTGCACAGGTCCCATCATAGGGATTCCCCGCACGTTTGTGGTGGCGACGTCCCGGGACGTCCGGGTGTGACGGGGATCCGTGCCCAGGTGACAGGCGCGGCGAGTCCCCTCACTGTCCGAAGGAGCCGCCGGGATCGGCTGCGGAGGGGGCTGACTCTCCGGCTGCGGCGTGAGCGGCGCGGTGCCCATGGAGGCCGCTGAGGATATGCGAGGTCATAATCGCCTCGGCCCAGCGGGCGTCCCCGGACTGAGCGGCGAGGATCAGCTCGTCGTGATGCATCAGTGATCGGGCCAGGGCCTCCTCTGAGTAGGCGGCGAAGACGTGAGCCACCAGCAGGGGAGTGACCAGGTGCAGGGCCGAGGAAGCGAGCGCGCGGTTGTCGGCTGCGTCGAGGAAGACCCGGTGGAACTCGTTGTTCAGCCGCGAGAGCTCGGGGCGCCGCGAGGAGTCCTGGGCCATGGCATGCATGCGGTCGCTGAGCTGCCGCAGCCGCTCGAGGTGATCTTCTCGCAGACGGGGCACTGCGTCGGCCACCACCGCGGGTTCGACCCGCGCACGAGCGTGATAGATCTGTTCGATGTCCGCGAACGCGTACTCCCGGATCCGCGCGCCCCGGTGGGGCACCAGGTCCAGGACCCCCAGTGCCGCCAGCTCGCGCAGCGCATCGCGCACCGGCGTGCGGGAGACGCCGAGCCGCTCGGCGAGGGCACCTTCGCGCAGCCATTGTCCGCCGGTGTACTCGCCGACCGCGATCAGGCCGAGCACGTCATCGCTGAGCGGGGCCATCGACTCTCCCCTGCGGCTGGTCCGGCCATCGGGCGGCGGCGAGATCGTCGCGACTGCCGCCGCGGGCGACGAAGGAAGTGACCGGGAAGCCGGTCATCGCGGTGACATCGGTGGCCAGTCGGCGGTGCTGCTCGAAGTCGATCCCCGTCGAGATGCCCATGCTGTGGAGCAGGTGGAGCAGGTCCTCGGTGGCCATGTTGCCCAGCACCGTGGGATCGCCGGGGAACCACATGTCCCCGCCCAGGCCGGAGAAGGACGTCTCCAGCCAGTCCGCCCCGGCGGAGAGTGCGGCCAGCGCATTGGCCGGGGCGAATCCGTTGCGATTGTGCAGATGCGCGCCGCAGCCCAGCTCCGGGTGAAGGTCGCGGACCTCGGCGATGCCGTCGTGGACTTCGCCAGGGTGCTCCTCGCCGGTGGTGGTGGCCAGATACACGGCCGCCGCTCCGGCTTCCAGGGCGCCCTCGACGACGGCGAGACGCTCGGCCCGAGACACCGGTCCGCGGCAGGGCGCGAAGAACGCGCAGGCCACTGCGACGATGAGCCTCTGACCGACGTCAGCGGCGATCCGCCCGATCTCTTGGATCTCTGCGATCAGCTGGGCCGTCGTGCGGTTCTGGTTCTTCAGGGCCATCCCGTCGTCGGCGGGGACGACGACGGCGACGTCGTCGATCTCGCATTCGGCGGCACGTCTCATGCCGCGCAGGTTGGGCACCAGCGCCCGATAGGTGACACCGCGGTCGCGAGGGACCTGTCGCAGCAGCTCCTCGGCGTCGGCGAGCTGGGGGAGCACCCGGGGGTGGGCGAAGGAGGCGACCTCGACCTCTCGGACCCCGGCGTCGATGAGCCGATGGACGATCTCGAGCTTGGTCTGGGTGCTCACCGGGGTGCTGATCGCCTGGAGGCCGTCGCGCAGACCGACCTCCACCACACGGGTCGTGTCCGGCAGCCCCCAGGCCTGTCTCAGCGTGGTGGGCGTGGAGTGGGCGGTCATCGGATCACTCCCTGAGCCCGCAGCCCTGCGCGGGCATCGTCGTCACGGCCCAGCTCGGACAGGATCTCGTCGGTGTGAGCGCCCAGCGCCGGGCCGGGCCACCGCACGGCTCCGTCGGTGCGGCTGAGCCGGGGGAACGTGTTCTGCATGGGGACCTCCCCGAGCACCGGATGGGGCACGGCGGTGATCGACTCCCGTGCCTGGTACTGCGGGTCGGTCAGCATCTCCTGCGGGCGGAAGATCTTGCCCACCGGCACGGCGTGGGCCTCAAGGAGCTCTTCGAGCTCCTCGGCATCCAGACCGGAGGAGAACTCGGCGATGATCTGGTCGAGCTCCGCCTGGTGCTCGCCACGTGCGTGATGATCGACGAATCGTGGATCCTCAGCAAGCTCAGGGTGGCGCATGGCCTCGGCCAGGCGTCGGAACACGGTGTCCTGGTTCGCGGCGATGATGGTCCACACTCCGTCGCGAGTGGGATAGACGTTGCTGGGAGCGAGCTTCGGCAGGATGGAGCCGCTGCGTTCGCGCTGGACTCCGCCCAGTGCCCAGTCCGGCACCAAGGACTCCATGACGGCGAGCACCGACTCGTAGATCGAGGCATCCACGATCTGGCCGCGGCCGCTGCGATGGCGTTCGTGCAGGGCCGACAGGGCGCCGAGCGCGGCGAAGGTCGCGGCGAGCGTGTCCCCGATGGAGATCCCGACCCGCGAGGGCGGGGTCTGCGGGTCGCCGACGATGTAGCGTAGTCCGCCCATCGCCTCGCCGATCGATCCGTAGCCGGGGCGGGTGGAGTAGGGGCCGGTCTGGCCGAATCCGGAGACCCTGACCATGACCAGGCCGGGGTTGTCCTCGATGAGCTCCTCCGGTGCCAATCCCCAGCGCTCAAGCGAGCCGGGCCGGAAGTTCTCGATGAGCACGTCGCATCCGGCGATGAGCTCGCGGGCGATGCGCTGGCCGGGGGCCGAGCGCAGGTCCAGGGCCAGGGAGCGCTTGTTCCGACCGAGCACGGCCCACCACAGCGACTCGCCCTGCGGATGGGCGCGCCCCCATTGGCGCAGCGGATCCCCAGTGGTGGGCTCCTCGATCTTGATGACGTCAGCGCCCATGTCGCCGAGGAGCTGGCCGCAGAACGGACCGGCGATCAGCTGGCCCATCTCCACGACCCGTACGCCGGCCAGCGGTCCTGTCGCCGGATGAGCGGCCTCGCCTCTCGGGTCCTCTGCCGTCGTCGATGGGGCCATCGTGGTGGGTCCTCCTGGGTGGGTCGGGCCGGCCGCCTCGGGCGGGGGCAGTGAGCGAAATCACACACAATAGTATACGATTCCTTCCGTCGCCGCGTCCGCCGTCGCCGAATCGACACCAGATGGCTGCAGTGGAGCCTCTCAGGCCTCCGCAGCCCACGTGGGGCAGTCAAGTGGCAGCAGCTTCGTATACAACTTTCCGAAGGATATGGACATGAAGGAACCCATCCGAAGGCCATGGATCTGGGCCGTGCTGGGCGCGCTCGTCCTCTTCAACGCCCCATGGTTCCTGCCGGAGGGCAGCATCGAGCCGTTCCTGTTCGGCATCCCGTACTGGGTCGTCATCGTGCTCGCCCTCTCGGCAGGGCTCAGCGCGTTCCTCACCTGGGTCTGCCTCACGCAATGGAACATCGTCGAAGACGAGGAGGAGGCGAAGAACCATGGATGACGAGACCATGGACGCTCAGCTCGCCTTCGCCGGTGCCGACGCGATCATCATCCTGTGTCTCTACGCGGCCGCGATGATCCTCATCGGCTGGCTGTGCGGCCGGGGCAAGGGTCTGGGCCGCAGCGTCAGCGAGTACTACCTGGCCGGGCGGAACCTGGGCGTGATCACGCTCTTCTTCACCTTGTACGCCACCCAGTACAGCGGCAACACGGTGGTCGGCTACGCTCCACAGGCCTATCGGGAGGGCTTCTCCTGGTTGCAGTCGATTCCGTTCTTCACCGTGATCATCGGCATCTATCTGCTCTTCGCGCCCCGGCTCTACGCGGTGGGGAAGAAGCGCGGCTTCGTCACGCCGACGGACTGGATCAGCCAGCGCTTCCACTCCCGGGCGGTCACGGCACTGGCCATCGTGCTGATGCTCTGGGGCCTGGCCAACTACCTGTTGGAGCAGCTGGTCGCGATCGGCCACGCCGTCTCCGGGCTCACCGGCGGGGCCATCCCCTATGGATGGGCCGTCATCGCCTTCATCGTGGTCATGCTGGTCTATGAATGGCTGGGCGGCATGCGCGCGGTCGCCATCACCGATGCGATGCAGGGGATCATCCTCATGGTCGGCATCGTGATCATGCTGGTCGGCGCCCTCGCCCTGACCGGCGGCGGGATCACGGACCTCACGGCCTCCATCGCGGAGAATGAGCCGGAGAAGATCGGCGTTCCTGACACGCTGACCTCGATCAACTGGCTCTCGATGCTCGTGATCGTGGGATTCGGCGCGGCCATGTACCCCCACGCCATCCAGCGCATCTACTCCTCACGGTCCGAACGGATCCTGAAGCGGTCCCTGGCCCGGATGACCTGGATGCCGTTCATCACCTCCGGGCTGGTCTTCGTCGTCGGCATCATCTGCATCGACCTCTACCCGGGGCTGGACGTCTCTGCTTCCGAGGAGCTGGTCGGGATGCTGGCCAACGACGTCGCCTCGCTCAACCCGTTCTTCTACTGGACGATGGTGATCCTGTTCGGTGCCGTGGTCGGCGCGATCGTCTCCACCGCGGACTCGGTGCTGCTGAGCTTCTCCTCAATGATCTCCCACGACATCTACGGCAAACTCATCCGTCCTGCCGCCTCGGACAGGCAGAAGGTGCTGGTGGGCAAGATCACCGGCATCGTGCTCATCGCGCTGCTGCTGTGGATCGCCTGGAACCCGCCGGGCACGCTGTATCAGATCTTCGTGCTGAAGTTCGAGATCCTGGTCCAGGTGGCGCCGGCGTTCGTGCTCGGACTCTACTGGCGGCGGCTGTCCTCGACCGCGGTGTTCTGGGGCATGCTGGTCGGGGCCGCAGTCGCCGCCGTGATGACGCTCAGCGGCCACAGCACGTTCCTCGGTGTGCACGGCGGCACCTACGGGCTGCTGCTGAACTTCGGGATCTGTGTGGTGGGGTCCTGGCTGCGGCCGCCCAGCGCAGAGAGCCAGCGGGCCACCGCGACGCTGACCGAGAGCGCGACACCCCCGGCCCGAGGCTGAGCCCCGTCGGGCCCTCGCGGAACGGAGGGCCCGACGGGCCGGGCTCGGCAGCGGGGAGGGCAGGTTCAGCTGACCGTCATCTCGCCCATCTCGTCCCAGTCGTCGCCGTCGATCTTCCGAGAGATGATCTTCGGGGTCGACACCAGCGCCTGGTGCATGGGGCTGCCCTGGGCCGTGGCCTTCTGGAAGTGCTCGCTGGTGACGTGCGCGGCCGCGGCGTCGTCGTCGAAGGCCTCGACGAGGACGTACTCGTTCGGGTCCTCCAGGCTGCGTGACCACTCGTACCACTTGTTGCCGGGTTCGGCCCGCGTCGCCTCGGTGAACTCACGGGTGATCTCGGGCCACTGGTCAGCCAGCTCTGGCTTGACCTGGAACTTCACGACGATGAAGATCATGGATCTCTCCTTCGGGTCGGGAGGGGGATGGGCTTCGGGCAGGCGTCAGGAGAACTGGATGCCGCCGTCCACCAGTATGGTCTGTCCGGTGATGTAGTCGGAATCGGGGGACGAGAGGAACGAGACGAGCTGGGCCACGTCCGCTGGCACCGACACCCGCCCCAGCAGGATGGAGCGCGCGTTCTGCTCCAGGGCTTCGCCCTTCTGCAGCCCTTCCTTCGCGCCGAGCTTCTCATCAATGAGATCCCACATGGCGGTTCCCACGATTCCGGGACCATAGGCATTGACGGTGATGCCGTGCTCGGCCCACTCCATCGCAGCTGCCTGGGTCAGCCCACGGACCGCCCACTTGGAGGCGGAGTACGGGCCAAGCAGCGCGAAGGGCCGGAAGGCGACGATCGAGGCCGCGCCGATGATCTTGCCCCCGGTGCCCTGGGCGATCATCTGCCGGGCGGCGGTCCGGTAGGAGAGGAACATCCCGGTGACGTTGACGTCCAGCATGGTCTGGAAGTCGGCGACGGAGTAGTCGACCAGCTCCTCCACCTGGGCGATTCCCGCATTGGCGACGAAGACGTCCAGCTGTCCGCCGACATCCGCGGCGGTCCTGACCAGTGCCTCGGTGGATGCCTCGGAGGTGATGTCGACCTCCGCCTCGGTCGCGGTGCCGCCGGCCTCACGGATCGTCTGCGCCGTCTCTTCCACCCCCTCGACGGCGCCTGGCAGGTCAGCGACCACGACGTGCAGTCCATCGCGGCCGAGCCGTTCGGCGATGCCCCGGCCGATGCCTCGGGCCCCACCGGTGACCACGGCGGTTCGAGCTGTGTGCTCCTCATGGCGGGCCCCCGCAATGGCGTCAGGGATGGGATCGGTGCTCATGTCAGCCTCCAGTGCTGGATCGATGGACTGGTCCGATGCGGGGCGCCGAGATGCCGGCGAGACGATCGGTGGCAGCATTCTGCTCACATCGCATCCACGTGGTGGAAGTCACGTTCTCACCAGATGAGAACACGGCGGCCTGGAGTCGCTGAGGCAGGAACGGGCGGGGCGCCGGGTCAGCCGGCGGCGCGCAGGTATCGGCTGCAGCGTCCGGCGTACTCCCGCAGCGCCGCCTCCACCTCCCGCTCCCGGCTGCTGCCCTGCTGAGCGGGCATGCTGATCGCCAACGCGCCTACGTTGACCCCCTGGGCATTGCGTATGCCCACCGCCGCGCAGGTCTGTCGCGCGATGAACTCCTCCTGCTCCCAGGCGATCCCTCGGGTGGACACGTCCTGGAGGTGGTCGGCCAGCAGCACGGGGTCCACGATGGTGTGCTCGGTCAGTCGGACCATCCCTCGGGCCCGCAGATAGGCCGAGCACTGATCCTCCGGCATCCCGGAGAGCAGGATCTTTCCGAAGGCCGTGGCGTGGGCTGCCTCATGGAAGCCGAACCGCAGCGGCCGCAGCCGGGGGTGGGTCTCGCAGTCCGAGAGGTGAGTGAGCAGGATGTCCGACCCCCGGTAGATCGCGAAGTAGGCCGCGGTCCCCAGAGTGCGGTGCAGCTCGTCGGTGGCCTGTCTGATCGGGGAGGGGGCGATCAGCCGCTGTCGGAAAGACAGGCCGAGGTCGAAGACCTTCGGACCCAGTTCGAAGCGGCCCGCCTTACGCAGGTGGGTCAGATACCCGGCGTCGACCAGCTCGTGCAGCAGCCGATAGACGGTCGGCAGAGGTATCTCGAGGCGCTCGGCGACCTCCTTGGCGCTCGCGCTGCCGCTGCCGGAGACCGCCTCCAGCACGGAGAAGACCCGTGTGATCACAGCAGTCTGTGGCATGGGCTCCTCCTCTTCCCGTGCCCGCCCCGGGCACGGATCGGGGTTCTCATGTGATGAGAATCGACCTGGTGACAGTGTGGCAGATCACATAGCTTCAGGGCACCCGCTGGCAGCAGCCTACGCAGCAGACGAAGGAGCAGACTCATGGTCTTCCCTGCGAAGTACCCCTCGCTCAATGCGACCCAGATGACGGAGGAGGCGCGGCAGGCGCTGATCCGTGTCCTGCGCATCGCCTTCCCCCACCCGCAATTTTCGGACGGTCCCTATGAGCGCACCGCGGACACCATCCTCAAGGAAGCCGAGGAGGAGACCTGGTTCCGAGTCGCGCTCACCCAGGGACTGCTCTCGCTCAACCACCTCGCCGGGGGCGATTTCCGTGAGGTCGACTCGGACGAGGCACTGAGGATCCTGCGGCGGGTCGACGGTACCGAGTTCTTCGGTTTCGTCCGGCGCACCGCGGTGCTGAACCTCTATGACGACGCCGAGGTGTGGGAGGCCGTCGGCTATGAGGGGCCGTCCTTCGACAGAGGGGGCTACCTGCACCGCGGGTTCGACGACCTCGACTGGCTGCCTGACCCGAGGATCGAGTACCCCGAGGGCGAGCAGATGCCCGACATCGCCCCGCACGCCCTCGAGGTGCCGCGCCCGGCCGCCGAGGAACGGCGCGTCGACAGCACCAATCAGCCCGGCACCACGAGCTCCGACATGGAAGAGGTGAAGAAGTGATGGCAGGATCCACGAACGGCGCCCGCATCGAGGCGGAGGAGGACGCCGTGGTCATCATCGGATCCGGCGCCGGTGGAGGGACCTTGGCCCACGAGCTCACGGGCCGTGGTATCCCCGTGGTGGTCCTCGAGGCCGGTCCCCAGCTCACGGGTGAGGACTATGTCAATGATGAGTGGGAGGCCTTCAATCAGATGGCCTGGCTGGATCCGCGGACCACCAGCGGCTCCTGGCGCATCGCCCGGGACTTCCCCAACCTTCCGGCCTGGATCGTCAAAGCGGTGGGAGGGACCACCACCCATTGGTCGGGTGCCACACCGCGGTTCAAGAGCCATGAGTTCAAGGCCCGCAGCGTCTACGGGCGGGTCGACGACGCGGATCTCCTGGACTGGCCGATCAGTCTTCAGGAACTCGAGCCGTACTACGACCTGGCGGAGCAGGCCATGGGATCCACCCATGTGCACGGGCGCAAGCCGCTTCCTGCCAACAACAATTACAAGGTCTTCGCCAACGGCGCCGAGAGGGTCGGCTACCGCTTCTACGCCACCGGCCCCTATGCCACCAACGCGGAGGAGTATGACGGGCGACCGGCCTCCATCCAGGACGGCTTCAACTTCCAAGGGGACAAGAACGGCTCCAAATGGTCGATCATGGTCCGCGAGATCCCCCGAGCGCTGAAGACCGGGCTGCTGGACCTCCGGCCGGAGTCCCAGGCCGTGCAGATCACCCATGACGCCGAGGGCACGGTCGATGCCGTCCTGTATCTCGACTCTGAGGGGAATCTTCACCGCCAGAGAGCGAAGGTGGTGTGCGTGGCGGCCAACGCGATCGAGACCTCCAGGCTGCTCCTGCTCTCGGCCACCCCGGCATTCCCCGATGGGCTGGCCAACTCCTCCGGTCATGTGGGACGTCACTACATGCGCCATCTCACCGGGACCGTGTGGGGCCAGTTCGAGAATCCGGTGCGGATGAACCGCGGGGAGACGATGGCCGGGGTCATCTGCGACGAGTCGCTGCACGACCCGGACCGCGGATTCGCCGGCGGCTACTACATGGAGACCATCTCCCTCGGACCGGCGTTCATGGCGGCCTTCGCCGAGCCCGGTGCCTGGGGGCCGGACTTCACTCGACTCATCGATGCCTACGCAAACACCGCCGGGATGTGGATCGTGGGGGAGGACATGCCCCAGGCGTCCAACCGCGTCACGCTCAACTCCACGGTGAAGGACCAGAACGGGCTGCCGGTGCCCAACGTGCACTACGACGACCACCCGAACGACGTCGCCATGCGAGAGCATGCCTACGGGCAGGGGGAGAAGGTCTACCAAGCGGTGGACGCGGTCTCGACTCATCGCACTCCGCCGTACCCGTCCACGCACAATCTGGGGACGACCAGGATGAGCGAGCGGCCCGAGGAGGGCGTCGTCGACCGCTGGGGACGCTCCCATGATGTGTCCAACCTGTTCATCAGCGACGGTTCGGTGTTCACCACTGGTGCGGCGGCCAATCCGACCCTGACCATCGTCGCCCTGGCGATCCGCCAGGCGGAGTACATCGCCGAGCAGCTGAGGGCTCAGTCGCTGTGAGCGGAACCACGGAGAAGACGCAGGACTCGGCTGCCGCGCGGGGGGCGGTCGGGTCGCTGCCGGCGCCGGACGAGACGCTGCTGGCGGCGCTCGAGGCCACGGGTGTGGCGCTCGGCCTCCGGGCGACCGACCGGTTGGCCGCCGCCCACGACGCCTCCCACTACCTGCTCACCCCGCAGGTGGTCGTGCGGCCCTGCGACGTCACAGAGGTCGGACGGGTCCTCGCGGCCTGCCGTGACGCCCGGGCCCCGGTGACCTTCCGTTCTGGAGGCACCAGCCTCAGCGGCCAGTCCGTGACCGACGCGGTCCTGGTGGACACCCGGCGCGGCTTCCGCTCCGTGGAGGTCCTCGACGACGGTGCCCGCGTGCGCGCCGGCCCCGGGAGCACCGTCCGCTCGGTCAATGCGCGGCTGATGCCCTACGGCACCAAGCTCGGGCCGGACCCTGCCTCGGAGATCGCCTGCACCATCGGGGGAGTCGTGGCCAACAACTCGTCCGGGATGGCCTGCGGCATCGAGGCCAACACCTACCGCACCTTGGACTCTGCGGTCCTGGTGCTGCCCAGCGGCACCGTCGTCGACACCGGGGCCGAGGACGCCGACGCCCGGCTGCAGGCCGGTGAACCTCGGATCCACGCCGGCCTGCAGCAGCTGCGCGAAAGGATCCGCAGCGATCCGGAGTCGGTGGAACGGCTGCGGCGGCTCCATTCCCTCAAGAACACGATGGGCTACGGGCTCAACTCCTTCCTCGACCACGACCGCCCGGCGGACATCCTCGAGCATCTGGTCATCGGAAGCGAAGGGACCCTCGCCTTCCTCTCCGAGGCCACCTTCCACACCGTGCCGGTTCGGCCGTACGCCTCCACCGGCCTGCTGGTCTTCGCCAGCCTCGCCGACGCCGCGCGGGCCATCCCTGCACTCGTAGAGGTCGGGTTCGCCACCGTGGAGCTCATGGATGCCGCCAGTCTGCGGGTCGCGCAGCAGGACCCGCAGGTCCCCGCCGATCTCGCCGGTCTCGACATCGTGGGACACGCCGCTCTCCTCGTGGAGCTCCAGGAGCCCGACGCCGCCGCCCTCGCCGAACGGATCGCCGCGGCCGATCAGGCGCTCGCAGGACTGCCGCTGGCGACGATCGACGCCGTCTCCCCGGACGCCCCCGGGAGCCTGCTCTCCCAGGACTCCGCGCGGCGGACGGCGCTGTGGAACATCCGCAAGGGCCTGTTCACCGCAGTGGCCGGCAGTCGGCCCAGCGGCACCACCGCCCTGCTGGAGGACATCGCGGTGCCCGTCGAGCGGCTCCACCACACCTGTGAGGAGCTGATCGCCCTCTTCGAGGCGCACGGCTACCAGGACGCCGTGATCTTCGGACATGCCAAGGACGGCAACATCCACTTCATGATCACCGATCGTTTCGACGACGACGGCGGCACCCTGCCCCGCTACGAGGCGTTCACCGAAGACATGGTCGACCTGGTCCTGCGCCATGGCGGCACGCTGAAGGCCGAGCACGGCACCGGACGCATCATGGCGCCCTTCGTGCGCCGTCAGGTCGGCGACGAGCTCTACGCCGTCATGCAGGAGGTCAGAGCTCTCATCGACCCCGATGCTCTGCTCAACCCCGGAGTGCTGCTCAGCGAGGACCCGCAGGCCCACCTGCGTGACCTCAAGACGAGCCCCACGGTGGAGGAGGAGGTCGACCGCTGTGTGGAGTGCGGCTACTGCGAGCCGGTCTGCCCCAGCCGCGACCTCACCACCACCCCGCGGGAGCGCATCGTGCTCCGCCGGGAGATCGCCCGGGCCGAGCGACGCGGCGACGAGGAGCTCGCCGAGCGCCTGCGCGTGGAGCACCGCCACGACGTCGTGGACACCTGTGCGGCCGACGGCATGTGCCAGACGGCCTGCCCGGTGCTCATCAACACCGGCGACCTGGTCCGCCGGCTGCGCGCCGAGGCCGTCGGACCTGCTGAACAGGCGGTGGGACGCGCCGCCGTCACAGGCTGGGCCGGTGCCGCCCGCGGGGCAGGGTTGGCGCTGAGCGCCGCCCACCGGCTGCCGGCGCCGCTGACAGCTGCGGCCACCGACCTCGGACGGGCGCTGCTGGGCAAGGACCGGGTCCCGCGCTGGACGCCTGATCTGCCCGAGGGAGGGACGCCCCGCCCGCGGCTCCGGGACCCCGCGGCTCAGGCCGTCTTCTTCGCCGCCTGCACGGGCACCATGTTCGGCCCTGCGCAGGGTCGCCGCCCTGGTCGAGGCGACGACGGACAGGACGGCGTGGCGGCCGCGTTGATCCGGCTCTCAACGGCCGCCGGAGTGCGCCTGCGCACCCCGGCGGCGCTGCCGCATCTGTGCTGCGGGACCCCGTGGAAGTCCAAGGGGCTCACCGACGGTTACGACGCCATGCACGACAGGGTCGTGCGCGCCCTGGAGAGCGCCACCGAGGGAGGCCGGCTGCCGGTGGTCTGCGACGCCTCCTCCTGCACCGAAGGACTGCAGCTGATCGCCGAACAGGCCGGATTCACCGTCCGAGACGCCGTCGAGCACGTCGCTGCGGAGGTGCTGCCTCGGCTGGAGATCCCGACGAACCGCCGGTACGGACGGATGGTGCTCCACCCCACCTGCTCTTCGGGCCGGCTGGGGCTGGACCCCGACCTGCACCTCCTCGCCGAGGCCGTCGCCGAGGAGGTGCACGTCCCGCAGGACTGGGGATGCTGCGCCTTCGCCGGGGACCGCGGCATGCTGCACCCCGAGCTCACCGCCTCGGCCACCCGGGCCCAGGCCGCGGAGGTCCTCGCCTTCGGTGGGGATGTCCATGCCTCGCTCAACCGCACCTGCGAGCTGGCGATGAGCCGCGCCACCGGGCGGCCCTACCGGCACATCCTCGAGCTGCTCGACGAGGTGGTCACCCGGTCCTGACATCTGGAGACCGCTCTCAGCGTCCGCCGCAGAGCACCCCTAGGATGAGTCCATGACCGACTCCGCGCAGGGATCTCCGCTCACCCCCGACCTGGCCATCATCGGATCCGGCTCCGGAAACTCACTGATCACACCGCACTGGGATGGTCGGCCAGTGGTCCTGGCGGATCGCGGGGCCGGCAGCACCGCGGCCTTCGGCGGCACCTGCCTGAACGTCGGATGCATCCCCACCAAGATGTTCGTCCGGCCCGCCGCGCTGGCCCACAGCACCGAGGAGGCCCAGCGGCTCGGCGTCGACCTGGAGGCCCGGGGAGCCGACTGGCCGGCCATCCGGGACCGGGTCTTCGCCCGGGTGGACTCGATCTCCGAGGCCGGACGCCACTACCGCGACGTCCAGCTCGACCACGTCACCCTGCTCGAGGAACAGGTGACCCTGACCGGCCCTACCTCCTTCCTCTCGGCAGCAGGCACCGAGGTCTCCGCGGAACAGCTGGTCATCGCGGCCGGCTCCCGGCCGGTCCTCCCCGAGGTACCGGGCATCGACCTGCCGCAGGTGCACACCTCGGACTCGGTGATGAGGCTTCAGGACCTGCCGCGGCGGGTGCTGATCGTCGGCGGCGGCTACATCGCCTGCGAGTTCGCCGGCATCTTCTCCGGACTCGGCAGCGAGGTCATCCAGGTCAATCGCAGCGTCGGTCTGATGTCCGCCATGGATCCGGATCTGGCCAGCGCCTTCTCCGCGGAGGCCGAGCGGAGCTGGACGGTGCTCTACGAACGCACCCTGGGCGCCGTCCTCGCCCGGGATCCGGAGGGGGACGGGGGCCGGGCCGGAGTGACGGCCCAGCTGGTCACGGTGGACGGTCGTCAGGAGGAGCACGACGTCGACGTCGTCCTGGTCGCCATCGGCCGTCGCCCGAACAGTGACCTTCTGGGCGCCGCCGAGGCGGGGCTGGATCTGCATGAGGACGGTCGGATCGTCGTCGACGAGCACCAGCGGGTCCTCTCCGGAGGGACACCCGTGGCGGGGCTGTACGCCCTCGGAGACATCAGTTCGCCGGCACAGCTGAAGCATGTGGCCAACCATGAAGCCCGGGTGGTGGCGCACAATCTGGAGAACCCTCAGGATCTGCGCGCCTCACGGCAGGACGCGGTCCCCTCGGCGGTCTTCGCCCACCCGGAGCTCGCCCAGGTGGGGCTCACCGAGCCGCAGGCCGCCGAGCGGATCGGGGCGGAGAACCTCACCGTCACGGTGCAGAACTACGGCGACACCGCCTACGGCTGGGCCATGGAGGACCATTCCGGGATCTTCAAGGTCATCGCCGACCGTCGGGACGGCGCCATCCTGGGCGCCCACGCCATGGGGTATCAGGCGTCGAACCTCATCCAGCCGATCATCCAAGCGATGAGCTTCGGCCAGGACGCCCACACGGTGGCCCGGGGCCAGTACTGGATCCACCCGGCGCTGATGGAGGTCACGGAGAACGCGCTGCTGGGTCTCGACGTCCCGGTCAGCGAGCATCTCTGAGCTCACCTGCAGCACGGATCCTCGACTGCGGAAGGAATGCGTCGGCGTCGGGCCGGGTTGGAGATGGGTGGAAGTGCACCTCGGGCGGAGCCGCCGCCCGGGGAGACATCCCGACTGAGAGGAGCCGAGCATGGCTGAGCGCGTTGATTTCTGGTTCGATCCGCTGTGTCCCTTCGCCTGGGTGACGTCCCGCTGGATCCGTGAGGTCGCGCAGGTGCGTGACGTCGAGGTCACCTGGAATGTCATGAGCCTGGGTGTGCTGAATGAAGCTGACAGGCCCTCACCGGCCGAGGATGCGGAGCAGCTGGCTCGCTGGATCCCCTCCCGCGCGGCCACCGCGGTGCAGCTCGCACATGGCCAGGAGGAGGTCGGTCGCTTCTACACGGCGGTGGGGACCGAGATCCATGACAACGGCAACAAGGACTTCGCCGACGCCACGGCCAAGGCGCTGCGAGAGCTCGGGCTCGCCGAGGCGATCCTCGAGGAGGCGCAGACCGACGTCAATGACGAGGCGATGCGCTCCTCCCACGAGCAGGGCATCTCTCTGGTGGGCCAGGACGTCGGCACCCCGATCGTCGCCTTCCAGGGCACGGCGTTCTTCGGACCTGTCATCACCCGTATTCCGCGCGGCGAGGAGGCCGGCCGGCTCTTCGACGCCTCGGTGGCCCTGGCGAGCTACCCGTACTTCTTCGAGCTCAAGCGCAGCAGGACCGAGAGCCCCGTCTTCGACTGAGACGTCGGCTCACGGGTTTTCCGCCGGACGGTCGACGCTCGACCTCTGCTCCTCCGCTCGGAGGAGTCCTGCCGGGTCGTACGTCGTCCGTCCGTGCGGACCGGCGACGTACCGGTGACGAGCGGGCGCTCAGCCAGTGCGGATGACCTTGTGCTGGGCGGTCTGCGCGACGGGGCGCATCACGATCTGATCCAGGTTCACGTGGTGGGGGAGATTCACCGCGTGAGCGATGACCTCGGCGACGTCCTCGGCGGTGAGCGGCTTCTCCACGCCCTGATAGACGGCGTCGGCCGCTGCGGTGTCCCCTCGGAGCCGCTTGGCGGTGAACTCTTCGGTCTGCACCAGTCCGGGAAGCACCTCGATGACCCGGACATTGTGCTCGGCCTCCTCCAGCCGCAGCGTCGAGGTCAGGGCGTGCTGGCCGGATTTGGCGGCGCAGTATCCGGCTCCTCCCTCATAGGCGGTGATGCCGGCGGTGGAGGTCAGGTTCAGCACGGTGCCTTCGCCGTGTGCGCGCAGCATCGGCAGGAACGTCTGGGTCACATGCAGGGTGCCCAGCACATTGGTGCGGAACATCCATTCCCAGTCGTCGACCCGCCCTTGGGCCACTGGATCGACGCCGAGCGCGCCGCCGGCGTTGTTGATCAGGGTGTCGATCCCGCCCTCCGCGGTGACCTGGGCCAGCGCCTCATCGACCTGCTCGCGGTCGGTGACGTCGCAGACGATCGGCACGATGCCTTCCTGCTCGGCCAGGTGCTCCAGCTTCTCCGCTCGGCGCGCGAGCGCGAAGACCTGCCAGCCGTCTGTGGTGAGCCGGTGCGCGGTGGCGGCACCGATGCCTGAGGAGGCTCCTGTGACAAGGGCGCTGCGGGGCTCTGCGGACTGCGTCTGAATCATGACACCACCCTAGTGAGAAGCATGCGCCGCCACCATGGTCCTCCCGCATGCTGAGATGCTGCTCGGCGCCCCGACGGAGTCCGCGCCCATGGAAGAATGGGCGGCATGGCTGAACAGAACTTGGGCACAGACTCGCCCGTCATCGAGACCGAACGCGCTGACATTCCCACGGAGGCCGTGACCGCGGTCCCGGGGACGGCGGCGACGCCGGTGAAGACTCCGCAGGTGCCTGATCGTCCGGCGCTGGAGGGGCTGGAGGACAAGCTCTCCGCTGCGTGGGAGCAGGAGAAGGTCTACCGCTTCGAGGAGGACACCGAGCGTTCGGCGGTCTACTCGATCGACACGCCGCCTCCGACCGCCTCCGGGTCGCTGCACGTGGGACACATGTTCTCCTACACCCAGACCGACGTGCTGGCCCGGTTCCAGCGTATGCGCGGCAAGAACGTCTTCTACCCGCTGGGCTGGGACGACAACGGCCTGCCCACCGAGCGTCGGGTGCAGAACTACTACGGCGTGCGCTGCGACCCGTCCAAGGCCTATATCCAGGGCTACACCCCTCCGGAGAAGCCCGCGAGGAACCAGCGCGACTGGGACGTCATCTCCCGGCCCAACTTCATCGAGCTGTGCGAGAAGCTCACCGTGGAGGACGAGAAGGTCTTCGAGGATCTCTTCTCACGACTGGGACTCTCGGTGGACTGGACTCAGACCTATCGCACCATCGACGACAGCACCCGTGCGATATCCCAGCGAGCCTTCATGCGCGACGTGCAGAACGGTCACGCCTACACGGCCCTGGCCCCCACGATGTGGGACGTCACCTTCCGCACCGCCGTCGCGCAGGCAGAGCTGGAGGCCAAGGATCACCCCGGCGCGTACCACCGCTACCCGTTCTTCACGGCGGAGGGCCAGAAGGTCTTCATCGAGACCACCCGCCCTGAGCTGCTGCCCTCCTGCGTCGCGCT
The DNA here is from genome assembly GCF_034438835.1 of Nesterenkonia sp. HG001. Lineage (NCBI taxonomy): Bacteria > Bacillati > Actinomycetota > Actinomycetes > Micrococcales > Micrococcaceae > Nesterenkonia > Nesterenkonia sp. HG001. Next base: position 81,106 of record NZ_JAOSZD010000008.1, on the reverse strand, counting down.
GGTGGCCCACCCGGAGGACGAGCGGTACCAGCATCTGTTCGGCACCACGGTGACCTCACCGCTGTTCGACGTCGCCGTCGAGGTCAGGGCGCACCGGCTGGCGGACCCGGAGAAGGGCTCCGGCGTCGCGATGATCTGCACCTTCGGCGACATGACCGATGTCACCTGGTGGAGGGAGCTGCAGCTGCCCACGCGGGCGCTGATCGGCCGTGATGGTCGGCTGAGCCGCGCGACTCCGGAATGGATCACCTCCGCGCAGGGCCGGGCGAACTACGAGCAGCTCGCCGGCAAGACCGTCCACTCCGCCAAGGAGGCCGTGGTGGACCTGCTCCGCGGGGCAGGCCTGCTCGAGGGTGAGCCGGAGAAGATCACCCACGCGGTGCACTTCTACGAGAAGGGCGACAAGCCCCTGGAGGTCGTGACCTCCCGGCAGTGGTATATCCGCAACGGCGGACGCGAGGCGGACCGGCGGGACGCCCTGCTGCGCCGGGGCACCGAGATCGACTGGCACCCGGGGTTCATGCGCTCCCGCTACGAGAACTGGGTGGAGGGCCTCAACGGCGACTGGCTGATCTCCCGCCAGCGGTTCTTCGGCGTGCCGATTCCGGTGTGGTATCCGCTGGATGCCGACGGCGAGCCGGACTACGACGCCCCGGTGCTGCCTGAGGAGTCGCAGCTGCCGGTGGATCCCACCACCGACACCGCTCCGGGCTACAAGGAGTCCCAGCGCGGCCAGGCCGGGGGGTTCCTCGGGGAGGCCGACGTGCTCGACACCTGGGCGACCTCCTCACTGACTCCGCACATCGCGGGACGGTGGAGCCACGACGACGAGTTCTTCGCCAAGGTCTTCCCCTTCGACCTTCGCCCGCAGGGCCACGACATCATCCGCACCTGGCTCTTCGCCTCGGTGGTGCGTGCCCATTCGCTCAATAGCTCCGTGCCGTGGACCGACGCGGCGATCTCCGGCTGGATCCTTGACCCGGACCGGAAGAAGATGTCGAAGTCCAAGGGCAACGTGGTGGTCCCCGACGACGTGCTGGACCAGTTCGGCTCCGACGCTGTGCGCTACTGGGCGGCCTCAGCCAAGCTCGGCGCGGACACCGCCTACGAGGTCGCGCAGATGAAGATCGGCCGCCGTCTGGCCATCAAGCTGCTCAACGCCTCCAAGTTCGCGCTGAACCTCGGGGTGACCGAGGAGCACATCGTGGGCGGGACCGAGGACCTCGAGGTGCTCACCGAGCCGCTGGACCGCGCACTGATCGTCGAGCTCCGAGAGGTCATCGCCCAGGCCACCTCGGCCTTCGACGGCTACGACTATGCCCGGGCTCTGCAACGCGTGGAGTCCTTCTTCTGGCAGTTCACCGACGACTATGTCGAGCTGGTCAAGGACCGTGCCTACGGCGCCCGCGGCGAGGAGGCCCAGGCCTCGGTCCGGGCCGCGCTGGCCACCACCCTGGACGCTGTGCTGCGGCTCTTCGCTCCGGTGCTGCCCTTCGCCACCGATGAGGTGTGGCGGTGGTGGCGCCAGGGCTCCGTCCACAGCGCCGAGTGGCCTCAGGCCGAGGCGCTGGACGCTGTGCACGGCAACGCCGCGATGCTGCCTTCGGTGGCCGAGGTGCTCGCCGGGCTGCGCCGGGCGAAGTCCGAGGCGAAGGTCAAGCAGCGCACTGAGGTGGTCTCCGCCCGGGTCACGGCTCCCAACGACGCGCTCAGCCACATCGAGGCGGCGCTCGGCGACATCCGTGCCGCCACCCGCTCCCGGGCGATCGAGCTTGTCGGGGAGGGCGAGGCCGTCCATGCGATCTCAGTCTCCGATGTGGAGCTCGCGGACCCCGAGCAGAGCTGAGCCCGGCTGCCTCCGGCAGCCTCGTCCCGCAGCCTCCTCCGACGCCGCGGACCCGACCGAAGCGGGCATGCTTCGTCGGGTCCGCGGCGTCGTCGTCTCCCTATGCTGATGAGGTCAGAGGAACCGCAGGACGCGGATCGACGGAGGGCAGGATGGACAGCTGGAATCGGGCGATCGCACTGATCGAAGAACAGATCGCCGACGGCGCGACGCACCGTTCCGGAGGTGAGATCGACGTCGCCCGGCTGGCACAGGCCACCGTGACCTCGGAGCATCACTTCCGCCGGATGTTCTCCGTGCTGGCCGGCATGCCGGTCTCGGAATACGTGCGGCGCCGCCGCATGACCCTGGCCGCGTCGACGGTGCTCGGCGGACGGGAGCCGCTGCAGGACATCGCCGTGCGCTTCGGGTACAGCTCCGCCGACGCCTTCAGCCGCGCCTTCCGCACGGTCCATGGGGTCGGCCCTGCCGAGGCTCGGGGCGCGGGTGCCGGAGCGGGACTGCGGTCCCAGGCCCCGCTGCGGTTCACCCTCACAGTGGAAGGAACCGAGCAGATGAACTATCGGATCGAGACCCTGGACGCCTTCACCTTGGTGGGGCGCAGCCGTCGGATGTCGATCGTCCAGCAGGGACCGAACCCTGCCATGACGGAGTTCCTGGAGGAACTCGGACGCGACGTGCTGGAGGACATCTCGGCACGCTCCACCCGGCGCCCCGCAGGGGTGCTGGCGGTGTGCACCGATTTCGAGGAGGAGCGCGAGGACGGCAGCACCTTCGACTACTGGCTGGCCGCCGCCACCGACGGGCCCACCGGTGACCACCATTCCCTGCGTGTGGGTGCCCACCGTTGGCTGGTGCTCGGCTCCCGGAGCATGGAGATCGAGGACATCCAACAGCTGTGGCCGCAGGCCTACGGGGAGTGGTTCCCGTCCAACCCCTATGAGCCGGTGGAGGCCCCCGAGCTGCTGGCCACGGTCTTCGACGCCTACGGCAGTGAGAGCCACATGGAGCTGTGGCTTGCGGTCCGCGAGACGGAGCAGCTGGAGGGCTGAGCGAGGCCCGCGCGGCTGAGGGGCCCGGGGCCTCTCAGTCGTGCTCCTCCTGGATGGAGCGCACCTCGCGCACGCCGGAGATCTCCGTGAGGGACCGGAGCAGCTCGTCCGCGCTGACGCCCTGAAGGCTGGTGAAGCGCAGCGTGGCCTCCACGACGGGTTCGTCGTCGGCCTCCAGCTGACGGGTGCGGGACAGCGCCGAGGCGTAGCCGAGGTCCGAGGCTCGGCCCAGCACATCCCGCAGCACTCCGCGACCGTCGGCGTAGCGGATCAGGAACACCCGGCTGCGACTGTGCCGGGGCAGCCGGCGGGCCAGCATGGTGATCAGTGTGACCGCCAGCAGGTAGAAGGCGACGGTGAGGCCGGCGATCAGCGGCATGCCTGCCCCGCAGGCCATGCCGACGGCGGCGGTCACCCAGATCGACGCGGCGGTGGTCAGTCCGGAGACGATGTTCTGCCGCACGAAGATCACGCCGGCGCCCAGGAAGCCGATGCCGGTGACGATCTGGGCCGCGATGCGTGAGGGGTCCAGGATCACCTCCTCGCCCAGCAGGGGCGAGAACCCGTAGGCCGAGACCAGGGTGAACAGCGCCGAGCCCAGCCCCACCAGGATGTGGGTGCGGGCCCCGGCGGACTTCAGCCGGACCTCGCGCTCGATCCCGATCACCGCGGAGAGCACGAACGCGCACAGCAGCAGCACCGCCTCCGTGACCGCTGTCTCCGAGACCCAGGTGATCTCCATCCCGCACCTCCGCCTCGACGTCCAGGCCCGTGTCCCGACGGCAGCGCCGCCGTGGGCAGACCACCACCGTAGCCGTGCGGGCAGCGGCCGGGAAGAGGCGCCCGCCGGGTCTGGCCCGCCGGTTCTGCCCTCCGGGAGATGATCCCGTAGAATATGCCCATCAGCGATGACCCGGCCATCACCGGTGAGCTTCCGGAGGAACCGGTCCGCACTCCAGCGGCGGGCCCCAGTAGAACCGGACGGGCATGCCCGTCACAGCTGTCATGGAGAGGTCCGTATCCTCCTCGCCCAGGCCCACGCGCCGAGGTGTGGATGCGGACAAGCGAGGTGGTACCGCGTCCGGCCCCGGCTGAGGCGTCCTTGCGGAAGAACGCGACGCCCACCAGATCGTGAACACCCAGGACGGATCTCCATGACCGAGCAGAACTCTTCGCCCGTGTATCCCCGCACGACCACGGCCCCCGGTGCCTCCGAGACGATCCCCTCCTCCCCACGGTTCCCGCAGATCGAAGAGCGAGTCCTGGCAGGCTGGGCCGAGGACGGCACCTTCCAGGCGTCGGTGGACAACCGCCCGGCCGAAGCCGGGGGAGGACGCGGCGGAGAGTTCGTCTTCTACGACGGCCCGCCCTTCGCCAACGGGCTGCCGCACTACGGGCATCTGCTCACCGGCTATGTGAAGGACCTGGTCGCCCGCTACCAGACCCAGCGTGGCATGCGCGTGGAGCGCCGCTTCGGCTGGGACACCCATGGTCTGCCCGCCGAGCTGGAGGCCATGAAGCAGCTGGGCATGACCGACAAGGCCGAGATCGAGGCCATGGGCATCGACACCTTCAACGACGCCTGCCGTTCCTCGGTGCTGAAGTACACCGCGGAATGGGAGGACTACGTCACCCGCCAGGCCCGCTGGGTGGACTTCGAGAACGACTACAAGACCCTCAACGTCGATTACATGGAATCGGTCATCTGGGCCTTCTCCCAGCTCCATGAGAAGGGCCTCACCTATCAGGGCTTCCGCGTGCTGCCGTACTGCTGGAAGGACGAGACACCGCTGTCCAACCATGAGCTCCGCATGGACGACGACGTCTACAAGGAACGCCAGGACCCCTCGGTGACCGTCAGCTTCCCGGTCACCGGCGGCGGCGAGCACGGAGACTCCCTGCGCGGGGTCAACCTGCTGGCCTGGACGACCACCCCCTGGACCCTGCCGACCAACTTCTCCGTCGCCGTGGGCCCCGGCGTCGAGTACGTCGTCGTTGAGGCACCGGCCGACGGGCCGCAGCCGGGTCGGCACCTGCTCGCCGGTGAGCTCCTCGGCGCCTACGCCAAGGACCTGGGATTCGCGGACACTGAGGACAGCACCGCCGCCGAGCACGCCTCCGCCGCCGTGGTCGCCCGCTACCAGGGTGCCGATCTGGCGGGCCTGGAGTATCAGCCCCTGTGGAGCTACTACACCGACGCCGAACAGTGGGGCACCCAGCATGCCTTCCGGGTGCTGGTGGAGGACTACGTCACCACCACGGACGGCACCGGCCTGGTCCACCAGGCCTCCGCCTACGGTGAGGAGGACCAGCGGTCCTCGGAGGAGGCAGGGATCCCCGTGATCCTCTCCATCGACGAGGGCGCGCGCTTCCTGCCGATGTTCGCCGAGCCCACCGGAGACGGCGACGCCCCGCTGGCCGAGATCGCCGGTGTGCAGGTCTTCGAGGCCAACCGCACCATCATCAACGTGCTCAAGGCCGCGGGCCGCCTGGTCCGGGAACAGTCCTACGTGCACTCCTACCCGCACTGCTGGCGCTGCCGCACCCCGCTGATCTACAAGGCGGTGACGTCCTGGTACGTCGCCGTGACCCAGATCAAGAAGCGCATGCTCGAGCACAACGAGGCCATCAACTGGATCCCGGCCAACGTCAAGCACGGCCAGTTCGGCAGGTGGCTCGAGAACGCCCGGGACTGGTCGATCTCCCGCAACCGCTACTGGGGAAGCCCCATCCCGGTATGGATCTCCGACGACCCCGCCTACCCGCGCACCGAGGTCTACGGGTCCCTGGACGAGCTCAAGGAGGCCTTCGGGGACTACCCGCGCAATGCCCAGGGCGAGCCGGACCTGCACCGTCCCTGGATCGATCAGCTCACCCGGCCCAATCCGGATGACCCGACCGGGCGGTCGACGATGGTGCGTGTGCCCGACGTCCTCGACGTCTGGTTCGACTCCGGGTCCATGCAGTTCGCGCAGGTGCACTACCCCTTCGAGAACGCAGACTGGTTCGAAGACCACCATCCGGCAGACTTCATCGTGGAGTACATCGGACAGACCCGCGGCTGGTTCTACACCATGCACATCCTGGCCACCGCGCTGTTCGACCGGCCTGCGTTCACCAACGTCATCAGCCACGGCATCGTGCTGGGCTCCGACGGGCAGAAGATGTCCAAATCGCTGCGCAACTATCCGGACGTCAACGAGGTCTTCGACCGCGACGGCTCGGATGCGATGCGCTGGTTCCTGATGAGCTCACCCATCCTGCGCGGCGGCAACCTGGTCGTCACCGAGGAGGGCATCCGCGAGGGCGTGCGCCAGGTGCTGCTGCCGATGTGGAACGCCTGGCACTTCTTCACCCTCTACGCCAACACGGCGAACGGCGGAGCCGGATACCAGGCGAGGCGGGTCACCGCCGCCGAGGTGGACACCGAGGCGCTGAACCCCTTGGATCGCTACATCCTGGCCGCCACCGGCGACCTGGTCCGGGGGGCGACCACCGCCCTCGACGCCTACGACGTCTCTGCGGCCTGCGACGCGCTGCGCACCTTCTCCGAGACACTGACCAACTGGTACATCCGCCGGTCCCGTCAGCGCTTCTACGAGGAGGACACCGCAGCCTATGACGTCCTCTACACCGCACTGGAGACCTTTGCCCGGGTGGCGGCGCCCTTGCTGCCGCTGATCAGCGAGGACATCTGGCGCGGCCTGACAGGGGAGCGTTCCGTGCACCTGGCCGACTGGCCGGACCCGGAGGAGTACCTGCGCGACGAGCGTTCCGTGGGGCTGATGGACCTCACCCGTGGCATCACCTCCGCCGGCTCCTCCCTGCGCAAGTCCGCCAAGCTGCGGGTGCGTCAGCCTCTCGCCAAGCTGACTGTGGTGGTCCCCGGAGCCGCCGACCTGGCCGGGACCTATCAGCAGATCATCGCCGACGAGCTCAACATCAAGGAGGTCGAGCTCCGCGACGCCGCTGAGGTCTCAGCGGACGACTGGGGGATCGGCCAGCAGCTGGTGGTCAATGCCCGTGCTGCCGGACCCCGGCTGGGAAAGGACGTCCAGAAGGCCATCAAGGGGGCGAAGTCCGGCGACTGGTCGACCACCGCCGGGGGAGTGATCGCAGGCGGGCTGGCGCTCCACGAGGGCGAGTACACGCTGACCACCACGGTCTCTGACGCTCTGGCCGACCAGGCCGTGACCGTGCTGGAGGGCGTCGTCGACGGCGCCGGGGGAGGCTTCCTCGTCCTGGACACCGCCCTGACCGCCAGGCTCATCGCCGAGGGCACCGCCCGGGATCTGATCCGCACGATCCAGCAAGCCCGCAAGGATGCCGACCTCCAGGTCTCGGACCGCATCCGGACCACGGTGACCGCGGCCGCGTCGACTATCGACGCGATCGAGGACCACCGTGAGCTGGTGACCTCCGAGACGCTCACCTCTCAGCTGCACCTGGTGGCCGACGCGGCCGCCTCTGACCCATTGGTCTGCGTCACCGTCGACGACGGCAGGGACTCTCGTCCGCGCCGCACGACGACCCCCGTCGATTGAGGAGACAACCCATGTCTGATTCCGAGTCGCTGAACCCCGTCGAGGGCCAGCCGGTCGACCAGTTCTCGGTGGCCAGCGTCTACGCCGAGCTGCTCTCCCGCGCGCCGGAGAACAAGATGGAGCCGCGCATGGAGCCCATGCGCATGGCCATGGACATCCTCGGCGAGCCCCACCGGGCCGCACCGGTGATCCACCTCAGCGGGACCAACGGGAAGACCTCCACCGCCCGGATGATCGAGGCCGGCCTGCTCGCTCACGACCTGCGGGTGGGTCGCTACACGTCACCGCACCTGGCCTCCGTCACCGAACGGATCTGTGTGGAGGGATCACCGGTGGCGGACGAGACGTTCGTGCGCATCTGGGACGAGATCCGCCCGCACCTGAGCCTGGTGGACCAGCAGCTGACTGCGCGCGGAGAGGTGCCGCTGACCTACTTCGAGTGCGTGACCATCCTGGCCTTCGCCATCTTCGCCGACGAACCCGTCGACGTCATGGTCCTCGAGGTCGGGCTGGGAGGGATCACCGACGCCACCAACGTCGCCGACGGGTCAGTCAGCGTGCTCACACCCATCTCCCTGGACCACACGGATCTGCTCGGTGACTCGGAACGGGACATCGCCCTGGAGAAGGCCGGCATCATCAAGCCGGAGGGATTCCTGATCTCGGCCGCCCAGGTCCCAGAGGCCGCTGACGTGCTGCTGGAGGCAGCCCGAGAGGCCGCGGTCCCGTTCCGCTTCGAAGGAGTCGAGTTCGGCGTCGAGGCGCGCACCCCAGGGGTCGGCGGTCAGCAGGTCACCATCCAGGGGCTGGCCGGACGCTATCCCGACCTGCTGCTGCCGCTGCATGGCGCCCACCAGGCCGAGAACCTGGCGGTGGCGATCGCGGCGCTGGAGGCGTTCATCGGGGGAGGGGAGCAGGAGCTGAGCCTGGAGATCCTCCAGCTGGCCTGCGAGCACATCAGTTCGCCCGGGCGGCTCGAGGTACTCCGCACCAGCCCGTCGATGATCATCGACGCCGCCCACAACCCCTCCGGCATCGAGGCCAGCGCGCAGGCGCTCAAGGAGTCGTTCGGGCTCTCACAGCTGGTGCTGGTGGTGGGGATCCTTCAGGAAAAGGATGCCCGGGAGATCCTCGCGACGCTGCACCGCGAGTACGACGGCCTGGTCGAGGACATCTGCTTCACCCAGTCCACCTCCCCCCGGGCGATCCCGTCGGCGCAGCTGGCGGAGATCGCCCTGGATGTCGGCTTCTCGGAGCAGGACATCCACATCACCGAACGCCTCGACGAGGCCATCGACTGGGCTGTGGGGAGGATCGATGCCTCCGCCGACGGAGTCGGGGCCGGCGTGCTGATCACCGGATCCATCACGGTGGTCGGAGAGGCCCGTACGCTGCTGGGCGGAGGTGACCTCTGAGATGGCAGGACGGGACGACGACGCCCGCGCGGGTCGACCTCGGCGCGAAACCCGCGCGCAGCGGGAATGGCGGCCGGGCATGACCCGTCCGCCGCGGTCGGTGCGGGTCATGTTCGCCTCGGCCGTGCTCAGCCTTGAGGCGCTGCTGATGTTCTTCTACGGGCTCATGGCCTGGGGGCTGCATCAGAACGAGTGGTTCGCCTGGTGGCTGTTCGGGGGATCCCTGGTGGTGTCGGCGCTGCTGATCCTCACCTGTGCCGTCCTCCCCCGCCCCTGGGGCTACTGGATGGGCTGGATCCTGCAGGGCGTGATCATCGCCGGCGGCGTCTTCGAGCCGTTCATGTACTTCGTCGGGGTGATGTTCCTGGCGTGCTGGTGGTACGCGGTTGTCAAGGGACGCCAGCTGGACCGGGAGAAGATGGAAAGATGGAGGGCGGAGGAACGCCTGGCCGCCGAGGCGGAGCCTGGGCATCCCGAGACTGAGCACATGCATCGTGAGGAGAGCTGAATGACTGAACGCACCCTGATCCTGGTCAAGCCCGACGGCGTCGAGCGCGGCCTGACCGGTGAGATCCTGCGCCGAGTGGAGACCAAAGGCTACCGCATCGCCGAGCTGAAGCAGCTGCGGGCATCCACCGAACAGCTGGCCGCCCATTACGCCGAGCACGAGGGCAAGCCCTTCTACCAGCCTCTGGTGGACTTCATGCTCTCCGGTCCCGTGGTCGCCGCGATCCTGGAGGGCGACCGGGTCATCGAAGGGCTGCGCTCCCTGGCGGGCACCACGGAGCCGACGACGGCGGCTCCGGGGACGATCCGCGGCGACCTCGGCCGTGACTGGGGGGAGAAGGTGCAGAAGAACCTGGTGCACGGCTCGGACTCCGTGGAGAGCGCCGAACGCGAGATCGGCATCTGGTTCGGCTGAGCAGCCGCCCCGGGCAGATCATGCCCGCATGCGCGTCACAGGGCCCGGGACGGTGAACCGTCCCGGGCCCTGATCTGTGCCTGGTCGATCCGCTGCGCCGCTGGAGGGCCCGGGAGCATCCGGGCGGCGACGTCAGCCGGCGCGCTTGGGCCGGGTGCCGCCGTCGAAGTCGATGCGTACCGGGCCCAGCTGGAGCAGTGTGCGGTCATAGACGATCTGAGCAGAGCGCAGACGGTCGTTGGACTTGTGCTCGGTGTACTCCTGGTACTGCTGGATGACCCACTCCGGATCTCCATCGGCCAGCAGACGGCCCTGCTCGATCCACATCACGCGGGAACACATCTGCTTGATGGTCCCCAGCGAGTGGGACACCAGGAAGACGCAGCCGGCCTGCTGGCGGACTTCGTCCAGACGGCGCTTGGTGCGCGCCCGGAACTGCGCATCACCGGTGTTCAGGGCCTCGTCGATGATGAGGATGTCCGGGTCCACCGCGGTGGCGATGGCGAACTGCAGGCGCGAGGCCATGCCGGAGGAGTAGGACTTCAGCGGCAGGTTCAGCGAGGCCTCGAGGCCGGAGAGCTCCACGACCATCTCGTACTTCTCGGCAACCTGTGCCGGCGAGAGCCCCATGGCCAGACACCCGAGCTTGATGTTCTCCCGGCCGGAGAGCTGCTTCACCAGGGCGGCGTTGACGCCGAGCATGACCGGTGTCGAGGTCGCGTAGACCTCACCGGTGGTGGGCCGGATCTTACCCGTCAGCAGCTTCATCAGGGTCGACTTCCCGGATCCGTTCGTGCCGATCACGCCCACGGATTCGCCCTGCCGCACCACGAAGCTCAGATCCTGCAGCGCCGGCACGTGGGCCCACCCCGAGCCGGTGATCCTGCCCAGCTGGCGGGAGATCCTGCGCTGGGAGTTCCGGTACTCCGAGGAGGAGCGGATCTTGTAGATCATGGACGCCTGGTCCACCGCCACCGCGATCTGGCTGGCGTCGAGTCGCTCCACCTCCGGCTCCCGCGCCTCGTCGGCCCAGGCGATCTCCTCGAAGAGCTGGTCCTGCTGCAGGAGGTCCAGCTCGCCGGTGTGCGCCGTGAGGACCTCCGACTCGCTGGAGGATCCCCAGTTCACCCGCCGTGGTGTGTAATTCCGCACCGGGACGCTCATCGTTCCCTCCCGTACTTCTCTTCGCCGTGCCAGAACACGAGGAAGCCGATGATGAAGATGCTGACCGAGGAGGTGATCAGCACGACCCAGCGATAAGGGTCGGCCATCTCGCCGTAGAGCCAGGTGGAGCGGATGATGTCGAGCACGCAGAACATCGGGTTGTGGTACATCGCGAACTCGATGTACTCACCGCCGGGGGCACCGGCGAAACGGTCCACGGTGAAGAAGACCGCCGAGGTGTAGAACCAGATCCGCATCCCGAAGCTGATCATGTGCTTCACATCCGTGTACGCGGAGACCGCACGCGCCAGCAGCATCCCGAGGCCCGTGCTGAGCAGAAAGTTCAGTGCCAGCACGGGGAAGATGAACAGCCACAGCCAGTCCACCGAGACGGGCGTCGGCTCGGTGCCGGCCAGCGGCACGTCTCCGATGGTGAGCACCAGCACCCCCATCACCAGCAGCATGGGCACGTTGGAGAAGAGCTCGCGGACGTTGATGGCGAACGGCAGGCTCGCGCGGGGGAAGTTGAAGGCCTGCACCACCGACTGATTGCTGACCATCGAACTCGCCCCGGAGGAGACCGCTGACGTCGTGTAGCGGAACATGAACACGCCGATGATCAGGTACCCGATGAAGTTGCTGATGCCGCGGGAGAGGTCAAGCAGCATCCCGAACACCAGGAAATAGGCGAATCCGCTCAGGATCGGGTTGACGACCATCCACACGCGTCCCATGGCGTCGTTGGAGTTGGCCGTCTGCACCCGGGAGTGGGAGTCATAGATGATGAAGTGCCGGAAGGTCCACAGGCGTCGGATGTAGTCGAAGAGCCGGGGGCGGGCACCTACCCGGACCAGCGAGCTGCCGTCCAGCTGCACCACATGGGCGGCCTCGTGCGAGGCGTCCGCCCCGTTCTGGGCGGCCGTGCGCTCTGCTGTCGGAGTGGCCATCACCACGATCCTTCCGGGGACTTCGTCGCAGTACCGGCAGGCTGCCGGTCCCGCCGTCGTGAGGCTCTCACAGGGAACGGCCTCCCCATGGAGCGCCAGCCATTGTATCAGCGGGCCCTTCACCGTCCGGCGCCCCGACAGCTTGGGACTCCACCTCGAAGAGATGGGGCATCGCCTCACGCACTCGGTCTTCCAGGTAGGGGGCCGCAGTCTCCACGTACTCGTTGGTGAGGTGGTGGCTGTCTCGGTAGACCACCACATTGCCGATGATCGCCGCGCACCGGCCCTGGGGGCAGAACAGCTCGCTGAGATCCACCGTGGCCGTGCCCGGCGGCAGCCCGAGCTCAGCCAGGGGATTGGTCTCGGCGAACCTGCCGCCGTCGGGGGCGCAGCTCATCGCGTCTCCGCCGGAGGCCAGGCAGTCGGGGACATTGGTCAGCTGGCGGGGAGTGCCGCGCATCAGCAGGAGCTCGGCACCGGCGTCGGTGATCTCCTGCCATCGTTCCTGGGCGCCGTCGACGATGAACTCCTCACCCGGTTCCCGGGGGAGGCGGGTCCCGGGGGTGACCACCACATCTGGGCTCCGCTCCGCCACGACCTCGGCGAAGCCCGCGTTCCAGCGCGCACATTCGTTGTCCTCGAGGTCCTCGATGTGACGGAACACGCATCCGCCCTTGGTGGCGACCAGCACCTCCCAGTCGTGCTCCTCGGCAAGCATCAGCCAGGCGTGCTGCCAGTGGCCCGCATGGGAGCCGCCGGCCAGCATGATGGTCGCGCGGGGGTTCTCCGGACTGCGTGGATCCTCGCAGACCAGCACTTCGCCGGTTCCCGGATCATCCCCCGTCCGCTGGTGGCAGTCCCGGGTCGCGTACTCCGGGACACGCTGGCCCAGCCCCACCAGCTCAGGGAAGACTGGCACATCCTCAGCGTCGAGGGCGGCCATGGAGGCCGCGGCGGGGGAGGCCGCGGCGGGGGAGGCCGGGGAGGCTTCGGAGACGGTGACCGAGGCCCCGGGATACAGGTGACGGTCCATGCCCTGCATGGCCAGGCCGTCCTGCTGCGGGTCAGTGGACACCTGCAGATGCGCGGTGATGGCGGCGGTGGTCACCGTCAACGTCGCGGCGGCGAGGGCGAGGGTGTTCCGTTGCCTCCGGGTGCCCCGGCGGTCGGTGGCGGGCGAGGTGGCGGGGGAGGCGGTGCGCGCCATCGGGTGCGGCGGGGATCCCGGCACGGAGGTGCCGGCCACGACCTGACGTCCCGGCCGCCCCAGACGTGCGAGGGGAACTTCCACCCATCGGTGTGTGGCCCAGGCCGCCGCCCATGAGAAGGCCAGCACCACCACGGCGCCACCGGGACCAAGCCGCTCGGCGCCGGTGATCTCCAGCAGCAGGATCAGCGCGGGCCAGTGCCACAGGTACAGGCTGTAGGCGAGATCGCCGGCCCGGGCCAGGGGTCGCGAGGAGAGCAGCCTCAGCGGCTTCGGTCGCCCCGTCCCCGTGACAGCGTCGCCGACAGCTCCGGAGTCATCCTCGGGGGCGGCTTGCGCAGCGGAGAGGATGAGGGCCAGTCCTAGCAGCGGCCAGAGTGCCCAGGGGCCAGGGAAGAGAGCAGCGCCGTCCAGGACGAAGCCGCAGCTGATGACCAGCCCCAGGCCCAGCCAGGCCGCCGCCCCGCGACACCGTGGCGGAAGCCGCAGGTGCACGGCCAGCAGCGCCAGCAGCCCGCCGAAGGCGAGTTCCCAGGCGCGGGTCGAGGACATCAGGTAGGCGGCCGCCTGATCCACCTGCTGCTGATGCACCGCCCAGGCGAATGAGGCCACCAGCACTCCGGAGGTCAGCAGACCCATCACCCCGGCGGCGGAGCGCCCGGTGCGGCGAGCCAGGTGCACGGCCAGCACCACAAGCAGGGGCCACACCAGATAGAACTGACCTTGCACGGAGAGTGACCAGAAGTGCTGGAAAGGGCTGGTCTCCGGCCCGGCGGCCTCATAGGACAGCTGCGAGCGGATCAGCTCGTGGTTCTCCAGCCACAGCAGTGAGGCCCTCGCCTCCGCGAGGAGCTGCCCGTGCCGGGTGACCGGCAGAATCAGCAGCCCTGCCGCTGCGGTCACAAGGATGACCAGGGCAGCTGGGGCCAGGATGCGGCGCACCAGTCTTCCCAGATAGTCCGTCACGGCGATGCGCCCGGTGGCGGCGGCCTCGCGCAGCAGCATCGCGGTGAACAGGAAGCCGGAGATCGCCAAGAAGACGTCGATGCCTCCAGAGACCCGGCCGGCTCCGAAGAGGTGGAACAGTACCACTCCCAGGATTGCCAGACCTCGCACCCCGTGCAGCTCAGGGAGGCGGCGACGCTCGGGGAGCCCATGGCTCAGGGCGTGCGCGGGTGAGCCGGGCCGCCGTGCTGGACGAGCCCTGGAGGGGCGTGTCGTCACCGAGTCAGCGCCTCGCCCGCTGGATCATCTGCTCGATGATGGCATCTGCGGGACGTCTCACGGCGCCGTAGGAGGGGTAGCGGTGCAGAGAGAGGTCGGCGTCGTCGTGCAGGTCCACCACGACCGCACCGTCGGAGACCTCGAGGTGCGGCACCACCATGTCCACGGCGGCGGCGCGCAGGCCGGGCAGAGCCCACATCGCATCCACCGCGAGCTCGCGGTGGCCGTGGCACAGCTCGGTGGTGATGTCGAGGGTGATGCCTCCTGCCAGCGGGTTGGAGGTGCCGCTGATGTCACGCATCTCACCTGCGGGGAGGACGGCCGAAGTCTTCAGTCCCAGCTCGGCCAGCGCGTCGTCGTCGACCTCGGGGGCATGCTTGGCCAGGTAGGAGTTCGTGGAGCGGGCGGCGACGGCGTCCTCGACGAGCCGACGCACCGTGGAACGGCCGTCACCCACGATGAACAGCGGCAGTCGGGCGACCGCGGCCACCGGCGTCTCGCCGACCACGTAGACGCGGACATCCATGCCGGTGACGTGCTCCTCGACGAGCAGCTCCAGGCTTCGCTGCAGGGGTGTCGTACGGGCGGCCCGGGCGTACTCCCACGCCGGTCGAAAGTCCTCCTCAGCCTCTACCGCCCAGGACACCCCGACTCCGGCAGCTCCAGTGGCCGGTTTGATGGTCACCGGTCCGTCGAGCTCCGCGCAGTGGGCGACGGCATCGTCGAACTCGCGGACGCGGAAGCCGCGACCCGCCGGGGTGGGGACTCCCATGGCCTGCAGATACTGCTTGGCCAGCGGCCGTGCGCGGCAGGCGCGCTTGGCCTGATCGCTGACCAGGGTGTGCGTGCGCTGGTTGAGTCCACCGATGACGTCCCCGTTGAGCGTGAACGTCCGATAGCCGTGCTGGACCTCGTGCTTGGTGACCTTCTTCCGGCGGGCGGCGGCGACCAGCTGTCGGGTCGGCGAGGGGGCGCTCGCGAATTCCCGCGGGGCGGCCCAGTCGACGTCGGGGAAACGGGCGAGCAGCCGACGGGTCGGGGACTGCGGGTCCTGGAAGGCCAATGCGTGCCGCGCCCGCTGGCGCCGCCGTCCCTCCTGCGCCTCCCCGGTGAAGTCTGCTGAGCTGCTCATCGCCACCACATTAGCGCAGGAGTGCGGCACGGGACGGGCTGTCTGCGCCCATGCGCGTGCCGCAGCAGATAGGCTGGGCGCTGTGACTCCGGCAGCGGCGCCCGCGTCCACGGCGCTCGAGCCGGACCGGCGGCAGCGCCGGAGGACAGCCATACGGAGTCCGCGTTCTCCAGCGAAGACATGAGATCCACCATCAGAGGGGAAGAACTACGGCGATGAAGCGGATCATGCCGATCTACGGCACCCGGCCCGAGGCGATCAAGATGGCTCCGATCGTGAAGGCCTTGCAGGCCAGCGAGCACTTCGACTGCCGGGTGACCGTCACCGGCCAGCATCGCGAGATGCTGGACCAGGTCAACGAGCTCTTCGGCATCGTTCCGGACCATGACCTGAACATCATCCAGCCGCGTCAGACCCTCAACGGTGTGCTGACCCGGACGGTCACCGGTCTCGACTCGCTGTTCACCGAGGAGAAGCCTGACGCCGTCCTCGTCCAGGGAGACACGACCACCACGACGGCGGGGGCCTTGGCCGCCTTCTACGTCGGGATCCCCGTCATCCACGCCGAGGCCGGGCTGCGCTCCTTCGACCTGTTCTCCCCGTTCCCGGAGGAGGCCAACCGCAAGATGACCTCCCAGATCACCTCCCTGCACCTGGCGCCCACCAGCCAGTCACGGGCCAACCTGCTGCGTGAGGCCATCGCCGAAGAGGACGTCGTGGTCACCGGAAACACCGTGATCGACGCGCTGCTCGAGGTCGCGGAGAAGCAGGTGCCGTTCTCCGACCAGCAGCTCGAGGATGCGGCGGCCTCAGGTCAGGACGTCCTGCTGGTCACCACCCACCGGCGGGAGAACCAGGGCTCTGCCATGGAGGGCGTCGGACGGGCGCTGGCGCGGCTCTCCGATCGCTACCCGGAGAAGCTCATCGTGCTGCCGGCCCACCGCAACCCGGTGGTGCGTGAGGCGATCCTGCCCGCGCTGGCCGGCCATGACAACGTCATCGTCACGGAGCCGCTGCCCTACGGCGAGTTCACCCGTCTGATGAACCTGGCCACCGTGGTGCTCACGGATTCCGGGGGCGTCCAGGAGGAAGCCCCCAGCCTCGGCAAACCGGTGCTGGTGATGCGCGAGAACACCGAGCGGCCGGAGGCCGTCGACGCCGGCACCGTGCGTCTCATCGGCACCGACGAGGACCGGGTGGTCACCGAGGTGTCCACGCTCTTCGACGACGCTGAGGCCTACCGGGCGATGGCCAACGCCGTGAACCCCTACGGCGACGGTGCGGCTGCCGCACGCACCGTGGCCGCGCTGGAGAAGCTCTTCGGGCTCGGCGAGCGGATGCCGGACTTCTCCCCGCGGGGCTGAATCCGGTCAGTCTCCACCCAGCGCAGCACAGTCCAGCACAGACGCAGGAGAGGCAGAAGGAGGGTAACCGGGCGTGCATCTGAAGACGCTGACCATCCGGGGCTTCAAGTCCTTCGCCTCGGCGACCACCTTCGAGTTCGAGCCCGGGGTGACCGCCGTCGTCGGTCCGAACGGATCCGGAAAGTCCAACGTGGTCGACGCCCTGGCCTGGGTGATGGGGGAGCAGGGGGCGAAGTCCCTGCGCGGCGGCTCCATGGAAGACGTCATCTTCGCCGGGACCACGGATCGGCAGCCGCTCGGCCGCGCCTCGGTCAGCCTCACCATCGACAACTCAGACGGCGCACTGCCCATTGAGTACTCCGAGGTCACCATCAGCCGGACGATGTTCCGGACCGGAGGCTCGGACTACACGATCAACGGGCAGAAGTGCCGCCTCCTCGACATCCAGGAGCTGCTCTCCGACTCAGGGCTCGGCCGGGAGATGCACGTGATCGTCGGCCAGGGGCAGCTGGACCAGATCCTGCAGGCCACACCGGAGCAGCGACGCGGGTTCATCGAGGAGGCCGCCGGCGTGCTCAAGCACCGGCGGCGGCGGGAACGGACCGTCCGGAAGCTGGAGTCGATGCAGGGCAACCTGGATCGGCTCGAGGACCTCATCTCCGAGATCTCCCGTCAGCTGGCGCCGCTCGGTCGCCAGGCGAAGGTCGCCCGCCGGGCCCAGCGCATCCAGCATGACGTCCGTGACTCTCTGTCCCGACTCATCGCCGACGACCTCATCCAGGCCGCCACCGCGCTGCACGAGTCGGGCCGTGGCGAGGAGGAGGACCGCAGTCGGGCTGAGGAGCTGCGAGCCTCCCTGCAGGCGCAGGACCAGCGAATCACCGCCCTCGAGGAGCAGTCCCGCGCGCAGCGGCTGCGCGGGGAGAAACTGCTGGCGGGTCACCACCGGCTGGCCCAGGCGCAGGAGCGGCTGCGCTCCGTGGCCTCGGTGGCCGCCGAGCGATCCCGCAGCCTCTACGCCTCGGCCACGGTGGAGGACTCCGGGCGGGACCCCGAGCAGCTCCGGGTCCAGGCTCAGCAGGTCGCGGAGGAGGCCCAGACCCAACAGACCGAGGTGGAGCAGAGCCGCACCCGCCTCGAGGAGACGAGCGAGCGTCGGTCCGCCAGCGAGGAGGCACTGAAGGCCGAGGAGACCCGCCTGACGGAGCAGCTGCGGGCCGTCGCCGACCGTCGCGCCGGTCTGGCGACCCTGCGGGGCCGCGTGGACGCCGCCCAGGGGCGCATCGAGGCCGCTGAGGCGCGCCGGCGTCGGGCTGAGGAGCAGCGTGAGCAGGCTCGGCAGGTGCGGGAGAGCTCCCGCGCCCAGTTCGCCGACCTGGAGCAGAGGATCGCCGGCATCGAGACCGGCGAGGAGGACCTCGACGCCGCCTACGAGAAGGCTCAGGCACGGTACGACGGGCTGAAGGGTCGCTACGACGAGCTCCTGGCCGAACGTCGTCGGCTCGAGGCCGCCGTCAACGAGTACCGGGCCAGGCTCTCCGGGCTCTCGGCGGCCCGCACGCCCCGGGATGGGGCGGCGGCGCTGCGCAGGGAGTGGGAGCAGCTCATCCCGCTGGCCGATCGGCTGACCGTGACCGGCGGCTGGGAGAAGGCGCTGGCCGCCTGCCTGGGATCCCTGGACACGGCCCTCGTCGCGGCCGACGCCGAGCAGGCGGCCCAGGCCCTGGCTCGGCTGGCCGAGGCTGATGAGGGTCGAGCGCACCTGATCTATCCGACTCAGGAGACGGCGGACTCCCCTTCGGCGGGCGATCTCACCGCGCGGCTGCCCGAGGGTGTGCTGTCGGCCGGCGCCGCGATCAGCGGTCCCGCCGAGCTCAGCGCCCCGCTGTCCCACGCCCTGGACGGTGTGGTGCTCTGCCCGGATCTCGACTCTGCACGCGAGGCGCTGGCGCTCTCGGGCGTGCGCACGGCGGTGACCGCCTCCGGCGATGTGTTGCGCCGCGGCGAGCACATCGGGGGCACCGCCCTGGAGAACTCTGATGTGGCGATCACCGCCCAGATCACCGAGCTCACCGAGACTCTTCGGCAGACCGAACGTGACCTGGCCGAGGTGCAGGCGGCGGCGGAGACTCAGGCCGGTGACGCGCGCGCCGCTGAGCTGGCCGCGGAGCAGAGCCTGGAGGCGCTGCACGCCAACGACGCCGAGATGACTGCCACCACGGAGCAGCTCGGCCGCCTCAGCTCCGAGGTCTCCCGCGCCGAAGAGCGCATCGCGGCGGCGGAGACGGAGATCGCCGAGGTGGCTCAGGCACGGCAGCACGCGCAGGAGCAGCTCGATGAGGCCTCCGCACGGCTGGCCGCAGCGGAGAGCGACGACGTCGAGGAGGAGCCTTCCGCCGAGGAACGCGACCGGCTCTCCGAGCAGGCCTCCGCCGATCGGCGTGAAGAGGTGGAGGCGCGGCTGGCCCTGCGCGCGGCCGAGGAGCAGCATCACCAGCTGCAGGAGCGGGCGGCCGGGCTGCGTCGGAGCGCCCAGGCCGAGGAGTCCCGGCGCGAGCAGGCCCGGCGCGTCGCCGAGGCGCGCAGCAGCCGGGCGCAGCAGGCCGAGGCCGTGCAGGCCGAGGCGGAGCAGGCGGTGGAACGGATCAGCACCGTCCTGCAGGAGGCTCAGGACGCCCACGACGACGCTCAGCATCGGCATCGGGACCTGGCCGCAGAGATCCAACGGCTGCGGCAGGAGCGACAGGCCGAGGCGGAGAATCTCGAGTCCGTCACCGGTCGGCTCCACCAGGCCGAGCTGACGCGTACGGAGCTGAGGGTCAGTCTCGAAGCCGCCGAGCAGCGGGGCCACGAGGAGCTGAGCCTGAGCCCCGAGTACCTCATCGAGAACTACGGCCCGGACCAGCCCATTCCAGATCCGGAGGACGAGAACGCTGAGGCTCGACCCTACGACCGGGCCGAGCAGCAGACCCGCCTGGACAGGGCACGCCGGGACCTGAAGGCGCTCGGAAACGTCAACCCGCTGGCCCTGGAGGAACACGCCGCCCTGGAAGAGCGGCACAGCTATCTGCAGGAGCAGCTGGCCGACCTCAAGGGGTCCCGGCAGGACCTGCTGGAGATCATCTCCGACGTCGACCAGACCGTCGAACGCGTCTTCACCGAGGCCTGGGTCGACACCAAGGCGCAGTTCGAACGGGTCTTCGCCCGGCTGTTCCCCGGCGGCGAGGGCCACCTGGAGCTGACCAATCCGGAGGACATGCTCAACACCGGCATCGAGGTCCACGCCCGCCCGCCGGGGAAACGGATCCGGCGTCTCTCGCTGCTCTCCGGCGGAGAACGCTCACTGACAGCCGTGGCCCTGCTGGTCGCGATCTTCAAGGCGCGCCCGAGTCCCTTCTACGTCATGGACGAGGTCGAGGCGGCCCTGGACGACACCAATCTCTCCCGGCTCCTGGTGATCTTCGAGGAGCTGCGTGCCGCCTCGCAGCTGATCGTCATCACCCACCAGAAGCGGACCATGGAGATCGCCGACGCGCTCTACGGCGTCTCCATGCGCCAGGACGGCTCCACCCGAGTGGTCTCCCAACGACTCGCCCGCGCTGAAGAAGACCGGGCGACGGAGTCTCAGCCCGCCGTCTGATCCTGGGAACAAGGCGACCCTGTCCGGCGTTGCGAAGCAGGTCAGAGACTTCTCGTCGGCCGTCTGCTGCGCCGACACATTCCCAGGAGAGTGAAGGATGGCTGTCGACGATGCGGCACGCACCGCGGACCGCACCCGGACCCCGATCCCCAACGAGCTGCGCGTGCTGATCGTGGCGGCGTTCGTGGTGGCGATCGGGTTCGGCATCGTGGCACCGATCCTTCCGCAGTACGCGGCTGACTTCGGAGTCTCGGCACTGGCCGTCTCGGCGGTGGTCTCCGCCTTCGGACTCTTCCGGCTGGTCTTCGCGCCCGCCTCGGGCAAGCTCACCCAGATGCTGGGGGAGACCCCGGTCTATGTGGTGGGGCTGCTGATCGTCGCGGCATCGATGATCGCCACGGCCTACGCACCGAGCTACGAGCTGCTTCTGGCCTTCCGGGCGGTCGGCGGCATCGGCTCCACGTTCTTCACCGTCTCGGCGATGACCTTCCTGGCACGGAAGTCCCCGCCGAGCATCCGCGGAAAGATCTCCGGGGCGTACGCCTCGGCCTTCCTCATCGGCAATGTGGCCGGGCCCCTGGTGGGCTCAGCGCTGCTGGTCTTCGGACCGCACGTGCCGTTCCTAGTCTACGGGGGCGCACTGGTCGTCGCGGCGATGATCGTCTTCGTGATGCTGCGCGGTTCCCGCCTGGAGGATCGTGGACGCCGGGACGAACGGCAGCGGGCGACTCTGCAGGAGGCCTGGGCGGTGCGCGGCTACCGGGCGGCGCTGACCGCCGGGTTCGCCAACGGCTGGGCCACCTTCGGACTGCGCAACTCGATGGTGCCGCTCTTCGCCGCCACCGCCTTCGTCGGTTCCGGGTTCATCATCGATTCCTCACAGCTGGCCGGCGTGGTGCTGGCGACCTTCGCAGCGGGCAACGTCGCCGCGGTGCTGCTCTTCTCCCGTCGGACGGACCGGTACGGGCGCCGGGGCCCGATCATCCTGGGCCTGGTCATCACCGCGATCTCCACCGGGGCGCTGGGCCTCGCCCCCGAACCCTGGGTGCTGATCCTGCTGAGCCTCGTCTCCGGCGCGGGGACCGGCCTGGTCAACCCTGCCCAGCAGGCGGCGATCGCCGATGTCGTCGGGGAGGGGCGCAACGGGGGGCCGGTAGTCGCCACGTTCCAGATGACTCAGGACCTCGGGGCTATCGTCGGCCCGCTGGTGGCCGGGCTGATCGTCGACCATCTCGGCTATGCATGGGCCTTCGGGCTGACCGGCGTCATCCTGATGATGGGTGCCATCGCCTGGACACGAGCGCCGGAGACCCTCCAGCGCAGTGGGTGAGCCCGGGGAGGCAGACGAGCGGGCCGGAGGAATGCGCATGATGCGCATTCCTCCGGCCCGCTGCCTGTCACGGCGAGTGCCGGTGTCAGCTCGAGACGTTGTGTGTCTCGGCCGCCGAGGGGACGGCGTCGCTGGAGTAGGCATCGGTGCGGTGGGCGACGGTGTCGATGCCGCCCCGCTCCACCTCGGGCTCGACGCGGAAGCCCATGGTCTTGTGGATGGCCATCGCGATGACATATGTGGCCACGAAGGCGAACACCAGCGTCACCAGGCAGGCGACGATCTGCGCCCAGAGCAGGGAGAAGTCACCGTTGAGGAAGAGGCTGCCTCGGCCGTCCGCGATGAGCTCCTCGCTCCCGAACAGCCCGATGGCCAGAGTGCCCCAGAGACCGGCGACGAGGTGCAGACCGACCACGTCGAGCGTGTCGTCGAACTTGCCGTACTTGAACTCCACGGCGAAGCAGCAGGCCAGACCTGCGACGAGGCCGATGATGATGGCGCCGAGTGGGGTGACGAAGGCCACCGCCGGGGTGATGGCGACCAGGCCGGCCACGATTCCCGAGGCTGCGCCCACGGGGGTGGGCTTCTTGCCGCGAGCCCACTCCGTGATCAGCCAGGCGACCAGGGCTGCCGCCGGTGCGAGCAACGTGTTGATCCAGTTCAGCGAAGCCTCTTCGACGTCAGCGGCCTCACCGATGTTGAAGCCGAACCAGCCGAACCAGAGGATGGAGGCACCCAGCAGG
This sequence comes from Nesterenkonia sp. HG001, assembly GCF_034438835.1. Classification (NCBI taxonomy): domain Bacteria; kingdom Bacillati; phylum Actinomycetota; class Actinomycetes; order Micrococcales; family Micrococcaceae; genus Nesterenkonia; species Nesterenkonia sp. HG001. The sequence continues at coordinate 58,576 of NZ_JAOSZD010000008.1, read as the reverse complement.
ACGAACGGCACGTTGTGCGGCTTGTTCGGGGCGAACTTCTGACGCGGCCCGATGACGAGCACCAGGGCCAGGGCCGCCACACCGGCACACATGTGGACTACGAGCCCGCCGGCGAAGTCGACGGCCTCGCCCACGGTGTCACCGATGAAGCCGCCCTCGACGAGCAGTCCGCCGTCGCCCCAGACCCAGAAGGCCAGCGGAGCGTAGACCAGCGTGATCCAGATCGGGACGAAGACCATCCACCCGGCGAACTTGGCACGGTCAGCCACTGCGCCCGAGATCAGGGCCGTGGTGATGATGGCGAACGTGGCACCGAAGCCGACCCACACCAAGGAGTCACCGCCCGCGGCCATGGACTCGAAGAGCACGAAGTCCGAGGTCGGGTTGCCGAACAGGCCGCCGGCGACCGGATCCGCCCCGGCGATGGCATTGCCCCACAGTGCCCACGTCAGGGCAACCAGGCCCATGGCGGCGAAGCTCATCATCATCATGTTGACCGCAGAGCGAGTCTGCGAGAGGCCGCCGTAGAAGAGCGCGAGGCCCGGCGTCATGAACAGCACGAGCGCTCCGGCGACGATCACCCAGATCACGCCGACGTCTTCGATCACGATTTCCATGTGTCCCTCCAAGGAAACAACTACTCACCGATGTCTTTCACCGATGCGAGCTGGATTCCATGGTTGTCGGTCCGTGTTTCGACGACGCCGCCCTCTTGTTTCAGAGACGTAAAAACTCCCGCTCCTCACCCGGGATCACTGGGATCCGGGGCGATGAGCGGGAGCTTACACGCGGCAGTCTTGACTGCGGATGGGTCTGGGTGGTCGAGGAGGGGTGGGCTCAGCGCTCCTCGAGAAGGGCGTCGACGAAGCTCTCGGCGTCGAAGGGCGCGAGGTCGTCCGGGCCCTCGCCCAGGCCGACGAGCTTCACCGGGACACCCAGCTGTCGCTGGATGGCGACGACGATGCCGCCCCGGGCCGTGCCGTCGAGCTTGGTGAGCACGATGCCGCTGACGTCCACGACCTCGGAGAAGACCTTGGCCTGGTTCAGGCCGTTCTGCCCGGTGGTCGCATCGAGCACCAGCAGCACCTCGTCCACGTCGGAGAGCTTCTCGATCACCCGTTTGACCTTGCCCAGCTCGTCCATGAGATTGGCCTTGTTCTGCAGGCGGCCGGCGGTGTCCACCATGACGACGTCGACCTCGTGCTCGATGCCTGCGGAGACGGCCTCGTAGGCCACCGAGGCGGGGTCGGCGCCTTCGACGTCGGACTTCACGGTGGGGACCCCCACCCGGGCGCCCCAGGTGGTGAGCTGCTCCGCCGCGGCGGCACGGAAGGTGTCCGCGGCACCGAGGATCACGTCCTTGTCCTCAGCCACGAGCACACGGGCGAGCTTGCCGACCGTGGTGGTCTTGCCGACGCCGTTGACGCCGACGACCATCATGACGGCGGGGCGCCCTGAGGCGTCCAGGGTGAGGCTGCGGTCCAGGGAGGGGTCGACCAGCGCGGTCAGCTCCTCCCGCAGCAGAGAGCGCACCCTTTCGGGGTCGCGGGAGCCTTCGACGGTGACCCGCTCGCGCAGCCGCTCGACCAGCTCCATGGTCGGCTCGGTGCCGAGGTCGGCCATCAGCAGGGTCTCTTCGATCTCGTCCCAGACGTCCTCGTCGATGGAGTCGGAGGAGAGCAGGGCCAGCAGCGACTTGCCGAAGACGTTGTTGGACTTCACCAGCCGGGCGCGCAGCCGCGCCAGACGGCCGGCCACCGGCTCGGGGGTCTCGACCGCAGGGGCCGTCGTCTCAGGGGCCTCCTCGACCGCTTCGACGGACTCGGCCGCCTCGACTGCGGCCTCCTCCTCCGAGGTCAGCGGCGCGGTGTCAGCCTCTGCGACAGCGGTGCCAGTCGGCCCCTCAGGGTGGTCGTCGGCGTCGCGGGTCTCCGGATAGGTCCCTTCGGGGAGCTTCCTGCCGCCCTGCAGCAGTAAGAAGCCGACGGTCCCGGCCAAGATGACTGCCAGAACGATGAAAAGGGTCAGAACGTCAAAATCCACCCGCCCAGTGTGTCACAGTCGGTGACTCTGGAGGGTGGATTTCGCCCGTGCCGCCGCAGGCTTCGGCCGGTGGGACCGCACCGGGGCCGCGGTGGGTGTCGGAAGCCCCTCACGGGGTGGGGATCAGCGCCAGATGCCGCGGGAGTCGATCACCGTATGACCAGCCAACCGGGCCGGATCAATGGCCTTGAACTGCCCATGATCCACCAGCAGCACCAACACCTGCGCAGAATCCAACGCCTGATCGATCCCCGCCAGAGACACATTCGAGGCCTGCGCCAGAGACTCCGGCAGCTCCTCGATATGAGGCTCCACCGCCAAGATCCGCGCCTCCGGAGCACGCTCAGCCAGACGCTCAGCGATCGAGAGCGAAGGAGACTCCCGCAGATCATCGATATCAGCCTTGAACGCCAGACCCATCAACGCCACCGTGGCCTCACGACCATGATGCTCCAAGGCCTGCTCGATCCGCCCCAGCACCCACTCAGGCTTGGCATCATTGGTCTCCCGAGCAGTACGGATCAACCGCGCCGCCTCCGGAGCCGCATCGACGATGAACCAGGGATCCACCGCGATGCAATGCCCACCCACCCCAGGGCCAGGCTGAAGAATATTGACCCGCGGATGATGATTGGCAAGACCGATTAGCTCCCAGACATCGATGCCCAGCTGATCACAGATCACCGAGAGCTCATTGGCGAACGCGATGTTGACATCCCGGAAGCTGTTCTCGGTCAGCTTCGCCATCTCCGCCGTCTTGGCATCAGTGAGCAGCACCTCACCGGTGCAGAAGTTCTCATAGAGGACCTTCGCCGCCTGCGCCGCCTCGACGGTCAGACCCCCCACGATCCGGTCATTGGTGATCATCTCCACCATGATCCGCCCCGGCAGCACCCGCTCCGGACAGTGCGCGACCAACAGATCCCCGGCCGAGAGATCCGGACGAGCCTTCAGGATCCGCTCGGCCATATGCTCCGTGGCCCCCGGCGGAGAGGTCGACTCCAGGATCACCAGCTCCCCACCGGTCAGCTTCGGAGCGATCCCATCAGCAGCAGCCTCGATATAGGACAGATCAGCAGAATGACCCTCGGTGAACGGGGTCGGCACCGCCACGATATAGGCATCCGCACTCGGGGTCTGGGTCGAGGCAGAGAGCATCCCCGCAGCCACCGCACGCTGCAGGACCTCCCGCAGACCAGGCTCCACGAAGGGCACCTGACCATCATTGATCGCCTCGACATTGCCCGCCGAGACATCCATGCCGATGACCCGCACACCACTGTCAGCCAGAATCGCGGCCGTGGGCAATCCGATATACCCCAGACCGATCACACCGACAGTCGAGAACTCCCTCGAAACCACAAGAACTCTTTTCCTCGAACTACACGAAACAAGACCATGAGACCTCAGCCGCGAGACCGGCCCACCCCCGCTCCGGGCCAGGCCTGAAGAGATTCCGCAGGCAGACAAGGGAGCGCAGACGGGCACAGCACGGCAACGCCAGCAACTCTATATCACGTCACTATCACCAGCCCCTCCACAGCGCCGACCGGAGGCGGCGGATGACCGGGCCGTGCCCTCAGCGGAACAGCTCCGGGATCTCCTCCTGGAGCTGGTCCTCCAGGATCGGGGCGAGGGTCTCCACGTAGTAGGTGCTCAGGTGGCTGCCGTCATACCAGACAGGCACATTGCCGACGACGGCGTCACAGGTCCGTCCCGGGCAGATGTGCTCGGTCAGGTCCACGGTGTGCACTCCCTGGGGCAGGTCCTGGACCTCCAGCGGATCGGTCTCGGCGATCTGCGCAGGATCGCCTCCGCAGTCCTGCGGAGTGCCGCCCTCTGCGAGGCAGTCGGCGACCCGCTGGGAGGGACGTGGGGTGCCGCGGATCAGCAGCATCTCGGCCCCGGTGTCGACGATCTCCTCCCAGCGTTCCGGAGCGTCGTCCACGATGAACTCGCCGTCCCGGTCCATGACGGTGCCGGGAGTGACCACCAGATCAGGCGCCCGCTCGGCCACAGCGTCGATGAGGTTCTCGTTCCAGGCCGCACAGGCGTTCGTCGCGGCGTTCTCGGTGGACTGGAGCCGGCAGCCGGACTTGTCGGCGATGATCAGTTCCCAGCCATAGGTGTCGGCGAGCATCATCCAGGCGTGGTGCCACTGTCCGGCGTGGGAGCCGCCGGTGATCATGACCGTCCGTGAGGGATCCGGCGGCGGATCCGGATCCTCGCAGATCAGCACCTCGGCGGTGTCCATGCCGCCGTAGGGAGGCTGCCGGCAGTCCCAGGTGTAGTACTGCGGCCGGTCGGCGGCCAGCAGCTCGGGTCCGGGGAACATCTCCGCTCCCGCCGGGGCGGAGTCGGCATCCTCGACGGTCACGGCGGCTCCGGGGTGCTGCTGTCGGTCTGCGCCGGCCATGGAGTAGCCCTCGGGAAGCTGCAGCGTCGTGCCGATCAGGGCGATCGTGGTGGCCGCTGCGCCGATGGCCAGCGATCCCGCGGCCGCAGTGAGCGGAACGCGCGGCGCCAGTGATCCCCCGGATGCCGTGCGGCGTTCGATCCCCTGGAACGTGGCCCAGCCAGCCAGCAGCGAGAGTGCCACCAGGGCCATCCCGTCGAGCACGCCCACCTGATCACGGCCGGAGAGCTCGAGATGGAAGATCAGCAGGGGCCAGTGCCACAGGTACAGGCCGTACGCGATGTTGCCCACCCACGCCAACGGTCGCGTGGAGAGCATCCGTGTCGCCGACGTCGCGGGGTCTGCCTGTCCGCCCTCCGGGCCTGCGGAGGCCAGCACCAGGGCCAGGCCGAGCAGCGGCCAGAGCGCCCAGGGTCCCGGGAACAGGGCCGCGCCGTCGAGGACGAATCCGCAGGAGAGGATCAGCAGCAGTCCGGTCCATCCTGCCGCCCCGCGCAGTCGACGCGGCAGGGTCAGGCGCGCGCCGAGCAGAGCCAGCAGCCCGCCGAAGGCCAGCTCCCACATCCGGGTGCGGGTCATCAGATAGGCGGCCTCCTGGTGCTGCTGCTGCATCAGCAGTGCGTAGGCCAGGGAGGCGATGAGCACCAGGGAGACACATACCGTCATGACCTGGATCGCGGGTCGGCGCAGCGCGCGGGCCACCAGGACGGAGAGCACAGCCAGGATCGGCCAGAGCAGGTAGAACTGCCCCTGGACCGAGAGCGACCAGAAGTGCTGGAAGGGGCTGCTTCCGGGGCCGGCAGCCTCATAGGCCAGTTGGGAGGCCACCAGCTCGATGTTCTCGAAGTATAGGAGCGCCGCGCGTGCCTCGGTGAGCATCTGGTGGTGCTGAGTGCTGGGCAGGATCAGCAGTCCGGCCATCGTGGTCACCGCGACGGCGACGACGGCCGGCGGCAGGATCCGCCGGGCCAGCCGGGCGAGATACCGTGCCAGGCTGATCCTCCCGCCACGGGAGGCTGCCTCACGCAACAGCATCGCGGTGAACAGGAACCCGGAGATCGCCAGGAAGATGTCGATGCCGCCGGAGACACGTCCACCGCCGAAGATGTGGAACAGCACCACGCCGAGGATCGCCACGCCACGGACTCCGTGCAGCTCGGGCCGGAAACGGCTGACGGGGACACCGCGGTCCAGGGATCGGGAGTGGGCGGCCGACGACGGCGCAGAGGGCGGCGGTGTGGACAAGGTGGGGTGCTCCTGGAGTCTCGTGGCGGCATCCACTGTAGTCCGACCATGATCAGGTCAGGAGACTTCGTCGGTGAGTCCCCCGTCACCTCCAGCCGCAGCGTGACGAGGCGGACCGGCACGTGGCGGACGTGCAGGTTGGCGGAGAAATCTGGGAAGTCCCCATGAACTTGCTGGAAGAGCCGCCGAATGGATCCTCGCTGCGGCGGCGCATCGGCTACTGTTCGCTGGGACGGTGCGACGCCAGGACTCGGGCCGACCGCCACTATCCCTCCCAGATCAGATCCGCTGAGACAGGACAGCCACGCAGATGACCGCATCCTCCACCACGCCCCAGGCGACGCCGGCCCCCACGCCGTCCATGTCGGGTCGGTCGCGGCGGGGGAGCCGATTCCAGCCCGAGATCCAGGGGCTGCGTGCTCTTGCCGTGCTGCTCGTCGTGGCCTACCACTTCTGGCCCGAACGTCTGCCGGGCGGCTATGTCGGCGTCGACGTGTTCTTCGTGATCTCCGGATATCTGATCACCGCTCACCTGTTCAAGGAGGCGGCCCGCACCGGCACCTTGAAGCTCGGACAGTTCTGGGCCCGTCGGATCCGTCGCCTGCTGCCGCTGAGTCTGCTGGTGCTGCTGGTCACCGCTGTCACCGCTGTCCTTGTGCTGCCCTCCACCGCGTGGCAGTCCACGCTGCGCCAGATCGTCGCCTCCACCCTCTACGTGCAGAACTGGATCCTCGCCGCTGACTCGGTGGAGTACTCCAAGCTCGACGAGCAGGCCACGGCGGTGCAGCACTTCTGGTCCCTCTCCGTCGAGGAGCAGTTCTACGTCCTCTGGCCGTTGCTGCTGGTGCTGGCCCTGCTGGTCACCCGGGCCCGCGTGGCCCGCACCCCTCAGGCTGTCCGCACCACGTTCATCGCCGTGCTCTCCGTGCTCGGCGTGGCGTCCTTCGTCTTCTCCGTCTGGTACACCGGCCAGGATCCCGCCCAGGCCTATTTCGTCACCCCGACTCGGATATGGGAGTTCGCGCTCGGCGCGCTGCTCGCGCTGGTGATGGGTTCCAGCCAGTTCACCGGCCGGCTGGCCGACCTGCTGGGCTGGCTCGGCCTGGCGATGATCCTCTCCTCGGCCTGGTTCTACTCCGAGACCACGGCCTTCCCCGGCTGGGCCGCGCTGCTGCCCACTGTGGGAACTGTGCTGATCCTGATGTGCGGTGGGCGAGGGGCCGGCACCGGCATCCACTGGTGGCTCTCGCGGCGCCCCGCCACGGCTGTGGGTGACTGGTCCTACGCGATCTACCTCTGGCACTGGCCGGTGGTGATCTTCTCGCCCTACCTCAGCGATGAGGCCGATCGCTGGTACGTCAAGGGCCTCCTCATCCTGGCTGTCATCGGTCTCTCCGCCTTCAGCACCCGGTACGTGGAGACCCCGCTGCGTCGTGCGCGCCTCCTGCGCCCCACCTGGGGCAGCCTGGTGGCCGCGGCCGCCGGGATGGCCCTGGTGATCTCCACCGCGCACGTCGCCGTGGCCGCCGTGGAGCGGGGCTTCGCGGACACGGAGCTCTCCGAGGACCACCCCTGCTACGGGTATGCCGCGCTGGCGAACCCGGACCAGTGCGGGGATCCGCTCGAGGGCGATCTGGGACTGATGCCGAATCCGGCGCAGGTGACCGCGCAGAACAGCGAACCCGCCTACCCGGACTGCCAGGCCGAGACCGACGCAGAGGGCATTCCGGAGTGCTGGCTCGGTGCCGGAGCCTCTGCTGCCGAGGGCACCATCGCCGTCGTCGGCGACTCCCATGCCACCATGTGGCTGCCGGCCCTCGACGAGATCGCTCAGGAGCACCACAAGCGCCTGCTCGTGCTCACCCGGTCGGCGTGCACGCCGCGAGCCGGCGAGATCGACGAGGACTCCGGAGAATGTGCTCGGGCCAACGCCGAGATCGTCGAGAAGCTGGCTCAGGACGAGGACGTCGAGACCGTGGTGATCGCGGCCAGCCAGATGCACAGTTCCTTCGGGGATCCGGGCACGGACCTCGACCTGCCTGCGCACGACATCGAGCTGACCGACACCGCTCGGGCGATGTACGCCCCCATCGACGCGTGGCTGGAGGCCGGCAAGGAGGTCGCCGTCTTCGGTGAGGTCCCACGGATGAACAAGGAGAGCCAGGAGGAGCAGACCCTGCCCGAGTGTGTGGCGCTCCACGAGGACGACGTCACCGCCTGTGATGACGACCTGGAGGACACCCGGGTCGGTGACCGCTGGCTGACCCGGTCTGACGAGGTCTTCGGGGGCGTGGAGAACTTCCACTTCGTCCCGACCGAGGATCTGCTCTGCGACGAAGTCACCTGCCATGCGGTGCTCGGCGGGGCGATCACTTTCCGGGACAACAGCCACCTCTCGGAGAACTTCGTGCGTTCCGTCACCGATGAGATCGGTCAGAGGCTTGAGGACGCGATCCTCAGCGCGGACTGAGCGCGGAGGGCGTCGCCGCATCCTGGTGCGGCGCGGGCACGCCGTCGACGGTGGAGCCCTGGGACTCCTCCAGGGTGGGGCGCTGCCCGGTCTCCTCCGGGGCGGTGAAGTGCTTTTGGGCCTCGGCCTGCAGCCGCGGCCAGGTCGAGGGACCCTGCGGCTCGGCAGAATCCCTGGCGTCGGCATCGACCTCCGGGTACCACCAGGTGTACTCCTGAGGGCCGAACAGCGTGCCCGCAGGCCGACCGCGGGCGATGTCGCGGGAGAGCCGGACCTCGGCGCGCATCCAGGCCGCCCCGAGCGCCAGGTCATGGTCCAGCAGGTACTCCTGGGCGCCGCCCGGAGTGGGCGTGAGCTCACCGAGCACGGGGCCGTCCTGGGTGGCGTAGAGGTCCACGCGCACGAAAGGGGTCCCCACGGCGACCGAGAGTCGACGGGCTGCGGCCATCAGATCCGCCCACTGCCGCGGCGCGGTGATGGTGTCGTCGTAGGCGGCTCCGGGGAGCACCTCTCCGAGGCACCTGGCCTGCGCGTCGAAGTACCGTCGGGTGAAGGACTTCCGGTCCATGATCTCCACACCCTGGGTGCGCATCACCAGCACCTGGAGGATCTCTCCGTAGGCGGTATAGACCTTGATGTCCTCGGGGATCCGCACCTCGGCATCGGGAACTCCGTCCGCGACGGCCCCGGGAGCAGACCCGGAAGCTGACTCAGGCTGGAGGAAGGACTCCAGGAAGAACGGCCCCCGGGCGCGATCCAGCCGGCGCATCACAGGGGCCTCGAGCACGCCGTCCTTCGACGCACGGTGCCCGGTCAGGGTCTCCCATCCGTGGGCGGTCCGCCGCAGCGGCACGACAGCAAGCCCACTGTGACCACCGTCGGCCTTGAGCACGAAGTGGTCGACACCGTCAGCGCTGCCGAGGTCGTCCTCGAGGCGGATGTCCTCGGCGCGCTCCCACACCCGGTGGACGGTCGGGATCCTCACCCCGTGGCTCTGGGCCAGCGCGTAGCTGCGCAGCTTGAACGGCAACTGCGTCGCCGGGGAGGTTGCCTGCCAGCCGGAGAACTTCGCGGTGTTCACCGCAGCGATGTGGGAGGAGAGCTTCGCCTTGAACGAGGAGCGACGATAGCGCGCGCGGTCCTCTTCCGCGGCCTCGAGCCTCCGTTGGGTCTCCTGCAGCTCCTCACGGAGGCGGGCCTTCTCGGCATGGGACTGCTGGAGCCGTTCCCGGAACGAGGTGCGTGCCGCGGAGAGCAGGTCCTGCAGCTCCTGCCGCGAAGCGGCCAGCTGGTCGACGCGGGTCTCCAGGAACGCGATCTTCCGGTCGCGCCAGCCGATGCCTGGGATCCTGCGGCGCAGCCCCGGAGGGACATGAGGCATGGCATTCCTTCCCGTGGCTGACAAGCGTCGACCGTCCCGGCCCGCGGTGGCGGACGTCGCTGGATCCAACGTACTGTGCGGCCGCGGTTTCGGGAAGTCGCCGCAGGCGGAGTTCTGGGCTGAGCGGCGGCTGGGGAGGCTCAGCGGCGCTTCGCCGAACTCTTCCGTGCCTCCTCCAGGTCATCCCAGAACTCCAGCGCGGCAGGGTCGGTCCAGACATGCTCGCCGTAGCAGGCGAGCAGCTCCGCCAGGTTCTCCGCGGCCTCGTACCACTCCTCGGGTCGGACCTTCTTCAGCTTCGGCAGGTGCCAGGAGACCAGGAAACGCTCCAACCGGTCCCGGCGGTAGGCCTTCAGCAGCCCGACGTCGTCCAGCCACCGGGCCCGTGCGCTGTCCAGCGGCAGGTACTTCTTGAAGTAGCTCGGATTCAGGGTGTTGATCGTCGAGTTGCTCACGGCCATGTAATACGTGTGCACGCCGACGTCGAGGGTCCGGATCCGATGCGCATAGTGCAGCATCTGCTGGAAGAAGTAGGAGTCCTGCCCGACGGCCCCGGGGGGCTGGCTGATGCCCAGCCCCTTGAGCCAGTCGGTGCGCGCGACGACGGTCTGGATGCCCAACGGACGGAAGCTCAGCGTTTCCAGCGCGCGGTCAGGCACCGCCAGAGAACCGTCCTCCTCGATCTGGGCGGCGAAGGTCTCCGCAAGGATCCCCGCGTAAGGCAGCCGGGTGTGTCGGCGCGCCCATTGCGACATGTTCCCCAGCACGAAGTCCACGTCCGGGTGGGCTGTGATCTCCTCGTGGAGGCGGGCATAGCCGTCCTCGATGGCCTCATTGTCCGGGTCCAGGTAGGTGAGGTACGGGGTCTGCGCCAGTTCGAGTCCGGTGTTCCGGGGGCGGGAGGCCGAGCCTGATCCGCCACGGGCATGGTGGAAGGAGCTGACGTTGCGGTGCGCCGTGGTCAGCTCCTCGACGGTGTCCAGGGTCACCGGGTCGGTGGAGCCGTCGTCGATCAGCAGGATGTGCATCTGGTCGAAGACGGTGGACCGCCGCAGCGAGGCGAAGGCCTTGTGCCGCAGGTGCTCGCCGTTGTTGTAGACCGGGACGATCACCGAGAGGTCCAGCTCTTCACGTGCGGCCGTCCGGACGATCTCCCTGCGGACCGCCTCGAGGTCCTCACCGTGGGTGAGAGCGCTCGGGGCCCGCCGGACGGTGTCTTCCGCAGGACCTCCGGCAGAGTCTTCTGCCGCCGTGGTCTCGTGGGAGCGGACGTGGATCTCCGTGAGCCCCGGCTCGCGGAGATGGTGCCCCAGGTGGTCCTGCAGGTGGATTCGGCCGGCACCGGCGCACAGCGCCTCGGGCGAGGCCAGCCGCGCGGCATCCGGGTGCAGCCACGCGCTGAGCGAGATGTCGGTGAGCGGCCCGTCAGGGGCCGCTGCCGGCCAGGCCCGATCGGCGCTCAGCCCGGGACCCTCCAGGTCGCGATGGGCGTGGCGGTCTGCGGCCTCTGCACTGTCGGCGTCGATCTTCCCGGTCACCGGCGCGGACTGGTACGAGAGCGCGGCCAGGTGGTCGTCCACATAGGTGGGGGAGTAGCGTCGGCGGGCAGAGACCGGCAGCAGCACGTCGAAGGTGCCTTCTCGTCCGGGAAGTTCGGACCAGCTCACGAGCTCTACTGCGCCGGACTGCTGGACCTGCAGCTCCTCCGCCAGGAGCTGGTCGGCGCGCTCGTCCTCGGTAGTGACCGCCAGGACCCGGTCCGCGGCGTCCGGGACCCGGAGCCCGGCGATCCTGAGTGCCTCGCGCAGCACGTCGACGGCGTGGTGCCGGCGGAAGGCATGGCGCACGCCGTCGCCCTGAGCGCGGCGAAGCTCCTCCAGGTGCAGCTCCTCCAGGCCTGCGGCCACGTCCTCGGCCGAGTTCGCGATGTGCACTTCCGGGTAGTGCGAGTTGAGCCCTTGGTTGTAGGTGGAGAGCACCAGGGAGCTCGAGGCCAGCAGGTCCAGCGTCCGTGGTGAGAAGAAGGTCTGTGAGCCGGCCACCTCCTGGGTCACCACGCTGACCGGGGCGAGCCGGTCCAACTCGGAGACGAGCGTCCGCGCCGAGGGAGCAAGGTGCGGTCGGTGCCGCACCGGGGTCCTGTGACGCCAGGCCCCACGGCCGTGGACGTTCTCATCGATCAGCAGCTGTGACCCCGAGGCGATGACCCCGTCGTGGATCCACTGCAGGCTGCAGCGGGCATCCTTGTCGAGAGCTCCGGCGCGCCGGCTTTCCAGGTGTGAGACCAGGCGCATCGGCTGCTGACGAGATCCCAGCGGGGATCGGCGCAGCGGGCTGATGGGGTGCACCAGCTCGGCGACCTGCACGGAGGCGGGGACCCCGCCGCGGTATTCCTCGGCTGCCGTGTCCGAGACGGCCAGGACGACGTCGCAGCGCGCGGCGAGCCTGATCTCCGGCGGCTGGGGCACCGGGAGCGTGAGGTCCAGGTAGATCAGCGGGATGGAGGCCTCCCGGGCGGCGGCGATGACTCGCCCGCGCGCTCGCGGTGACTTCACCGTCTGGGGGGAGAGCAGCACCGCGTCGGCAGGAGCCACTGCAGACTCCCAGTCGTCCGGGTCGACGGCCTGCAGATCGGCCGAGCCCTGCAGGATCTCTGCCAGCTGCGGATCACCGAGGACGGCGATCGAGCAGGGCAGGGCAGGCCGTGAGGCGCCGGACTCCAGCGCAGGGAGTGCCCCCACGGCGGGGAGCAGCTCTGTCACCAACGCCTCGGTGCCCGACCGTCCGCCCCAGAAGGGGGACGAGTCCCGGACGCCGAGAGTGTCCAAGGAGCCGTGGACGCGCAGCGCCGCCAACGGATCGGCTGAGCTCATCAGCTGGCCGACCTGCTCGCGCGCGCGGTCGAGCTCGGCCTGACGCGCGGCAGGGCCCACCAGACGGGTCGGGGTCACCGGGAGAGCCCTGCTCGTCGGGCAGCCTTCCCGACCTGGCGGCGCACGCGGCGCTTCGCCGCTCGGAAGGTGCGCTCCGGCTCCTGGACGGCGTTCTCCACACGTTTGAGCACCTGGCCGACGCGGGAGTCGGCGGAGTCCGGTGCCGAGGGCGCGGAGGCGGGTGCGGTGACATGCCTGCCTGCGGCCACGCGGTGTTCGAGCTTGGCGACGCGGGCGCGGAGCTCGACGATGTCGGACTCCTGGGTCCGCTCCAGCTGGTCGTAGGCCCAGCGGAGCTCGGCGAGCAGAGCCTCCTGCTGGCCGAGCAGCGCGACGATCACGTCGCGTGCGTCCTCCGACAGGGGCTGCTGCTCGGTCGCGGCATCTGCACTCATGCGGGTCCTCAGTACTCCTCGTCATGGAACGGGCCGGGCCCTGAGCTCCGCAGGGGAGACAGGACCCGCGCGGGGCGGTGGGCTCTGGTTCACGCTAGCGGCTCTTCCTGGGAGAGGCGCTAGCGCGGTGCACACATCCGGATGGTCAGTCGAGCTGGCCCTGGATGAAGCTGCGGGCCTTCGGTGACGTCCAACTGTACTCGCCGTAGGCGTCGGCGATCTCCCGCAGCACGGCGGCGGCCTCTTGGCGCTCATGCGGCAGGACGCGCTTGTACTTGCTCAGGTACCAGGTCACGAAGAAGCTCTCGAAGCGCTGCTCCATATAGGCCTCCAGCAGCCCTGTCTCGCGGAGCCAGGCGGAACGCGCCTGCTCGAGGATCAGATACTTCCGGAAGTACTTCGGGGACACCACGTTCACGATGGAGGTGTCCACCGCGCCGTAGTAGGTGTACACCGGGCGGTAGACCGGGGCGTAGGCCCTCGTGTGGTAGAGCAGCTGCTGGAAGAAGTATGTGTCCTGACCGACGGCTCCCTCGGGCTGAACCAGCTGCAGCGACTTGAGCCAAGCGGTGCGGGCCACGAGGGCTTCGATGCTCGCGGGCCGGAAGCCGATCGCGGGGAGCGTGTCCCGGTCCACCCGGAAGAGTCCGTCGCGGTGAGGGATCGAACCGGCGAACCAGGCGTGGTAGTCGTGCACTGTGCGCCGGGAGGTCCAGACGGCCATCGTGCCCAAGGCGAAGTCGGCGTCCGGCTCCTCCTCGAGACGTTCCATGAGCTCCCAGTAGCCGTCGTCGAGCTCCTCGTCATCCGGGTCCAGGTAGGTCACGTACGGAGTGAAGCTCAAGGCGAGGCCGGTGTTGCGAGGCCGGGAGGCGGAGCCTGATCCGCCACGGGCATGGTGGTAGGCGGTGACGTGGGGCCAGTCGTGGGCCAGCTCCTCCACGGTGTCCACCGTGGCCGGGTCCGTGGAGCCGTCGTCGACGAGCAGGATGTGCATCTGTTCGAAGACGCTGGAGCGGCGCAGCGAGGCGAAGGCCTTGTGCCGCAGATGGTCTCCGTTGTTGTAGATCGGCACCACCACGGCGAGCTTGAGGTCGAGCTCTTCGGCGGTGCGCCGGGCCTGCTCCTGCACCTGGGGCAGATCGTCGCCCTGGTGCGGATCCGGCAGCGGGCGGCGAGGACGTGCCGCCGGGGAACCGGGGGCGGGGGCCACCGCGGTGGATCCGGCGGAGGGGGTGGGTGACGACTGGGAGGACGGCGACGGCGCCGACGAGGGCCGCGCAGCGTCTCCCCTTCGGCGCATCACCGTGGGGGTGTGCCTTGAGGTGTGGGCCTCCCCGCGGACCACCTCCCAGAACGAGGGCCGGGCCATGGTGGTGCCCGGTGAACCCTTGGTGCCCGACGACGCCTCTCCGCTCGACGATCCGGAGATCCTGCGCGCACGGTGGTGTCCCAGGTGGTCCAGGCAGTACACCCGCTCCTGCTCGGCGGCCTGGTGCAGCGACTCCACCGAGGAGAGCAGCGTCGGTTCCGGCCGCCACCAGGCGGTCAGGTCCAGGTCCACGACGCCGGTGCGGTGCCGGTGGGCCTGCGCGTCGGTGGCGGCGGCGTCACCGACGAGCTTCTGGGTGACCGCAGCCGACTGATAGCGGAACGCCGCCACATGGTCGGCCACATAGGTGGGGGAGTGCTGTCGGTCCGCAGAGACCGGAAGCAGCACGTCCAGCTCGGCGGCCACGGTCTCGGCGCCCTCGGCGGTGATGCGCCGTTCCAGCTCCTCCCAGGTGATGAGCTCGACCTCGCCGTGACTCTGCTCAGCCATCTCGCGTGCCAGGGCCGTGGTGTGCTCGGTCGTGACGGCGAGCACGCGTTCACGGACCGGAGCGACCTCGAGGCCGGCACGGGCACAGATGCGGCGCAGCACATCCGAGGCGTGGTGGTCCGTGAAGACCTTCCGGATGCCGTCGGCCTGGACGCGGCGCAGCTCCTCCCGCGACGTCAGCTGCAGGGTCTTGGCCACATCCTCGGCGGAGTTCGCGATGTAGGTGTGCGGATGGTACGAGTTCAGCCCCTGGTTGTAGGTGGCGATGACCATGGTGCCGCAGGCCTGCAGCTCCAGCACCTGGGGGTCGAACACCGCCTGGGAGCCGACCACGGCGTTGATGGCGAGCGCCACGTCCATGCCGCGCTGCAGGCTCTCTGTGCCGTAGGTCAGGTCGATGTCGGCGGCCTCGTCCGCGGAGATGGTCCATGGGCCGTACCGGGTGGGGATCACCCAGTGCTCGGAACCCGGGGCCTGGGAAGGGTCCGGCTGGAGGAACACCGCCGGACGGCCGGAGATCAGCGCTCCGTCCAGCAGGGCCGGGGCATAGGGCGGTCGGGAGAGATGGGGGGCGGGATGAGACTGCTCGCAGCCCAGCAGCGCCACCAGGTCGGTGCGAGCAGGGCGGGTCCCGAGGGGGCTGTGGATCAGCGGATTGACCCCTGCGGGCACCACGTCCACGCTGATCGACTCGGTCTCCTGGGCGCGGTACAGTGCGGCGGCCTCGGCATCGGTGGTCACGATCCGGGAGCAGGCGCGGGCGAGCTCCCCGGTAGCTGCGATGTCGGTGCCCGCCGTGGAGAGCAGCACGGTCGGGATGCCGCGTCCGCGGAAGGCGGGGATCACGGTCTGGGCCAGGTGGCGCAGTGCCAGGGCGTGCTCGAGCGCCTGCCGCTCCCCGGGCTCCTCGGCCTCGTCCAGGGTCTCGAGCAGCGCGCGGGCCTCGGGGTCGGCCGCCAGCGCCTCCTCCCACTGCAGCGGCAGCGGGCCGGTGTCGGTGGCCACCAGGAGCAGGTCCAGGTCGTCGAGGAGCTCCCGCCAGGTGCCCCCGGTGAGCCCGACGACGTCGGCGAGGCCGGTGAAGCGGGCGTGCACCCGTGGCGAGGCGATGAGCCCCACTCGGACCGGCAGCTTCGGCCGGGAGATGCCCAGTTCGCCGTCGGGCAGGCCCTGAGACGCCTCGAGCGCGTCCTGGAGCTGGCGGGCGGGCGTGTGCAGAGCCTCGGCGCCGATCTCGGCCGGGACGGTGAGCGCCTCGAGGTCCTGCGCGCCGAGTGCTGACACCGCCGAGGGGGCGATGGAGGAGATCTGGTCGAGGAACTCGTGGCGCTGCCGGTGCTCGTCGGCCCGCAGCCGGTGGGCCTGGGCGTGGGCTCGGCGCAGCCGGTCCGTCGGGCGGGCCGAGGAGTCGGCGGCGGCAGCATCGGCTGAGCTGCCCGCCCCGGTCGCGAGGGAGCGCGCACGGCCGTTGCGGGCTGTGGCGGAGGCGTCGTCGGAGGTGCCGGACTCCCAGCTGCTGGCGGCCCGGTGATGGGCGTCCTCCACTGTGCGCAGCATCGCCTGGTGGGTGCCCAGGGCGGCCGCGACGACCTCGGCATCCGTGCGCGTGCCGGCCGAGGCGACCGCGGGTGAACCGTCGTCCGAGTGCCCGTCCGCAGACGGAGCAGGGGCGGGTGGGGAAGCCGACGAGGCGGCGACATGGGAGGCGGGCACCGTCTGCGGCCCTGCCGGGGGAGTCTCTGTCCAACGCACATTGCTACTCTAGAGGTTCGGCAGTTGACACGCCCGGTCGGCCACGCAGGCCGGAGCTGCTCTGCCATGCCTGCCCCAGCACTGTCGATCAAGGACCTGCACCCCGTGTTCAACTCCCTCTCCGATCGCCTCACAGCGACTTTCAAGAACCTGCGCGGCAAGGGGCGCCTCACCGAGGCTGACATCGACGGCACCGCCCGTGAGATTCGTCGTGCCCTGCTTGACGCCGACGTCGCCGTCCCGGTCGTCCGCGAGTTCATCGCCCGTGTGAAGGCGCGCTCCCTGGGCTCCGAGGTCTCCGAGGCCCTCAACCCGGGCCAGCAGGTCGTCAAGATCGTCAATGAGGAGCTCGTCGGCATCCTCGGCGGGCAGACCCGTGAGCTGCAGTTCGCCAAGCATCCGCCCACGATCATCATGCTCGCCGGCCTCCAGGGCGCAGGCAAGACGACTCTGGCGGGCAAGCTGGCCTATCGCCTGAAGAACCAGGGCCACACCCCGATGCTGGTGGCCTGTGACCTTCAGCGACCCAACGCGGTCAACCAGCTCCAGGTGGGCGGAGGCCGCGCCGGCGTGCCGGTGTACGCGCCGCACCCGGGCGTGTCCTCGGAGGCCGAGACCCCCACCGGTGACCCGGTGCAGGTCGCGCGCGCCGGCGTCGCGGAGGCCCGTGAGAAGCTGCACGACGTCGTCATCATCGACACCGCCGGCCGGCTCGGCGTCGACACCGAGCTGATGCAGCAGGCCGCCGACATCAAGAGCGCCGTCGGAGCACATGAGGTCCTCTTCGTCATCGACGCGATGATCGGCCAGGACGCGGTCACCACCGCCCAGTCCTTCAACGAGGGCGTCGACTTCACCGGTGTGGTGCTCTCCAAGCTCGACGGCGACGCCCGCGGCGGTGCGGCGCTGTCGGTGGCCTCGGTGACGGGGAAGCCGGTGATGTATGCCTCCACCGGCGAAGGTCTGAAGGACTTCGAGGTCTTCCACCCGGACCGCATGGCCCGGCGCATCCTCGACATGGGCGACGTGCTCTCGCTCATCGAGCAGGCCGAGGCCAGCTGGGACAAGGCCGAGGCCGCCAAGATGGCCCAGAAGTTCGCCGACCAGGAGGACTTCACGCTCGAGGACTTCCTCGCGCAGATGCAGCAGCTCAAGAAGATGGGCTCGATGAAGAAGATGCTGGGCATGATGCCCGGCGCCCAGGGCATGCGCCAGCAGCTGGAGCAGTTCGACGAGTCCTCCATCGGTCGGGTGGAGGCGATCATCTACTCGATGACCCCCCATGAGCGGGTGGCCCCGAAGATCATGAACGGTTCGCGTCGGGCGCGTATCGCCAAGGGCTCCGGCGTCCATGTCTCTGAGGTCAACCAGCTCCTCGAGCGGTTCGCCCAGGCCCAGAAGATGATGAAGAAGATGGCCGGCGGCGGGATGCCGCAGATGCCCGGCGGCGGAGCGATGCCCGGCGGCGGAGGCATGCAGGGCATGGGCGGGATGCCCGGCATGGGTCCCGGAGCCGGCAAGGGGAAGAAGAAGGCCGTCAAGGGCAAGGGGAAGAAGAAGGCGCGCTCCGGGAACCCTGCCCGCGCCGCGCAGGAGGCCCAGGAGGCCGAGCGCCGGAAGGCCGAGGCCGCGAGCAGGCGCATGGACGGTTCGAGCTTCGGGGCCGGTGCGGAGGATGACTTCGACCCGTCCCAGCTGAACCTGCCCAAGGGCTTCGAGAAGTATCTCAAGTGAGCTCAGTGCCGTCAGCGCGCGCCGAATCGCGCGACGGCGGTTTCTCTGACAGAATAGGCAGGTACTTTGATCAGCCGTGGCGACCCTCTATTCCCGCGGCGGGTTCATCGGCATTGAGCGGTCGCATCGATCTGAGCAGCAATCCCCACGCAGCGCGATGCTCGACCGCGCCCCTGACACCAGAAACAGGAGTGGACCACTCAAGTGGCAGTCAAGATTCGTCTGAAGCGGATGGGCAAGATCCGCGCACCGTACTACCGTGTCGTCGTCGCCGATTCCCGCACCAAGCGTGACGGTGCGGCCATCGAGCAGATCGGGAAGTACCACCCGACCGAGGAGCCCTCGTTCATCGAGATCGACTCCGAGCGTGCCCAGCACTGGCTCTCCGTCGGCGCCCAGCCGACCGAGCAGGTCCTGGCACTGCTGAAGATCACCGGCGACTGGCAGAAGTTCAAGGGTCTCGAAGGTGCCGAAGGCACCCTGCGGACCCGGGCCGCCAAGGAAGAGTTCGTGATCCCGCAGAAGGGTTCGGTCCTCTCCGAGAAGGCCGGCGCCCCCAAGGCCGAGGCCACCGCCGCGGCCCCCGCCGAGGAGGCTGCGGAGCAGGTCTCCGAGGACAAGGCTGAGTGATCCACAGTGGCTGATGCAGTGCTGTCCGACGCCCTCGAACATCTCGTGCGCGGCATCGTCGACTCGCCTGACGACGTCGACGTGCGCCGCCGCAGCGGCCGCCGCCACGATGTGCTCCAGGTCCGGGTCCACCCGGACGACCTCGGCCGAGTCATCGGCCGGGCCGGACGCACCGCCAAGGCACTGCGCACCGTGATCGCGGCGCTCCCCGACGGGGACCACGTCCGGGTCGACGTCGTCGACACCGACCGTCGCCGCTGAGCGGCGTCACGGTCATCGGACACCCATGAGCTCTGCTCATCAGCGCCGGGAGCACCCCGACACGAGCGACCCGCAGGCACTGCCGGAGACGGCGGAGCGCCTGC
Source organism: Nesterenkonia sp. HG001 (assembly GCF_034438835.1). Classification (NCBI taxonomy): domain Bacteria; kingdom Bacillati; phylum Actinomycetota; class Actinomycetes; order Micrococcales; family Micrococcaceae; genus Nesterenkonia; species Nesterenkonia sp. HG001. The sequence goes on along the minus strand of NZ_JAOSZD010000008.1, from coordinate 39,390 downwards.
GGGTCGCTCGTGTCGGCAAGCCGCACGGCGTGCGCGGCGAGGTCACCGTGCAGCTGTTCACCGATGAGCCCACGGTGCGTCTCGCACCGGGCGCCGTGCTCATCCGCACCCCTGGTCGCGACACCCCCGACCGCACGACCGCCTCGCTGACCGTCTCCGGCCAGCGGTGGAACAAGAGCATCTGTCTGCTGACCTTCGCCGGCATCGGCGACCGCGACGCCGCGGAGGCGCTGCGCGGCTCCTTCCTCCATGTCGAGGTCCCCGCCGAGCCGGAGGACGAGGACGGCTGGTACAGCCACCAGATCGCCGGCTTCCGCTGCGTGGGAGCTCAGGAGCAGGACCTCGGTACGGCCCGTGAGATCATCACCGGCGCGGCCCAGGACCTGCTGTCCGTCGAGACTCCGTCCGGCGAGGAGGTGCTCGTGCCCTTCGTCGAGGAGCTCGTTCCCGGGATCGACGTCGAGGCTCGCACGATCCGACTGGACCCGCCGGTCGGGCTGTTCTGACATCTCCTCCGCTTCGACGCTGAAGGCGCCGCGGCGGAAGCACAGGAAGGCATCCCTCACGATGCGCATCGACGCCGTCTCGATCTTCCCCGAGTTCTTCGACGCCCTGGACCTCTCGCTCATCGGCAAGGCCCAGCGTGAAGGCCCGCTCGACCTGCGCCGTCACCAGCTGCGCGACTTCACCGTGGATCGGCACCGCACCGTCGACGACACGCCCACCGGCGGAGGAGCCGGAATGGTCATGACCCCCGAGCCGTGGGCGCTGGCACTGGAGCACGTCCTCGCTGATGCCGGGCGGAACCCGTCCCCCCGAGAAGACGAGCCCGGTCAGCGGCACCCTGCCGGCGAGCCTCCGGTGCTCATCGTCCCGACCCCCGCGGGGGAGCTCTTCACCCAGCGCACCGCCGAGGAGCTGTCGGAGCGCGAGCACCTCGTCTTCGCGGCGGGCCGGTACGAAGGCATCGATCAGCGTGTCACAGCCTGGGCCGGACATCACTTCGAGGTCCGCCCGATGAGCATCGGCGACTACGTCCTCAACGGGGGAGAGGTCGCCATCATCGTCATGGTCGAGGCCATCACCCGCCTGCTGCCCGGAGTGCTCGGCAACCCGGAGTCGCTGGAGGAGGAGTCCCACGCCGACGGTCTGTTGGAGTATCCCGTCTACACCAAGCCTGCGGTCTGGAGAGGCCTCGAGGTGCCCGAGATCCTGCTCTCCGGCAACCATGCCCGGATCGAGGAGCATCGCCGCGAGGAGCAGCTGCTGCGCACGCGCCGCATCCGCCCCGACCTCTATGCCAAGCACATCGTCGCCCAGGAGCAGGCGGCGAGGCGCGAGGCGGAGGGAGACTGAGTCGGCTCGTGCGGCGATTCGCAGGGGCTCACCTGCCTCGGCGCCTCATTGGGCGTGCCCCTGGTCGCCACTCCCTGCGCCGATCTGGCATAATAGGTCCCTGTGCCTGCTGGATGGCCGCATCTGCCACGGGGGATGACCATCAACAGCCGGGCCGCCGGTGCCGCTGATCCTGTCGGCGCCGGAGAACCAGCCTGATGACCCCGCCGCAACGGCGCGCCCGCACTCCGGGCGAGAGGTCTGTGACCAAGACGAGTGACCTGTGGCAGTCGTCTGAGGAGAAAGCACCATGCACACTCTCGACTTCGTCGACGCGGCCAGCCTGCGTCAGGACATTCCCGCGTTCGGCCCCGGCGACACCGTCAACGTGCACGTGAGCATCGTCGAAGGCAAGACCACCCGTGTCCAGGTCTTCAAGGGCTATGTGCTCGGCCGCCAGGGACACGGCGTCGGTGAGACCTTCACCGTCCGCAAGGTCTCCTTCGGCGTCGGCGTGGAGCGCACCTTCCCGGTGCACTCACCGGTGACCGAGAAGATCGAAGTCGTCGCCCGCGGTGACGTCCGCCGTGCGAAGCTCTACTACATGCGCGACCGCCACGGCAAGGCCGCCCGCATCCGTGAGAAGCGCGAGTCGGCCATCGCCCGCCAGAAGTCCGAGGGCGCCGAGGCCCCCGAGGCCTGAGCGGTCCGGGGCCGGCCTGAGCGACGGGCGCGTCCCTGAGATCAGGCTCCTCATCATGTCTGCCTCCACGAGCCCCGAGTCATCCGGCGACGCCGGAACGACTCGGGGCTCGTCGCATGCTCACCCCCCGGCGGTGGGGGCGGGGCGCCGGCGCGTACGTCTGCGGCTGTGGCATCTCGGGGTGCTCACCGTGCTCGTCGCCGTGCTGGCCGCCACCGCGGTGCGCACTCTGGTGATCGACGTCTACACGGTCGACCAGGTCTCCATGCAGCCCACTCTCGACGACGGCGAACGGATCCTGGTGGACCGGTCCTACCCCGATGAGGACGGAGTCCGGCGTGGTGACGTCGTCGTCTTCGACGGCACGGGGTCCTTCGCCCCCTATCAGCGCGACCAGGGTGCCATGGTGCGGTTCGTCCAGCACATCGGTCACTGGTTCGGGCAGGGGTCTCCGCCGCAGACCTACGTGAAGCGGGTCATCGGAGTCGGCGGCGACACTGTGGCCTGCTGCGATGCCCAGGGTCGAGTCACCGTCGGGGACGAACCCCTGGAGGAGCCCTACCTGCTTCAGCCGGCCACCCGGTCCACCCCGGCCTCGGAACAGAGCTTCGAGGTCCAGGTGCCTGAGGGACGGTTCTGGGTGATGGGGGACAACCGGACGGAGTCGGTGGACTCCCGTGCCCTGCTCGGAGCCCCCGGTGGCGGTATGATCAGCGAAGATCGGCTGATCGGCCGGGCCACCGACGTCTTCCTGCCCTGGAGCTCACGACGCCATCTTGCTGAGCTTCCCGCATCGGAGGCAGTCCGCACCGGCGGGCAGGCCTCTGCCGACGACCACGAGAGCCAGGAGATCCCGGATGACCAGTGAGGACGAGACGTCCGCGGTGCCGCACGAACCGGAGGACACGTCCTCGCACGAGCGCCCCGACGGGACCCGTCGTCGCCTCAAGGACAGGAGTCCTGCTGCGGCGTTCCTGGTCGAGGTCGGCACCATCATCGTGCTGGCGCTCGTCATCTCCTTCGTGGTCAAGACCTTCCTGATGCGCGCCTTCTACATCCCCTCGGAATCGATGGAGGCCACCTTGGAGGTCGACGATCGCATCGTGGTGAACCTGCTGGCGCCCGAGGTCATGGACGTCGAGCGCGGTGACGTCGTCGTCTTCGAGGACACCCGCGGCTGGTGGGGCTCGGCCGAACAGACGGAGACCACCGCGGCTCAGGATGCGCTGGTCTTCCTGGGACTGATGCCCGACACCTCCGCCCACTACGTGGTCAAGCGCGTCATCGGCTTGGACGGCGACGAGGTCGAGTGCTGCGACGACTCCGGCCGGCTCAGCGTCAACGGCGAACCCGTCGATGAGCCGTACCTGTTCCCGGGAGACGTGCCCAGCCAGGCCGAGTTCGCCGTGACCGTGCCCGACGACCACGTCTGGCTGCTCGGTGATCATCGCTCCGCCTCAGCAGACTCCCGAGCGCATGTCCAGGACGGAGACATGGGCGCGGTGCCGATGGAGGACGTGATCGGGCGGTCCACTGCGATCATCTGGCCCCTGGATCGGTGGTCCGGCGGCGGCTCGGACAGGGAGCCGTTCCTCGACGTGCCCGAGGCACCCTGATGCCGGAGGACGCGACCCTGCTCCCCGAGCTGGAGCTGGCCGCCGCCACTGGGGCCCGCTACGTGGCCGGGGTCGACGAGGTGGGCCGCGGCGCGCTGGCGGGGCCCGTCAGCGTCGGGGTCACCGTCTATGACCTGCACGAGCCGGAGCTGCGGCTCTGCCGGGCCACCGGGGTGGCCGAGGGGCTCCACGGCGTCCGGGACTCCAAGCTGCTCACGGCCAAGGCCCGCGGGCGCTGGGCCCCGATCGTCACGGCGCGGGCCGCTGCATCCAGCGTGCAGCATCGGGCGGCAGCCAGAATCGATGAGGTCGGCATCACCGCGGCCCTCCGCGAAGCTGGTCTGGCCGGGCTCGACGAGGTCGAGGACCGGCTGGGACGGGCCGTGGACGCGGTGATCCTCGACGGCTCCCATGACTGGCTCACCGGTGGGCGGTCGTCGCGGGTCACCTCCATGGTGAAGGCCGATGTGAAGGCGCTCTCGGTGGCCTCGGCGAGTGTGATCGCCAAGGTCCGGCGTGACGCCCTGATGGAGGAGCTGGCGCTCCAGCACCCCGGCTATGGGTGGGACTCCAACCGGGGCTATGGCTCGGCGGCTCATCGCGCTGCTCTCGTCGAGTCGGGGATCACCCCGCATCATCGACGGTCCTGGAACCTGCTGCCTGTTCCGGCGTGAGCGGAGGAGGGCCCCACGAGCGGGACCGCCGAGGCGGGACCCGCCGGTGTTCCTCCACAGCCGGCCGCGTTCGGCTGACGACACGCCCGACATTCCACAGACGCCGCTGCGGCGTCGTCCCGACAGGCCGCGCAGCGGCACAGTGGTGCTCACCGAAGAAGGGAGCACCACCGCATGGACATCACACCGCCGCCGAGCGTGCCGAAGGCCTCGTCAGGTCCGCTCCGGACGGCTCCCACCAAGGATGAGCTCGGAATCCTGGGGGAGCAGCACGCGGAGGCCCACCTCGTCGCACGAGGGCACATCGTCCTGGAACGGCGGTGGCGCAGCCGGCACGGCGAACTGGACCTGATCACCCTCGACGACGACGTGCTGGTCGGCGTCGAGGTCAAGACTCGTCGGGGACTGGGATATGGGCACCCCTTCGAGGCCGTCACCGGGGTGAAGCTGGCTAGGCTGCACCGTCTGCTGCGGGAATACGCGGCCCAGCACCCCGGAGTCCGAGTTCCGCTGCGCATCGACGTCGTCGCGGTGCTGTTCCCACCTGGTCGTCGCGGTGCGCCGGCGCTGGCCGAGGCAGGGCTCGGGGTGCCCCAGATCGAGCACCTGGAGGATGTCCGGTCATGAGCATGGGACGCGCGCGGTCGGTGGCGCTGGTCGGGGTGGAGGGGCATCTCATCGAGGTGGAGGCCGACATCGGCCAGTCCCTGCCCGCCTTCATCCTGCTGGGGCTCCCAGACGCCTCGCTGCGGGAGAGTCAGGACCGCATCCGATCTGCGGCGAAGAACACGGGTCTCGACCTCCCGGCCCGGCGACTCACGGTGAACCTGCTGCCGGCTTCGCTGCCCAAGTCCGGCTCTGCGCTGGATCTGGCGATCCTGATCAGCGCATGGGCGGCCCAGGGGCTGGTCGTCGGCACGGAGGACGTCGTCTTCCTCGCCGAGCTGGGCCTGGACGGTCGGCTGCGACCCGTGCGGGGCGTGCTGCCGGCTGTCGCCGCGGCGGCCCGGGCAGGAGCGGTGCGGTTCGTGGTCTCCCGGCAGAACGCTGCGGAGGCGGCTCTGGTGCCCGGCGTGGAGGTGCTCGCCGCCTCGCACGCCTACGAGGTGGCGAAGGGCTTCGCCGCCCCGGCAGGACGTGACGGGGGCGTCGACGCCGTCGACCGGAGCCGTCTGCCCCTGGACCCTGACGCTGGGATGGACCGGCACATCGGCGGTGCCGCCGCTGGGCTCGACACCGAGGACCCTGGTCCAGACGTGGCCGATCTCGCAGACGTGCGCGGACAGCATCAGGCACGATTCGCACTGGAGGCGGCGGCCGCAGGGGGTCATCACCTCCTCCTCATGGGAGCTCCGGGTCCCTGTCCTTAACCATCGATATGACGTTGCGCTCGTATATCAGGATTATCTGGTGTTGGCACTGTCGCCGTGGACGTTCTGTAACCGAGTGATCAGTGGCAGTGTCAAAGAGAACCGGGCACCGACCAGCCCGTTAGGATCGGAGCATGATCATCACCAGCAGCACACCTGGATATCCATATCAACAAGGACGGAAATCTGCTAGCTGGGAAGACTTCAAGGGCCAAATCCGCAGCGTTGATCGCGATACTCTCCTGATTCAATGCGCCGCGGCGAGTGCGGCGATTACTCCCAATGACGACCGCGACGATTCCCTGAGTCGGCGGGGGCTCAACCCGTGGAATATTGCCGACGTTGCGCGCACGTCACTTGCATGGGGATCGTTCCAACGACCACAAGCTGACAGCAAAGTCCTTCTGCGCCTTTGTAATATGAACGTGCACCTGACCGATGAGGAACTTCGCTCAAACCCCGATCGGTCTGATGCTTTCGCGAAGACCCTCACGCGGATGTACTTCGAGCAGTTCCCCGGCCAGCGAAATATTTTCCCGGCGCTCTCAAGAACCATTCTCCTCTTTGGCTCAATGAGCGAACATCCAAACGGCTTTTCGCCGGAAAAGATGACCGCAGGTTGGTTCGAGGAGATCACGAACGGCCTGACGCTTGACGACTACGTCGAATCGGTGTTTGTCATATCTGTTGGCGCTCATTCCAACAACGGCGTATTTAGTCTTCAGTGGCTAACCGGTGAGGCATTTCAGGGGCTGGGGGAGGTGCTCTCGTTTAAGGCGCTGCGGCAGACGTTTACTGAGCAGCTCGTCACCTCCGTGGCCGAGTTCAAGCGGGTGAACCGTCAGTTCCAAGACCATGCGACCTCGGCTCAGAAGAAGTTCGCGTTTAACCCCCTTGCGAATCGACCATTCATCGACGGAATTACTGATGATCCGATCGCGCCTTGGTGCCAGGCGATCATTGCCAAGGCCCTTCCGCCGGCCATCTATTTTCTCGGCGTCCAAGCATTCGGCGACGGTTTCGCTCGAGATCTGGGTCACGTGTTTCAGCATTATGTAGGCCGTCACCTGGAACTCGTCAGCGGTGATTGCTCGTCCAAGCCTGAGGTTCCGTATCTTTTCAAGAAGAACCGCATCGATTCTTGTGACTGGTTCCTTGACCTCCCCGGGTTGCTCGTGCTGATTGAGTGCAAGGCAAGACAGCCCATTGAGGCTCTTAGGGTCGGTAGGGACAGCTGGCTCGATTCGGTCTCCGGCTCAATCGGCAAAGGCATTGACCAGCTGAACCGGTCGCATCGAGATATCGAAGCTATCGCAGCCGTCAACCCGGAAATCGACCCGACAAAAACACGCGTAGGGCTCGTCATTACCTTGGAACCGTTCTATATGGACCAAAACTGGCCGATGCGCGCGCAACTACCGGATGCGGATTTCCCTGTGGGGGTGCTGTCCATCGAAGAACTGGAGTCGCTTGTCACGCTCTCGGGCGATGAACTGGCCGACCTACTAACGAAAGCAGCGCACGATTCCGTTGACGGAGTATTGCTGATGACGCCTACCCTGAAGGCGGCGGCCGGACGGGAGAACCTGCTCCTGGCGTCCACCTGGGATTCAATTGGGCTGTTCAAGCGCATTGATGACGAGCAGAACCGCAAGGCAGCTACCTAAGTGTGCTTCGAAGCTTCCGCGTCGATGTTGCCCGGTGCAACGCCAAGGCACAGTGGCACCGACCGCTAGGATCGAAGGGATGGTCCCGATAGTCGAATGACTGCGGGTTATTTTTTGGGGGCAGCTGAAATGATGTTCGGGGAAGGGCTGTTCGCCAACGGCCGGCCTGAGTATGAAAAGGAACTCGGAGCGGGTATCACGGAGGCGAAAGTGCTGATTACGGTCAAGGCCGCTCCACAGCCCTCGGCTAACCATGGTGACACTGTTTGCGTGGCCGGTCTCAGACTTGCGGAAGGTGGCCCGGAATGGATCCGTCTTTACCCGATTCCTTTCCGCTATCTCCAGGCTGACGCGAAATTCAAGAAGTACGACATCGTGAAGCTAAAGCTCACACCAGCGGCCAAAGATCGACGACCCGAGAGCTACACCCCTATCCTTGATTCCTTGACCATCGACTCCCACCTTGAGCCGTGGAAGCCACGGCACCCACACGTTGACCCGCTTATCGATGCATTCAACACCTGCGAACTCAACTCCCGCGCTTTGAACGGATCGGCCGGCCCATCCCTGGCTGCCGTAGTGCCGGCGGACATCGACAAGCTGGAATTACGACTTTTCGACGGGTGGACCTCGGAGCAACAAGCCAAGATGGAAGCCCATCTGAACCAAGACACACTCTTTGGACCCAAGACGGACAAATCGATCCTGTCCCCGCCGAGGTTTGAAGGTCATTATCGCTACCGCTGCACTGGCAGGATTTGCAAAGGACACCGGCAAGGTCTGCTGGATTGGGAATTCACCGAACTTCAGCGGCGGCACGCGGGGGACACCGATGAAGCCGCCAAAGCGGCAATCCAAAAGAGATTCCTGGATCAGCTGTGCGCTCCGGCCCGCGGTCCGGTGTTTTTCCTGGGTAACCAGCTGAAAAGACCCCAGGCGTTCGGAGTCTTGGGCGTTTATGCAGCAGGGGTTCGTTAGCTGCCGACCAGAGCCGCCAGGCGTTCTTTTACGCGCGTGAGAACGTATTTGCGGTGGCAGCACAGCTCGCTGGCCTCAAAGCACAGCACGGCCACACGCTGCCGGGAGGCAAGGTCGGTGAGCTCAATAATCTTTTCAGCAGCTGATTCGCTGTCAAGCAGAGACTCGAAACGCTCGCCCGCAACCTTTGCAGCCGGAGTTCCCGGAGCCCAGAAACCTTCACGGTTGTCTTTGGGATTCCCTAACGCCGGCATGTGGCTGTAGCCGATGCCGGCTTCGGCTAGTGCTTCGCTCAGCGCCCTCTTTGAGAAGCCTTTTTTCCTTGAGATCGGGTTCAACCGAACGTCCACGACCGTCCCGATTTTCCAAGCCGTCAGTTCCTCAAGGAACGACGCAATGTCCTTCCCTTCGTAACCAACACCGATGACGCCGCTCGTTTCAGTCCACATGGTTTCATTCTTGCACGGGCGCAAAATCGGCCGACGTCGCACCGCTTTGCCGCAGCCTCTACCGGTGCGGTCAATCCCATGTCTGGCCGCACCAGCAGCGGCCCTCCTGGTGCTCCTGGATGACAAGGACACGTTCCTCTCCGAGCAGGATGATGTCTTCGTAGCTGAGCATGCCCCCAGTGCAGCATCAGCGGGCCGGCTGCCGGTAGGGGCGTCTTGGTCTATGTGGAAAACCGCAGGTAACGGCATCGGAGCCCTCTGTCCGTGAGCCTGCTGTGACTACCACCGAAATCCGAACGGCGGCGAACCAGGGACGAGTCTCCAGTTCCGGGGACCTACGCTGATGCACCATCAACTCTTTCCCTCACCCTCGACGGCGGGTTTGGCCAGCGTGTGCTGTCGGAACTCGACAGTTAGTGAACATGTGGTGATTGCAGTGGAAGGGGGACGTTTGTGCTGATTTCGCAGGGATCTTCCCCCCTCGTTTATGAGGTGGGAAACATACCCCTCACATAGACCTCCGGGGGTATGACCTTAAACATGTATATGAGAAGGGGCCAGCACGCCAAGCCATCTCACGGCCGTCTCTGGTCTTCAGATGGTCCTGAACTCCATCAGCCCTCGGCCTCGGCCCGTTCTTCCGCACGCCTGCATCGACCCGAATGCCTCTAGGACGACGGGGCCTCCAAGAGGAGAAGGTTTTCGCCCCGACGCGTCAGGTTGTGGTGTGTGCCCTAGCCGGACTCGCCTAGCGCCTGCGTCGCTGTGATGTTAGACGGGAAGGGCGTCCCTGCCGACATCTCTGAACAGTAGCTGGGATTCATGCGTCACTTCACGACTGGGGCCCGGTTGATAGCGGCGGAGGCTGTTTCACAGTTGGAACACTGTGGGCTGCGACACACTCTTTACCGTGGATACAGATGCCGTGGCGGCTGTCACATTTGGGGGCGCCGCGGCATGACTACCCGCGCTTCTTAGAGCGGGTGCAAGGACATTCCCACCTATCTGTTCCGCTGGCCAATGAGCCTGTTTCAAGGGAGAAACACATGACAAGCACCAAAGCATCGCCGCCGGCGATGACGCCCCGCCGGGCGGCGACAGCCGCCCTCCTCGGTAGTGCACTGGAGTACTACGACTTTTTTGTTTACGGCGCGGCAGCGGCCCTCGTTTTCAATGTGCTGTTCTTTCCTTCCGGAGATCCCGCTGTTGCCTTGATCGGATCGTTCGCGACTTTCGCGGTGGGTTATGTGGCACGGCCCGTCGGCGCAATGGTGATGGGGCACTTCGGCGATCGTCTTGGCCGCAAGAAGGTCATGCTCGCCACGGTGGTCATGATGGGTGCCGCCTCGTTCTCCATCGGATGTCTTCCGACATTTGACCAGGTGGGACTGCTGGCCCCGGCACTGTTGGTGGTCTTGCGAGTGGTCCAGGGTTTCTCCGCGGGGGCTGAATCCGCAGGCGCCTCGACGTTGACAGTTGAACATTCCCCCGTTGGACGCCGGGGCTTCTTCACCAGCTTCGTTATGGTTGGCTACGCGGTCGGCTGCTCGTTGGCGACCATTGTTTTCCTTCCCGTGGCGCTCCTGCCCGCCGAACACCTCTATGGCTGGGGCTGGCGGGTTCCCTTCTGGCTCAGCGCGGTCGTTGTCGTGATTACTTACTACGTGCGGAGCCATCTGGAGGAAACGCCCGTGTTCGCTGAAGCGAAGGAAGAACGCGCAGTCCGGAAGCTGCCGCTGAGCGATGTTTTCAAGTACCACTGGCGCAGTGTGATTTGTGTTGCCGGGGCATCGCTGATGGCAGCGATGCAGACTTTGTTCGCTGTTTTCAGCTTGTCCTACGGAACCTCGGTCGGGGTGGACCGGAGTGCGATGCTCGCGGTCATCTCGGGCGCCATAGCGCTGTCCGTCTTCACTCTTCCGGCAGCGGGCTACCTCTCTGATGTCATCGGCAGGAAGCGGACGATGCTGATTTCCTCTGTAGGGTGTGCGGTCACGATCTTCGGTTACCTTTGGGCGATATCGACGACGGACGTCCTGCTGATCGGGGTCTCCGCGTTCATCAACATGACGTTGTTCTTCAGCTGCTACAACGGGGTGTGGACGTCGTTCTTTGCCGAGCAGTTCCCGGCACCTGTGCGCTTCACAGGCATGGCTGTCAGCAATCAGCTGGGCAATCTCCTGGCCGGCTTCGCGCCGATGGTCGCGGCGATGATTCTCGTGCCGGGCCCGTCCGGCTGGCTGCCGGTAGCAATCTTTGGTGCGGTAGCCGCCGGCATCGCGGCCGTCGCAGTCCTCGGGATGCGCGAGACTTCCAAAACCCCCACAGAGCTGCTCGGTGGGCCGCGGGCTCAACCCACAAATCCCAAACGTTCCCTGGACGAGCCTGCCGGGACCAAGAGGACCGTTCAGGCGGTAACGGACTAGACCCAGTAGACCCTAAAAGGATGGGCCCCCGACGGTTTTTCGTCGGGGGCCCATTTATTTTGGCCTGTGTTGCTCGTTCCCGGGCTAGGGTCCCGGAAGGATCATTCGTTCGTCGTCGTCAATTTTCAGGGCACGCATTTTCCGGTACATGGTGGTGCGCCCGATACCCAGAATTTCCGCGGCACGGGACTTGTTGCCGTTGGCTTCCGCCAGGGCGGCGACGATGGTATCGCGCTCGGATTGCTCGTAGCGGCTGAGCGAGGAGAGGGTTGTCTGCCGCATGGGGGCTGGCAGGTCTTTTGTTTGGATCAGGCCGGTGCCGGCCGAACGTCGCAAGTGGGCAAGGAGCCGTGCCATCTCGGCGACGTTACCGGGCCAGCGCCAGGCCAGCAGGCATTGGAGGGCTGCGGGGGAGAACCGTGGCGCCGGCGCCCCGGGAAAGAGTTCGGCCGAAACCTCACGCACGATGTCCAGCAACTCACCGCGCAGTTCCACAAGGGAAGGCAGTCGTACCAGCCCTTGAAGGTCCTCGGCTTCGTGATTGGGGTTGAATGGGCCGCTGGTCCGTTCGGTAAGGATGACACGTGCCCCGGGGTGGACGCCGGGGCGGTGGGCCGCCGCAAACTCGGTGAGTCGGTCCACCAGATCGTGGCCGATGCCTGGTCCGGCGGTAACGAGGATTCCGCAGCCCTCGGCTAATGCCGCTTCCATGAGGGCCCAGGCCGTTGGGTCCTCGGTGAGCATTTCTGCGGTGAATGTCTTGGGCTCTCGCCCAGTGTGCTGGCGCAGCCATTTTGAGGACTGGTGATGCTTCCCGGTACCAGGGCCCCCGGTGACGCGGATCAGGCCATCGGCCGTGGCGGCAGCGGTGAGTTCGCGTTGGAGCACGCCGTAAGAAGTCGTCGTCCGGGCTTGGCGGGAGGATAGGCCGTCCAGCACTTCGCGGAGCGCGGGCGCAGACCTTTGCTCTGGGTGTTTGCCGACGGAAACCCCGCCCTCGGCGGGCGCACTGGCTGGCTCCGTAAATTCCAGCGCGAAGATCGCGTCCTGGCCAGCGCGGCCGAGACGGCGCACCATGGCTTCGGTTCCGAGCACCGGAAGTTCGAGTTGCAGCTTGTCCTGGTCCCAATGGTGCATGCGCAGCATCTCCCACAGGTAGGCGTGGGACTCGGCGTCAAAATGGGCGAGTGCGGGAAGGTCTGTCATCACGGTTTCTGAGTTCATGACCAGGACCGGATGCTTGGAGGACCGGAACTGGCGGTACGTTCGGGCCAGCTCGAGGTTCCGGGAATCGGCCATCAGCTCAAGCGCCTCGGCGATCTGATGACCGGCCTGCCGGGCCATGGAAACCATCAAGGGGCTTGAGGCGTCAACGTGGGAGGCGATGGACAGCGATCCCACGATCCGGCCCGTGATGGGGTGCTTGATGGGCGCTCCCGCGCAGGCCAGTCGGGCCAGGGCATCGTTAAAGTGTTCGTGGCCGCGGACGAAAACCACTCCGCGCCCCTCAATGGGGGTGCCGAGCCCGTTGGTGCCCAGAGCCTGTTCGGAAAAGACGAACCCCTCCGCGGCGTTGGCGTTGTCCAGTGTGCGCGTGTCCTGGGCATCGACAATGCGCCGGGAGACGATCCGGCCCTCCTCATCGGCGAGGAAAAGGGCCATCCGGGTGTCGGTGAGATTGTTTTGCCACTGGTCCAAAATTCTTCCGGCAGCGCGCAGGATTGCACTGTCCGGATCGACTTCGCCAAGGATGTGGGGGCCGGTTGCAGGGTTGACGTGGTTCGAGACGGATCGCCGCCAGCTTTGTTCGATTTCTTCAGCTACCAGCGACGCGGGGATGGAAGCCCTGACGAGGCCTTCCGTGATCAGCCGCTCGCGGGCGCTCCGGAGCGCGTCTTCGCGGCGTGATTTGTCCATCACTTACTCATTCTCAAGCAGTCAAAACGATGCGTCCAGCAATCCCGCCGGCGGTCAGGTCGTCCAGGGCCCGGGACACTTCGGCCGCAGACAGGGTCCTTTCGGACACCGGGATGGTGGGAAGTTCCCCTGCTTTGGCAATCCGGACCAGATCCTGCAGTTGTGAAAGTGTCCCGACAAAGCTGCCTTCGATGCGGATCATGCGCAGCGCCAGCATGGCAGTCGGAAGGGTGACTTCACCGCCGAAGAGTCCTACCTGGACCATTGTCCCCGCTTTGGCGAGGGCGTCGAACGCGGCCGTAGCGGTGGCACCGTTGTTGACGAAGTCGACGACGGCGCTGGCCGGCCCGCCTGCCGCGCGTTGAATGTCGGCTGCCCCGCTGCCGGCTCCGGAAAGGACCGTGCTGGTGGCGCCCATGTCCCGGGCCAGGGCCAGGTTCCGTTCCGCGACATCGACCGCGCAGATGTTCCGGTGGCCCCGGGCACGGAGGATCGCTATGGCGGTCAGGCCCAGCCCTCCTGCCCCGAAGATGACCACAGGCTCGTCCGGCTCAAGCGGAAGAACCTTGTCCACGGCACTGTGGGCGGTGAGGCCGGAACACGCCAAGGTCGCTGCCCAACTCGGGTCAAGGCCCTCAATGTCCACGAGGTACTTCTCGTCGGGCACGATGATGTACTCGGCGTAGCCGCCGTGGCGTGCGACCCCAAGGTTCTGTCCGGCGGCGCAGCGGTTATCGTGGCCTTCCCGGCATTGGCGGCATGTGCCGCAGCCGATCCACGGGTAGATCAGTCGCACGTCTCCGGCGCTGACGGATGCAACGTCAGCACCTACCTGTTCGACAACGCCGACTACTTCGTGGCCCAGTACCATCGGGTACTGGATGCCGCGGTCTTTCATGCTCATGTGTCCGCGGCTGCCCAGGTCGTAGCCGCCTTCGCGGAGGTGGGTGTCGGTGTGGCAGACGCCAGCCCGCATGACCTTCAGAAGTACCTGCCGCCCCTCGGGGCGTGGCGTCGAGAACTCCAGGTCATGGATGGTGGCATCGTCCGGGAGGACGGCGAATGCATGCATTGCGGAACACCTCTTCATTGTGGCAATCGGTATCCATCCATCATGACCAACTATTGCTGCAGCTTCCAATACCAATCCGGGACCCCTTTAGTGGGCGATCCGGTATCAATGCATCCGCTGGAGTGTTTCACATTGGAACACGTGTGGCATGGAACACAGACCTACCTTTGATTCAGAGGCCGCGGCACCCACCACAACAAAGGAGGGCCGCAGGCACCCACAAACCACGTCAAAGGAGACCTACCATGACCACCAACCTTGTTGAACAGTCCGGCACCGCTTCCGCCGAAGCCGGGAGCCAGGACGTACTGCGGAACCTCTACGCTGATTGGGCAGAGATCATGGCGACCACGCCGGACCTGACCATGCGCCTGTTCCGTTCCATTTTTGACGAGTGGCACCAGCCAACGGTCGAGCCCGAGGGCGTCATGTACCGTGAGGACACCGTTGGCGGGGTTCCGGGCATCTGGTGCCTGCCCGAGGGGGCGGACCAGAGCAAGGTGCTCCTGTACACCCATGGCGGTGGATTCGCCGTAGGTTCGGCCTCCAGCCACCGCAAACTGGCAGCCCACGTCGCCAAAGCACTTGGATCCGTCAGCTTCGTGCTGGATTACCGGCGCGCCCCCGAATTCCAGCACCCGGCACAGATCGAAGACGGCGTGGCCGCCTTCGATGCCCTCGTCGCCTCCGGCATCGCCCCTGAGGACATCACCACCATCGGTGATTCCGCCGGCGGCAACCTCGCCATCGCCATTGCCCTCGCGCTCAAGGAACAGGGCAAGCGCACCCCCGGCCGAGTCATCGCCTTCTCACCGTGGCTGGACATGGAAAACAAGGGCGAAACCCTCGTCACCAACAACGACACGGACGCCCTGATCACCCCCGAGCTGCTCGAAGGCATGATCGCCGGCGTCCTCGGCGGCACCATCGATCCCAGGACACCCCTGGCCAACCCGCTGCACGCCGACTTCAACGACTTCCCGCGTCTGTACATCACCGCCGGCAGCGTCGAGTCGCTCCTGGACAACGCCACGCGTCTGGAGCAACGCGCCAAAGCCGCCGGCGTGGACGTCACCTTGTCCATCGGCGAGGGCCAGCAGCATGTCTACCCGTTCCTGGCCGGGCGGTCCGCCCTCGTGGCACAGGAGTTCGACAAGCTCGCGGCCTGGTACCGGAAATAACCCGGCCACCTTACGAAGCCACACCATCCACTATTTCGTCCCCTGCATCAGAACGACAAAGGAGTTCGCCATGACTGCACAGAACACTTTCCAGACCGTTGACGCCGTCGTCATCGGCGCCGGCTTCGGCGGCATCTACGCCGTCCACAAGCTTCACAACGAGCAGGGTCTGACCGTTGTCGGCTTCGACAAGGCCGACGGTCCCGGCGGCACCTGGTACTGGAACCGCTACCCGGGCGCTCTCTCTGACACCGAGAGCCACGTCTACCGCTTCTCCTTCGATAAGGGCCTCCTGCAGGACGGCACCTGGAAGCACACCTACATCACCCAGCCCGAGATCCTCGAGTACCTTGAGGACGTCGTTGACCGCTTTGACCTGCGGCGCCACTTCCGCTTTGGTACCGAGGTCAAGTCCGCCACCTACCTCGAAGACGAGGGCCTGTGGGAAGTGACCACCGGCGGCGGCGCGGTGTACCGGGCTAAGTACGTCATCAACGCCGTGGGGCTGCTGTCAGCCATCAACTTCCCGAACCTGCCCGGGATCGACACCTTTGAGGGCGAGACCATCCACACCGCCGCCTGGCCGCAGGGCAAGTCCCTCGCCGGTCGCCGCGTGGGTGTGATCGGCACCGGTTCCACCGGCCAGCAGGTCATCACGGCGCTGGCACCGGAAGTTGAACACCTGACCGTCTTCGTCAGGACCCCGCAGTACTCCGTCCCGGTGGGCAAGCGCCCCGTGACCACCCAGCAGATTGACGAGATCAAGGCCGACTACGACAACATCTGGGCACAGGTCAAGCGTTCCGGCGTAGCCTTCGGCTTCGAGGAAAGCACCGTGCCGGCCATGAGCGTCACCGAAGAAGAACGCCGCCAGGTCTACGAGAAGGCCTGGGAATACGGCGGCGGCTTCCGCTTCATGTTCGAAACCTTCAGCGACATCGCCACCGACGAGGAGGCCAACGAGACTGCGGCATCCTTCATCCGGAACAAGATCGTCGAGACCATCAAGGATCCGGAGACGGCACGGAAACTGACGCCGACGGGCTTGTTCGCCCGTCGCCCGCTCTGCGACGACGGCTACTTCCAGGTGTTCAACCGGCCCAACGTCGAGGCTGTCGCTATCAAGGAAAACCCCATTCGGGAAGTCACGGCCAAGGGTGTGGTGACGGAGGACGGCGTGCTGCACGAGCTGGACGTCATCGTCTTCGCGACCGGTTTCGACGCCGTGGACGGCAATTACCGCCGCATGGAGATCAGCGGGCGCGACGGCGTGAACATCAACGACCACTGGGACGGGCAGCCCACCAGCTACCTGGGCGTTTCCACAGCGAAGTTCCCCAACTGGTTCATGGTGCTGGGACCCAACGGCCCGTTCACGAACCTGCCGCCGAGCATCGAGACGCAGGTCGAATGGATCAGCGACACGGTGGCCTACGCGGAGGAAAACGGAATCCGGGCGATCGAGCCGACCCCGGAGGCCGAAGCCGAGTGGACCGAGACGTGCACACAGATCGCGAACATGACGGTGTTCACCAAGGTCGATTCATGGATCTTCGGCGCGAACGTTCCGGGCAAGAAGCCCAGCGTGCTGTTCTATCTGGGCGGCCTGGGCAACTACCGCGGCGTCCTGGACGATGTCACCGCCAACGGATACCGCGGCTTTGAGCTGAAGTCGGAAGCCGCCGTCGCTGCCTGACCCGGCAGCCCTCACCGCTGCCGGCCGGCGCCATCGACCTGATGGTGCCGGCCGCCGGCCTTGATTATTACGTCATTCACCACAGAGGAGAACCACCCATGGGTGTGTACACCACGATCGACCCGGCCACCGGGGACGCAACCGCACAATACCCGGAGATCTCCGACGCCGAGCTGGACACTCTCATCAAAAACAGTGCCGCGGCCTACCGTTCCTGGCGCACCACAACCCTGGAACAGCGCCGTGCCGTCCTGACCCGCACCGCCGAGATCCACCGCGAGCAGGCAGAAGAACTGGCCAAGCTCCTCACCCTGGAAATGGGCAAACCAATCGCGCAGGCCAGGGGAGAGGTGGAACTGGTCGCGTCGATCTACCAGCACTACGCCGACAACCTGGAGGAGTACCTGGCCGATGAATCCCTCACCTTCAGGGGCTCCGGCACGGCTGTCGTCCGCACCGAACCGATAGGACCACTCGTCGGGGTCATGCCATGGAACTACCCTTACTACCAGGTCGCCCGGTTCGCCGCCCCGAACATCGCCTTGGGCAACACCATCATCCTCAAGCACGCCCGTAACTGCCCCCAGTCCGCCCTTGCCATCGAAAGAGTGCTCACTGAGGCCGGATTGCCGGCGGGTGTATACGCCAACGCGTTCATCTCTTCGGCCCAGGTCGCTGCCGCCGTCGCTGACCGGCGCGTGCAGGGAGTGTCCCTGACCGGATCCGAAAAGGCCGGAGCTGCCGTCGGCGAGGTCGCCGGCCGGAATCTGAAAAAGTGCGTCCTGGAACTGGGCGGGTCAGACCCGTTCATCGTCCTCGATGATGCCGACATCGACGCCGCAGCGGCCGCCGCCGTTATCGGCCGGCTCTCCAACGGCGGCCAGGCCTGCACGGCGTCGAAGCGGTTCATCGTCGCGGACAGCGTGTACGAGGAATTCCTTCAAAAGTTCCTCGACGCGATGGCCTCCTGGCAGACCGGGGATCCCACCGACTCCGGGACCAAGCTCGGACCACTGGCCTCGGCCGCGGGCGTCGAGGAACTGGACGAGCTTGTGCAGGACGCAGTCTCCCACGGCGCGAAACTCCTGCTCGGTGGGGAACGCCCCGACGGTCCCGGCGCCTATTACCCTGCCACGGTCCTTGCAGGCGTCACACCTGCAATGCGTGCCTTCACCGAGGAACTGTTCGGCCCCGTAGCCGTCGTCTACCGCGTCGGCTCCCTGCAGGAAGCGATCGATTTGGCCAACAACTCACCGTTCGGACTGTCCTCCAGCGTGTTCACATCTGATGCCAGGAACGCGGAGCGGCTGGCCGAGGAGCTTGAGGTCGGCATGGTCTGGATCAACAGCACCAGCAAGAGCTCGCCCGACCTGCCGTTCGGCGGCGTCAAGGGCTCGGGCTTCGGGCGGGAACTGGCCGGGTACGGCTTCAACGAATTCGCCAACAAGAAGCTGGTCCGGAATCCGGGAGCTCGCTGAGTTATGGAAGCGTCATGCTGCGGGCTTATCTGCCTGCAGCATGACGCACCCAGTTAAGCAGGGTGAGGTTCCTTTGCGAAAGCGGGGAAGAGGGCAGCGACAAGCCGTCTGCCAAACCCTTCATCCAGGGGAGAACCGCTGAGGAACAAGCGGTAGTAGATCGGGCCGAGCAAGAGGTCGGTGACCAGCTCGGGGTCAAGTCCCTCCCTCAGCTCTCCTCTTGCAATGCCCCGTTCGACGAGTGCCGTGACCTCCTGGACGCGTTGGCTCACCACCCTCTCCCGGTAGGTTCGGGCAAGCTCTGCATCGGCGGCAACTTCTGAAACCAGGCCCTGCATGATCCGCCCCAGGAGCGTGTTGGACATGAGGTCCACGGTCCGGTCGACCAGCCGCGTCAGTTCAGTCAGTGTGTCAAGAGCATACGGCTGCGTGCTAACGTCGCCGACCATGTCCAGCAGCACAGCAAGGGCCAGATCATTCCGTGACCGGTGGCGGCGGTAGATGGTGGTCTTCGCGACCCCGGACCGTTCAGCCACTCCTTCAATGGTCAGGCTGCCGAAGCCGGATTCCGCCAATAGCTCCCGGGCAGCGTCCATAACCGCCCGTTCCGTCCTGGCGCGCCGCTTCTGATGCCCCGACACTACGCCCCCAGCTGATGCCCCCTGGCCACCGCCTAAAGAATTCATTGGGATACCGCCCTTCCGTCGCCGCGCCATCAAGTGCTAATATTGCTACGCAACGTAGCGTTTTATTTCTATTGTAAGGCTACCACCCCCGGACCAGCCTAGAAGGGCAGCATCATGGCCACAGATCGATACCAGCGCGGGCTTGACCGCATGATGGAACTCGTCTCCACGGAACACTCCAACACGTTCGACCACGCCAAGCTGGTCGAGTCATACCAGGCTCTGGACTCGGAACTGGGGGACTACATCGTGTCCTTTGCCTTCGGTGACATCTACTCCCGCGACAGCCTGACCCAGCAGGAACAGACGATGGTGACCATTTCCACGCTGGCCGCACTGGGCACGGAGGTCCAGCTGAAGCTTCATATCAACGTTGGCTTCAACGTGGGCCTGACGAAGGAGAAGATCGTCGGCGCCCTGATCCAGTGCATCCCCTACATCGGTTTCCCCCGCGTCCTCAATGGCCTGACCCTCGTCAAAGACGTCATGGCAGAACGCGGCAGGACCTCCGAAGCCGGTACCGACTGAGGCCTGACCTCGGGCTCTCCTGCGTCCCGACGCCCCACTACTACGACGAAAAGATCACATCATGAGCAAGAAAATCGGTTTCGTAGGACTCGGAACCATGGGACTTCCCATGGCAGTCAACCTGAATAGGGCCGGCTTCGAGGTGATCGGGTACGACGCCTTCGAGGGATCCCGCCAGAAGGCTATTGCGGCGGGAATCACCATGGCCGAAACCTTGAAGGACGTCGCCGAACAGGCCGACGACGCGATCGTGTCCATGGTCCGTGACTACGCCCAGAACGTCGACGTCATCCTGGGCCAAGACGGGCTCCTGTCCGCCAATCCCAAAAACCTGACCATCATCGTCATGAGCACCCTGGACCCGGACACCATGAACGAACTGGGCCAGCAGGTCGAGGAACACGGCGAGGTCAGGCTCATCGCCGCCGCCGTCAGCGGGGGTTCGACCGGGGCCGAGGCCGGCACCCTGTCGATCATGGCATCCGGTGCCGAAGACGTGGTGACCGCCGCCTCGCCGTACTTCGACGCTGTCGGATCCAACACCTTCTACTACGGCAGCAAGCCCGGCAACAGCCAGGCAGCGAAGCTGGTCAACAACCTCGTCCTCGGCATCAACATGAACGCCGTCGCCGAAGGGCTCAAGTTTGGCGCGCAGTACAACCTGCCCGAAGCCGAACTGCTCAACCTCTTCAAGGTCAGCACTGGCGACAGCTGGGTTGCCCGGAACTGGGACGCAGTCTCGGAGTGGACCGCTGACACCGCCCTCGCAGTGCTGCTCAAGGACCTCAAGGCCGCACACCTGAAGGGCCTCGAGCACCACGTGGCCATGCCCTTCAACGCCCTGTCCTCCACCCAACTGTTCGACTCCATGGGACAGAACAACCTGCAGACCAAATAGCCGAACCTGGAGCGGACAGCACGGCGGAAGCGCGGTCCACCACGCAGTAGTGGTGGGCCGCGCTTGGGTGGAGTAACCGCAGAACCGCACCTGGCGTCCTTGAAGCCGGCCGACGGCAGGGTCATCGACAGGGGCTGCACGGCGGCTGGCGAAAGCGTGGCGTGGGGGCAGCCTGCTGATTCAGCTCCAGTCGAAGAAGCCCTTGCCGGTTTTCCGGCCGAGTTCGCCGCGGGCGACCTTTTCACGCAGTATCTGTGGGGGAGCGAACCGCTCACCGAGGGTTTCATGGAGGTATTCGGCGATGCCGAGGCGCACGTCCAGGCCAACGATGTCTGTGGTGCGCAGCGGCCCCGTGGGGTGTTTGTAGCCGAGGACCATGGCGTTATCGATGTCCTTAGCTGAGGCAACGCCTTCCTCGACCATGCGCATCGCTTCCAGGGCAATCGCTACACCGAGCCGGGATGACGCGAAGCCAGGGGCGTCGTTGACCACGACGGCGGTCTTGCCCAGCCCCTGGACCCAGCTCCGTGTCTGCTCGACGAGATCGGGCCGGGTCTGCTTGCCAATGACCACCTCAATGAGGGTGGAAGCCGGGACGGGGTTGAAGAAGTGCAGCCCCAGGAAGTCCTGCGGCCGTTCCAGCTCCTCCGCCAGGCCGGACACCGACAGCGAGGATGTGTTCGAGGCCAGCACCGCGCCAGGGGTGAGTTGTTCTTCGACCCTGCGGAGCGCTGCCACCTTCAGTGTCCAGTCCTCGGGTACGGCTTCCACGACCAGCTCGCGGTCACCGAAGTCCGCGTAGTCCACAGAAGTCTTCAGGCGGGAGACCATCTCATCGAGGTTGCCACTGTGGGGGTCACGCTCGATGGATTTCGCTGCTGAGGATGCGACCCGCTCACGGCCTGCTTGCGCGGAGGCTTCATCACGTTCGATGACCACCACGTCTGCCCCCTTGATGAGGAAGGCGTGGGCGATGCCCGCTCCCATGCGACCGCCGCCAAGGACGCCAACGCGCGCAGGGAGCTCGCCGGTTCGACCGGATGGCTCTGATGGATTATTCATTTACTTCTTCTTCCTGTCGAGGAACGCCTGCATGCGGTCGAACTTTGCCTGGGACTCGAAAAGCATGCCCTGGGCCAGGGTGTCGATGACGGGATGGACCTCCCGTGGGGCGTGGAACACGGCCTTGGTGAGGCGTACTGCCAGCGGATCCTGCACCGCAATGGCGTCCGCCAGGGCGTGCGCCGAGTCCATCAGTGTGCCCGGCTCCACGAGTTCGGTGATCAGCCCGACCGCGAGGCACTCCTGAGCCGTGAGGACTTTGCCGGCGAGCAGGATCTGCTTGGCTACCGGCTCCCCGACGAGCTCCTTCAACCGCCAGGTAGCACCGGCCGCGGCCAGGATGCCCAGGTTCGCCTCGGGGTTACCCATCCGCAGGGCAGGAGTGCCGATCCGGAAGTCGGCCGAGTACGCCAGTTCCGCGCCTCCGCCGAGCGCGTATCCGTCCAGCGCGGCGATGACCGGCATGGGCAGCTTGGCGATCCGGTCGAAGATCCCGGAATTGATTCCGGCCAGCGCGTCATCACGGCGCCGCTCACGCAGCTGTGCGATGTCAGCCCCGGATGCGAAGACGGCTTTGGTCCCCGTGTCAGGGTTGCCGGGCGTGCCCGAGAGGATCAGGATTTTCGGTGTGCGTTCCAGGTGCGCGCACACTGCGTGCAGCTCATCCACCATGGCCTGGTCGATGGCATTCTTCACCCCGGGGCGGTGCAGCCGAACCGCTAAACGGTCCCCGCGCTCCTCAAACAACAGCGTCTCGAAACGTGAGCCGTCCAGCCTTGTCCCGGCGTCGTTCACTACGGCTGTCATCAGATGCCTTCCAGGAGCAGGGCCGTGCCCTGTCCGACACCCACGCACATCGTGGCCAGGCCCAGCTTTCGGCCATCCGTGGCCTCGCGCTCGAGGCGCCCGAGCAGCGTGATGACCAGCCGGGACCCGGAGGAACCCAGCGGATGCCCGAGCGCGATGGCGCCGCCGTCGTTGTTCACCGTGTCGGGTTCGAGCTTCAGCTCGCGCATGCAGGCCAGGGCCTGCGAGGCGAAAGCCTCATTAAGTTCTACGGCAGCCAGATCGGCTACCGCGACGCCGGTCCGGTCCAGGACTTTGCGGGTGGCCGGGACCGGGCCCATGCCCATGATTTCCTGGGCGACACCCGCGGACGCGCCATCGAGGATGCGTGCCCGTGGAGTGAGGCCATACTTTTGCACGGCTGCCTCGGACGCGACGATGATCGCCGAGGCGCCGTCGTTGAGCGTCGATGCGTTCCCGGCGGTGACGACGCTGCCGCCCTTCACTACCGGGCGGAGGCCGGCGAGGACGTCCACTGAGGTTCCGGGGCGAGGACCTTCGTCGGTGTCCACGTTGGTTTCGGCGCCCTTGCGGCCCCTGACCGTGACTGGGACAATCTCGTCGGCGAAGCGCCCGGATTCGATGGCTGCGAGGGCGCGCTCGTGGGAGCGGACGGCGAACTCGTCGCAGTCAGCACGGGAGATGTTGTATTCCCGGGCCACTTCCTCTGCTGTTTCGGGCATCGAATAGGTTGCCTTGCCATCACGTGAGAGTTCCCCGGACAGGAAGGCAGGGTTGGGGAAGCGCCAGCCGATGGAGGTGTCAACGACGGCGCCGGGTTTGGCGAAGGCTTTGTCCGGTTTCTCCATGACCCACGGAGCGCGGGACATGGATTCGACACCACCGGCAACCACGATGTCCGCGGCACCGGCCTTGACCATGTGGGAGGCCATGATGATGGCGCTCAGCCCGGAGGCGCAGAGCCGGTTGACGGTAACACCGGGGACCGTGTCGGGGAAGCCGGCGAGCAGCCAGGCCATGCGGGCAACGTTCCGGTTTTCCTCGCCGGCGCCGTTGGCGTTGCCGAGGATCACCTCGTCCACGACGGCCGGGTCAAGGCCTGCGCGTTCGACGGCGGCCCGAACAGCGATGGCAGCCAGATCGTCCGGGCGGACGGAGCTCAGGGCGCCGCCGTAACGACCGACAGGGGTGCGTGCCCCGCCGATGAGGAATGCTTCAGTCATGGAAAAGCTCCTTCAGTGAATCTTGGTAAGGGTGAAGATGAGTCAAGGCAGGGCCATGTCCTCGGGTCAGCGGAAGGCTGAGATTCCCGTGATGTCGCGGCCTACCAGCAGTGCCTGGATGGAGTCCGTGCCCTCGTAGGTGGACACGACCTCCATGTCGGTCAGGTGGCGGGCGACATGGTTTTCGAGCAGGAGGCCGTTGCCGGCGAGCAATTCCCGTGCCTCGTTGCAGATCCACTTGCCTTTTTGCGCGGTGGCCATTTTGACCATGGACGCCATGGCGTTGGTCAGGGTGCCCTTCTCGGCCAGTTCAGCCATGCGGTTGACCATCAGTTGCATCGCGGTCAGCTCGCTGAGCATGTTGGCGAGCCGGTGCTGGACCAGCTGGTAGCTGGCGATCGGGTTGCCGAACTGGACCCGCTTGGCGGCATAGTCGGCCGCGATCTCGAAGCACGCCATTGCGTGGCCGACGGCCTCCCATGCAGCGCCGCCGCGGGTTGCCTGCAGGACGCGGGAGACATCGGCGAAGGACCTGCAGTTCTCCAGGCGGTTGGTCTCAGGGATCCGCATGCCCTCGATGACGATGTCGGCCTGCAGGATGGCGCGTTTGCCGATCTTGCCGGTGATGACGGTGGGGTTGTAGCCGGCCGGGTGGTTGCCGTCAGCGTCCTTTTCGACGACGAAGGCGTTGACCTTGCCGTCTTCGGTGTTGCGGGCGAAGAGGACCACGACGTCGGCCGCGTGGCCGTTGCCGATCCAGCGTTTGTGGCCGTCGATGATCCAGGTGCCTCCCTCTCGGCGGGCGCTCGTTTCCAGCGCCACCGTGTCGGACCCATGGTTGGGCTCGGTGAGGGCGAAGGCACCCGTTTTCTCCAGCCGGGCCATGGCAGGCAGCCAGCGCTGCCGCTGCTCCTCGTTGCCCAGCATGTACAGGGCGCCCATGCAGAGATTGGAGTGGACCCCCAGGAACGTGTTGATGCTTCCGTCAGCCCGCGCCATCTCGCGCGCGACCATTCCCGCGCCCTTGCGGCTCATCCCCGGGCATCCATATCCCTGAATGTAGGTCCCGATGATGCCGAGATCCGCGAGGCCGGGCAGCAGTTCGTCCGGGAACTCCGCACGTTCCCAGTAGTCGTTGATGATGGGAAGGACCCGCTCTTCGGCGAACTGGCGGACTTTGTCGCGGATGGCCAGCTCTTCTGGGCCCAACTCGTCGTCGAGGTTGAAGTAGTCGGAGTTTACGGTGCTGCGGGCAGTTGCAGTGGTTGTCATGAGAGGTCCTTTATGGTTCCGCGGACGGGGTGCTGGTTGCTTGTGGGGTGGCTGCTCGGGAGCGGGCTAAGCCTGCGGCGTCGACTGCAGCCACTGGAGAATGTCCCCCCGGTCTGCGTCGATGCCGGGCGGCACCAGGTCATAGCTGGCGGGTGTCGCTGAGAAGGTGATCGGGTTACGGACGCCGGGGATGGTTTCTTCACCGGTTCCCACGTTCACTACCGGTTCCAGTCCCAGGCGCTGGGCAAAATCAATCCCACCGCGGACATCGTTGATCGGAGCACATGGAAGCCGTGCCTCGGTGAAGATGTCGAACCACTCCGATGCGGTCCTGACGGCCAGCAGTTCCTGCAGGATGGGGCGCAGCGCCGACCGGTTGAGGCTGCGGTCCGGGGGTGTGGAGAACCGGGGATCGTCGGCGAGCTCGGGGGCGGCAATGACGTTGCAGAGCGTCCGGAACTGCCGGTCGTTGCCGATAGCCAGGACGATTTCCCCGTCCGCGGTGGGGAGCGGTTCATAGGGGTAGATGCTAGGGTGCTCGTTACCCATGCGGGTGGGCACGTTTCCGCTGAGCAGGTATCCGCCTGTCTGGTTAACCATGCCGGACAGGGCCGAGGACATAAGGTTCACCTCGATGCGTTGTCCGCGGCCGCTCTGGCTCCTTTCATGCAGCGCTGACAGGACGCCAATGGCGGCATGGAGTCCTGTGATGACATCAAAGACCGCAACACCGGAACGGTACGCGGGGAACTCCGGGTCCCCGGTGAGGCTCATGAGCCCGGACATGGCCTGGACGAGCAGGTCGTAACCCGGCAGGGCCGCTCCGCCAGCGGAGCCGAACCCGGTGATGGACGCGTAGACCACAGCGGGGTTGCGTTCGGTGATGGACGCGTAGTCCAGGCCGAAACGGTCCAGCCCGCCAGGTTTGAAGTTCTCGATGACGACGTCGGCGCCCGCAGCAATGTTCCGTGCCGTGTCTATGTCATCCGGATCGCCGAAGTCCAGTGCGATGGATCTCTTGTTCCTGTTGATTGAGAGGTAGTACGTGGATTGGCCATCGAAGACCGGGGGCTTCCAGGCCCGTGTTTCATCGCCGGACCGGCTTTCCACTTTGATGACCGTGGCACCCATGTCCGCCAGGAGCATGGTGCAGTACGGTCCGGCGAGGACCCGACTGAAGTCGGCAATGACGATTCCCGCCAAAGGACCGCTGGCGTTGCGACCGAAGGCGTCCCGGCGTGCGTGATCGGGCTGGCGGTCGTGAGCAGCAGCCCCTGGAGCCAGGGGAGCGGCGTTGCTCTGCAGTGTCATGGGTCCTCTTCCATAGGCGGTTCTTTTTCACTATCCCACCGGGCATTACAGCGCGTCCAATACTTATTGGGAGCCCGATTATTGATGCTCCTGCAATAATGGCGGGATGGAGATTCAACAAATACGGGTGTTCCTCGCCGTGGCGGAGGAATTGCATTTCGGCCGGGCTGCAGCCCGGCTCCATATGGCTCAACCACCTGTGAGCCGGATCGTGCGGCAGCTGGAGCGGGATCTCGGGGTCGACCTCTTCATCCGGAGCACACGCAGCGTCCAGCTAACGGCGGCCGGAGTGGCCCTGATGGCATCAGCCCGGGAGATCCTGGCTGCAGCGGAGCGTGCAAGGGCCGGCGCACTTGCCGCTGGCCGCGGCGAGGCGGGAATGGTCAAGCTCGCCTACGCCGGCGCATCAACCCATGTTCTCGTGGGAGTACTGGCACGGGAAGTCCGAAAGGCCCACCCAGGCATAGAAGTTCGCCTCAACAGCCAGGACTTCGCACTCCCAGCCCTCGCCCGGGTCCTCCGCGGTGAAGTTGATATCAGTCTCGGCCGTTGGGACTTTGTGCCCGCGGGCATCAAGTCCCGCATCGTCGTGGAGGAACATCTCGTGATGGCCGTCCCTGCATCACACCGCCTGGCCTCGCAAGGCGAAGTTCGTT
This sequence comes from Nesterenkonia sp. HG001, assembly GCF_034438835.1. Taxonomy (NCBI): domain Bacteria; kingdom Bacillati; phylum Actinomycetota; class Actinomycetes; order Micrococcales; family Micrococcaceae; genus Nesterenkonia; species Nesterenkonia sp. HG001. Next base: position 12,385 of record NZ_JAOSZD010000008.1, on the reverse strand, counting down.
TCGCAGAACTAGCTGGCGAACCGTTCGTCGCACTGCCCCCGCATGAAGGTTCTGTCCTGACCGACCGCCTGCGCCGGTTGAGCCTGGGAGCCGGATTCGATCCCGACATAGTGCAAAGTGCACCCGATTCGTGGACCGCAATGGCCCTGGTGGGAGCCGAAGTAGGATGCTCCCTAACGGTTTCCTCCGTCGCGGAAAACGTAACCGACCCGCATGTACGGTTCTTGCGGGTGCTCGACGAGACCCTGCCGGTCTACCTCAGGATGGCGTGGCGCGGGGATTCGGACAACCCGGCGCTCCCACCGGTCCTCACGCTTGCGGAACAGGTTTGGGTCGGTCGTCCCGACAGCCTCGCCGGTGTCGAGTCATAGCCCACCAATCGGTGGACGCTGCTACGACCGCCAGAACTGGTCTCAAAGACATAAAACCAAACCATCTTCACCGCAGAAGTAAGGTCACACCATGGAATCCTCCGATATAACCTTCCGCACTCGAAAATGGGTGCGCCCAGAAGACCTAAACGCCAACGGCACCCTGTTCGGTGGCAGCCTCCTCAAATGGATCGACGAGGAAGCAGCGATCTATGCCATCCTCCAACTGGGCAACGGCAGGGCGGTGACAAAGTACATTTCGGAAATCAACTTCGTCAGCTCCGCAGTCCAAGGGGACCTCATTGAGATGGGTCTGACAGCAACTAAATTTGGCCGAACCTCACTGACCATGCGAGCGGAAGTCCGGAACATGATCACTCGACGAAGCATCCTCACCATCGAGGAGATCGTGTTCGTGAACCTGAACATCGCGGGTAAGCCAGAGCCGCACGGCTACAAAGAAATCACCTACGACAGAGACAGGATACCCACGCACCACCTTACGGAAACGCCACACGGCTAGGAACGGTAACTGTCTCGACCGGTTGGTGCGCGTTGCAGAGGTCTTGGGCCCCCTGAACGTCTGTTCCACTAGATACCTGCACCGGCCGGAGCGAGTGCTCTGAAGGTATAGAGCTGCTTGCTTCCCGCTATCTGCGCCGGCCGCCCCGGTGACCTCTGCCTTCCCGCCACCCTGGCAGGCGCCTGTCCAGCTGCTCCGCCTTGGCCTGGTCGATTCTGCCAGCGCGGTAGTCGATGCGCTGGGCGTGCAGCCACACGCCCAGCGTGCGTTCGTGGGCATCGTCCGTCTTCTGGTGCCGCGGCCACTCACCGCCGGCAGCCCTGATTCTCTGGAGCTCCTCCAACCGATGCTGCCAACGCGCCTCATCCTCGGCCTTGCGGGTTGAAGGCTTGTCCCAGCCGGCGATCACCGCCAGGGCGTCCCTGTAGGTGGGGGAGAGGGTCTTCTCGGCGGACTGCCGGCGGCGGTTTGCCAGCCATGCTGCCAGCGCCCGCTCGCGCGAGGTCTTCCCGTGGCTGACCGGCAACCGGTCATGAGCCTCATGGAAGGCGAGGACATCAGCCAAGTTCCTCAGGCCCGCCTCGGATGTTCTCGGAGCTGCAGGGGCCAGCGCCGCTTTGTGCTCTTCCCGTATGCCCGGCTCTGCCTTTGCAGCAATCTGGAGGTGATACCGAACGGTCGTTTCCGCGGCGCCAGCCAAGGCGGCAATCCTGGACGTCGGGATACCCTGCCGGTACATCTGCACCCATTCGAGGTCAGGTGCGGTGCGCCTTAAGCCAATCATTGCCGTCCGGAATCGCCCTTAGGTGTTCCAAGTATCCCGAGTATTCCCTTCACGACTTCCCCCTGTGTTGAATTTGACGGGTCGCCCCGGCCAGAGAGCCTGCACAGGTGACTTCCGTTCTAAGCCTAGGGGAAAGCAACGCGACCCTAGCGAAACGTCGCGCGCCGGCTGTCTCCTTTCGCCCTTTCACCATTTGTTCCTGCACTCAGCCGGGCCAGCCCAAACTTAGGATGGTCTGGTGACAGACGAACCCACAAAGCGCCGCTTCCTGACAGTCGAGCAGGCGGCCGAAGAGCTCAACGTGAAGTCGAGCCTCATCCGGGGCCTGATCAGCAGTGGAGAGCTGCGCGCAATTCAGGTCGGCGGGAGGGGCCTGTGGCGCATCGGCCTCCAGGATCTGGAAGACTACATCGCCGAAGCGTACCGGCGCACAGCCTCACACATTGCCGCTGGCGATCTCCCGGACGACGGGGAACAGGACAGCCAGTAGCCGTTTACTGGTGCAGCCTGATGATCAGGGTAGCGACCTGGGGTTCGTTCAGGTCCGGGCTGGTTACGTTCAGGAGGTAGGCGTACTCGCCGTCGGTTCCTTCCGAGTCGCAGACAGTCGTGGGGCCGATGGCGTTCGACCGCCGCTGGCAGATCTGGCTCTTCTTCATCTCAAAGCCAACCTTGGAGACAACCGCCGCGACTTCTGCGGCGCTAGCAGGGCGCGCACACATGGTCTTTACGCTTTCCTGCACCTCCGGGAGCCGGCAAGACGATGCTCGCCGAACGACTGCCGGGCATCCTGCCGCCGCTGTGCGACGACGACGCCATGGAGGTCACGGCGATCGGGTCGGTGACCGGGCAGGCAGGCCCGGTCATGCGACTGACCCGCCGGGCGCCCTTCGAATCGCCGCACCACAGTGCCAGCACCGCCGCGATCGTCGGTGGCGGGGCCAGACTGGCCCGACCGGGCGCGGTGACCAGGGCCCACCGTGGTGTGCTCTTCCTGGACGAGGCGCCCGAGTTCCAGCGGCCCACTCTCGATGCGCTGCGGCAGCCCCTGGAGACAGGAGCCGTGACATTGCACCGTGCTGCGGGGACGGTCACCTACCCTGCTCGTTTCCAGCTGGTCATGGCCGCCAATCCGTGTCCGTGCGGCATGGCGGTCGGCAATGGTCGGGACTGCAGCTGCACGGTCCTGCAACGTCGCTCCTACCTGACACGGCTGTCCGGGCCGCTGCTGGACCGCATAGACCTTCAGGTGCAGGTGGAGAGGCCGAGGTCCGCCTCGATGGCCCTGGCGCAGAGCGGGGAGAGCTCCGCCGAGGTCCTGAGCCGAGTAATCCAGGCCAGAGCCTCCCAGCGGGAGCGGCTGGCACCCTGGGGCATGAGCACCAACGGGGATCTGCCCCTGCGCCTGCTGACCGGGCAGCTGCGTCTCGATCCGCACAGCACCCGTGCACTGGACGCCTGCCTGGACCGTGCCGTGCTCTCGCTGCGCGGATACGTCCGGGTGCTCCGGCTGGCCTGGACGCTGGCAGATCTGGTCGGGCTCTCCCCGCCCGGCGCGGATGAGGTCGACGCCGCCATGCAGCTGCGTCAGACGGCTGAGGAGAGGAGAGCCGCATGACCTTCCCCGAGGACACCTGCGCTGCGGGAACGGGCGACGTGGAGCAGCTGCTGCGCCGACGTGCTGAGCTCAGTCGCCTGGTGGAACCCGGCGACGCCCTGGCCGGCCTGCTCATCGGTCATCTGGGGGCGGAGGACGCCCACCGGCTGATCCAGTCCGACTCCAGGCCCGGGGCGCGGCTGAGGACGGAACTCGCCGTGCAGGGGGAGGCCGCGGGCCTGGGGCGGCGACAGCGGGATCTCGCCGAGGGCCTCGCGCGCTGGCGCACCCGCCGTGGCCAGGCCGACGGAGCCCGGGACCTGGGCACCATCCGGCGCGCGGGCGGCGGCCTCGTGGTCCCGGAGGACCCCCGATGGCCGCGCGAGCTCGATGACCTGGGAGGGGCGGCACCAGTGGCTCTGTGGCACCGCTCCACCGGCGGCGACAGGGCGGAGGGCCTGGCTCGTCTGCCCCATGTGGCGCGACGGGCGGCTGTGGTGGGGTCGCGGGAGGTGACCGACTATGGCCTGCGCGTCACCGCGGAGCTCGTCGAGGACCTGGTGGGCCATGGCGTCTGCGTGGTCTCCGGCGGAGCCTACGGGGTCGACGCCGCCGCGCACCGGGCCGCCCTGCGGCGACACGAGGCGATGACGGGGAGCAGGCCCGGGGCCCCTGCGGCGGGCGGGGCTGCGGCGGGTGCGGGCGGGGCGAGGCAGCCTCGACCTGCACCAACGGTGGCCGTGCTCGCCGGCGGGCTCGACCGGTTCTACCCGGCCGGCAATGAGCCCCTGCTGCGGAGTCTGGGGGATTCCGGGCTGCTGCTCAGCGAGATGCCGCCGGGAGGAAGCCCCACCAGGCATCGCTTCCTGCAGCGCAACAGGCTGATCGCCGCCCTGACTGCGGTGACCGTCGTGGTCGAGGCGCGCTGGCGCAGCGGAGCCCAGAACACCGCGCATCACGCGCTCGCCCTCGGACGCCCGGTCGGAGCGGTCCCGGGAAGCGTGCACTCGCCCAGTTCTGCGGGGTGCCATCGACTGCTCCGCGAGACCCCGGCGGAGCTGGTCACCGACGCAGCCGATGTCGTCGAGCTCATCGCAGGACTGTCGGGAGCCCTGGGCACAGGAGAGGCCGGGTCCTCGGTCGGCGGCGGCGTGCAGACGGAGCAGCTCCCCCTGCCCTCCGGCGGGGCGAGACCGGACGTGGTGGACGGACTCAGCCAGGCTGACCGGCTGCTCTTCGATGCCCTTCCGCTGCGACGACTCAGTGCCCCGGGCAAGGTCTCCGAGGTCGCAGGGCTGCCCATGTCCCAGGTGCTGGCCGGGCTCACCAGGCTCCAGCGCCGCGGCCTCGCCCGTGAGTCCGGTGGCCACTGGGGCAGGTCGCTGGGCTCCCAGCCGGGCGGGTGACGTCCACCGTCGAGTGTCATGGCCGGGACCGCATCCAGCGCCGTCGCCGATAGACTGCGCACATGAGCGGACAGGCCATCTCCGACCCTGAGGGGCCGCAGCCCGACAGGCGACGGCCGACAGGACCGTCGCGATCCGACGAGGACCCGCTGCTCGAGGACTTCATCGGTCATCTGGAGCACGAGCGGGGACTGTCCCCGCACACCGTCCGTTCCTACCGCACCGACCTCCGTCAGCTCGCGCAGGCCTGCGGGCCGCTGGCCCAGCTGGACCTCCCGCACCTGCGGACCTGGCTGGCAGACCTCCACGACGGCGGCCTGAGCCGAGCCTCGCTCAACCGCAAGACCGCAGCGGTGCGCAGCTTCACCGCGTGGGCACACCGGAGGGGAGCCCTGCAGGAGGATCCCTCCGTCCGGCTGCGCACGGCACGGCGCGGGGGACGCCTTCCCGACGTGCTCCAGGACCGACACGTCGAGGAGCTGACCCGTCGGCTCGCGGAACGGTGCGCATCCGCTGCCGCAGAACGCGAGCAGCACCCCGAGCACCACGCTCTGGCGCTGCGTGATCTCGCCATGGTGGAGATGCTCTATGCCACCGGGATGCGCGTGGCCGAGCTCGTCGGACTGGACCGTTCCTCCCTCGCCGCAGACCGCCGCATGGTCCGGGTGCTCGGGAAAGGGAACAAGGAGCGCATGGTGCCCTACGGCGTGCCTGCCGAGCGGGCCCTGATCAGGTGGACCTCTGAAGGACGTCCCGTCCTAGAGACCCCGGGCTCGGGAGACGCGGTGTTCGTGGGCCGTCGCGGGGGCAGGATCGACCAGCGGGTGGTCCGCAAGGTCGTGGACGACGCTCTCGAGGCCCTGGGCACCACAGCCGCCCGGGGACCGCATGCGCTGCGGCACACCGCCGCCACCCATCTGCTCGACGGCGGCGCTGATCTGCGCACCGTCCAGGAGCTGCTCGGCCATGCCTCACTCTCCACCACTCAGCTCTACACCCATGTCTCGGTGGAGGGCCTGCGCGAGGCCTATGGTCAGGCCCATCCGCGGGCCTGAGCGGACCTGGGTCCCTGCCCTTACGCTCCTGCCCGCCGGGAGCCGGACACAGCAGGCTCAGAGGGTGTCCTCCTGGCAGCTCACCTGTTAAGCTGTGCACGGAGTCCGGGTCAGTCGCCCGCTCCACGGGCCGGAGAAGACTCCGGGCCCGGCTTGGCAGATGAGCTGCACGTCATGCACAATTGTCGAGCCACAACTTCACACCAGCAATCCATCATCCGGATCAGCGCTGTCGGTCGTAGGGGAAGACGTACCAACAGCACTACGGAGGATGGATATGTCTGTACACACGGCCCGGGGTGTCCTGCACATCCACTCGGCGCCCGCCGCGCTCTGCCCACACATCGAGTGGGCGGTCTCGTCGGTGGTCGATGCCCGAGTGGACTTCCAGTGGGAGCCCCAGCCCGCCGAGCCGGGAACCTACCGTGCCGAACTCAGCTGGCGCGGCCCCCAGGGGGTCGGCGCCACGCTCGCGTCCACCCTGCGGAGCCTGGCGCACCTGCGTTTCGAGGTCACTGAGGACCCGAGCGCGGGCTGCGACGGCAGCCGCTGGTCACACACCCCGGAGCTCGGCATCTTCCACGCCACCACGGACGTCCACGGGAACATCATGGTCTCCGAGGACCGCGTCCGTTACGCCTATGAGATGGGCGCCGGTGATCCCTCCGTGGTCTACCAGGAGCTCTCGCTGGCCCTGGGAGAGGCCTGGGACGAGGAGCTCGACCCCTTCCGTCACGCCGCCGAGGGCGCTCCGGTCCGCTGGCTCCATCGGGTCGGCTGAGCTCCCACGTCGATGCTGCCGCGCCACCTGCACGCGCGGTGCATCACCACTCGGCCTGGTGAGGCCCTCCTCCGCTCGCCGGTCCCATGATCCGCCGCTGAACCGCCTCCGGGCGTTCGCTTCCCACGCGGCTGCGCTTCCCACAGCGTGATACAGGGCGGCCTGCCAGGATCTCAGATCCTGGCAGGCCGCCCTTCTTCTGTCCTCTTCTGTCCTCAGCGACTCAGACGGTGCGGAAGGCCACCACCGAGTTGTGACCTCCGAAGCCGAAGGAGTTGCACAGCGCGACCTGGTCGCCGGAGGGCAGCTCGCGCGCCTGGCCGGTGACCACGTCGAGCGGCATCTCCGGATCCTGGTTGTCCAGGTTGATCGTCACTGCGGCCTTGCGGTCGTGCAGTGCCAGAACGGTCAGCAGCGACTCCACTGCTCCGGCAGCGCCCAGCAGATGGCCCGTCTGTGACTTTGTCGCAGAGATGCAGATCTCGTCGAGACGATCACCGAAGGCGGACTTCAGAGCTGCGTACTCCGGCTTGTCGCCGACCGGGGTGGAGGTGGCGTGCGCGTTGACGTGGCTGACGTCCTCCACGGAGGCGCCGGCATCGTCGAGGGCCTTGCGCAGCGCCCGCGATGCCCCCATCGCCTCGGGGTCGGGGGCGGTGATGTGGTGCGCGTCCGAGGTCACGGCCGCGCCGGCCAGCTCCGCATAGATCTTCGCGCCGCGGGCCTTGGCGTGCTCCTCGGTCTCCACGACCAGAGCCCCCGCACCTTCTCCCATGACGAAGCCGTCACGGTCGACGTCGTAGGGACGTGAAGCCGCCGCCGGGTCGTCATTGCGGCGGGAGAGTGCCTGCATCGAGGAGAACGCGGCCAGCGGCAGCGGGTGGATGGCAGCCTCGGTGCCGCCGGCGAGCACGATGTCGGCCTCGCCCTCACGCAGCATCCGGATCGCGACCTCCAGAGCCTCGGTGCCCGAGGCGCAGGCGGAGACAGCGGTGCGGGCGCCGGCACGGGCACCCAGGTCCAGGCTGATCGCACCTGCCGCGCCGTTGGGCATGAGCATCGGAACGGTCATCGGCATCACACGGCGGGGTCCGCGCTCACGCAGCGTGTCCCAGGAGTCCAGCAGGGTCCACACCCCGCCGATGCCGGTGGCGAAGGAGACGCCGAGACGTTCCGGGTCGACGTCGGCCTCGTCGAGGCCGGAGTCCTTCCAGGCCTGGCGGGAAGCCACCATGCCCAGCTGGGTGGAACGGTCCATGCGGCGAGTCTCGGGACGGGCGAGCACCTCGGCGGGCTCGACCTCGACCTCCGCGGCGAAGGTGACGGGGAGCTGGTACTTCTCGACCCAGTCGTGCTCGAGGGTCTTGGCGCCCGGGGTCCCGGCCAGGGCGTTCTTCCACAGGGTCGGCACGTCGCCGCCGATGGGAGTGGTGGCGCCGAGGCCGGTGATGACGAGACGGCGTGTCATGGATCTACCTCTGGTCAGTGGTGGGTGGTGGGTGCTTCAGTCGGGAGCGGGCCGGCGCCGCGGCCGAGATCATCGGCGCCATGGCACTGGCCCGCTCCCTGGACACCGAGGTCAGGTGGTCAGCCCTGGGCGTCGGCGATGAAGGTGACGGCGTCGCCGACCGTGGAGAGGTTCTTGACCTCTTCATCGGGGATCTTCACGTCGAACTTCTCCTCGGCGTTGACCACGATGGTCATCATCGAGATCGAGTCGATGTCCAGGTCCTCGGTGAAGGACTTCTCCAGCTGGACCTCTTCGGTCTCCAGGCCGGTCTCCTCATTGACGATCTCAGCCAGTCCGGCGAGGATCTCGTTCTTGTCAGCCACGGGGCTGCTCCCTTCTTCTCAGTCGTACGTGTCGCTCGTACGGGTGGTGATGTGCGCCTCAGGTGTCCCTGACGCTCTCGGCCTGGCCTGCGGCGCGTGTGCCGGGGGCCAGGACATCTGTGGTGGTCTCCTCAACGGCCCGATCAGGGCAGCCGGATGACCTGGGCGCCGTAGACCAGACCTGCGCCGAAGCCGATCTGCAGGCACAGACCGCCGGAGAGCTCGGGGTTCTCCTCGAGCAGGCGGTGGACGGCCAGCGGGATGGACGCCGCCGAGGTGTTTCCCGCGTCCGCGATGTCTCGCCCCACGGTGACATGCTCGGGCAGCTTGAGCTGCTTGACCATCTCGTCGATGATGCGGATGTTGGCCTGGTGCGGGGCGAAGGCGACCAGGTCCTCCGCGGTGACCCCCGCGGCGTCGAGGGCCTTCTGCGCGGTCTTGGCCATCTCCCAGACCGCCCAGCGGAACACGGTGGGTCCGTCCTGGCGAAGTGTCGGCCAGAGGTCCGTCTCCGGGTCCAGCAGCTCGGAGGCGTCGCCGCTCGCTCGCGCGTCGCGGAGCGCATCGCGCATCGGAAGCAGCGAGCCGGTCATGGCCACGGCGTCCCACTTCTCGCCGTTGGATCCGAGCACGCTGGGGGAGATCCCGGGAGTCTCAGAGGGGCCGACGACGGCGGCGCCTGCACCGTCGCCGAGCAGGAAGGAGATGCTGCGCTCGTGGTTGTCGATGACGTCTGAGAGCTTCTCCACGCCGATGACGAGCACATGCTTCGCCAGGCCGGAGCGGACGAAGGAGTCTGCCTGGGCGATGCCGTAGCAGTACCCGGCGCAGGCGGCGGAGATGTCGAAGGCCGCGGCCGGGGTGGAGCCGATCTGGTGAGCAACGGCGGCCGCCGCCGACGGGGTCTGGTACGGATGGGTCACGGTGGCGACGATGATGGCCCCGATGTCCTCACCGGTGAGGCCGGCCTTCTCGATCGCCTCGCGGGCGGCGCCGGTGGCCATGTCCACCACGGAGACGTCGGCGGGAGCACGGTGGCGGGTGCGGATGCCGGTGCGCTGGCGGATCCACTCGTCCGAGGAGTCGATCCACTGGCAGATCTGATCGTTGTCGACGATCACGTCCGGGCGGTAGGCGCCGATGCCCATCACCTGTGTGCCGGTGACGGTCTCTGGCTGGTTGAGGGTGGCTGTCACGGAAGCTGTCCTTGCCTGCTCAATGGTGCGGTGGTCGATGCGCTGAGTCGGGGACTCGACTCAGGCATGGTCTCGGATGAAGTCTCGTGCGGAGTCGAGGTCTGAAGGGGACTTCACGGCGAGGGACGCCACACCCTTGAGGCCGCGCTTGGCCAGACCGGTCAGGGTTCCTCCTGGGAGCAGCTCCAGTACACCGGTCACGCCGGCGGCCTTCATGGACTCCATGCAGAGGTCCCACCGGACCGGGCGGGTCACCTGGTCCACCAGGCGGTCCAGCACCTCGGCACCGGAGGCCACGGCCTGCCCGTCACGGTTGGAGAGCAGGCGCACCTCGGGGTCGGCCACCTCGAAATCGGCGACGGCGTTCGTCAGGGCCTGCTGGGCGGGAGCCATATGCTCGGTGTGGAACGCTCCGGCGACCTTCAGCGGAATGACCCGAGCACGTGCTGGGGGCGCCGCTTCCAGGGCCGCGATGCGCTCGGCGGTGCCGGCGGCGACGATCTGGCCCGGTCCGTTGGCGTTGGCGGGGGTCAGCCCATGGGAGGTGATGGACTCACGGACCTCGTCCTCGATCCCGCCGACCACGGCGGCCATCGATGTGGACTCTGCGGCGGCCGCCTCGGCCATGCCCTGGGCGCGTACCCGGATCAGCGTCAGCGCCTGCTTTTCGGTGAGCACTCCGGCCAGCGCGGCGGCAGGGACCTCGCCCACGGAGTGGCCGGCCAGCATCAGCTGGGCGGCGTCCGCATCGCCTGGGCGCATGCCGGGCGCGAGGCCCAGTGCGCGGGCGGCGAGCAGCGAGGCGGCGACGATGAGGGGCTGTGCCACGGCGGTGTCGCGGATGGTCTCCTCGTCGGACTCGGTGCCGTGGAGGAGCAGATCCGTACCGGCGACCTCGGACCAGGCCTGGAGGGTCTCACGAGAATCGGCTTCCTCGAGCCACGGGGCGAGGAATCCTGAGGTCTGGGAACCCTGTCCTGGGCATACGATCGCTAGCACGTTACCAACTTTCCATATCGCGGCTGCTCGGAGCGGGGCACGGTGAGACCAAGCTCTCCGGGTACTTTTGTGGGGTCTCTACAAACCGGATGCCTGCACGAGTCTACAGGCGACCGACGGCCAGAGCGGTCTGGAGGACGTACGCGTCGCGAGGCTCGGTCGGGTCCCAGCCGGTGATGTCGGTGACCCGCCGGAGTCGGTACCGCACCGTGTTCGGGTGCACGTAGAGTTCGCGCGCGGTTCCCTCCAGAGAGTGCCCGGCGCTGATATAGGCGGTGACGGTCTCCAGAAGACCGTTGCCGGCCTCGGCGAGGGGGGCGAAGATCGCGTCGCGGAGCATCTGGCGGGCGGTGTCGTCCCCGGCCAGGGCTCGCTCGGGAAGCAGGTCGTCTGCGGGCACGGGGTTCGGTGCGAGCGTCCAGGCGGGGGCCGCAGCGTGACCGGAGTAGGCGGCCTGGGCGCAGCGGTGCGCCTGGTCGATGGATCCCTCGATGCGGGAGTAGACGACGTGCCCTCGGCCGAAGCTGGACATGATGCGCTCCAGACCGGTGTCGAGGTCCGTGACCCCGCCGAGCAGCAGCACCAGTCGATCCCCCTGGACACCGACCACCGCGTCCGCGGCGAAGCGCACGCATTGGCGGCGCAGGTGACTCATGAAGGCGGCGTCGGCCTGGTCCGGGGCGGGCCCGACGACGACTACGACGCCACAGGTGCTTCCCCAGCCCACCGCCGAGGCGCGGGAGGTGATCTGTTCGCTGGCCTCTCCGCGAAGCACCGCATCCACCAGCAGCGCCTCCAGGCGGGAGTCCCAGGCGCCGCGGGACTCCGCCGCGCGGGCATAGACGTCGGCGATGGCGAAGGCGACCTCGCGGGAATAGCGGAGCACGGCTTCGAGCATGCCCTGCTGGTCCCCGACGGGAACGAGACCAGGCAGTCGGTGCTCCACGGCCTCGACGATGGTGCGGATCAGCTGCAGCGCCCGCTGCAGCGAGATGCTGCGCATCAGGTCCGTGGGTGCGGAGCCGAGCAGCTCGTTGACCAGCGGCAGGGAGCGGGTCTGCGGATTGTCCAGCCAGTTGACCAGCCCCATGATGCCGCGCTGGGCGATGAGCCGCAGCGAGGCGCGCTCATCGGTGGTGAGCTGCCGATACCACGGCAAGGTGCCCTCCAGATGGAGGTTCACAGCGGTGGTCAGCTGGTCGGTGTGCGACCGCAGCACGTTCAGTGACGCCTCGGAGACCCGGACGCGGGGAGGCACCTGCGGTGCGGAGGCGGTCATGGCCCCCGAGCCTAGCCCGTGGGGGAGGTGACCGGCCAGTTGTCCATCACCTACAAAGCCGCTCCGCATCGCCTCCGGACGCACCGGAGGGTGCCGATGTCCTGCGTCAGGACGCCGGCACCCTCCGGTGCGCACGGTACTTCAGTGGTGGTGGTGTGGTTCAGGCGTCTCCACCAGTGCTTCCAGTACTGCCCGCATTGACATCAGCCAGGCGATACTTGCGGATCGCTTCCTCAGGGACCCCGGCATCGATCTGGCCCTGCTGGACCAGCATCTGCAGCCCACGAATCACCATGGAATGAGCATCAATCCGGAAATGCCTGCGCGCGGCAGCCCGGGTATCAGAGATCCCGAAATCATCAGCACCCAGCGTGGCGAAGTCATGAGGCAGGAACTGCCGGATCTGGTCCGGGACCTGAGTGGAGAAATCAGTCGTCGCGATGATCGGACCCCGCGCCCCGGCCAGCTGCCGGGTCACGAAGGGCTCCTCAGGCTCACGCTCTGGATCCAGCATCGCTGATTCCTGGACCCGCAGAGCCTCACGACGCAGCTCATTCCAGG
>NZ_JAOSZD010000007.1:0-200903 GCF_034438835.1 Nesterenkonia sp. HG001 | reverse complement strand
GGGGGGTGCCGTCGGTCAGGGTCATTTTTTGGGTGGCGTTGTGGGTGTTGAAGCAGTATTGGGGCTGGCCTTTGCGGCAGGCGCGGCAGTCTGCGCAGACGGCGCGCCAGTTCAGGATGACTTTGTCTCCGGGGCTGATCGAGGTGACTCCCTCGCCGATGGCGGTGATGCGGCCGGTGGCTTCGTGTCCTAGCAGGTAGGGGTAGTTCTGGCCGATGAGGCCTTTTTGGTAGTGCTGATCGGTTTGGCAGACCCCGCAGGTGAGTATGTCCACCAGGGCTTCTCCGGGGCCGGGGTCGGGGATGATGATTTTTTCCAGGGTGGCTGGGGCGTCTTGGGCGGTGACGACGACAGCATTGACGGTATGAGGCATCAGGCTCTCCGAGACTCGGCAGGTGGTCCGCTCATCATGGCATCATCGACCCCGGTCCGGGAAGAGCGAGAACCTGGTCAGCACGTCCAAGACTGCAGGTCAGCGGCCTGCTCGGAGGCAGGGGTCTGCACATGTCACCTGCCGCGTCGGCTCAGATGCCCAGCGCCTGCGGCAGCTCGATCGCAATGCTGGCGGCGACCAGCAGGTAGATCAGCACCAACACGACCCACCACCAGTCGGCGGTCACCCGGCGGACGGCCCCGGATGCCGGGATGGTCCCGGTGAGGATGTTCCGGGCGGTGACCGCCACGGTCATCGGGATCACAGCGGCCCAGACGACCATGCAGTAGGGGCACAGTGCACCGATGGTGTAGACGGCCTGGGACCACAGCCAGACGCAGAACCCGAAGGCGAACAGCACACCGGCCTGCAGCCCGAGCCAGTACCAGCGCGGTGGCCGCAGTCCTGCCAGGAGCGTGATGCCGACAGCGATCACGACGGGGAAACCCACCACGCCGAGGAAGATGTTCGGAAAGCCGAAGGTGGCCGCCTGCCAGGAGTCCATGACCTCTCCGCAGGACACCCACGGATTGATGTCGCATGCGGTGGAGTGCTCGGGATCCTGCCAGAGCAGGATGCGTTCATGGAGCAGCAGGAAGCTGGCCGCGGCACCGACGAGCCCGGTCGTGATCAGCCAGATCGCCATGGTGCGACGGCTGAATGCGCGGCTGGTCTCCGCAGCCTCAGGCGGCACTAGGCGGGCGCGATCATCGGTCCCGGAGGGAGGGGTGGTGTCCACTGACATGGCTCAGATTGTACGGGGGATGCCTGCATGTTTCCTCGGGGACGGCTCCACGATGTGCGATACTGAGAATCACCGACGTGCGGACCACACCCGGACGTCGGAAGAGCTTGACTGCTCCGACAACTGCACAACCGCACCGCACGCATGGGCCCAGGCGAAGCCGGCACCCGTCGTGGACGAGGCGACGAGCCCGAGTCCGCACGGATCCGACGAGACGATGGACGAGAAGGCGCAAGATGCCGCCGCCGACGCCCCGGGAGTCCTGCACGGCCCCGAGCCTGCGCAGGTGCGGACGCAGCGCGGAGTGAATGTTCGCGGACAGGCCGTGAAGAGCGCACAGCGGAAACCCGTTGTCAGCGCCCGGCGTGGACCGCGAGGCTGCAAGAGCAGAACTTGCAGACATCGACGATGTGCCTCGGCCGCACCCGCTGTGAGAGAGCGGGGGACGGCGGCCGGAGGAATGACCGTACAAGCGGCCGGCGCGAGGGTGGGTGTGGCAGCCTCGGCGTCGGCATGGAGCAACCGAACAATGTCGCACACAGACACGCCGAACGACACGGCGTCAACACAGGACACCGCGGGCGCAGACATCTTCAACCCGTTCAGCCCGCCCGCCGAGGACATCGGGACTGACCAGGAGTCGGCGGAGGACACTGAGCAGCGCGCCCAGCCCGCCGCTCAGGACCAGGTCGAGGAGGCCACCGAGCCCTCGGAGGCGGACACCACCGCAGCAGAGGCGGAGCAGTCCGCCCCTGCTGACCCGGTGGCCGTGCTCTTCCAGGCCCCGGACCTCACAGCTGTGGAGCAGGTCCGCCGCTCCCGGCCCACGTCGAAGCGGGACGACCAGCAGGACGACGCGCCGGCCCGCAGTCGTAGGGACGGCGGCTCCCGAGACAGCAGTTCCCGGAACGACGATTCCCGCGACGACGAATCCGGAGATGACTCGCCTCGTCAGGGTCGCCGGACCGTACAGAGCCGCCAGGGCGGCTCCACCGAGGACGACCGTGGAGATTCGGCCGAGGAGACTCAGTACGACGAGGCCGGGGAAGCCCGCGAAGACGCTGGTGACCACGCTGGTGACGATTCCGAGGACGGCGAGTCCTCGGGCGGTCAGCGGCGCTCCCGGCGCAAGCGTCGCCGTGGCGGACGAGGTCGCAGCAGACAGCAGTCCGACTCTGAGGACGGGTCCTCCGCAGACTCTGGTGAGGACGCCGGGAAGCAGCGCGGCCGGGAGGACTCGGACCAGGGCGAGGAGGCCCGTGACGAGGACGGCCAGGTGGTCCGTCGGCGTCGTCGGCGTCGACGCGGCTCCGTGGACATGGAGGTCTCCGGCGGCGACGGCGACGACCCCGAGCACACCGTCACCCGTGTCCGAGCCCCGCGGGAGGCCGCCGAGCCCGCCGCTCCCACCAAGGTGACCGGGCTGAAGGGCTCCACCCGCCTGGAGGCCAAGCGGCAGCGGCGGCGCGCGTCACGGGAGACCGGTCGTCGTCGGCAGGTCATCACCGAGGCTGAGTTCCTGGCCCGCCGCGAGTCGGTGGACCGCCAGATGATCGTCCGTCAGAAGGGCGACCGGATCCAGATCGGCGTCCTGGAGGACGGCGTGCTCGCCGAGCACTACGTCTCCAACACCCAGCAGGACTCGCTGATCGGCAACGTGTATCTCGGCAAGGTGCAGAACGTCCTGCCCTCCATGGAGGCGGCCTTCGTGGACATCGGCCGCGGACGCAACGCGGTGCTGTACGCCGGTGAGGTGGACTGGGACTCGGCGAACCTCGACGGCGCTCCGCGCAAGATCGAGAATGCGCTGAGGTCCGGCGACTCCGTGCTGGTGCAGGTGACCAAGGACCCGGTGGGCCACAAGGGCGCGCGGCTGACCAGTCAGGTGTCACTGCCGGGCCGGTATCTGGTCTTCGTCCCTGGAGGTTCCATGACCGGGATCTCGCGGAAGCTGCCCGACACCGAGCGCTCCCGTCTGAAGAAGATCCTCAAGGAACACATGCCTGACAAGGCCGGGGTGATCGTGCGCACCGCCGCCGAGGGTGCCTCGGAGGAGGAGCTCACCAACGACATCAACCGCCTGCGGGCGCTCTGGGAGACCATCCAGACGCAGAAGGGCGACCGCAAGGTCCTGCCGCCTGAGCTGCTCTACAGCGAGCCCGACCTGACCATCAAGGTCGTTCGCGACGTCTTCAACGAGGACTTCTCCTCGATGGAGATCCAGGGGGAGGAGACCTGGGACAACGTCGAGGCCTACGTGACCTACGTGGCGCCCCACCTGCTCGACAGGCTTCGCCGCTGGGAGCCGGAGGAGCAGCGGGCCGAGGACATCTTCAGCCACCACCGCATCGATGAGCAGCTGGCCAAGGCGCTGGACCGCAAGGTCAATCTGCCCTCCGGAGGCTCACTCGTCTTCGACCGCACCGAGGCGATGACCGTGGTGGACGTCAACACGGGCAAGTTCACCGGGTCGGGCGGGAACCTCGAGGAGACCGTCACCCGGAACAACTTGGAGGCGGCTGAGGAGCTGGTGCGTCAGCTGCGGCTGCGCGACATCGGCGGCATCATCGTCGTCGACTTCATCGACATGGTCCTGGAGTCCAACCGGGACCTGGTGCTCCGCCGCCTGGTCGAATGCCTGGGGCGGGACCGCACCAAGCACCAGGTCGCCGAGGTCACCTCCCTGGGGCTGATCCAGATGACCCGCAAGCGCATGGGCACCGGCCTTCTCGAGGTCTTCTCGGAGCCATGCGAGCACTGCGCCGGACGCGGAGTGCTCACCCATGGGGAGCCTGTGGGGCACACCCCGTCATACACGTCCCAGGGCGAGGTGCGCTCCGGGAAGGGCTCAAAGAAGCGGCGCAGCAAGAAGGGCGGCAAGGGGCCCTCCGGCGGTGAGCAGCACAGCGAGCCGAGCGCCGAGGAGCGGGAGAAGCAGGAGAAGGCCCGCCAGGCTCTGGCCCAGGTCGCCGCTGCGACCACCGGACAGACCGACGACGGGTCTGGCGAGAGCTCCCACGGATCCGGCAGCTCCTCCGCGAAGGATGACTCCACGAGGGGTGCCACCGAGGAGGAGCCGAGCTCAGGGCGTCGTCGCCGCGGCCGTAAGCCGCGTCGGGCCACCGGCGGAGGTCGCGTGGACGTCGACGAGGCCTCGGGCGCTCAGGACTCCTCCGGGGCTGGCTCCGGAGACGGCTCCGGGACGCGTCCCGGGAACCGCACGTCCGGCGAAGTCGAGACCCCGGTGCTCACCATCGGGGGAGAGCCGGTGCCGGTGCCGCGCGGTGAGGCTGGCGGTGCGGCACAGACCACCAAGGCGACCGAAGACGACGCCGAGGCGCGCCCGGTCTCGCTGGACTCGCTGGACGAGGCGCTGGCTTCGCGCTCCGGCGGCAATGCTGCGGCAGAGCAGGAGGGGTCCACGGGCTCCTCGGCCGGACGCCCGAAGGGGCGCCGTCGTCGGCGGGCTGCCGGCTCGGCTCAGGGTGCCGGCGGCGAGGTGCGGGAGGTGTCCGCCGAGGTCTCCGGACCCAGTCGCACCTTCAGCAGCACCGCGGCCGGGGCCTCGAAGGCTCCGGAGCCCTCCGCTGCCGCGGAGGAGCCAGTGATGCTCGGTGTCGGGGTCAGCGCTGAGAAGCTCAATCAGGGCGCCGCGGGCCCCCGTGAGCACGATGCGGAGGCCGTCGGTGGATCGGGGAAGAGGGTCAACGACGACGGGGATGTCGCCACCTCGGAGTGACAGGCGTGTCGCAGGGCTGTCCGGTTGCTGCAGGGCGCTTCTTCCCGTAAAGTAGATCCCTGGTGTCATCGGCACCAGCACGTCTTCTGCGCTCGGAAGCGAACGAGTACACCGGCAGTCCGACGACCCGCACGCCTGAGCTCCTCAGCCGTTCTGCGAGTCCCGCCTGGCCGTCGTCGAGTCCTCGTCTCCGACCAGATCAAGAATTTGACCGTATTTGTCATCGAGAGAAGTGAGTCCCAAGTGGTGTACGCGATTGTCCGCGCTGGCGGCCGCCAGGAGAAGGTTTCCGTCGGAGACCTCGTGACCCTTGACCGCGTCCCGGGCGAGGCAGGCAGCACCATTGAGCTGCCGGCAGTGATGCTGGTGGACGGGGACGAGGTCACCACCGCGGCCGACGACCTGGCCAAGGTCACTGTGACTGCCGAGGTCCTGGAGAACATCCGCGGCACGAAGGTGGTCATCCACAAGTTCAAGAACAAGACCGGCTACCACAAGCGCCAGGGTCACCGTTCTGAGCTGACCCGTGTGAAGGTCACCTCCATCGCCTGAGCGGCGCCGGAACGACGACGCACGCTCAACCCGTTCAACAACCCACTCAGCTGAGAGGCAGGCAGTCCCATGGCACATAAGAAGGGTGCGAGCTCGACTCGCAACGGTCGTGACTCGAACGCACAGCGCCTCGGCGTGAAGCGCTTCGGGGGTCAGGCCGTCAACGCCGGCGAGATCCTGATCCGCCAGCGCGGCACCAAGTTCCACCCCGGCACCAACGTCGGACGCGGCGGGGACGACACCCTGTTCGCCCTGGCTGACGGCGCTGTGGAGTTCGGAAGCCGTCGCGGCCGCAAGGTCGTCAACATCGTCCCAGCCGCACAGTGAGTGCGGCGCCGGGCTGAGCTGGGCGCCACGCGTCCCGCGGGCCCGGCGACTGAACGACACGAGATCGAGGACGGGCCGACACGGTCCGTCCTCGATCTGTCTTAACAGCCGGTCGAGCACCGGTGCACCGGCCCTGACAGGAGCATCACCATGGCACACTTCGTCGATCGCGTCGTGCTGCACGCCTTCGGCGGTGACGGGGGACACGGCTGCGTGTCCGTCCACCGCGAGAAGTTCAAGCCGCTCGGCGGACCCGACGGCGCCGACGGCGGTGACGGCGGTGACGTCGTCCTCGTGGTCGACCCGCAGACGACCACGCTGCTCGACTACCACCATCGGCCGCATCGGCGCGCCGAGAACGGCGGCGTCGGGCAGGGAGGACTGCGGCACGGCCGACGCGGCCCCATCCTGGAGCTGCCCGTGCCTGACGGGACCGTCGTCAAGGATCAGGACGGTGCCGTCCTGGCCGACCTGATCGGTCAGGGCGCCCGCTACACGATCGCCGAGGGTGGGCAGGGAGGCCTGGGCAACGCGGCGCTGGCCTCGAAGCGCCGCAAGGCGCCCGGATTCGCCCTGCTCGGCACCCCGGGCGAGGCGCGTGAGGTCGTCCTCGAGCTCAAGACCGTCGCAGACATTGCCCTGGTCGGATTCCCCTCGGCGGGGAAGTCCAGCCTCATCGCCGCGATGAGCGCCGCCCGGCCGAAGATCGCCGACTACCCATTCACCACGCTGGTCCCGAATCTCGGGGTGGTGCAGGCCGGCGAGACCCGCTTCACCGTCGCCGACGTGCCGGGACTCATCCCGGGAGCGGCCGAGGGCCGCGGCCTGGGTCACGAGTTCCTGCGCCATGTGGAGCGCTGCGCCGCGCTGGTGCACGTCCTGGACTGCGCCTCTCTGGAGACCGAGCGTGATCCGCTCAGCGACTTCGAAGCCATCGAGACCGAGCTGTCCGCCTACAGCCCTGACGCTGTCGTCGATGTCGCCGGGAACGCGGGCGAGGTCGCGGTGCCGCTCAACGAGCGGCCCCGCCTGGTGGCGCTGAACAAGACCGATCTCCCCGACGGTGCTGCGATGGCGGACATGGTCCGCGAGGAGCTGGAGTCGCGCGGTCTGCGCGTCTTCGACGTCTCCGCCTTGGATCGTTCCGGGCTGCGTGCGCTGGGCTTCGCCATGGCGGAGATCGTCGAGAATGCCCGCCGTCAGCGCGAGGTGGAGCCCGCCCCCGTGCCTGTCACGGTCCGGCCGAAGGCGGTCAACACCAAGCCGTTCACCATCACGCGCGAGGAGAAGGGCGGAGAACCGCTCTTCCGCGTCCACGGCGCGAAACCGGAACGCTGGATCCTGCAGACCGACTTCAACAATGACGAGGCCGTGGGCTACCTGGCGGACCGTCTGGCCAAGATCGGCATCGAGGACGAGCTCTTCCGCAAGGGCGCCACCCCGGGCGACGCCGTGGTCATCGGCGGGGAGGACGGCGTCGTCTTCGATTGGGAGCCCACGATGGTCGGCGGCGCGGAGCACCTGGCCGGTCCGCGCGGCAGCGATCTGCGCTTCGATGACACCAGCCGTCCCACTCGTGAGCAGAAGCGTGCCGAGCAGCAGGCTCGCCGCGACGCCAAGGCCTCGGTGCGCGCCGAGATGGACGCCCAGTACGCCCACTGGGACTCCGAGGAGGCCGATGACGCCCCGGACGAGGAAGACGTCGAGATCGTCTACACCCACGGTGACCCGGAGGAAGACCTGCGCGTGGAGGACCGGCGCACCTGGCGCGAGGTCGATGAGCGCGAGGCGTCCGACGAGTCCGTGGATGCGTCCGAGGGGGCGGGGGAGGACTCCCGATGAGCACTCCCCGCCTGACCCAGTCGCTCATCACCGAGCGGGCCGAGATCATCCGGGCCCGCCGGCTGGTCGTGAAGGTGGGCTCCTCATCTCTGACCACCATCGACGGCGGCATCTCGGTGGACGCGCTCAACCGGCTCGTGGACGCCCTGCAGCTGCTGCGGGCGCGCGGCACTGAGATCGTCCTGGTCTCCTCCGGCGCGATCGCTGCGGGCCTGGCCCCGCTCGGCCTGGAGCGGCGGCCCCACGATCTCGCCACCCAGCAGGCGGCCGCCGCCGTGGGGCAGGGCCTGCTGCTGGCCCACTACAACCGCGCCTTCGCCAGCTACCGGACCCCTGTCTCCCAGGTCCTGCTCACGGTGGAGGACCTGATCCGCCGGACGCAGTACACGAATGCGCTGCGGGCCATCGAGAAGCTGCTGAGCCTGGGCTCAGTGCCGATCGTCAACGAGAACGACGCCGTCGCGACCCATGAGATCCGTTTCGGGGACAATGACCGGCTCGCCGCGCTCACCGCCAACCTCATCCGAGCCGACGGGCTGGTGCTGCTCTCCGACGTGGAAGCGCTCCACGACGGGCCGCCCGACCAGGGCGGACGTCCGGTCTCCACGGTGCGCGGTCCGGAGGACCTCGTGGGCGTGACCCTGGGCAGGCGGGGGAAGGCTGGCGTGGGCACAGGGGGCATGGTCACCAAGGTGGAGGCCGCGCAGATCACCGCGGCCAACGGGATTCCCGCGATGCTCACATCCGCAGACCAGGCTCCGCGCCTCTTCGCGGGGGAAGGGGTCGGGACCTACTTCGTGGCCCAGGGCCGTCGTCGTGGGGCACGGTCTGCCTGGCTGGCCCACCTGGCCCATGTCAAAGGCCGACTCACCATCGATGAGGGGGCCGTGGCCGCCGTCGTCGAGGGCCGGAGGTCCCTGCTGCCGGCGGGGATCGCACGCGTCAGCGGGGAGTTCGAGGCCACGGATCCTGTGGAGATCGCCGATCTGCGAGGGGTGGTGCGTGCTCGAGGGCTGGTCGGCTACTCCTCCACGGAGCTGCCGAACATGCTGGGACGGTCCACGGCGGATCTCGGGAGGGACCTGGGCGCCGACTATGAGCGCCCCGTAGTCCACACCGACGACATGGTCAGAGTCCCGGTCCTCTGACCCGCGGGTCTGCACGAAGAGACGACATTCATAGGCTGAGACGTCCGAGAGACCTGGTCTCCGGACGGGAGACGACGACTAGGCTGGAGACCATGAGCGAGCAGCAGACCACCGAGCAGCAGCAGACCACCGAGCAGCAGCAGGACCTCGGCAAGGAGATCCGAAGCCTCTCCCACCGCGCCCGGGCGGCCTCCAAGCGCCTGGCGCAGATGGATCGTGAGCACAAGGACCGGACGCTCGGAGCCGTGGCCCAAGGACTGCGGGAGTCGCGTGTCGCGCTCCTGGAGTCCAACCGTGAGGACCTGGAGCGCGGACGAGAGGCCGGGCTCAGCCGTGCGCTGCTGGACCGGCTGTCCCTCGACGAGGCTCGGATCGAGCAGCTGGCCGCCTCGGTGGAGGAGATCATCGGTCTGGAGGATCCGATCGGCCGGGTCGTGCAGGGCCGCACACTGCCGAACGGGCTGCGGCTCACCCAGGTCACCGTGCCGCTCGGGGTGGTCGGAGCCATCTACGAGGCCCGCCCCAACGTCACCGTGGACATCGCTGCGTTGGCCCTGAAATCCGGCAATGCTGCTCTCCTGCGGGGCGGCTCTGCGGCCCTACGCAGCAATGAGACGCTGCTGTCGATCATGCGCGAGGCGCTGCGTTCCACCGCCGCCCCCGTGGACGCGGTAGTGAGCATCGACTCCTACGGGCGGGAGGGCGCCACCGAGCTGATGACCCAGCTCGGTTCTGTGGACGTGCTCATTCCACGCGGTGGCCGAGAGCTGATTCAGCACGTGGTCCGGAACTCCCGGGTGCCGGTGATCGAGACCGGTGAGGGAAACGTGCACGTCTACGTGGACGCGACCGCCGACCCCGATACCGCACGCGACATCGTGGTCAACGCCAAGACCCACCGGCCCAGCGTGTGCAACGCCGCCGAGACACTCCTGCTGCACCGCGACGCAGAGAAGGCCGGTCGCGAGGTACTGCGCGGACTGCTGCGGGTCGGCGTCGACCTTCATCTGGACCCGCGTGCCCGGGACTGGCTGCCGGTCCCCGAACCGGAGGATCCGGCACAGGACCGCACCCAGGGTGAGGTGCTCGAGCTCACGGATGAGGACTACGCCACCGAGTACCTGGACCTGCAGATGGCCGTGGGGGTGGTGGACTCCCTGGACGAGGCGATCGAGCACATCGGCCGGTGGACCACCGGTCATACCGAGGCGATCATCACGGACTCGGTCGCCGATGCAGATCGCTTCGTCGCCGAGATCGACGCCGCCGCAGTGATCGTCAACGCCTCCACACGCTTCACCGACGGCGGCCAGTTCGGCCTCGGCGCGGAGGTGGGGATCTCGACGCAGAAGATGCATGCCCGCGGTCCGATGGGTATGGGACAGCTGACCACCACCAAGTGGATCGTCCGTGGGGAGGGTCAGGTGCGCGCCTGACCGGGCGGCGCCTCGGTGCGCCGGGCGTGACGAAGTCCCCAGGGGCCGTCCTGCGATCCATGGACCTGTGCTAGGCCCTTCGGTAGCGTATGTGATGTCAGACACCTTTCGGGGGCTGGTGGCTGTGCTGCAGGTCCTCGCGCCGGTGCAGAGCCGCGATCGCCAATGTGACGTTCGCGGTCATCGTCATCGAAGTCGGCATCGCGAGCACGATCATCCGCTTTGGCACTTTGGCACTTTGGCACTTTGGCACTTCGGCACTTCGGCACTTCGGCACTTTGGCACTTCGGCGCTCGTCGTCGCGATGGGTCTGCAGTACGTGGGCATCGCGGGCTCGATCACCAACTTCGCCTTCGGTGCTGTGGTCGTCGGCGGCGCACTCGCCACCGCGCTGGCCTTCGGCCTGGGCGGCGGGATACCGCAGCCCGCACGCTGAGGGAGCTTGACGGGTGCGCCCCTGGGCCCATCGGGGGACACCGGTGAGGCGAGGGGCGAGCAGGGCCCCTTGTCGCGTAGACTTGCCGTGTTCTGACACGTCCGTAGAGGGAGAGGCATGCTCAACCTGCCGTTCGCCGCCCCGGTGCTGGCCGCCGAGGGTGAAGAAGAGATCGCACTCTTCATGCCCGCCGAGTGGTTCGGCATCATCATGTTCATCGTGCTGATGCTGCTGCTGCTGACCACCGTGGCGTTCTCCAGCAAGAGCAAGAGCCCCGCAGCCCGGGAGCATGAGGACCACTGAACGCAGTGCCTCCCCAGTCAGCCGCCACCTCTGATCCCGGACGCCGCAGGATGCGGCTCGGCGTCATGGGCGGGACCTTCGACCCCATCCACCATGGGCACCTCGTGGCCGCCAGTGAGGTGGCCAGTGAGTTCCAGCTAGATGAGGTCGTGTTCGTCCCGACCGGACAGCCCTGGCAGAAGGCAGAGCGAGATGTCACCGCGCCGGAGCACAGGTATCTGCTCACGGTGATCGCCACCGCAGCCAATCCGCGGTTCACGGTCTCGCGCGTTGACATCGACCGTGCCGGCCCCACATATACGATCGACACGCTGCGCGACTTCCGTCGGCTCTATCCCGAGGCGGAACTGTTCTTCATCACCGGGGCCGACGCCATGGCTCAGATCATGTCCTGGAAGGGAGTGGACGAGCTGTGGGAGCTCGCGCACTTCGTCTCAGTCACTCGCCCGGGCTATGACTCCGAAGATTTCGGGCGTACCGAAGAGATCTCACTGATGGAGATCCCCGCGATGGCCATCTCCTCCACGGATTGCCGGCAGCGGGTCCGGGGCAACAAGCCGGTCTGGTACCTGGTGCCTGACGGCGTGGTGCAGTACATCGCCAAGCACCGGCTCTACCAGGATCTCAGCGCCGCTCGGGAAGCCTCCGACCCCACCGGCGAGGCGGTCAGGCTCGAGGGCGAGCCGCCGCATAGCATGGACGAAACCCCGCGATCATGGACCGCACAGAGTCCGCAGGAGGCTACGAGATGACAGCAGAGAATCCGGAGCAGGGCGACGGAGGCCCCGACCTCCGTGCCCGCTACCTTCCGGTGTCTCGCAAGGAGCTGCGTCGACGCCGCGAGGCCGAGCTGGCAGCGATGAAGGACGGCGGTCCTGCACCTTCTCTTGACGCCACCGACGACGTGGCTGACGACGCGGCTGACGAGACGGATGACGAAGCCGAAGCGGCCGTCGAGCACCTGGCACCTGCGGCTCCGGTCTCCGTCTCCGCCGTGATCGATCAGGAGACGCAGAGCGCGAACACGCCTGTGGTCTCTCCCGACCGCTCGGAGGACATCCTCCCGGACGGCTCCGATGGATCGACGGACGTGCAGGGGGAGGAGAAGAGTCCCGAGGTGACCTCCGACGCCGTCGCTGATCTCTCAGACCCGGCTGTCGAGGCCACGGATGTGAACCTCGCCCCCGTGCCGCCGGAGGACGAGTCCGACCCGGAGGAGCTCGACGACCTTCAGAACGACGATGAGGCTGAGCCTGCCGGGGAGGATGGCATCGCCGCCGACTCAGACGAGGCCGGTTCTGCGGGAGAGGAGGGTCCCGAGCCTGAGGACGTCGCATCTGATGAGGCGGCTTCTGATGACGCCGCAGAGGAGCGTGACGATCACGTAGAGGACCTGGCTGAGGTCGAGGATCCCGTTCAGGAGATGGAGTCGCCGGAGAGCGGTGAGCTCGTCGCAGAGTCCGAGGACGTGCAGACGGGCCTTGACGACGCGGCCGAGGATGACGCTGAGGATGACGGTCTGGGTGAGGAGCTCGAGGACCTCGAGGACGACGACTATGACGATGACGTGTCCGCTGACGATTCCGCGCCGATCCCGGCTTCGCGCAGGGCTCGGCGTCTGCTGCGGGAGACCGGCAGCCTGGACCCTCTCACCGATGAACGCCTCCAGGAGATCGACCAGCTGACCTCGGAGATCGCTGCCCAGCCGGTCCAGGACCCGCACCGGGTGGACCCGGAGGTGCTGAAGAAGCAGCAGGCGTTGGCGGCCAAGGCCATGCAGGTGAACCAGGAGCGGCGTCGTCGCGAGATGGAGGAGGCGGCGCGGGACAAAGTCCGTCGCCGTCGGGAGCGCCCAGAGTCCGAGGTCATCACACGGAAGGCGCTGCGCGCCTATGCGTCCTCGGATGATCAGGAGTACACAGACGTCGCCACTGGGGAGATTGATCCGATCGACGCCAGGGGCGCGCACGGCCTTGAGCTCGACGACATGGTCGAGCACACGTCACGGCAGGCGTCACGGCAGGCTCTGCTGCTCTGGCTGGTGATCATCCTCGCCGTGCTCCTGCTCATCGCCGTCGGTGTCGTGCTCTTCACCATCCTCTGACATCACCAGATCATCCACACTCATCCGGCGCTGACGCGTCGGCGACCTAGGAGCGACGAATCGACGTGACCATCCCGGAGCCGGTCCTCACTGAACTGCGGACGGCGGCAGCCGCCGCCGTCGACAAGCTCGCCACAGATGTCGTGGGACTCGACGTGGGGGAGCGTATCGGCATCACCGACGCGTTCCTTCTCTGCTCGGCGCCGTCGGACCGTCAGATCAACGCGATCGTCGACGCGATCGAGCATCAGCTCAAAGAGAAGCATGACTCGGCGCCGCTGCGCCGGGAAGGCCGTGACTCCGGCACCTGGGTCCTGCTCGACTACGGCCATATGGTCATCCACGTCCAGCACGAGCAGGAGCGCGTCCTCTATGGGCTGGACCGTCTCTACGCCGAGGTGGACCGCGTTGACCTGCATCTTCCCCAGGCCGGGCCCGCCATCCAGGACGATTGATCGCCCCAGGTCAGACGCAGGTGTGAGGGTGATGAGCAGCACACGGGGTCGATTTGCATCGGTGCTCGAGGGGTGAGTAAAGTATAGGAGTCGTCGCAGCGACGTGAACAAGAGAATACGGGGGTATGGCGCAGCTGGTAGCGCGTCTGCATGGCATGCAGAAGGTCAGGGGTTCGAGTCCCCTTACCTCCACCACGAGACTCAGGGCCGACACCATAAGGTGTCGGCCCTGAGTCGTCTCCGGGGTCTCCGCCTCTGCAGCACCTGCTGAATCCCCGGACGCGGCTCGCCGGTCCTGACGGCGCGCGGGCTAGAGTGGCACCGGTGAGAGATCGCTCTGACCGGTACCCCTGAGACGACGGAGGAGCACGACGTGGAGCACAGGACACTGGGCAGGACTGGCCGCGAAGTCTCGAGCATCGGGCTGGGCACCTGGCAGCTGGGGGCGGACTGGGGCGAGGTGGAGGAGTCGGCGGCCCTCAAGGTGCTCGACGCTGGGGCCTCCTCGGGTGTGAGCTTCTTCGACACCGCCGACGTCTATGGCGACGGACGCAGCGAGAGCGTGATCGGTCGCTGGCTCCGGGAGAATCCCTCCTGGGGCGGAACCGTGGCGACGAAGATGATCCGTCGCGCGCCCGATCCGAGTCTCGAGCACGCCAGCTACGAGAACTTCAAAGCCTGGACGGACCGCTCTCGGCGCAATCTGGGCGTCGACACCCTCGACCTGGTGCAGCTGCACTGCCCCACCGACGACGTCATCACCTCGGATGCGGTGTACGAGGCATTGGACCGTCTCGTCGAGGAGGGGGCGATCGCCGCCTACGGCGTCAGCGTGGAGACCTGCCAGCAGGCGCTGGATGCGATCGCGCGACCCCACGTGGCCACGGTGCAGATCATCCTCAACGCCTTTCGTCGCAAGCCGCTGGACGAGGTGCTGCCCGCCGCCCAGGAGGCGGGAGTCGGCATCATCGCCCGGGTGCCGCTGGCCAGCGGCCTGCTCAGCGGCCGCTACACCGCACAGACCCGCTTCACCGAGAACGACCACCGCAGCTTCAACCGGCGCGGCGAGGCGTTCGACATCGGGGAGACCTTCTCCGGAGTGGACTACCTGACCGGTGTCGAGGCGGCCGCGCACTTCACTGCCCTGTCCCGCGAGCTGGGCCTCGAGCCGCCCACCGCCGCACTGGCCTGGGTCGCGCAGCAGCCGGGCGTCACCACGGTCATCCCTGGCGCTCGGTCCAGCGAGCAGGCACGTGCGAACGCCACCGCCGGGGACGTCGATCCGCTGCCTCAGGACTTCCTGGACGCGGTCCAGGACCTCTACAACTCGACCTTCAGGGAGACCATCCACCCACGCTGGTGAGTGCGTCCAGCGCTCGGCCCCGGCGGGCGTCCAGGGGCGACGCTGCGGCGGAGCTGGTTCAGCGTCCGGCCTGGCGGGTCACCGTGATGTCCACGTCGTGGACGCGCCAGTCCATCTCGCGGCAGCGTCGTCGGATCTCGTCGATCGCCTCGACGGGGACCGCCGTTGAGGGGCAGCGCACCCGGGCGGTGAGGTGCAGCACATGGCCCTGGTCCCTGGCGATCACGACGACGTCGTCGGCCCATTCCTCGGCGGCGATCATCTGTTCGGCCTGATGGATCACAGGATGGGGCCCGGTGTTGTCGAAGGTGGTGGCACGGGCATCGAGGATGTCCTGCACGGCGTCGCGGGTGTTCGCCCATCCGTCCTTGGTGATGCTGGTGGAGATGACGATGGCGGCTGCCGCGTCAGCCCACCAGAGTCCCACTCCGATGCCCAGCACTCCGGCGGCGGTCGCCAGTCCGGTCATCCAGTCCGCCCGGTTCATGTCCGCATCGGCACGGAGCACCTTGTCGTGGAGCACCTCGGCGAGGTGCCGCTTGCGGCGGCCGAGGATGACCGGAGCCACGCAGCTGGCCAGGGCGACGCTGATCATCAGCCATCCCTCCCAGACGGGGATGCCGAAGAGATCCAGGGCTCCCAAGGGCGGCCGCTCCTCCTGGAGCAGGTTGGTCACACCGTCGACGAGGAGGAAGATCCCCGCTCCGCCCAGCGTCACCCCGGAGACGAGATGACCGATCTCCAGGGAGCGGCGAAGCCCGAAGGGATGCCGCACCGTGGGCGGACGGGCCGCCAGCCGGGCCGCCAGCAGAAACGCCACCGGAGGAAGCACCGAGAGCAGGTCTTCGATCCAGGCGGTGCGCATGGCCTGTGAGCTCCCCATCACCGCGGCCATCGCAAGGACGGTGACCAGCAGGATGCTCAGCCAGATCCACTGGAGCCGGCGGGCCTCACGAAGCGCGCCGCGCTGTTCTTCGGGCAGTGAGCCCTCGGAGGCTGGACGTAGCATGGAAGGGCTGCTCATGAGTCGTCCCGAGTGATGAAGTGGGACTCGAGGTCGTGGAGCAGGGCGTTCTCTCCGAGTTCGATGAGCACCACTCGCCCAGGTCCTTCCTCCGGGACCTCATAGGGGCGGGTGACCGCGGCATGATGATCCCAGACGGTGTGCTCGTCGAAGCCGCCGATGACGACGTCGAGCTGACGATCATGGAGACGGCCCACCAGACCGCTCTCGCTGCCGGTGGACCAGGCGACCTGCGCTCCGATCCGTTCGGCGTACTCTTCGATCAGGTCGACCTCGGGCCCCGAGGGGCGTTCGCCGTCCTCCACAGACACCCACGGCGGGTTGTGCACCGCGCCGGCGGAGAGCTCCGCTCCTCGAGCGGCCTCGAGGCTCTGCTCCGGATCGCGGGGGATCCCGCATCCGGAGATGATCACGGAGACGCCCAGCATGCAGGCGATGGCCCCGGTGCCGGCGTCGGGGCGCGGGATGCGGACCATGATGTCTCCCTCCTGGCGAGGTGCACATGCTGACAGCAGAACTGTATCGCCGAGGCCGGTAGGGTGGGTTATGACCACGGCCATGACAGCGCGTCACCCACCGAGACCCATCCCGAGTCCACGGAGCGGCCCATGAGCGAGTCCAACCCGTCGTCCTGCCCCACGTCCATGACATCCGGACCGTCGAGGACCACGTTCACGAATTGGTCCGGCAGCGTGTCCTGCACACCGAGGCTGCGGAGCAGTCCTGACAGCGTCGAGGAGCTTGCCGAGGTGATCTCCACCGCGGCTGCCGCCGGTGAGACTGTCAGGCCGGTCGGCTCCGGACATTCCTCGCTGCCCCTGATGACCACTGACGACGTCCTGATCAGCCTCGACCAGCTCTCCGGGGTCGTGGAGGCCGACGCCGAGGTCGGAATCGCGAGTGTGCTGCCGGGCACGGGACTCGCACAGCTGGGAGCCCAGCTGGCGGAACACGGGCTGGCCATGGAGAATCTCGGCGACGTCGACTACCAGGCCATCGCCGGGGCGGTCGCCACCGGCACTCATGGTTCCGGGGCGACTTTGGGCAACCTGTCCTCCACCTTGGTGGGCGGCCAGCTGCTCGACGGCCGGGGAGAGCTCGTGAGCTTCGGCGTCGACGCCGGTGCAGGGCTGGATGACCCGCTGCTGCGGGCCGCCCAGGTCTCCCTGGGTGCGCTGGGCGTGCTCACCCGCCTGACCCTGCGCCTGGAGTCGGCTTATGAGCTGCACCGCGTCAACGTCATGACTCATGTCGACTGGGTGCTGGAGCACTTCGAGCAGCTGATCGCGGCGCACCGCAGCGTGGACTTCTACTGGTATCCGCGCAGCGACCTGGCCCAGGTGCGGATGCTGAACAAGCCGGGGGAGGAGCCTGACCCGGATCTTCCGGGCGCCGTGCCGCCCGGGAGGGTGAAGACCGATGAGACCGGTCCCTCCTACGAGATCATCCCCAACTCCCGTGATCTGCGGTTCGAGGAGATGGAGTACATGCTGCCGCTGGACCCGTCGCTGGAGGCCTTCCGGCTGGTCCGTGAGCGGGTGAAGGACCGGCACCGTCACCGGGTCGGATGGCGGGTCCTGGTGCGCACGATCGCCCCGGACCGCGCGATGATCAGCAATGCCCAGCATCGCCCGACGATGACCATCGCGCTGCTGCAGAACGCCTCCCTGGACCACCAGGAGTACTTCGCCGACCTGGAGCCGCTGCTGCGCGCCTTCGGCGGCAGGCCCCATTGGGGGAAGAAGCACTCCCTGCGGGCGCCCGAGCTGCGCCAGCTCTACCCCGAATGGGAAGACTTCCTCGGGCAACGGGAGCGGCTGGACCCGGAACGCCTCTACATCAACGACCATCTGGCCCAACTCCTCGGACTTCAGGGGACAGCGCGGAGGGAGCAGAGATGAGCGAAGGACACATGCCCGCAGCCCAGCCGGGCAACGGCCCGGGCAGCCGCCGCTGGGCCTTCTCGGCGGGCTGGATCCCGCCCGAGAGCACAGGTCACGAGCCGGCATTCACCAGCCGAGATGTGCTGTGCCTGCTGAATACCGACCCCGGGGAGGCCTGCGTGGAGGCGACCGTGCACCACTCCGACCGCGACCCGGTGGGCCCCTACCGGATCAGTGTGGGCGCCGGGCGGGTCAAGCACGTGCGCCTCAACGATCTCATCGACCCCGAGGCGGTGCCATTGGGCGAGCCCTATGGCCTGGTGCTGGTCAGTGACGTGCCGGTGGTGGCGCAGCTGGCCCACCTGGACACGCGGGACGGCCAGCGGAGCGGGGCTCTGCTCAACGGGGTTCCGGGCGGCTGACCTCGGATGACCGCGGGTCGGTCAATGGTTGCGCAGTGCGGAGATGAGCTCGTCCTTGGTCATGTCGGAGTAGCCGGTGACATCCAGCTCCTTGGCGCGCTCACGGAGCTCGTCGACGGTGCGGTCCTCGTAGTTGGAGGCCTGGCCGCCTTTCTCTCCGATTTCGCTGCGGCTCTCCTTGGCTGCCTGGTTGGCGATGCGGGCGGCCTTCTCCTTTGACTCGCCCTCGTCCCGCAGACGCTCGTAGAGCTCCTCGTCCTTGATGCTGTCTCGTGCCATGTCAGAATCCCTTTCCTCCGGTCACCGGGATGACGGAGCCGGATACGTAGGAGGCCTCATCGCTGGCCAGGTACACGTAGGCGCCGGCCAGCTCGGCAGGCTGTCCCGGACGGCCCAGGGGAGTGTCCTGGCCGAACTCCTCGACGGCCTCGTCGGGGAATCCGGTGGCCGGGATCAGCGGAGTCCAGATCGGGCCGGGGGCCACCGCGTTGACGCGGATTCCCTTCTCGCCGAGCTCAAGCGCCAGCGCCTCGGTGAAGGCGATCTGGGCGGCCTTGGTCATCGCGTAGTCGAACAGCGGCGGCTTGGGGCCGACGGCCTGGATGGAGGTGGTGGTGATGATCGAGGACCCGGGCTTCAGATAGGGGACGGCCTCCCGAGTGATCACGACGTGAGCCAGCAGGTTCGTGTCGAAGACGCGGCGGACCTCATCGGTGGGGACGGTATCGATGCCCTCACGCTGCCGCTGATAGGCGGCGTTGAGGATGAGTACGTCCAGGCCGCCGAGGTCATCCACGGCACGGCGCACCACCTCCACGGCCCGAGCCTCGTCGGTGATGTCTGCGTCGTAGGCCGCGCAGGTCCGGCCGGCTTCGCGGACCAGCCTGGTGGTCTCCTCGGCGTCCTCGGCCTCCTCGGGCAGATGGACGAAGGCAATGTCGGCGCCCTCCCGGGCGAAGGCGAGGGCGACGGCTCGGCCGATGCCGGAGTCTCCTCCGGTGATCAGGGTCTTCCTGCCCGTGAGCCGACCGTGCCCGATCCAGCTGTCCTCGCCGTGATCAGGCGTGGGCGAGGTCGGTGCTGTGAGTCCCGGCTGCTCGTCCTGCTGCTGAGCCGGGAGCGGATTCTCGCGGTGCATGGTCCGCGGGTCGCGCTGAGTCTCCTCGGTGGTCATCGGCTGCCTCCTGTCGAAAGCTGGCGCGTACACCCTCCAACTTACGCCGGTCGTGGGGGCAGTCAACGGAATGGGGCGGATTCTCGGGGAATCTTGAGGAATCGCGGAGGCGACGTGGAGATCCCGCAGTCCTCTTATCCTCGGCTGCGTGAGACCAGGAGCCCGGTGAGCAGGCGGCGGCCGAGGAGGAAAGTGGTCAGCACCCCGGCGGTGACGAGCACGAAGGAGACCGGGGCGCCCCCGAGACCCAGCACCACGCGCAGCGCCATACCCAACGTCACCGTGGCGATGAGGATGATCACGCCGTCGGGCCAGAGACGAGATGGCCGGTGCCAGGTCCGCAGGGCCGCGGCGCTCAGGGCCCAGGCGAGGAGGAAGGGCGAGGCGGTGGAGAGGATGTCGACCAGCCCGAGTCCGCTCAGATGGGTGCGGTTGCCCAGTGCGGCGAACAGGATGATCAGCGCGGCGTCGAGGAGCAGCATCCACCAGGCGCCGCGCAGGCCTCCGGGGCGGTGGCCTGCGTGACTGCTGTCGTCGTGACCGGTGTCGAGGGTGTTCATCAGGGCCAGCTTAGGCATGGATTCCAAAGGTTGTGAGCCCATGAACAACTCCTAAACGTTGTATCCCTGTTCACAACCGATTACAGTTGTGACCATGTTCGTCATGACCCTGGACCAGAAGGGCTCCCGCCGTCAGCCCGATCTCGTGGATCAGGCGGCCGCCGAGCTCGACACGCGCGCCGCGGAGCACCTGGTGCGGCCTTTCCAGCGCACCGCCGGCGATGAGATCCAGGGGGTCCTCGACGACGCCGGGGCAGTCCTGGTCGTCGCGCTCTGGGTGGCACGCAGCGAGCAGTGGAGCATCGGGATCGGCGTGGGCACCGTACGCACGCCGCTGCCGCAGGAGACTCGTGCCGGAAGCGGTCGGGCCTTCGAGGCCGCGCGCGAGGCGGTCACCCGCGCCAAGCGCGCCTCAGGGGGAGTGGCGCTGAGCGCCGGGGAGCCCCAGGGGCAT
Organism: Nesterenkonia sp. HG001; assembly: GCF_034438835.1. Classification (NCBI taxonomy): domain Bacteria; kingdom Bacillati; phylum Actinomycetota; class Actinomycetes; order Micrococcales; family Micrococcaceae; genus Nesterenkonia; species Nesterenkonia sp. HG001. Next base: position 180,503 of record NZ_JAOSZD010000007.1, on the reverse strand, counting down.
GCCGCCGAGCAGGCGGAGGCGCTGCTGCAGATGCTCGGTGAGCTGGAACGCCGGCGCACTGACTCCAGCCAGGAGGCAGGTGAGCTGATCGAGCAGGGATACTCCCAGGCTCAGGCCGCTGAGCAGCTGGGGACCAGCCAGCAGGCGGTCTCTCGCAGGCTCCGGCGCGGGCTCTGGACGGAGACGCGGCGGGTCATGTCAGTGGCGGCAGAGATCATGGAAGCCATGCACCAGGACGTGCACCAGGAAGAGGATCAGGAGCTCCACGAGTGATCATCGCTGCCACCGTCCTGCTCCTGCTCGCCGCTGTGCCGGCTGCGGCATCCCTTCCGCATCGTGCGGCGCGTCCCTCCCTGGGGCTGCTCAACATCACGGCATTGGCGCAGTTGGCGCTGCTGGCGGCCGCCGGGCTGTGTGCGCTGCAGGTCTCCGGAGTGGACGACGACGGCTGGCGACCCGCGCTGGTGATCGCCGCGACGGCGGCGGCCTGTCTGGGTGGCTCAGGGGTGTCCGTCGCCGTGCTGGACACCGCCACGAGGTTCGACGCGCGGCCGCACGCCGACCAGGGGCCGCCGGTGCTGCGCGGCGGTGCCTGGATAGGCCTGCTGGAACGCCTGGCGGTAGCATCCACGCTGCTCATGGGGTGGCCGGAGGGCCTCGCTGTGGTGCTCGCGGTCAAAGGGTTGGCCAGATATTCGGAGCTCAAGCATCCCAACGGCGCGGCCGAGCGCTTCATCATCGGCACCTTCTGTTCGGTGCTATGGGCCTCCGCCTGTGCGGGCGTGGCAACACTCGGCCTCATGGGATGAGAGTCCTGGAGGTCGCACAGGCGCCTCGAATGCAACAAACGGTTGCACATTGCGGCAGCTCAAGGTATTCTTCCACTATCAGCAACCATTGGTTGCATAAAATGGAAGATACGAGATCACCGACATCGCCACGAAGGGGCCGGTCATGTCAGACCACACGCACTCGTCAGACCACACGCCGGGCACCGCAGAGCCCGAGCAGGGAAGCATCACTCGGACGTTGGAGATCGAGGCGTCTCCGGAGACCGTCTATGAGGTGATCAGCCAGCCGGGTCATATGGCGAAATGGTGGCCGGAGCAGGCGGACTTCACCTCCCAGGCGGGGGAGACAGGCACGCTGGTCTTCGGGGAGTCCTGTGGCTGTGGCCAGGCTGAGACCGTGCCCCTGACCATCGTCGAGGCGGACCCGCACCGGCGCTTCTCGTTCCGATGGGTCTACGACGAATCGCCTGCCGCACCCGGGAACTCCCTGTTGGTGACCTTTGACATCGCGCCGCGGCGCGGAGCCCAGGCATCCACTGTGACCATGACTGAGTCCGGGTTCAGGGAGCGTGGCTGGAGCGAGGCCGTCGCCCGGGCGGAACATCGGGATCATGTCCAGGGGTGGGGCGTCTTCCTTCCGCGCCTGCAGTCCTATGCCGCTGAGCTGGTGTCCGCCGCATGAGCCGAGGGGAGCATCGGCCGGACCGGGTTGGCGTGGATGACGCCCTGTGGGACGCCGTCGGGGATCCCATGCGGCGGACTCTCCTGGATCTGATGCTCATCGGCGGGCCCAGCAGCGCAACTCGGCTCAGTGAGCGGGTGTCGGTCACCAGGCAGGCCGTGGCCAAGCACCTGTCTGTGCTGCAGCGGGTCGGGCTGGTCCGGGCGCGTCAGGAGGGGCGGGAGCGGCAGTTCTCGGTGGACTCCGAGCAACTGGCGCGGGCCACGGCACAGCTTCATGAGGTGGGGCGTCACTGGGACGAGCGCCTGGGTCGGATCAAGCAGATCGCCGAGGAGATCGAGCGTTCACGACAGAACTGAACCGCGGGGGCCGTGACGGGACAGTCTGGTTGGGGTGGCCGCACCGGACGTGACGTGCTGAGGCGATGCGCTGAGGCGCCCGGGGGCAAAGGCAGCCGGTCAATCGCTAGCTTGACATAATGTAGATTATCGGGCAATTGAGGATGATGTGAGGGAGGCTCTCTGTCTGGTCCCCGTCGCGCTGAGGCGATGCCGTCCATGGCCGGTCCCGAGGGATTTGAGCGCGTCAGGCATGCAGAGCGCTGACGCTTCGACTAAGGCGGCTTCGACCGAGACAGTCCCGGCCACGTGAGCCGATACGCTTCTGGACATGAGTCAGTCACCGCTGGAGCCCGTTGGTCCTGAGCTGATGAGCGACGAGAGCTGGCCCGTGACGTGCCCGCTGCATGATGGCTCGCCTGAGGCCGGGCCTCAGGCGTCGTCCGTCAATCAGCCCCTGACCATTCTGCGGGGGGCTTCGGACCCACGGGTGAAAGGGCTCGTCTGCCCTGCCGGACACCGATTCGACGCGGCCAAGCAGGGTTATGTCAATCTGCTCGTCGGCCGCGGATCATCCGTCACGCCTGACTCCCCGGCGATGATCATGGCGCGCGAACGCGTCCAGAGCGCCGGAGTCTTCTCGGTCCTCACCGACGCACTCGACCAGCTGGCGGAGCTCTGGGCCCCCATGCGCCACCCCGGCGGAGTCGAGATCATGCTCGACTGCGGAGCCGGGACGGGCCATCATCTGCAGAGCCTGCTGGATGCCCGACCACAGGCACGCGCAGTGGCATTGGACCTCTCCCCCGCCGGCCTGAAGCGCGCCGCGCGGCATCCTCGCACCCTCGCCCTGGCCTGGGATCTGTGGAGGCCGCTGCCTGTGGCGGACGGCACCGTGGAGCTGCTCCTAGACATCTTCGCGCCGCGGAATGTCGACGAGTACTTCCGCGTCCTGCTCCCCGGGGCGCCGGCGATCGTCGTCACGCCTCGTCCGGCGCATCTCCGTGAGCTCTCGGGCCTCGGGCTCCTGGGGATGCAGCCGAACAAGCTCGCAGATCTCAGGACACAGATGCACCGTCGCTTCCTCGAGCCTGTGGAGCATCGCGTCGTCACCGCGCAGGTCCCGGTCAGCGGCGACTCGGCCCGCGATCTGGTCATGATGGGGCCTGCCGGGCATCACCGCGAGGCCGACGAGGTCACCGCCCGGATCACCGAGGAGGGCGTCGATCGCGTCACCGTCGACCTGGATGTGACCGTGTGGCGACGACCCGCCGGCGGCCGGGGATCCGCGCACGAGTGTGACAGGGGTGACGGGAACCCGTGAGTCAGGCAGAATGAAGGAGACACGCGGCTCACCTGTGCGTTTCCGATCACCGGGCGCATGGTGAGCAGATGGTGGAGAAGGCTCTCGAGGAGGTTCGCGCATGATCGAATGGTTCGGCGAGAATCTCTGGGCGGCCTGGCTCTCCCTGACCTTCGTGCTGCTCGTGCTCGAGCTGCTCATGCTCGATCTCCTGTTCCTGATGCTCGCCGCCGGAGCCGCCGGAGCCACCACCGTGGCCCTGGCCGGCGGGCCCGGCTGGATGCAGGTCGTCATCGGCTCCGCCACGGCCCTGCTGATGCTCGGCGCCGTGCGACCTGTCGCGCTTAAGCACATGAAGAAGGGCTCTGAGGAGCAGCTGACCAATGTGGACCGGATGGCCGGCCTGGACGCACAGCCCCTCGAGACGATCACCGCTGAGGGTGGCCTCGCCGAGGTCGACGGTGACACCTGGACCGCCCGCACTGCCGGGAACTTCCGCATCGAGCCGGGCATGGCAGCCGTCGTGGAGTCCGTGGAGGGCGCCATCGTCTACCTGCGGCCTGTTCCCGGAATCGAGTGGCAGGATCCTGAACCCCGCGAGACCTGAGCGGCACTGCCAGACCCCAGAGACCAGTCAAGTTCCCCGCGACAGAAACGAAGATCGGAAGCCCCATGGATGTAGCAATTCTCGTCGTCCTCCTGGCGTTGATGGCGCTGGTCGTCATCATCCTGGTGCGCAGCGTGCGGATCATCCCGCAGGCGCGTACCGGGATCGTCGAGCGCCTCGGCAAGTACCAGCGGACTCAGGGCCCCGGGCTCACCCTGCTGGTCCCCTTCATCGACCGGCTCGTGCCGCTGCTGGACATGCGCGAGCAGGTCGTCTCCTTTCCGCCGCAGCCGGTGATCACCGAGGACAACCTGGTGGTCTCCATCGACACTGTGGTCTATTTCCAGATCACCGACCCCAAGTCGGCGACCTATGAGATCCAGAACTACATCCACGCAGTCCAGGAGCTGACCACCACTACGCTGCGCAACGTGGTCGGCGGCATGCACCTGGAGGCCGCACTGACCTCCCGTGACCGGATCAACGGGCAGCTTCGCGGCGAGCTGGACAAGGTCACCGGCCGGTGGGGCATCCGCGTGGCCCGAGTGGAGCTCAAGGCGATCGAGCCACCCCTGTCCATCCAGGACTCGATGGAGAAGCAGATGCGCGCCGAGCGCGACCGCCGCGCGGCGATCCTCACCGCCGAGGGCACCAAGCAGTCGGCAGTCCTCACAGCCGAAGGTGAGCGCCAGGCCGCCATCCTGCAGGCAGAGGGTGAGGCCCAGGCCCGCATCCTGGCCGCCAACGCGGAGGCCCAGGCCATCGAGACCGTGTTCAGCGCCGTGCACGACTCCGAGCCAGGTCCGGAGCTGCTCTCCTATCAGTATCTGCAGACCCTGCCCGAGCTGGCCAAGGGTGACTCCAACACCATGTGGGTCATCCCCGGCGAGTTCGGCGATGCGCTCAAGGCGTTCTCCGGAGCGTTCGGCGGCAACACCGAGGCGACCGACGGCCGCAGCCCCGAGGAGCGTGAGGCCGAGCGTGCCGCCCGCGAGGAGCGACTGCGGGCGCGTCGTGAACGCAAGGAGCAGGAGGCCAAGGAACGCCGGGGCAAGCCAGCGATCTCCGACGCCATCGCAGACATGGCCTCCTCGGCACGATCCACCTCGGTGACCGACGAGCACCCGCACTATGAGGGCACCCGGGACATCGAGGCTGAAGCACGTCGGGCACAGACCAGCGGCGGAGGACGAGACGCGCCCAGCCTCGACAGGGAGTCGAGCACGGACACGTTGAAGCGGATCGCCGAATCGGCACCTCCCGAGGCTGACCCGTCCATCGGATCAGGCCGCGGGATCGGCGAGGACTCTGCCCAGCAGGCACTCCCGCAGAACCCTCAGCGCCCCGCCTACGATCCCTACGCGAATCAGGGCCACCCGCAGGAGCAGGTCGACCAGCAGGGCCAGCAGCCTCCTCAGGGTCGGCCATGGCCGCAGCCCGGTCAGGGACCGCACGGCCAGCAGGGCGGCCGACCTCCGCAGCGGGGCTGATGCCGCGAGAGGTCCCGGAGCCTGCACCCCCTCTGCGCTGAGGGGAGCCAGCTCACAGCTGGCGCCCGGAATATCCGGGCGCCAGCTGCTGTTGTGCATCTCGATAACCTGTGTCCCCAGCAGTGGAGGAGAAAGCCGATGAGCGATCGCAGTCTGCGCGGAATGCGCCTGGGTGCGCAGTCCATGGAGACGGAGCAGGGCGTGGAGCCGGCACCTCGTCAGGACGTCCAGTACGTCTGCGAGGACGGCGAGAAGATCACGGTGACCTTCTCGGCCGAAGCCGATGTCCCGTCCACCTGGACCTCGCCCACCGGCAAGGAGGGCGTCCTGATGGACGGCTCCAAGCCGGACGACACCCCGGAGAAGCCGGTCCGGACACACTGGGACATGCTCCTGGAGCGTCGCTCCGTCGAGGAGCTGGAGGAGATCCTCACCGAGCGTCTCAAGCAGCTCCGTGAGCGTCGCGGCGAGAAGGTCTCCTGACCCTGGTCACGCCCTCGGACGCGTCCGCCTCATAATCCTGTCAGAAGAGCCCGTCACCGGAACAGCGGTGGCGGGCTCTTCTGACCTCAGACCGCTGACGCGACGTCGAGGCTGATCACGGCGGGTCAGCGCAGTCCGAACCTCCCGGACAGCGCCTCGGCGCGGGCCCCCAGACCCCATCGGGTCACGTTCAGCATGGCCTCGACGACGATGTCGGAGCTCATCTTCGAGGCCCCGAGCGTGCGTTCCACAAAGGTGATCGGCACCTCCACGATCGTCTTGCGCTGCCGTGCCACGCGGAAGGTCATGTCCACCTGGAAGCCGTAGCCCACCGATTCGATGCTGTTGAGGTCGATGTCCTCCAGGGTGGAACGGCGAAACACCCGGAAGCCCGCGGTGATGTCCCGCACGGGAAGGCCCAGCAGGGTCCGTGAATACAGAGAGCCTGCGCGGGAGATGACCTCACGGTGCAGGGGCCAGTTGACCACGGCTCCCCCGGCCACCCAGCGGGATCCGATGACCAGGTCGGCCTCATCGATCTTCGCGATCAGGTCCGGCAGCTGCTCTGGCTGGTGGGAGCCGTCGGCGTCGAGTTCGACGAGCACGTCATACCCACGGTCGAGGCCCCAGCGGAAACCTGCGATATACGCTCCGCCCAGACCGTTCTTCGCCCTTCGGTGCAGCACATGGATCTGCGGGTCCTCGTGCCCCATGCGCTCGGCGAGCTGACCGGTCCCGTCGGGACTGTTGTCGTCGACCACGAGCACGTCAGATTCGGGCACGGCGGCGCGCAACCGCTGCACCGTGATCGGCAGAGCCTCGATCTCGTTGTAGGTCGGGATGATCGTCAGGATCTTCACGGGTGGACTCGTGCCCCTTCTGTCTCAGACTGTCTCGTGCCGACTCTGGTCGTCGGGCACGGGTGCCCGCCGAGGACGGCAGCACTCGATGTATTGTGCACCCATCCGGGCCGGTTCAGGAATCCTCTGTCCCGGAGTGTCGGGCCTCGGCGGTGCCGTGAACTTCGACACCTCCGATCACCGTCGCCCGCAGCACGGGCGACACTGCGGGCTCGTCCACCGTGCCCAGGTAGGGCAGCAGCGGGGTGCGGGCCCGCGCGTCGGTGCTCCAGGCCGCGGTGCGCGAATCCGGGGTCTGGACCGCCAGGGTCTCCGCCTCCCAGACGGTGTAGCTCGCCGCCGCGCCGGGGTCGAGCTGCGGCGCCAGGGCGGCCAGCGCAGGCGCCGCACCATCGGCGGCGGGCAGGGAGCGGTGGGCCGCCCGCGTCTGAGCGTTGAAGGCCGCCCGCACCGAGACCGCCGACTCCTCGCGGTGCACGTGGGCCGCGACCAGCTGCCACGGGTCAGCGGCCTCGGACGGCGCGACGGAGGTGGGGATCCCCACGCTCAGGGCCAGGCCGAGGTGCCCGGGGCGGCACAGCAGCACATGGACGGCAGTGCCGACGAGCGCCTCCCAATCCTGGCGGTGTGCCGAGTCGAAATCCACCAGGACAGTCGGTCGGTCGGGACGCGGCGTCATTCCGCGGCCCTGGAGTCGGCGGCGCGTCTCGGCGACCAGGGCTGCCACGGCGGCGGGAGGGTGTCCCCCGACCTCCAGGAGCAGCTGACGTGACTCTTCCGCCACGGCGGCGGAGACCGTCACCAGGTGCTCGACAGCCAGTTCCCGGACGTCCCCGGAGCTCAGGGAGGTGCCCGCGGAGTCCTGCGGGGTGAGCTCAGGGATGAGCTCTGCGAGTCGGAGCTCCACGCCCACCGGAGCTCCGGCGGCGTCGTCGACATGCTCGAGCAGGTCCAGCAGGCGCCCCACGGCGGTTCGTACCTCGTGGAGGGCGTGCGGGCCGTCGTCCAGGGGCAGGCCGGTCATCCGTACCGCCGGGAGGACCACGACCGGATGCCAGCGGGCAGCTTTCACCACCTCTATCAGGCGGGTCCGAAGCTGGCCGGCCGGGTCGTCCAGCTCCTCAGCCGAGACTCCAAGCATGAGGCGCAGGGCTCCTTGGCCATGGGCGGCCGCCACATCCAGCGCCGCGGCCGCTCCTCCGGCGTCCAGCGACTCAAGATCCCGGTCCAGGCGCCCCACGAACGCAGGGGCGACCAGAGCACGGCCCAGCTCCTGACGCTCGAGACGGTCGGTCAGCCGACCCGCAGTGTCCGGGTCGCCGAGCCAGGAGATCAGCCCATCGTCGACGACCATCGCCTCGGAGTACGGCTCGGCGATGCTGTGGATGGTGCCGTCGATCAGCAGCCGCGGGATGTTCTCGCGCGCCTGGTGCACCAGCGGGAGGGTGTCGGGCTCCTGCCCGGCCTGTGCGCTCGTCATCGGAATGGTCCCGTCCTCACAGTCGTTCGTCCTCGGGGCCGGCGGACAGCCGGCTGTCTTCTGCCTCGTCGGTGAGGTCGTCGGTGACGTCGCTGGCGTCGCCCTCGTCCAGGCCAGGCAGAGCGGCCACCGCAGAGTAGGCCACCACTCCCCTGGCCACGAGATCGACCGCCTCATGACAGCGGGCTGACAGCCTGGCGGCAGTGTGTGGGGCACGGCCAAGCTGGTCCAGCGAGTCGACGCACTGCTTCGCCCAGCGGACGAAGTCTCCGGCGGCCAGCGGAGAGTCCTCCAGGGCCTGACGCAGGCTGAGTCCGGACGCCCAGGCGTGCATCGGCACCACGAGTCCCATCTCCGGGGCCGGTGTGGGCTCCAGATGGTGCTGTTTCTCCAGTGCCTCCAGCTCGTCATGGACGTCGACGGCGGCACGGACCGCGGCGTTCAGCCGTTGAGTGGGCATCTGCGGCATGGCACCTTCATCGTCCCGCTTCGCCTGGTAGGTCAGCACCGTGGAGAAGGCGGCGAGCTCCGCGGCAGAGAGGCTGGCGAGGACGCCGCGCTGCTGGAGCATCTCGGTGAACAGATCCCGCTCCCCGTAGATGCGGCGCAGACGCTGCCCCCGCTCGGTGACGGCGAACTCCGGCGCATCCCACTCCCCCTGCGAGGAGGGAACCTGAACATCTGCTCTAGCACCCCCTGACGCCGACTCTGCGGCGGACCCGGGCAGCGACTCCGGCTCCGGCACCAGATGCCCCAGCTCGACCAGGACCCCACAGATCCTGTCGAAGGTCTTGGCGATGGACCCGGTGCGGCGATTGATCCGTTCCTTGATCTGATCAGTCTCACGGCGCAGCCGCCACCAGCGCTCGGCCCAACGGGCATGCTCCTCGCGCTCCCCGCAGCTGTGGCACGGATGCCTGCGAAGCTGAGACTCCAGGGAGTCCACGGCGTCCTCGTCGGGCTCATCGACGAATCCGAAGCCGGGCGCGGGAGCGTCACGGCGCGGCGGAACACGATCGCGCAGGGCGCTGCGCATCGCCGCGGCCAGATCGCGGCGCACCTTGGGCACCTTGACCTGCGGCTTCCGCGGCAGTCGGATGCTCGTCAGGACCTCGGGCGGCTGGCTGAAGTCCTCCACGGTGAGTCGCCGCAGCTGACCCGCCGCGGTGATCACATTGGGCCGTGGATCATGCTCCGGGGCGCTGTGCACCACCAGGCACTCCCCCATCCGGCGCCGTCCGGCCACCTCGACGACATCGCCGGGCTGCAGGGCCGCCAGCACCCGCACCAGCTCGCGGCGACGCTGACGGTTCCTCGCCTTGGCCTGTCCCTTCTGCACCTCGGCGAGACGCCGGCGCAGCTCGGCGTACTCCCGGAAGTCACCCAGGTGACAGGTCATGGCCTGCGCGTACCCCTTCATGGATGACTCCCGCTGGGCGACCTCACGGGCCTGACCCACCACGGAACGGTCGGCCTGGAACTGGGCGAAGGAGGATTCCAGGATCGTGCGTGCCCTGTCCCGGCCGAACTGGGCGGTCAGGTTGACCGCCATGTTGTAGCTCGGGCGGAAGCTGGAGTTCAGCGGATACGTGCGCCTGGAGGCCAGACCGGCCACCTGACGGGGGTCCATTCCGGGCTGCCAGACGACGACCGCGTGGCCCTCGACGTCGATGCCACGTCGGCCCGCACGTCCGGTCAGCTGGGTGTATTCGCCGGGAGTGACGTCCACATGAGATTCACCGTTGAACTTGTCGAGCTTCTCGAGCACGACGGTGCGCGCAGGCATGTTGATGCCCAGGGCCAACGTCTCCGTGGCGAAGACGACCTTCAGCAGCCCTTCCGCGAAGAGCGACTCGACGAGCTCCTTGAACGGGGGCAGCATTCCGGCGTGGTGGGAGGCGACGCCGTTGACCAGCGCCTCACGGAAGCTGTCGTAGCCCAGCACGGAGAGATCCTCGGCAGGCAGCTCCCAGCCCATCTGCTCCACGCGAGATGCGATCTCACGGGCCTCCTCACGGGTGGTCAGCTGGATGCCGGCCCTCAAGCACTGCTCGACGGCGGCCTCGCAGCCGGCGCGGGAGAAGATGAAGCTGATGCAGGGCAGCAGCCCGTCCCGGTCCAGAGCGCGGATCATCCTGGGGCGGTTGACCCGTGCTCGTGCACCCGAGGAGCCCGAGATGCCGGAGACTCCAGCGCTCATCTGGGTCGAGGAACGACGCTCCGAGGCACGCTCGCGGCGAGGGTCCCGGCGTCCCCGGCCCCGAGAGCGGTGCCCGCCGGAACGGCGAGACGGTGGGGCCTGCTGGCGCTGGGCCAGGCGCTGCAGCTCCGGATTCACCAGGAGCTGGCCACCCTCGGCGGCGTCGTGCTGGTCGTCGTCGGTGATGAACAGGTCATGGAGCTGGTGGTCCACCAGCATGTGCTGCCAGAGCGGCACGGGCCGATGCTCGGAGACCACCACCGCGGTCTCTCCCCGGACGGTGTCCAGCCAGGCGCCGAACTCCTCGGCGTTGGAGACCGTGGCGCTGAGCGCCACGAGCTGCACGTGCTCGGGGAGATGGATGATGACCTCCTCCCAGACGGCTCCGCGGAACCGGTCGGCGAGGTAGTGGACCTCGTCCATGACCACGTAGCTGAGGTTCTGCAGCGCCTCGGAGTCCGAGTAGAGCATGTTGCGCAGGACCTCGGTGGTCATGACCACGATCTGTGCGCCCGCATTGATGGAGGTGTCTCCGGTGAGCAGTCCGACACGGTCGACGCCGTGATCCGCCACCAGATCCTGGTACTTCTGATTGGACAGCGCCTTGATCGGCGTCGTGTAGAAGGTCTTGGTGCCCGTGGCCAGGCCCAGGTGGACCGCGAACTCGCCGACGATGGTCTTTCCGGCTCCGGTGGGGGCCGCCACCAGGACGGCCTTCCCCGCCTCCAGATGTCGGCAGGCCTCCAGCTGGAACTCATCAAGCTCGAAGCCCTGCTCACGGCGGAAGGCTCCCAGCTCGGTCTTGGCGTCTGCGGTGCGGCGTCGAGCCTGGGCGTATCGCTCGGCCGGTGAACTCATGCCTCCCAGCCTATGGCATCGCGAGGCCTGTCATATGAAGTTGCCCGGCGGAACCTTCCCAGGGTCCGGGAGTAGGCTGGCGGTCGTGCCTGCCGACCCTCGATCTCCCGCAGCCGCGGGGAACCCGCAGCATCATATGCGTCTGTTCCCCTTCCATACTGTGGTGCTCGGGGCACTGATCCCGGCCTTCATCTTCAGCATCGGGATCGGTGCCATGCTGCCGATCATCGCCCCGCACGCCGTCCAGCAGGGAGCCACGCTCGCCGTGGCCGGGGTGATCGCCGCGATGCTGCCGGTCGGGCAGATCCTGGCGGACATCCCCGCGGGAGCTCTCGCCTCCCGGATCGGTGATCGCCCGGCGATGCTGCTGGCGGGCGGGACAGCCTGCCTGGGCCTGTTGGGCGCTGCCCTGGCCGACTCGCTGATCGCTCTCGCGCTGGCCATTCTGCTCGTCGGCGCCGCCAACGCGGTGTTCCACCTCGCCCGACATTCGTATCTGACTGAGATCACCCCGCCGATGCACCGGGCCCGGGTGCTCTCCACCCTGGGCGGCGTCCACAGGATCGGGCAGTTCGTCGGCCCGTTCATCGGAGCGCTGGTGCTGCAGACCGGGGACCTGCGCCTGGTCTTCCTGCTGGCCACGGCGACGGCGGCGGCCGCATCCGTGACAGTCGCGCTCTCCCGACCGGAGGAGCGACGCAGACACCCGGACCAGCGACGCTCCGACTCGGAGGCCGAGGACGCCGTTGTGCGACCGAGCCTGCGCACGGTGCTGCGTGATCATCGCGCCCTGCTGCTGACCCTGGGGGTGCCGGTGCTGCTGGTGGGCTGCATCCGAGGTGCACGGCAACAGGTCATCCCCCTCTGGGGAGAGCATCTCGGACTGGATCCGGCGACGATCTCGATCATCTACGGGATCGCCGGCGGCATCGACATGCTGCTGTTCTATCCGGCCGGCAAGATCATGGACCACTTCGGTCGGCTGTGGATGGGTGTGCCGGCGATGGTGGTCCTCGGGCTCGCCATGGCCCTGGTGCCGCTGACCCAGGCAGCCGCTCAGCTGACCTGGGTGGCGGTGGCACTCGGCCTGGGCAACGGGTTGGGCTCGGGGATCATGATGACCGTCGCCTCCGACGTCGCACCCTCCGCCGGGAGACCCCAGTTCCTCGGTGCCTGGCGGCTCCTGCAGGACCTGGGCATCGCCGCCGGCCCTCTGATCATCGCCGCAGGTGCGGCGCTGGGCTCGCTGGCGGCCGGCATCTGGGTGGCCGCCGCGATGGGGCCCGCGGCGGGTGCCGCTCTGCAGCGCTGGCTGCCACGCTGGTCGGTGCACGCGAATCGCACCACGCGGCGTCGAGCCGGACTGCTCTGAGGCCAGGGCCGCTCTCAGAGATGGAGGGTTTCCTCGACCATGGGGACACGTCGGTGGGGCCCCTGCAGAACGCGTTCAGGCCATGCGCGGTGCGGAGGTGCTGCTGCGCACCACCAGCTCATAGGGCAGGGGCCCAGGCACCTGCTCCGGCCCGGCCAGGGACCTGGACGCCTCCGCAGAGGTCGCGGCGGAGTCCGGAACCGGCGGACCATCGGCAGGATCTGAGCCCGAGCCGGCGGGACGGGGGTCCTCGATGCGCTCCAGAATGTCCCGGGCGGCCTGCCCGCCCTGGTTCAGCGGGTGCTGGTCCACCGTGGTGAGCCCGAAGAGCGGCCCCAGGTCATGGCCGTCCATGCCGACGACGGAGATGTCCTGCGGGACCTCCAGCCCGAGCTCCCTGGCTGCCAGAAGTGCACCGATCGCCATCTCATCGGAGAAGGCCACCAGGCCGGTCGGCGCCGCCTCCGAACGTCCGAGGATCAGCTTCGCGGCGCGGTGACCCCCCTCGATGGTGAAGTCGGCGGTCACGCAGAGCCGTGGATCGGCCTCCAGCCCGGCCTCGGCGAGAGCGTCACGGAAGCCGGCCTCGCGGCGCGCAGGGATGTGGAAGTCACGGTTGAAGCTGGCCTCGGCACCGATCCGGCCGATACGGGTGTGCCCCAGCCGCAGAAGATGTTCCACGGCGAGCCTGGCGAGGGCATGGTCGTCGACGGCTCGGCCGAACAGGCGAGGGTTCGAGCCCCCGAGGGTGAGGACCGGGATGCCGAGCTGGGTGAGCTGATCGATCTCCTCGGTGTCCAGCTCCATGGCGACCACGATCAGCCCGTCGACCCGGCGCCGACGGAGGAAGGAGGAGAAGATCTCGCGGCGGAGCTCCTCATCATCGGAGACGTTGTACAGCGTCAGATCGTAACCGCGCCGACTGAGCTCCTCCGAGATGCCGGTGAGCACCGTGGAGAAGAACCAGCGGTGCAGGTCAGGGAGCATGACCCCGATGTTGCGGCTGCGTCCCGAGGCCAGGCTCGAAGCAGCCGAGGAGACCACGTAGCCGAGCTCGCCGGCCACCCGCAGGACCTTCTCCCGGGTGAAGGGAGAGACGTGTCCACGCCCGCTGAGGGCGCGGGACACCGTCGCGGACGACACTCCCGCGGTGCGGGCAACCTCATCGATGCTGACCACGGTCTCGATTCCTCAGCTGAACTCGGGGCTCTCCGGCGAGACCAACCATACAACGGCGTCGGACGGAAGCAGGGCGGCCGCTCCCCCGACGGAGCTCCGTTCGACGCCGTGCTGAGCCGACGGGAGGTGGGTGCTGGCCGCCAGCACCGTCGCGGCGGCGGGCAGTGCCACCGGGTCCGCACCCAGGTTCGCCAGCACGACGACGCCCTGGTTGCGCAGGGCGAGCACCTCGGCGGCCTCGGCGCCCAGCAGGTCCTTGACATCGAGCCACTCCACCGACCCCTCCCCCAGCCGGTGGGTCCGGCGCAGCGCGAGCAGCCGGCGGTACATCGAGAGGGTGGAGTCGGCGTCGTGGCGCTGTCCGTCGCGGGCATACTCCCCCCAGCCCTGCGGCTGCGGGATCCAGGAGCGTCCGGTGGCGCTGAAGCCGTGAGCCGGAGCGTGGGCCTCCCACGGGATCGGCACCCGGCACCCGTCACGGCCGTATCGCTCACCGGAGGTGCGGAACCAGGTGGGATCCTGGCGGGCGTCGTCAGGGATCTCGAGCACCTCGGGCAGACCCAGCTCTTCCCCCTGGTAGAGGTAGGCGGAGCCGGGCAGGGCCAGCATCAGTGCGGTGGCCGCCCGGGCCCGCTGCAGGGCTTGGGAGCGGTCAGGCAGCCCCGGAGAGTCTGGACCGATGCCCGCGCCCTGCGGACTTTCGGCGGTCAGCCCCAGCCGGGTGGCGTGGCGGACGACGTCGTGATTCGACAGCACCCAGGTGCTGGGCGCTCCCACGGAGCTGAAGGCGGTCAGCGAGTCGTCGATGGTCCGCCGCAGCGCCGAGGCGTCCCACGGAGTCTCCAGGTAGTGGAAGTTGAAGGTCTGGTGCATCTCGTCGGGGCGGACCCACAGGGCGGTCTTCTCGATGGTGGAGACCCAGGCCTCCCCGCACAGGGCGCGGTCCCCGTCGTACTGGGCGAGCAGACGGTTCCAGTCTCGGTAGATGTCATGCACACCTACCTGCTCCCAGTAGGGTGCCGGCGTCGCGTCGCCGCCCATCGAGGCGGCCTGCGGGTCCGGGGTCCAGTCCGGGAAGGTCGGGTCCTTGACCATGCCGTGTGCGACGTCCACGCGGAACCCGTCCACCCCCCGGTCCAGCCAGAAGCGCAGGATGCGACGGAACTCCTCCCGGACGTCCTCAGAGTCCCAGTTGAAGTCCGGCTGGCTGGTGTCGAACAGATGCAGGTACCACTGTCCGGGGCTGCCGTCCGCCTCGGTAACCCGGGTCCAGGCGGGGCCGCCGAAGATGGACTCCCAGTTGGTGGGCGGCTGGTCGCCCTCGGGGCCGCGGCCCTCCCGGAAGATGTATCGCGCACGCCCCGGCGAGCCCGGCGCGGCGGTCAGCGCCGCCTGGAACCAGGGGTGCTGGTCCGAGGAGTGGTTGGGCACCAGGTCCACGATGATGCGGATCCCCCGGGCGTGGGCTGCGGCCAGGAGCTCATCGAAGTCGGCGAGCGTGCCGAAGAGCGGGTCGACGTCGCAGTAGTCGGCGACGTCATAGCCGGCATCCTTCTGCGGGGAGACCATGAAGGGACTCAGCCACAGGGCGTCGACGCCCAGCTCGTCCAGCGCATCCAGTCGGCCGGTGATGCCGCGCAGATCACCCACCCCGTCGCCGGAGGCGTCGGCGAAGGAGCGCGGATAGATCTGGTAAATGACGGCGGTGCGCCACCACTCGGGGGCTGCGAGGGCCTGGGGAGTGTGGCGTGCCTCGTGGCTGGTGTGCATGATCACACTGTACTGGCAAGCGTTTACATTTCACACCTCCGGCAGGACTGGTATCGCTGCGGCTTGGGAAGCCAATCTCGATGCTTGCAATGACCGGTGACCTGACTCATACTGGAAGCGCTTGCAGTGAGGTGGCTCACGTGGCCTCCTCCATCGCACCTGTCATGCACATCGACGATCAGAGGGACACACCATGAGGCCCAACACCACCCGAGCCCGCGGCGCCGGCGCCGCCCTGGCCGCCGGAGCGCTGCTGCTGACCGCCTGCGGCTCCGATGACGCGACCGCTGAGGGCGGCGGTGACGCCGAGGGCCCCGAGGCCACCGGAAGCCTGACCGTCTGGGTCGATGCCGACCGGGCCGACGTCCTCCAGGACGCCGCCGCAGATTTCACCGAGGACACCGGAATCGACGTCGAGCTGGTCCAGCAGGACTTCGCCGACGTCAGGGACCAGTTCGTCTCGCAGGTCCCCACCGGCGAAGGCCCCGACATCGCCGTCGGCGCCCATGACTGGCTGGGCACACTGGTCACCAACGGTGTCGTCGCGCCGATCGAGATCGGCGACAAGGCGGAGGAGTTCCAGGACGTCGCCCTGGAGGCGTGGTCCTATGAGGGCAACCTCTATGGTCTGCCCTACTCCATCGAGAACATCGCCCTGCTGCGCAACGCCGAGCTCGCACCGGATGCCCCGGAGAGCTACGCGGAGATGGTCGCCATCGGGGAGGACGCCGATGTCGACTACCCCTACCTGGTGGGTCTCGATCCGACTGAGGCCGATCCCTATCACCTCTACCCGTTCCAGATGTCCTTCGACGCCCCGGTCTTCGGTACCGACTCGGAGGGCGGCTATGACGCCGCCGACCTGCGCATCGGCGAGGAGGGCGGAGTGGACTTCGCCGAGTGGCTCGCCGAACAGGGCTCTGAAGGGCTGCTGAACACCAACATCGACGGCGACCTGGCCCGGGAGAACTTCGTCGACGGCAACACGCCGTTCCTCATCACCGGCCCGTGGAACGTGCCCGCCGCCCTGGACGCCGACATCGACCTGCAGGTGGACCCGATCCCGGCCGCGGGCGATCACGCGGCGCAACCCTTCGCCGGAGTGCAGGGCTTCTTCCTCTCCGCGCAGAGCGAGAACGTCGTCGCCGCCACGACGTTCCTCACCGAATACATCGGTTCCGCCGAGATCCAGACCGCCCTCTACGAGGTCGGTGGCCGGGCCCCGGCGCTGACGGAGTCCTTCGACGCCGCCCTGGCCGATGACGAGATCGTCGCCGGATTCGGCGAAGTCGGCGCCGAGGCCGTCCCGATGCCCAACATCCCGGAGATGGGAGCCGTCTGGGAGTTCTGGGGCACCACCCAGGCCGCGATCATCGAGGGCGACGGCGACCCGGCCGAGCTCTGGGAGCGCATGGCCGATGACATCGCCGGAGCCATCGACTGACCCGTGATGACCACCACCTCTCCCGCCCCTGAGAAGTCCCCGGCGGCCGCGGAACACCCCCGCGGCCGCCGGCCCCCCGGGAGGAGGCATCGGCAGGCCGAGCGCCTGGCCGAGGCCGCCTCCGTGGGATGGAAGCTGCTCGTCGTCAAGATCCTGATCCTGGGCGTGCTCAACGCCGTCGCCGTCTACGCGGCCCTGGTGCTGTTCGCCAGCGACCAGCCGCTGGTCGGGGGCGTCGTCGTCGTCGCGGGGATCCTCATCTCGTGGATCTACTTCCGCCGCGGCGGACTGCCGGCGAAGTACCTGCTTCCCGGTGTGGCGTTCCTGCTGATCTTCCAGATCTTCATGGTGCTGTACTCCGGGTACGTCGCCTTCACCAACTACGGCACCGGACACAACAGCGACAAGGACGACGCGGTGCACGCGATCATGCTGCAGAACCAGGAGCGCGTGCCGGACTCCCCCACCTACTCGCTCGCTGTGGCGGAGCGCTTCGGCGAGCTCTCCTTCGTGGTCACCGACCCGGCAGGCGATGTCTTCATCGGTTCCGCGGAGCAGCCTCTGGAACAGGTCGACGGAGCCGTGGTCGATGCCGGGCGCGTGGTCGACGTCCCCGGACATGACGTCCTGGACTTCGCCGAGGTGCTCCAGCGCCAGGGGGAGATCACCCAGCTGGCGGTGCCCTTCAGCGAGGACCCCAATGCGGGCATGCTCCGCACCCAGGATGCGCAGTCGGCCTATCTCTACACCTCTCGGTATGTCTACGACGCCGAGGCCGACACCATGACCAACTCAGACACCGGGACGGTCTACGCCGACACCGGTGAGGGCGCGTTCAGCTCCCCGCAGGGTGAGGAGCTGATGCCGGGCTGGCGGATCCACGTCGGCCTGGACAACTTCGTGCGTGCCGCCACCGAGCCCACGATTCGTGGCCCGCTGCTCTCGGTGACGATCTGGACCTTCGCCTTCGCGTTCCTCTCGGTGGCGACGACCTTCGTCCTGGGCCTGTTCCTGGCGATCGTGTTCAACGACGCCCGGATGCGAAGCCGCAAGTACTACCGGCTGATCATGATCCTGCCCTACGCCTTCCCCGGGTTCCTCTCCGCACTGGTCTGGGCAGGCATGCTGAACCAGGAGTTCGGCTTCGTGAACAACGTCATCTTCGGAGGCGCCCAGATCCCCTGGCTGACCGATGCCCTCCTGGCGAAGGTTTCGATCCTGCTGGTGAACCTCTGGCTGGGGTTCCCCTACATGTTCCTGGTCTGCACCGGCGCGCTGCAGGCGATACCCGACGAACTCACCGAGGCCGCGCAGATGGACGGCGCCAGGCCCTTCCAAGCCTTCCGGATGATCAAGCTGCCCCTGCTGCTGGTCTCCCTGGCACCGTTGCTGATCTCGGCCTTCGCCTTCAACTTCAACAACTTGACCCTGGTGTACATGCTCACCGGAGGCGGGCCCCGCGATCTCGACGCCGGCATCAATGTCGGTGCCACCGACATCCTCATCACCCTGGTCTACAAGGTGGCCTTCGTCGGTGCCGATCGAGACTATGGGCTGGCCAGCGCCTTCGCGATCATCATCTTCCTGCTCGTCGGCACCGTCTCGGTGATCGCCTTCCGGCAGACCAAGTCACTCGAGGAGCTGAACTGACATGAGTGTCGACACTGACAGCGCCCCTCGCCCCCTCCGCACCGGCCGGCCCTTCCGCGTCTGGATGCGCCAGACCGGCTGGCGTCATCTCGTCGGTGCGGTGATCGTGGTCTTCTCGATCTTCCCGCTGGTCTACGTGTTCTCCGCCTCGCTGAACCCCGGCGGCACGCTGATCACCGCCAACTCGCTGTTCCGGAACATGAGTCTGGACAGCTATGTCGAGCTGTTCGACCGACCCCAGCAGCCCTACGCCGCCTGGTTCGGGAACACGCTGTTCATCGGCCTGACCTCCTCGGCGGGAAGCGTGCTGCTCGGCGCACTGGCCGCCTATGCGTTCTCCCGGATGCGGTTCACCGGACGGCGGGTCGGGCTGATCACCCTGCTGCTGGTGCAGATGTTCCCGCAGCTGCTGGCGATGGTCGCGATCTTCCTGCTGATGCTCTCCATCGGGGAGATCTTCCCGGCCATCGGGGTGAACAGCCAGATGGGACTCATCCTGGTGTATCTGGGCGGGGCGCTGGGGGTGAACACCTATCTGATGTATGGGTTCTTCAACACGATCCCGCAGTCCATCGATGAGGCCGCACGCATCGACGGCGCCGGTCACGCCCGGATATTCTTCACCATCATCCTGCCGCTGGTCTCTCCGATCCTGGCGGTGGTGGCGCTGCTCTCGTTCATCGCGACCACCAACGACTTCGTGGTGGCCTCGGTGCTGCTGATCGACCCGGACAAGCAGACTCTGGCGGTGGGGCTCTATCAGTTCATCTCCCAGGAGACCTCGCAGAACTGGTCGATCTTCGCCGCGGGCGCGGTGCTGGCCGCGATCATCCCGGTGGCGCTGTTCCTGGCCCTGCAGAAGTACATCATCGGTGGACTGACCGCCGGAAGCGTGAAGTGAGGAGACCCATGCCAGCACCCGCCCACCCGTCCCCGGCTCCAGCCGACCTGCTCCCCCATCACGACGGCTCACCCCTGCATGTCTCGGACGGCGCCCCCGCTCTGGGCGAGCGCGTGCGGGTGCGGCTGCGCGTGCCGGAGGGCTTCGGCCCGCTGGAGGCGGTCATGGTGCGGTCCAACCCGGACCGCGAGCCGACATGGGACGAGGCCGAGCCGCTCGGTGCTGCGGGCGGCTGGCAGTGGTGGGAGGCCGAGGTCACCGTGCACAACCCCCGCCATGGCTACCGCTGGCTGCTGCGCGGCGCCGGCCGTGTGCACTGGCTGAACCAGTCCGGTCTGCACCCCGGGGAGGTCCGCGACGCCGATGACTTCGTCCTGCTGGCCACCCCGGCGGCTCCGGCCTGGCTGGCAGAGTCGGTGATGTACCAGATCTTCCCGGACCGGTTCGCCCGGTCCGCAGAGGCCGCGGATCGTGAGACTCCTGAGTGGGCGATCCCGGCCGCCTGGGAGGACCCGGTGGACCCCGTGATGCCGTGCAGGAGCCAGCAGCTCTACGGCGGTGACCTTGACGGGATCGTGGAGAAGCTGGACCATCTGGCCGAGCTCGGAGTGGACCTGATCTACCTGACGCCGATCTTTCCGGCGGCCTCGAACCATCGGTACGACGCGGCGAGCTTCGAGCGGGTGGACCCGCTGCTCGGCGGCGATGAGGCCTATGTGCGTCTGGTCCGGGCCGCCCACGCCCGAGGCATGCGGGTCATCGGGGACCTGACGAGCAACCATTCCGGGGATCGCCACGAGTGGTTCCAGGCCGCTCTTGCCGATCCTGGGGCCCCAGAGCGGCAGTACTACTACTTCGCCGAGGACGGCTCCTACGAGTCCTGGCTGGGCACGCCGTCACTGCCGAAGTTCGACTGGTCCTCCGAGCAGCTGCGCGAGAGGTTCATCCAGGGGGCGGACTCGGTGGTCGCCCGCTGGCTGCTGCCGCCCTTCGAGGCCGACGGCTGGCGGATCGATGTGGCGAACATGACCGGACGGCTGCGCGACGTCGACCTCAACGCCGAGGTGCGGCAGATCCTGCGCCGCACCATGGAGAGGGTCAGCCCGGACACCGTGCTGCTGGCCGAGTCCACCAATGACGCCACTGAGGATCTGCAGGGAGACGCCTGGCACGGGGCCATGACGTATCCGGCCTTCACCCGACCGCTGTGGTCCTGGTTGAGCGATCCCACCGGGGAACCTTGGACCACAGCGGAGGGCTCCCAGTGCACCGAGCCGTGGTTCTTCGGCCTGCCGCTGGGCGGGATCCCGAAGATCACCGCCGCGGAGTTCGCCCAGGCGGTGACCCGATTCTCCGCCGGGATCCCGTGGCGGATCCGACTGGGGAACATGCAGCCGCTGAACACCCATGACACCGCGCGGTTCTCCACGCACGCGGCCCAGGGAGCCATGCCGCTCGCACTGGGGCTGGCGATGACCCTGCCGGGGGTGCCGGTGCTCTTCGCCGGGGACGAGTTCGGGCTCACCGGGGCCGACGGCGAACTCAGCCGCACTCCGATGCCGTGGGGCACGGAGTCCCAGCCGGAGGTCGCCGAGCAACTGCGACTGTGCCGGGAGCTGGTCGGTCTGCGCCGCGGTCATGAGGTGCTGGCCCGCGGCGGGATGCGCTGGGTCCACGCTGACGACGACGCCGTGGTGTTCCTCCGCGAGTCGGCCCAGGAGAGCCTGCTGGTGCTGGCCACCATGGCTGAGCGTGAGATGGAGCTTCCTGTGGTGGCCGTGCCGGGGCTGGCGGCGTCCTGCGGTCAGCGGGATGAGCCGGCGATCTCGCGTCTGACCGGTGAATCTGTGTGCGACCTCTCCGGTGAGACCATGCGGATCTCCGCCCTCGGCCCGTCCTTCACCGTGTGGCGGCTGCCCGGGGTGCCCGCCCCCGCTGCGCGCTGAGCGTTGCGCCTGCCGGCGGTGTCGGAGGATAACTCCGGCACCTCGGCAGGCGCCTGCCTGCGGTGTCGCACGCCCGCCTGCCTCGCATGTCAGCGGTCCGCCGTAGCCTCCCTTTGTATTCGAAACTGTGTTCGAACTACGATGGAGGGGCGAGAGGCGGTGCCTCGCTCCCCGCTCGCTCCTTCCCATCGTCAGCGAACACTGCACCTGCGCGCCTTCGGGCGCTGGACCTAGGGAGTAGAGCTGATGAGCACCACCTCGACCACCCCCGCCCTTCCCGGCGTCGTCCGCCTCGTCGCCCCGGAGGAGGCTCGCCGCCTCGCCGCCGCGAGGAGCCAGAGCGCCGCGAGCCGATCCTCGGCCCCTGCTTCTGGCTCTGCTTCTGGCTCTGCCTCTGGCTCTGCCTCTGGCTCTGCCTCTGGCTCTGGCGCAGGATCCCGGAACGATGCAGCCGTCATCCCGCTGTCGCGGGCCCTCACCGAGGAGCTGACCGTCGAGTGCGACGAGACCGGCATCCCGCACCGACTGTGCTGGCGGGATCGCTGGCATGCCGTCGTGGAGGAGCCGGTCCGCTGGTTCGAGCGCCGTCGCTGGTGGCTCGAGGACGCCCGGGTCGAACGCGGTCGCGGTGCAGGGGTCGTCGACCATGAGATCTGGCGGCTCCAGATCCGCCTGGAGGCCGCCTCCCGGGCCGTGCCTCGCACCGTCGACCTGAGCCGTCACGCCGGCTCCGGACGATGGCGGCTGCTGAGAGTCCACGATGCGGCGGCCTGATCTCACCGCCCCTGACCGGCTCACCCCACCTCGGGGAGCACGCTGATGGGTGGGTTCGTGCATCTCGACGTCGCCTCCTCCTTCAGCGCCCACTACGGTGCCAGCTGGCCGGAGGACCTGGTCGCGGCGGCCGCCGCGGACGATGCGGACGCCATCGCCTGCGTGGACCGGGACGGCCTGTACGGGGCGATCAAGCATGTCACCGCCTGCCGCGTCCACGACGTCTCCCCCATCCTCGGGGTGAACCTGCAGGTCATCGAGGAGCTCCCCGACGGCGGCCTGGCGGACCGCGGGCGGGTGGTTCTGCTCGCCCACGGTTCGGCGGCCGGGTATGCGGCGCTGTGTCGGGCGGTCTCTGCCGCCCATCTGCGGGACACCGGCGCAGGGCCCCGCCTCGGCCTCGCTCGGCTGGTGGAGCTGGCCTGCCCCGCAGGGGTGCGGACCGTGGCCTCCGGGGAGGCTGATCCGGCACTGTTCGTGCTGCTGGGGCCGGAGAGCGACGTCGGTACCGCTGCGGCCACCCGACGCTACGCCCAGGCCCGGGGGCTGCTGCACGGCTGGCGATCGGCCCTGGGGGCCGCCCCGCTGCGGATCGAGGTGGTCTCCCACCTCGCCCCTCCCGGAGAGGCGCTCTCCACCGCCCATGCCGCGCGGATGCTCGCGATCGCCGAGGACTGTGCAGTGGACCCGGTGCTGACGAACATGGTGCGCTTCGCCCAGGAGGACGACGCCACCACCGCCGATGTGCTCGACGCGGTCCGGGTGCTCTCCAGTCTCCACGTCACCGAGACCCTGCAGCCCAACGGCCAGGGCTGGCTCAAGCCTGCCCGGACGATGGAACGACTGGCCGGGGAGATCTGCGCGTCCAGCTCGGCGGCACACATCGACGCCGTGGACCTGCTCGAGCACACCCGGGCGCTGGCGCAGCGTTGCCTCCTGGACCCGGTGGCGCACATGAGCTTCCGCGTGCCGAAGGTCCCGGAGGCCCGGGTGATCGGGCTGGGCAGGCAGGGGCGGTGCACAGATCCGCGCCGCGAGCTGCGCCAGCGCTGCGAGGCCGGGCTCACCGCGCGGTTCCCCCGGCTGTCCTCCTCAGCCGCCGCGCAGGTGAGGGGGCGGTTGGAGCATGAGCTGACGATCATCGAGGATCTCGGCTTCTCCAGCTACTTCCTGACGGTCGCAGAAGTGGTCGAGATGGTCGAGCAGATGGAGGTGCGGGTCTCGGCGCGCGGCTCAGGGGCCTCCTCTCTGGTGAATCATCTGCTGCGGATCAGCGCGGTGGACCCGATCGAGCATGATCTGATCTTCGAACGTTTCCTCTCACGGCGCCGTTCCACCCTGCCGGACATCGACATCGACGTGGAGTCGGCCCGCCGCCATGAGGTCTACCACCGGATATTCGAGCGGTTCGGTGGTGAGCGCACCACGCTGATGAGTATGCAGAACAGCTATCGGATCCGCGGAGCCGTGCGCGACGCCGGCCTCGCTCTGGGACTGCCGGAGGAGGAGATCGCGCAGATCGCTGAGACCATGTGGCGTTTCCCGGCCAGTCGGTTCCGAGAGGCGCTGGCGGAGAAGCCGGAGCTGCGCACCCTGGCCGCCCGGTTGGACTCCGAGCGGTCGCAGGGGCGCCAGCAGCTGGACCTGCTGGTGGATCTCACCGAGCGGCTGGACCGGCTTCCCCGGCATATTTCCACCCACCCCTGTGGGGTCATCCTGGGCGATGAGCAGCTGCTGGACCTCACGCCGGTGCAGCCCTCCGGGGTGGACGGACTGCCGATGAGTCAGTTCGACAAGCACGACATGGACCCGATGGGTTTCCTGAAGCTGGACGTGCTGGGGGTGCGCATGCAGTCCACCATCGCCTACGCCCTGCAGGAGGTGCGGCGCACCACCGGGGAACGGATCGAGCTGGAGGCGGTGGACCGCGACGACGAGGCGACCTATCGACTCATCCAGTCCACCCACACTTTGGGCTGCTTCCAGATCGAGTCTCCGGGGCAGCGGGAGCTGGTGGGCAAGCTGGTGCCACGACGCTTCTCTGACCTGGTGGTGGACATCTCGCTGTTCCGACCGGGGCCGATGGGGTCCGGCATGGTGACCCCTTATCTGGAGCGGCGGCATGGTTTCGAACAGGTGGCCTCCCCGCACCCGGACCTGGCCGACGTCCTGGCCGAGACCCACGGGGTGACGATCTACCACGAGCAGGTGCTGCGCATCTTCGACACGATGACCCGCTGCGGACTGGCCAAGGCCGATGAGCTCCGCCGTGCACTGGGCGGCGAGACCCATGACACGGTGAAGACCTTCTTCCGCACCCGGGCCGCAGCGCGCGGGTATGCCGACGGGGTGATCGAGGAGGTCTGGGAGATCCTGGACAGCTTCGGCTCCTTCGGCTTCTGCAAAGCTCATGGGGCGGCCTTCGCGGTCCCGACCTTCGAGTCCGCCTGGCTGAAGACCCACCATCCGGCGGCTTTCCTCGCCGGGCTCTTCGAACATGATCCAGGCATGTATCCGCTGCGGCTGCTGGTGGCCGAGGCCAGGCGTCTGGGAGTGCCGCTGCTGGGCATGGACGTCAACCGCTCCACCCGGCACTATGTGCTGGAGGAGCTGGATGAGCCGGCCGCAGCGGGCATCCGCATGGCGCTGACCAGCCTCAAGGGAATCAGCGAAGCGGAGATCGACAGGATCGTGGAGGCCCAGCCCTTCGACTCGCTGGCGGACCTGCGGGATCGGGCGCGTCCGAAGCGTCCCACGCTGCGCGCACTGGCACAGGTGGGGGCCTTGGACTCACTCATGCCCGGGGGCCTGGGCCGACGGGGGGACCTGATCGCCGCCGTCGCGGACCGGACCCGGGCGCGGGTCTCCTCGCCGCGACGCCGGGAGGTGGCCGGCCAGCTGCCGTTGCCCCTCCCGGACGTGGAGGTCTCCTCCCTGCCGGAGACGCATCCCTCCCCCACCAGGGAGGAGCTGATCAGTGACGAGCTGCGACTGACCAGCATCGACGTCACCGGCCATGTGATGGAGAACCATTGGGCGGCGCTGGACCGCTTCGAGGTGACCCGGGCGGAGGACCTGCTGGAGCTGCGCAGCGGCGCCACCGTGCGAGTGGCCGGAATTCGGGTGGCCACCCAGACCCCGCCGATGGCCAGCGGCAAGCGGGTGGTGTTCATCAGTCTCGACGACGGCACCGGCTGCGCTGACGTCGCGTTCTTCGAGGAGGCCCAGAGCAACGCCGGGGAGATCCTCTTCACCGCCCAGCTGATGCTGGTGGAGGGCACGATCCGCCGCACCGGACCGCGGGCGGTGAGCATCCAGGCAGCCGACGCCTGGGACCTGCGGCGCGAGGACCACCTGGAGCGGCTGCGGCTGAGCCCTCCCCCGGCCCGGCGGAGGGCTCAGCCGGTGCGGACCGGCTCCAGATCCTGGGACTCCTCGTCGGTGAAGAGGCGGGAGCGGATCACGAACCGGTGACCGGTGGGCCCTTCGATGGAGAAACCCGCCCCACGGCCAGCGGCGACGTCGATGGTGAGGTGGGTGTGGGACCAGTACTCGAACTGAGCCTGGGAGATCCACACCGGGACAGGTTCGCCGGTGCCGGCGTCGAGTTCGCCGAGCAGCACATCCGAGGAGCCGGTGAGGAAGGTCCCCTGGGTGTAGCACATGGGGGCGGAGCCGTCGCAGCAGCCTCCGGACTGGTGGAACATCAGTGGCTGGTCATGCTCTGTGCGGAGGCGGCGCAGCAGGGCTGCGGCCTCCTCGGTCAGGGCGACACGTGCATGGGGCATCGTCCTCATTCCCTTCTCCTGGTGGGGCGTCCTTGGGACGGAGACGCCCGCCGCCCGGGGCTCCCCCGGCGGCGGGCCGTCATCCGGCTCTGTGGCGACCTGCTGATCAGAACAGGCCGGCAGCTCCTTCGGAGTAGCTGACCAGCAGGTTCTTGGTCTGCTGGTAGTGGCCCAGCATCATCGCGTGGTTCTCCCGGCCGATGCCCGACTGCTTGTACCCGCCGAAGGCGGCGTGGGCGGGGTACTGGTGGTAGCAGTTGGTCCAGACCCGTCCGGCCTGGATCTCCCGGCCCGCGCGGTAGGCGGTGGCACCGTCGCGGGACCACACCCCGGCTCCCAGTCCGTAGAGTGTGTCATTGGCGATGTCCATGGCATCCTGGTAGCCGGAGAAACCGGTCACCGAAACCACGGGGCCGAAGATCTCCTCCTGGAAGATCCGCATGGAGTTGCTGCCGCGGAAGATCGTCGGTTGTACGTAGTATCCCCCGGAGAGATCCCCGCCGAGGTCCACCTGCTCGCCGCCGAGCAGCACCTCCGCGCCCTCCTGCTTGCCGATGTCGATGTAGGAGAGGATCTTCTCCAGCTGATCGTTGCTGGCCTGCGCGCCGATCATGGTGCTGGTGTCCAGCGGGTCGCCCTGCACGACCTTCTTGGTGCGTTCGACGGCATCGGCGAGGAACCCGTCCATGATGGTCTCGTCAATCAGGGCGCGCGACGGGCAGGTGCAGACCTCACCCTGGTTGAGCGCGAACATGGTGAAGCCCTCCAGGGCCTTCTCATAGAAGGCGTCCTTCTCCCGGGCGACGTCGGAGAAGAAGATGTTGGGGCTCTTGCCGCCCAGCTCCAGGGTGACCGGGATGAGGTTCTGGGAGGCGTACTGCATGATGAGTCGGCCGGTGGTGGTCTCTCCGGTGAAGGCGATCTTGCGGATCCTCGGGCTGGAGGCCAGTGGGGCTCCGGCCTCGGCGCCGAAGCCGTTGACCACGTTGAGCACCCCGGTCGGCAGCAGGTCGGCGATCAGCTCGGACAGCACCAGGATGGATGTCGGCGTCTGCTCGGCGGGCTTGAGCACCACCGTGTTGCCGGCGGCCAGCGCGGGGGCGAGTTTCCATGTGGCCATCAGCAGCGGGAAGTTCCAAGGGATGATCTGGCCGACCACGCCCAGCGGTTCGTGGAAGTGGTATGCCACAGTGTCGCCGTCGATCTCACTGATCCCGCCCTCTTGGGCGCGGATGGCGGAGGCGAAGTAGCGGAAGTGGTCAACGGCCAGCGGCAGGTCGGCGGCCAGGCACTCACGCACCGGCTTGCCGTTGTCCCAGGTCTCGGCCACCGCGAGCATCTCGAGGTTCTCTTCGATCCGGTCGGCGATGCGGTGGAGTACCAGCGCACGCTGGGCGGCGGAGGTCCGGCCCCAGTCAGGAGCCGCCTGGTGTGCGGCGTCGAGGGCGAGCTCGATGTCCTCGGCGTCGGACTGAGCGATCTCGGTGAAGGTCTTCCCGGTGACCGGGGACGGGTTCTCGAAGTAGCGTCCTTTGACCGGGGCGACCCATTCGCCGCCGATCCAGTTCTCGTACCGGGCTTTGAAGCTCACCAGGCTCTCGGGGTGGCCGGGCTGCGCGTAGACGCTCATGGGGACTCCTTCGTCAGGGATGGCATGTCAGAGCTGTGTCACCGCCAGATCAGTCTCGCCACGAGGAGCACGCCTCCGTCGGTGAGCCGGCACCAGTGACATTGACCCAGCATGTGAGCTGATTCACACAGTGATGACGCTAATGGACGGGCCGTTGCATCGACGTTGCAGCTCCGCCCCGGATGGAGAGGCCTCGCCGCCTGGGTTCATGGCCTATCCTGAAAGTCGATCCCATGTGTGCTGTATCACGTACGCGACAGCCGGTGAACCGTTGCCCGATCCGCGGCGGAGTATTGACGATGCGCCCCTCAGGAGGCTCCATGATGCGTGAGGCCGTCCCCGACGAGCCGCAGACGTGGGAGGCGCTGCCCCCGATGCTGCGCGAGTCGTGGCGTCGCTCCTCGGGATATCTGAAGGACCCGGGTCATGCGTCGCCGCCCATCGACCTGTCTGAGTCTGACCTTCCGGGCGCCCGCCGGGAGCACCCGCTGTCGGCTGCGATGCCGGTGTTCGATCGTCTGCTGATCCAGCCAGCGCGGGACGCAGGTCTCATCGTCGCCGTCGGAGACGCCCAGGGGCGACTCCTCTGGGTCGACGGCGATCGCCCGACGCTCCGCCGTGCTGAGTCCCAGGGATTCCAGGCGGGGGCCAATTGGTCGGAGCGAGCGATCGGCACTTCTGCGCCTGGCACCGCACTGGCCAGCGGCCGGGCCGTCAAGGTGGATCAGGAGCAGCACTTCGCCGTCGCGGCGCACCGATTCTCCTGCTCCGCGGCTCCGGTCCACTGCCCACACACCGGCGGACTGCTCGGCATGGTGGACATCACCGGAGGGCGAGAAGCGGTGGCCACCCATTCCCTTCCGCTGGTCGTCGCGGCGATCGCCGCGGCTCAGGGGGAGCTGCGCTCCACCGCGGCAGGGCAGGGGCTGCCGCGTCTCATCACCCTGGGCCAGGAGTCCCCGTCCCTCGCCCGGGGCCCCGCCTCGTGGCGCCTCAGCCCCCGACATGCCGATCTGCTCGTGCTTCTGGGCTGGGAGACCGGAGGACCCCGGGGTCGAGCCGAGGCGGGAATGAATGCCGCCCAGCTGGCCGAGGACCTCTTCGGCGAACCCGGGCACGAGGTGGCCCTGCGCGCCGAGGTCAATCGCCTGCGCCGAGTCCTGACGCAAGTTCCCGCCCCGGAGCCCGGCCTGACGCTGCTGTCTCGCCCCTACCGGCTCTCACAGCCGCTCCCCCTGGATGCGGTGGACGTCTACGAGGCGCTACGCCGGGGTGACCGGGCCACGGCACTGGACCTCTATGCCGGAGACCTCCTCCCCCGGTCCCAGTCCCCCGGCATCACCCGCATCCGGTGGGAGCTCTCCGCCATGCTTCGCGAGGCCGTGCTGCAGGACGGCTCCCCCCTGGAGATCTGCCGCTACCTGCAGCTTCCCGAGGCGGGCGGCGACGAGGCCGCCCTCCGGGAGGCTCTGCGCCTGCTGCCTCCGGACTCTCCCGAGCGAGCCCTGCTCGTGGCGCGTTCCGCCACGTGAGCCTGGACATCCGCCTGAGGCGCCGAGCGGCGCAACTCCCCTGCAACCTCAGTGTGAATATCGTCACATGTGCCATCATCGGACGAACACACGAGGAGTGACGATGAGCACCATGACAGCAGCAGTCGTCGAGCAGTTCGGCACCGAGCTGAATGTCCGTGAACACGATCTGCCGGAGCCGGGCCCCGGGCAGGCCCTAGTGAAGCTGCAGGCCTCGGGCGTCTGCCACACCGACCTCCATGCCGCGGAGGGGGACTGGCCGATCAAGCCCACCCCGCCGTTCATCCCCGGCCATGAGGGCGTGGGCGTCGTCGAGAAGGTCGGCCCCGGCGTGACCGAGGTGGAAGTCGGTCAGACGGTCGGGAATGCGTGGCTCTGGAGCGCCTGCGGGGCCTGTGAGCACTGCCGCACCGGATGGGAGACCCTGTGCGAGCAGCAGATCAACGGCGGGTACGCCGTCGACGGCTCCTTCGGGCAGTACATGCTGGTCGACGCCAAGTTCGCCGCGGCGATCCCCGACGGAGCAGACCCCTTCGAGGTCGCTCCGGTGCTCTGTGCCGGAGTGACGGTCTACAAGGGCCTGAAGGTGACCGGGGTGCGGCCCGGTCAATGGGTGGTGATCTCCGGCATCGGCGGTCTCGGCCACCTGGCCGTCCAGTACGCCGCGGCCATGGGGATGCGCGTCATCGCGGTGGACATCGCCGACGACAAGCTCGCCCTGGCGGAACGGCATGGGGCGGAGATCACGCTCAATGCTCTGGGGGCCGACCCGGCCGAGGAGATCCAGCGCCGGGTGGGAGGGTCCCATGGCGTTCTGGTGACTGCGGTCCACCCGGATGCCTTCCGCCAGGCCATCTCGATGACTCGTCGAGGTGGGACCATCGTCTTCAACGGCCTACCGCCGGGCGAGTTTCCGGCCCCGATCTTCGACATCGTCCTCAAGGGGCTGACGATCCGCGGCTCGATCGTCGGAACGCGTCAGGACATGGTCGAAGCTCTGGAGATCTACTCGCGGGGCAAGATCCATCCCACGATCTCCACACGCCCGCTGGGAGACATCAACGCCGTCTTCGACGAGATGCAGCATGGCAAGATCGACGGCCGCGTGGTCATCGACTTCGCGCAGGAGGACTGAGCCGTTCAACAGGACTGAGCCAGACGCGGGGCTGCCACGAGGCACCCCAGGGCGGCGACGGCGGCGAGGACCGCCGTCGCCGCCACCTGCGTCCACGGCTCGTGGACGAGCACGGCGACGCCTGCCAGTGCCGCTGTGGCGGCGAGGGCTCCGCGGACGCTCCCGAGCAGCAGGAGCACCCCGGTGAGGTCCCCCAAGGGCGTAGGGACGGGCGGGATCCCCGCCAGTGGTGTGTCGCCGGAACTGACCTCCTGCAGGAGCCGACAGCTGAACATGATGACGGCGACGGCCAGAGCCCAGCATGTCCCCTGCGCTGCGGCATCGAGAGAAGACCAGCGTCCGCTACCGATGCCTCCCTCGGGCACAGCCCGCGAGAGGCTGACGACGCAACCGATCATCACGCTGGGCGAAGCGACGGCCAGGGGCCACAGGCAGTGTCGCATCGTCGACTCGCGCCGGGACCAGCCGTAGAGCGGAGCGGCCTGCAGCTCCTCCTGCAGTCCGCGGAGCCCCGGACTTACTCCGACGAGACCGGCGTCGAGCAAGAGGCAGAGGGCCAGCATTGCTGCGGCGCCTGCGACGACGTCCCCAGAGCCATACCCGGTCGCCGGGCCGATGAGTCCGACGACCATGCCTGCGGCGATCAGCAGCACCACGCTCCGTAGTGCCTGTCCAGGATGCCGGAGGGAGGCCGTTGCATCCTGTCGCCATCCGACCGACAAGGCGCTGAGCCTGCGATGCCTCGCTTTCTGCAGCGAAGGCCCCAAGCTCATGGGTGGATACCGCCGCGGCGGGGACCGTGTCGCCTCTGCGGCGCGGCGCATATCTCCGCTTCCAGCCAGGAACAGCACGGCCTCAAGACGCTGCGCCTGAGCCATGATCCTGGTGGCCGGCACCGCGCCGAGGCCTGAAGGCAGCCCCCGATACAACGCCCAGGCGAATGCCGTCAGCGCTGCAGCCGCAGCCAGCAGCATCCAGTCCGCAGGGGCGGCGAGCTCCCCTGTCACCAGCAGCCCGTACCAGCCTCCGGTGGTGGGCAGAATGGTCGGGAACCACATTGTCGCCACGCCCGTGAGCACCAGGATGAGGACAGCCATGCCGTTGGCGACACCTGGGGCCAATCGTTGCCCCACAGCCCAAGCCAGGCTCGTCTGCCCGCCCAGGACCAGACCGGTCAGAAGCACCAGCAGGGGCGGGATCCCGGTGGCACCTTGCCCCAGAGACCCGCCGGAGGCACTGAAGGTGAGGCTGGCTGAAGTGAGGCCCACGATCAGCATGCCCAGTGTCATGTTCCTGAGGGCAGCGGGACCCAGCACCCTAGGGCGCGGGATGCCGGTGGCCAGCAGGACGTGCGCCCTGAAGGACGGCAACAGAGCGGGACCGCAGCGGGTCCCGACCCAGAGCCCGAACGCCTGCACAGCGGAGGCTCCCAAGGCGACTCGATCAGCTCCGGCCGCGATGACGCCGTGGAGCGGCTCCGCCAGCAGCTCTCCGAGGACCCAGAGGGCGGGGAGGACCCCGAAGACCACCAGAATCCCGCCGACGTACAGGGCCAGCCCTGTCCCGCCGTCACGGCGGAGGCTGCGCAGGACCCCTCGGGTGCGGCGCAGGCGGAGTTGATATGTCGCCCTCTCGTGCATCCGCATCTCCCTGACGCTCATGGAGTCCGATCAGCCGCCGCCAGGGAGATGCAGCAGTCGGCCTGCTCCATGAGTCTGTGGTCATGCGTCGCGAGCACCACCGTGGTCCCTGCCTGTGCCCGTTGCTTCAGCAGGTCTCCGAGCTGACAGATCCGCTCCTCGTCCAGGTGGCGCTCAGGCTCGTCGAGAAGCAACAGACGGGATGGGCGATGACAGGTCAGAGCGAGCATGACGAGCTGCAGCTCTCCGGCAGAGAGTTCATGCACGAAGCGCCCGGAGAGATGAGCGGCCTCCAGAGCAGTGAGCTGGGCATCTGCTCCGGCCCACGGGTCACGATATGGCCACCAGGATGCACCCACCACCGCCGTCTGCTCCCGGACGGTGAGGTCCCGGGCCAGCGGAGGCGTGTCGATGAAGGAGGCCACGGCTTCACGGAATCGCCCACTCGACTCATCGGGAGGGCTCCCGTCGACGAGGCAGCGGCCGGAGGTGAGGGTGCGTCTGCCCGCGATCACCGAGAGGAGGGTGGACTTTCCTGACCCATTGGGGCCGCTCACTGTGGTGAGCAGTCTTGCAGGCAGCTCTGCGTCGAGGGGTGCCAGCATCGTCACGCCACTGGCGGAGACAGCGGCACGTCGGCAGAGGACATCCATCGAAGTCAGCGTACCAGCGCGCGTCAGTGAACTGCGTCGTCAACGTAGTGAGGGACGTGCGGGGGCGTGCTCACATGTCCCGGGAGGAGAGGACGCAGAACTCATTGCCCTCCGGGTCTGCCAGCACGGTCCAGGTGGCGTCATCCGGAGCGCCGACGTCGACGATCCGGGCTCCGAGGTCGAGCAGCCGCTCGATCTCGGCGTCACGGTCATCGCTGATGTGTGGTGCGAAGTCCCAGTGGAGCCGGTTCTTGGTGTTCTTCTCGTGCCCCACCGGCACGAAGAGCATGCCCGGAGGCACGCGATGGAAGTCGAGGATCTCCACGAAGTCCTTCGCCCAGGGCGGCAGGACCGCGGCTTCCTTCTCCGTCTCGAAGGCCACGTCCCAGCCCAAAGCCTCAGCCCACCACCGGGCCAGAGCTCGGTGGTCTCTCGCCTCGACGACCGTGGAATACCAGCGCAGAGACATCGTCCTCCCTCCCCACCATGCCGCCGGTGGCTGCTCTGCCGCCGAGGCAGGCGCCGTCGCACGGGGCGGCGGCTGGAAGTTCAGGCTAGCTCATCAACGGGGCGCCGATGAAGGGATCGAGGGCCAGGCCCACGAAGAGAAGCGTGAGATACATGATCGACAGGTGGAAGACCTTCATGGCCTTCTTGTCGGTGAGCGATTCCCGCTGAGCCTGACGGTGCAGCACGTGACACTCGTAGAGGAACCAGCCTCCGGAGACCGCCGCGAAGGCGGTGTAGGTGATGCCTGCCCAGCCCATGGGGATCAGCAGCAGTGAGCAGACCACCGTCGCCCAGGCGTAGAGGACGACCTGCACGGAGACGGTCTTGGCAGTGGCCACGGCGCCGAGCATGGGGACGTCGGCCGTCTGATAGTCGGTGCGGTACTTCATGGACAGTGGCCAGTAATGGGGCGGGGTCCAGAGGAAGATGATGAAGAACAGCACCAGCGCGGGCCACTCGACGCTCTCGCGGACCGCGGCCCAGGCGATGAGCACGGGGAAGCATCCAGCCAGACCGCCCCAGATGATGTTCTGTTCGGTGCGCCGCTTCAGGATGATCGTGTAGATGACCACGTAGAAGAACATGGCCGCCGCTCCGAGACCGGCTGCCAGCGGATTGGCGCCGATCCATAGGATGGCGATCGCCACCGCGCCGAGCAACGAGGCGAAGACGAACGCCTCCCGCGGAGTGAGCTCCCCGGTGACCAGCGGACGCTTCTTGGTCCGGTTCATGAGCTTGTCCATGTCCCGGTCGATGTAGCAGTTGAACGCGCCCGCAGAGCCGGCTGCGCAGGCGCCGCCGACCATGGTGGCGAGAACCAGCCAGAAGTCAGGGAATCCCCGCTGGGCGAAGATCATCGTGGGAAGCGTCGTGACCAGCAGCAGCTCGATCACCCGCGGCTTCGTCAGCGACCAGTAGGCCGCCGCTTTGCGGCGCCACTGCGGCCGTGCCTCACCGGCCGGGTGTCCCGGGGTCGGTGAAGAAGCGGGCGGCGCGGGCGCGCCGGACAGGGCGCCGGAGGGGTTCTGGGTCACGTCTGATGCTCACAATGGGTCAAGGTGCAGTCGCGGTCGGGGCCCAGTCTATCGTCAGATCGCCGTCCCCCGCGCTGTCACGCGCCAGTGAGGCAGAGTATTTCGACACGTTGTAGAAGAACTGATGGCAGGCGCGGCGCACTGGTACGCCGGATCCGCCTCAGGCGTCGATGCGTTCGCGGTCAAGCGCCTGCGAACCCTCGATGATGAAGTCCTTGCGCGGCGCCACGACTGAGCCCATCAGCAGGTCGAAGACCCGCTCGGCGTTCTCCGCGTGCTCCACCCGGATGCGCCGCAGGGAACGGAAGGCCGGATCCATGGTGGTCTCCGAGAGCTGGTCGGCATCCATCTCACCCAGTCCCTTGTAGCGCTGGATGGGCTCCTTGTAGCGCAGACCCTCGGCCTCGAGACGCGCCAGCAGCTGGTTCAGCTCGGCTTCCGAATAGGTGTAGCGCACTTCGTTGGGCTTCTTTCCGGCGTGCACCACTTCTACTCGGTGCAGCGGAGGCACGGCGGCGAACACCCGTCCCTCCTCGATCATCGGTCGCATGTATCGGAAGAAGAGCGTCAGCAGCAGGGTGCGGATGTGGGCGCCGTCGACGTCGGCGTCTGTCATCAGCACCACTTTGCCGTAGCGCGCGGAGTCGACGTCGAAGGTCCGGCCCGAACCGGCGCCGATCACCTGCAGGAGGGCGGCACACTCGGTGTTGGAGAGCATGTCCGAGACGGAGGCCTTCTGCACGTTGAGGATCTTGCCTCGGATCGGCAGCAGAGCCTGGTAGTCAGAGGAACGGGCCAACTTGGCCGTGCCCAGCGCGGAGTCCCCCTCCACGATGAACAGCTCGGTGTTCTCCACACCCTTTGATCGACACTCCACCAGCTTCGCCGGCATCGAGGAGTTCTCCAGGGCGTTCTTCCGACGCTGGGTCTCCTTGTGCATGCGCGCTGAGATGCGCGACTTCATCTCCGAGACGACCTTCTCCAACACGGCGGTGGCCTGTTGCTTCTCCCCACGCCTGGTGGAGGTCAGCCGCTGGCCGAGCTCCTTCTCCACCACCTTGGAGACGATCTGACGTGCCGCAGAGGTCCCGAGGATCTCCTTGGTCTGGCCCTCGAACTGGGGCTCGGCGATGCGCACCGTCACCACGGCGGTCAGCCCCGCCAGGACGTCGTCCTTCTCGAGCTTGTCATTGCCGGCCTTGAGCCGCCGGGCGTTGGCCTCCACGTTCTTACGGAAGGTCTTCAGCAGCGCCTGCTCGAAGCCGGTGAGGTGGGTTCCGCCCTTCGGCGTGGAGATGATGTTGACGAAGCTGCGCACGTTCGCGTCATAGCCCACGCCCCAGCGCATCGCGATGTCCACTTCGCAGTCCCGCTCGACGTCCTGCATGTGGCTCCGGCCGTCATCGCCGATCACCGGCACACGCTCGGTGAAGCTCCCCTGACCCTGGATCCGCCAGATCTCGGTGACGGGAGAATCGGTGGACAGGAAGTCGACGAACTCCCCTATCCCGCCGTCGTACTGGAAGACCTCCTCCGAGGGAGTCTCCCCGCGCTGATCGCGCACTGTGATGCGCAGCCCTGGGATGAGGAATGCGGTCTGCCGGGCGCGATTGCTGAGCTCCTCATCGTCGAAGCGTGCATCCGGGGTGAAGATATGGCGATCCGCCCAGTATCGGATGGTGGTGCCGGTGGTGCCTCGTTTGGCCTTGCCGACCACCTCCACCGGGGAGCCCTCCGCCGCCGGCGTGAAATCGGCATCCGGGTCCGCCCTGCTGCCGGCGAAGATGCCCGGCTCGCCGCGGCGGAAGGACATCTGGTAGACCTTGCCGCCACGCGTGACCCGGGCGTCGAGCCGCGCGGACAGCGCGTTGACGACCGAGGCGCCGACCCCGTGGAGTCCTCCGACGGCGTTGTAAGAGCCACCGCCGAACTTGCCGCCGGCGTGGAGCTTGGTGAAGACCACTTCGAGCCCGGAGAGGCCGGTGCGAGGCTCCACGTCGACGGGGATGCCTCGGCCGTCGTCGGTGACCTCCACCGAGTCATCCGGATGCAGGACGACGGTGATGGTCGAGGCGTAGCCCGCCAGCGCCTCGTCCACCGAGTTGTCGATGATCTCCCAGAGACAGTGCATGAGACCACGGGAGTCGGTGGAGCCGACGTACATCCCCGGTCGCTTCCGGACCGCTTCCAGGCCCTCGAGCACCGACAGATGCCGAGCGTCGTACTCGGATCGCTTTGCCACGGATCTCCTCCTGCTGGACTCGGGTCGCGCACCGTCTCGACGTCGCAGCATCTCGCCTTCGCGGCGACGGCGCGTGCCGCATAGGACACAGACGTTGCCAGCGTATCCGGCGGAACCTCACACTGCCTTCAGAACCGCCGCAGGACCGTCGTATCCGTCCAGATGGGCCGCTCACCGCGTACGCGGTGAGCGAAAGGCCCGGGAAACGGGCGGTCGACTGCGAATGAAACGGCCCCCGGCATGGTTGTATAGGTATCTACCATTCACGTGAGGAGGCGAAGAGCATGACCGGCACGACTGGGACACTCGAAGCACACCCGAACACTCTGACTGCCCTCGACCGCTGCGACCGCTGCGGAGCACAGGCCTATGTGCGAGCGGCTCTCTCCTCCGGCGCCGGTGTTCTGCTCTTCTGCGTTCACCACGCACGTCATGTGGAAGAGACGCTGCGTCCACAGACCTCTGAGTGGGTCGATGAGTCGGCCCGCCTTGCGGAAGCGCGCTGAGGCGCGGTACCCGCGATCATCACCACTGCATAGGTTCGGCAACCTCGGTCGCCGGCACAGGCGAAGGGCCCGGAGGATCATCCTCCGGGCCCTTCGTCGTCTGCATGTCGTCAGTCAGATCGTCTTTGTCTGCAGGGAAGTTCGTGACAGTCCTGCTGGGGCGCGCAGGCGCACCCCAGCAGCTGACGTGATGATGATCGGGCCTCTTCAGCCGGAGCTCCGGACCGCTCTCGCATGCCGGGGCTCCACGGTCAGGGCGCGTCGCCGATGCTCAGTCGAGGTAGTCGCGGAGCACCTGCGAGCGGCTCGGGTGGCGCAGCTTCGACATCGTCTTGGACTCGATCTGTCGAATGCGTTCCCGGGTGACGCCGTAGACCTTTCCGATCTCGTCTAAAGTCTTCGGCTGGCCGTCGGTGAGGCCGAATCGCATCGCCACGACACCCGCCTCACGCTCGGCCAGGGTGTCAAGGACGGAGTGGAGCTGCTCCTGCAGGAGCGTGAAGCTCACCGCATCGGAGGGGACCACTGCCTCGGAGTCCTCGATGAGGTCACCGAACTCCGAATCCCCGTCCTCACCCAAGGGGGTGTGCAGCGAGATCGGCTCGCGGCCGTACTTCTGGACCTCCACGACCTTCTCGGGCGTCATGTCCAGTTCCTGGGCCAGCTCTTCCGGCGTGGGCTCCCGCCCGAGGTCCTGCAGCATCTGTCGCTGGACGCGGGCCAGCTTGTTGATGACCTCGACCATGTGGACCGGGATGCGGATGGTGCGAGCCTGGTCGGCCATCGCGCGGGTGATGGCCTGACGGATCCACCACGTCGCGTAGGTCGAGAACTTGAAGCCCTTCGTGTAGTCGAACTTCTCCACTGCGCGGATCAGGCCCAGGTTGCCCTCCTGGATCAGATCCAGGAACAGCATTCCGCGGCCGGTGTAGCGCTTGGCCAGAGAGACGACCAGACGCAGGTTCGCCTCCAGCAGGTGGTTCTTCGCTCGGCGACCGTCGGCGACGATGAGCTCCATGTCCCGGCGCAGCCGCCGATCGGCGATCTCATCCTTGGCGAGCTTGTGCTCAGCGAAGAGACCGGCCTCGATGCGCAGCGCGAGGTCCACCTCCTGGGCCGCATTGAGCAGTGCCACCTTCCCGATCTGCTTGAGGTAGTCCTTGACCGGATCTGCGGTGGCTCCGGCGGACACGACCTGGACGGCGGGAGCGTCGTCGTCATCGGCGTTGGAGATGACGAAGCCTCGGCCTCGCGTCTCCTCCTCCTCGGCGTCCTCGCCCTTGGCCGCCTTCTTGGCGTTCTCGAGGATCGCCTCGGCGTTGCCCTGGTCGCCTGTGGCGGCGGCGACCTTCTTGGCGACCTCTTCCTCGTCGCCGTCCTGGAGGGCCTTGGCCACGGCCTGCTCGAGCACCTCGGTCGGAGCGGCCTGCTCCTGCTCCGCCTCGGCGAGGACCTCGTCGACGGGGTCCGCGGCCTTCCTGCGCCCGCCGGTCTTCTTGGCGGGGCCGTTGGTGGCGGATCTCGCGGTGGACTTCTTCGCAGTGGAGCTCGACTTCTTGGCCGCGGCGCTGTCGCCAGGCGCGGAGGTGCGCGAAGCTGAACTCCCGCTGGCAGCGGAGGACTGCTCCCCCTCTGTCGCGGCTGCGTTCTCTTCGGTGGACTTGGACGCAGTAGTGGGCACGATGACCTTCCGACTCGGACGTGTGAAGGCGATGGGCTGACCCAGGGTCAACACACCTATGACCCTGTCAACTCCATCGCCTCGCTCACGCTGACCGTCCCGGCGGCCTCCGACCGTCTTCCCGAGGGAACTGGCGGCGCCGATCTGCCGGTACGTGGCGAGCGACCTGACGATGGTTGCAGGGTCTCAGCAGGGCACAACGCCAGCTATCTCCGGATCATTCCCGCCCGCCGCAAATAAATTCCCAAGAATTCTCCTGCCGGATGCCCGAAGACCCTCCCCAGTTCTCCTCGGTCGCTGAAGACCAGGCCCCAGCTCGGCTCCCGCCCGACGAAGCTGCCGCCTCACCTTCACGCCCCCGTGCGGGAGATACCCCAGGAGTGTTCCCTGACCATCGCCCAGGGGCAGATCCGCCCGATGCCTCGGTCTGTCTTCCTCATGCGCCCCACCTGGTGCCCGGGCACCAGGTGCAGGCAACGGTCGAGATAGGCGCCGGAGAGCGTCCCTCTGCCGCGCGCCCACTCGATCCAGGACATCAGCGCCAGTGTCTCAGCCTTCTGCTCGGCCACCAGCATCGGCTGCAGCTGCGAGAGGATCCCCGCCAGGGCATCCAGTCTCTCCCAGCGCGGGCGTTCACCGGTCGCGCCCTGCAGTGTCGCATGGAACCTCTCCAGATGAGCCTCGATGAGCCGCCGCTGGTCCTCGATACTGGCCGCCGTCGCGCCAGCGCCCTCCCGGCAGGGTTGGGCGTGCTCGGCCCAACGCCGAGCCAACGCCGCCAGACCTCCTGCCGCGCCCGCATCCTCTCCAGCCGCTCCTGGGACGTCGCGACAGGTTCGGATCACCTCGTGGCCCAGCGCCGCCACATCCAGCCCGTCTGCGGCGAGCACGAGCACCGCATCGGGAACGTCTCCCTGGGAGAGGGACCCGACCATCATCGACAGCTGGTCGCGATGTTCATCCGCCCATGCCTCGATCCGCTCGGACTCGTCCCCGGCTGGCAGCCCAGGCCTCTCCGGCGGCTCTCGGCCTTCCCTCTCACGGACCTCGTCCTGGATCATCTGATCCCAGACCCACAGGGCCTGCTGTGCTCCCTGGGAGTCGGCGACGTCCAGACCGAGGTGCGCCTGTTCAGCCGCCACAGCATCGACGGTCTGATCCGAGGGAGATGCCGCCGGAGCGAGGAAGTCGTCCACCACCTGCCGTGGGGTGCGCAGGATCCGGCCGCGGTAGACCATATGCGCATGCAGGACGCTGGCTGCCGCGGCCTGGACGTCCTGCCCGGGATAGGCGCAGCACCGAGAGTCGAGGCAGTCATAGTCCCGAATGTGTCCGTCGCCCACCCACCAGCTCTGCTCCACGCGGATCTCGTGCTGATCGCGAAGTGCCGCCGTCAGTGAGGCATGCAGGGCCGCGTACGGGCGCAGGGAAGGGTCATCCCAGGTGGGCGGAGCGGGTGCCTCCCCGACGAACAGATAGATCACCGCGCCATCGGGCCTGGGGCTGACCCGCGGGCCGGCCAGGTGGTCGCAGACCCATTGCGCGAGTCCCTCCGGATGGTCGGCGCCGGCGCGCAGGTCGATGCGCAGGTGCGCACCGACGCGCGTGCCATGGAGTCCGACGACGACGAGCGAGTCCTCGGGCAGGAAACCGAAGGTGTGCTGCACCAGAGCCAGGGCGTCACCAGCGCCCGAGATGCTGATGACCTCCTCCGGCGTGTCGTCCGCCGAGCCGGAGCCAGGCGGAGGCGATGTGCGGTTCCGGGTGGAGGCGAGGTCGTCCGGGCGGTGGCTGTATGTGCTCATGACGTCAGTCTTGAGTGCACACGCGGCCGCTGCCAGGGCCTCCAGGTGGTCTGTGGAGAGGGCCGCGTGTCGCGCTGGGACCACGTCAGCTGTGGAGGATCAGAACAGGCGTGGCAGGCCTTCGCCGGAGGAGGTGTCGTCGTCCTCGGAAGATTCGTCACCCATCCCCTCGGGCGTGGTGTCCTCTGGCGTGGTGTCCTCTGTCGTGGTGTCCTCTGGCGTCGGCTGAGCACGCAGGAACGCCTCCACTGCGGCACCGAGCTCCTCGGCGTCGGGGACGGCGTCGTCCTCATTGACCAGCAGGGATCGCTGCTCGGTCGTGGCGTGCTCGTCGAAAGTCTGCTCCAGCCGGTGCACCAGTCCCTGGATCTCACTGTTGCCGCTGACCTGCCGGGTGATGTCCTGGTCGACCATGCGGGCAGACTCACGCAGCTCATCAGTAGGCAGCATCAGCTCCATGGCGGCGCCGATGTACTCCAGCGCAGAGACTGCGACCTGCGGATACCGACCGCCGGCCAGGTAGTGCGGGACGTGCAGGGTGTACCCGACGACGTCGTGCCCCTCCTCGTCCAGACGCATCTCAAGCACCTGTCCCAGGCCCGCCTCGATCTGCGCGGCAGGGCTCCACGTGGAGATGCCGGTGATCAGGTCTTTGCGGCTGCCATGGGCCGTCACACCCAACGGCCGGGTGTGTGGGGCGGGCAGGCCCAACGCATCCACCAGCACCACCAGGGAGATGTTCAGTCGCTCCACCAGCTCCAGCACCGCCTCGGAGACGCGCTCCCACTGAAAGTCAGGCTCGTCGCCGGTGAGCAGCAGAAACGGCCTGCCGGAGGCGTCGCGCACCTCGTAGAGGTCGAGCTCAGGTCCGTCGTAGTCGGTGAAGCGGTCCTCCAGGAACGTCACTCGAGGACGGCGTGAGCGATAGTCGAAGAGCTCATCGAGGTCGAAGCTGGCCAGCAGCTTGTGCGGCAGGCCCCCCAGCAGAGCTTCGGAAAGCTGGGAGCTCAGCGCACCTGCGTCAGTGTGCCCTGCCCAGGAGACCAGCATCGTCAAATTCTCCGCCGGGCGCGCCGCCTGCGGGTCACGCAGCACGAGGTCACCGCCCTGGGCCTGCACGGTGGAGTCCGACTTGCCAGGGCGGGGAAAACCTCCATGCTCCTCCTCGGGCTCGGCGGGGTGCACATGGAGCAGATCCAGGGGTTCCTTCATGAAGCTGAGGCTCCTCTCCGTGCGATCTCGACACGTCATCCGGGCCCGGATGATCGGCGACGGGGGCCTCCTGCGAGGAGGTCACCCCAGGTGAACACAGATGTAACGACCCCACCGTACGGAGAAATTCCCCGCAAGGGGCGGGCGGCGGCAACCGGTGCGCGCTGGGGCTCGGAGCCGGTGACATGCCCGGGCTGACGCGCTCCGCACCGAGGCGCTCATCGCGTGTGTGGGCCCGGTGATCCGCACCCCACGTCAGGGGCGCGGGCGTCAGGATCTCGGATAGGATCGAATCCTGAGGCCGCCGAGGGCTTCCACACACGGGCAGCGCGTCGGCGGATGCATCCACAGAAGATTCGACGTTCCCCGGACCGGGGATCAGACGGGATTCACGTGATCAACGACTTCCAGCCCACACTCTCCGCTGTCGCCACGGCTGTCGAGAAGACCCAGACCGACGCCCTCGTGCTCGGCGTGGCGAAGGGGCCTGAAGGCCCCATCCTCCTGCCGAACCCCTTGGCGGACACGGCCGCCCGCGGCGTGGCCGACTCGCTGAAGGCCCTCGGCGCCACCGGTGCGGCCGACCAGCTGCTTCGACTGCCCGGCGTCGACGGCTTCCGCAGCGAGACCCTTGTGCTGATCGGCGTCGGCGAGCTGACCGGTGAGCCCACCGGCGGCGTGTCGCTGGAGGCGCTGCGCCGCGCGGCCGGCTCCGCGGTGCGTCAGCTGGGGTCGCTGAACTCGGTGGCCCTGGCGCTGCCCGCATCCAGCCCGGAGGAGGTCGCCGCCGTCGCCGAGGGTGCCGCCATCGGTGCCTACTCCTTCACGGCCTTCCGCAGCTCTGAGGAGGCCCGCGCGAAGACTCCGGTGGAGGAGATCCTCATCCTCACCGATCTCAAGGACCGTCACACGAAGTCGGTGCTGGACCGCGCAGCCGTCGTCGGCTCCGCCGTGCGCGCCACCCGCGACCTCGTCAACGCTCCTCCGAGCCACCTCTACCCCGAGACCTTCGCTGATCTCGCCGCGGACCTGGCCGGCCGCACCAAGGCACCGGCTCAGAACGGCTCCACCACCAAGGCTCCGAAGCTCGGGGTCAAGGTCTGGGAGGAGAAGGACCTCGAGAAGGGCGGCTTCGGTGGACTGCTCGGCGTCGGAGGCGGCTCCTCGCGCGGCCCGCGCCTGGTGCGCATCGAGCACTCCCCCTCCAAGCCTGCGGCCCACGTGGCACTGGTGGGGAAGGGCATCACCTTCGACTCCGGCGGCCTGTCGCTGAAGCCGGCTTCCGCGATGACCACGATGAAGCTCGACATGGGTGGCGCCGCCACAGTGCTCGCCGTGGTCCGGGCGGCCGCCGACCTCGACCTGCCGATCAAGGTCACCGGTTGGCTCTGCCTGGCCGAGAACATGCCCTCCTCCACCGCGCAGCGTCCGGAGGACGTGATCACCATCCGCGGCGGCAAGACCGTCGAGGTCCTGAACACCGATGCTGAGGGTCGCCTGGTGATGGCCGATGGTCTGGTCGTGGCTTCCGAGGAACAGCCTGACGCGCTCATCGACGTCGCCACTCTGACCGGCGCCCAGATGGTCGCCCTGGGGCTGCGCACCAGCGGAGTGATGGGCGAGGAGCAGCTGCGCTCCGCGCTGGTCGACTCTGCTGACTCCGCCGGCGAGAAGGTCTGGCCCATGCCGATCCCTGAGGAGGTGCGCTCGGGCTTCGACTCCGAGGTTGCCGATCTCACCAACCTCGGCGATCGCCACGGCGGCATGCTGGGTGCGGCCGCGTTCCTGCGTGAGTTCGTCGGTGAA
Organism: Nesterenkonia sp. HG001; assembly: GCF_034438835.1. Taxonomy (NCBI): domain Bacteria; kingdom Bacillati; phylum Actinomycetota; class Actinomycetes; order Micrococcales; family Micrococcaceae; genus Nesterenkonia; species Nesterenkonia sp. HG001. Next base: position 137,201 of record NZ_JAOSZD010000007.1, on the reverse strand, counting down.
CGTGCCGACGCCGACCAGGACGTCCTCGACGCCGAGGCGCGCAGGATCCCCTGGGCGCACCTGGACATCGCCGGACCGGCATTCAACGAGAAGTCCGCCTACGGGTACACGCCCAAGGCCGGCACCGGTGTGATGGTTCGGACATTGATCGGCTATCTCGAGAGCCTCTCCCGCTGACCAGTGACGACGCCGTCGGCCCGAGGGGCCAGAGACACCCCAGAGACACCTCGGGGCGACGGCGTCACAGTTCACGGCACCCGTGACGTCGGTGGAAGCCTCGCACGTTCAAGCGATAGGCTGACACCCGTGCGCACGGGTGCCGTGCCGGGTCTGCAGGCACGGAGCTGTGTCCGCGGGACTCCCGGTCTCCGCAGCCCGCCGACAACTTCACACCACAAGACTCACGCGACCCAAGGGAGCAACGACCGTGGCCGACCAGCCCCAGGCACAGGAATTCGACGTACTCGTCCTCGGCGGAGGCAGCGCAGGCTACGCCGCGGCGCTTCGCTCGGTGCAGCATGGACTCACGGTCGGTCTGATCGAGCGGTCCAAGCTCGGCGGCACCTGCCTGCACACCGGCTGCATCCCGACGAAGGCCTACCTGCATGCGGCGGAGCTCGCCGACGAGGCCCGGTCCAGCGAGAAGTATGGCGTGAAGACCACCTTCGAGGGCATCGACATGGCCAAGGTCCGCGAATACAAGGACGGCATCGTCGCGGGCAAGCACAAGGGGCTCACGGGTCTGCTGAAGATGCGCAAGGTCACCGTCATCGAAGGTGAGGGCCGTCTGGTCTCGCCGCAGGAGATCGAGGTCGACGGCACCCGCTACACCGGCCGCAACATCGTCCTGGCCACCGGCTCCACGTCCAAGACGATGGGCCTGCCCATCGGTGGTCGGATCATCACCTCCACAGAGGCCCTGGAGATGGACCACACACCGAAGTCGGCCATCGTCCTCGGCGGAGGCGTCATCGGCTGCGAGTTCGCCTCCGCGTGGACCTCCTACGGCACGGACGTCACGATCATCGAGGGGCTGCCCTCTCTGGTCCCCAACGAGGACCCGGCCATCATCAAGAACCTGGAGCGCAGCTTCAAGAAGCGCGGCATCACGTTCAACACCGGCACCTTCTTCAAGGACGTCACGGAGACCGACGACGGCGTCAAGGTCACCCTCGAGGACGGCAAGACGTTCGACGCGGAGATCTGCCTGGTCGCTGTCGGCCGCGGCCCGGTCACCGAGGGCTTCGGCTTCGAGGAGCAGGGCGTCACCCTTGACCGCGGCTTCGTCATCACCGACGAGCGGCTGCACACCGGCGTCGGCAGCATCTACGCCGTCGGCGACATCGTGCCGGGCCTGCAGCTGGCCCACCGCGGCTACCAGCAGGGCATCTTCGTGGCCGAAGAGATCGTCGGCAACAACCCGGTGGTGGTCGAGGACATCAACATTCCCAAGGTCACCTTCTGCGAGCCGGAGATCATGTCCGTCGGCTACACCCAGCCCAAGGCTGAGGAGGAGTACGGCAAGGACAACGTCGAGGTCACCGAGTACAACCTCGCCGGCAACGGCAAGTCCTCGATCCTGGGCACCGGGGGGCTCATCAAGATGGTGAGCGTCAAAGGCGGCCCGATCGTCGGAGTGCATGGCATCGGCTCCCGCATCGGGGAGCAGATCGGCGAGGCGCAGCTCATCGTGAACTGGGAAGCCTACCCGGAGGACGTCGCCACCCTGGTGCACGCCCACCCGACGCAGAACGAGGCGCTCGGCGAAGCGGCCATGGCGCTCTTCGGGCATCCGCTGCACGGCTGAGCGGCGCCTGTGATCCACCCGGAGAATTCAACACATCTGAGAAGACGCACCACGTCCGCCTGGTGCGACGCATTCAAGAGTAGGAGCCGGACATCATGTCTGAGACCGTGAACCTTCCAGCCCTCGGTGAATCAGTCACCGAAGGCACTGTCACCCGATGGCTCGTGGAGGTCGGGGAGGAGGTGGAGGTCGACCAGCCGATCGTGGAGGTCTCCACCGACAAGGTCGACACCGAGGTGCCCTCCCCTGCTGCGGGCGTCATCGAGGAGCTGCTCGTGGGCGAGGACGAGACCGTCGAGGTCGGCGCCCCCCTGGTGAAGATCGGCGACGGCTCCGGCGGCGGATCTGAGGACACCGGCTCCGACGACGCTGCCGACGGCGACGACGAGCAGGCCACGGAAGAGGCTGCTGGCGACACCGAGGAACCCACTGAGGAAGCCGCTGAAGAAGCCTCTGAGCCCGCCGGCGAGGCGGAGGGGGCTGAGGCCACTCCCGAGGAGTCCTCGCCTGCCGAGGACACCGGCTCCTCCGGCGACGGCGAATCCCAGGAGGTCACCCTCCCGGCGCTGGGCGAGTCCGTCACTGAGGGCACCGTCACCCGGTGGTTGGTCGAGGTCGGCGACGAGATCGAGGTGGACCAGCCTCTGCTCGAGGTCTCCACCGACAAGGTCGACACCGAAGTCCCCTCGCCCGTGGCCGGAACTCTGCAGGAGATCAAGGTCGGCGAGGACGAGACGGTCGAGGTAGGTGCCGTGCTGGCACTGGTCGGCTCGGGCGCCGCCCCGGAGCAGGATGCCCCTGCCGAGGAGAAGCCCAAGTCCGAGGAGAAGCCCGAGGCCGAGGCTGAGGCCGACAAGAAGCCTGAGCCCGAGGAGGAGTCTGACGAGCCGTCCGACTCCGAAGCGTCTGCCGAACCGAAGGCGGCCTCACAGAAGGAGGCTCCGGCTCAGGAGACCACCGGTGGTGCCGAGGGCTACGTGACCCCGCTGGTCCGCCGGCTGGCGAAGAAGGAAGGCATCGATCTGTCTACCGTCACGGGTACCGGCGTCGGGGGTCGCATCCGCAAGCAGGACGTCGTCGAGGCCGCCGAGGCCAAGAAGGCATCGGCAGCACCGGCCGCCTCCGCGGCGGCGCCTGCGGCTGCCTCCGGCCCTGAGGTCGAGGTCGACACCACCAAGCGAGGCTCCTCCGAGAAGGCTCCGCGCATCCGGCAGGTGATCGCTCAGCGGATGAACGAGTCGCTCGAGGTCAGTGCTCAGCTGACGCAGGTGCACGAAGTCGACATGACGCGCATCGTGAACCTCCGGAACCAGGCCAAATCTGCCTTCAAGCAGGCCAACGGGGTGAACCTCTCCTACTTGGCGTTCATCGCAGTGGCCGTCACTGAGGGGCTCAAGCAGCACCCGAAGCTGAACGCCGAGTATGACCAGAAGCAGCAGCAGATCACCTACCACGATGCCGAGCACCTGTCCTTCGCCGTGGACACGGAGAAGGGGCTCATGGTTCCGGTGATCTCCGACGCCGGCGACCTGAACCTGGCCGGCATGGCAAAGAAGATCTCCGACGTCGCGGCGCGGACACGCAGCAACAAGATCGGCCCGAACGAGCTCTCGGGCGGGACCTTCACGATCACCAACCTGGGCTCCTTCGGTGCCCTGACCGACACTCCGATCATCAACCAGCCGCAGGTGGCGATCCTCGGCCCGGGATCCATCGTCAAGCGCCCGATGGTCGTCACAGATGCGGAGGGCAACGAGAGCATCGGCATCCGCCACATGATGTACCTCTCGCTGACCTACGACCACCGTCTGGTCGACGGTGCCGACGCTGGCCGCTTCATGCAGACGCTGAAGGCACGCCTAGAGGACGGCAGCTTCGAGTCCCAGCTGGGTCTGTGAGCACCACCGCCTGAGTCTCCTCTGCCGCAGCATGGAGGGCCCGTCCTGACCAGGACGGGCCCTCCATGTGTCTCCGCGGCTCACCCCGCGGCACAGGGTCCATTCCGGCCCAAGGTCCGTGCCCGGTTCACGGGCCTGTCTCCTCTGTGGCCTCCTGCACCGCGTGCAGGCGCCAGGATCCGTCCGGCCGGCTGAGTACGAGGCGGACGTCCTGCACCTCGGCGCGGGAACCGTCCAAGGCGTCCATGGTGACGTGGGTGGGTATGACCACCGCTGCGTCGTCCCCGCCGACGTCCAGTGTGCCCTCAGCGGGCTGAGGCTCCCCCGCCGGACGGATCGCCATGGTCGTGCCGTGATACTCCCGTCCGGCCTCCGCGAGACGGCGCAGCAGCTCCTCCTCCGACCCCTCAGCCGGCGAGTCCGCGGCGACGTAGTCTCGGACCGCCGCCTGCTCCGGATCCCGCAGCGCCGCCGTGCGCAGCACTCCCAGAGCCTGCACGGCGCGCAGCGGATCGTCGTCGTCGAGCAGTTCGGAGGCGCGCGCGACGTCGGCCACGGGTTCCTCCTCCGGACGGTCCTGCGTCCCGTGGTGCTCCTCTTCCTGCCCGACAACCGGCTTCGTTGGCTCTGTTGGCTCCGTTGGCTCCGTTGGCTCCGACCCATCGTCGGCGACGCCGCCCTCCGCCGAGGAGGGCTCCGGCACGTCTGCACCGAGTCCTCCGAGCAGGACGATGCCCACGGCGAGAAGCAGCCCTCCGGCACATAGAGGGATGAGGAGCCGCCGGCCATGTGACAGGCCTGAGCTCAGGGACCCGTCGCCAGGACCCACGGTGGGCAGCTCCGGGATCACCTCGTCGTCCACGTGGGGCGAGAGATCGAGCGGCTGAGGCACCGCACTGCGATGGAGCCCGGCGGCGAACTCCCCCGCGCCGGGCCGGGCCTCGGGATCGTCCGCGAGAGTCTCCTCGAGGAGCCGGATCAGCCGTGGCGGCACCCGGGGACAGAGCGTGCCCAGGGGCGTGCGGCTGCGTTCCGGTCCGGGCGAGGAGCCCGTCAGCGCATACCACGTCACGGCTGCCAGGGAGTACACATCGGCCTCGGGAGCCAGGGTCGCTTCCCAGGCTCGCGCGCCGGCGTCCCGATGAGCTCCGCGAGCGGCCCGAAGCCGCTCCGGCGCGGCGAAGCCGGCGGTGGCCGCTGCACCGCGGGAGTCGCCCAGCAGCTGCGCGTCTCCGAGATCCGCAAGTGCCGGACGCCCGTCGGGTGCGAAGAGCACGTTGCCGGGTGAGACGTCCCCATGAGCTATCCCGCCCCGGTGCAGATGCTCCAGCGCCTGCGCGATCGGACTCAGCGCTGTCACCACCTCCCCCAGGCTGAGCGTGCCCCGAGCGGCGAGGATCCGGCCCAGAGATCCAGCGGTGAACGGCTCGAGCAGCAGCCCTGGGCCGCAGGACGTCTCAGTCCAGCCGTAGGCGCTCACCACATGCGGATGGCGCAGACGGCGCATCGCCTGCAGCTCGGCAGTGAGCTGACTGCGACCGCCGACGCGTTGTTCCTGTCCGTGTTCCTTTCTGTGCTCCCGTCCGGGCTGCCAGGAGGGACCGCCCGACGGCCGGGGCGCGGCGAGCCCGCCGACGATCTTGATGGCCACGGTGTCCCCCCTGGGCTCACCACCGGTCCAGCGCGGGCCGTCTCCGGTGACACGGGCGAGCCACACCGACGACGATGCTCCCACCCCGAGCAGCCTGATCACCCGAAGGCCCGCGGCACGAGGAGGTGCCCCACGCCGCGGGGCGGAGAGGCTCCCCGAGGTGCCCTGGCGGGGTACCTCCTCGATGCGGCTCCCGACGGGCAGCTGGCCGGCTTCAGAGAGAGTGGCTGCGTGGGGGCGCGTCGTGTTGCTGTTCATGACGACCAGCCTGCCGCAGTCGACGAGGTTCTGCAGGCGTTTTCCACAGGCGCCCGTCCCCGGCGGTCCCCGATACGGACTAGGCTGGATCTCATGGACCTTGCCTTCCGGAGGCTCGGCCTCCACCCCGATCTGGTGGACTACGCCGAGGCCCTCGCCATCCAGCGGCAGCTGCACACCGACGTGCTCGCCGATCAGTCTCCCTCCACCGTGCTGCTCCTAGAGCATCAGGACGTCTACACGGCGGGTCGCCGCACCGAACCGGAGGACCGGCCCAAGGACGGCACGCCCGTGGTCGACGTCGACCGTGGAGGCAAGATCACCTGGCACGGGCGCGGACAGCTCGTGGGATATCCCATCCTGAAGCTCGCCGAGCGCGCCATGGTCAAGGAGTACGTGGCGTCCCTAGAGGAGCTGCTCATCCGGGTGCTGCGCCGTGAATACGGCATCACCTCCACCACCGTGGAGGGGCGCTCCGGTGTCTGGCTGGTCGACGGAGGGCGCGACCGGAAGATCGCCGCCATCGGGCTGCGCGTCCACCGCTCCGTGACCATGCACGGATTCGCCCTGAACTGCTCGAACAGCCTGACGCCCTTCGAGAACATCGTCCCCTGCGGCATCAGCGATGCCGACACCACCACCATCAGCGCCGAGGTGGGTGAGGAGATCGCTCCCGCCGACGTCGTCGACGCCGTGGCCGCGGAGCTCGCCGCCGAGCTGCCTCGCTTCCTCGGCGGCGCACACATCACCCCTGCTGCAGAAGGAGCCCTGTCGTGACTCTCGCCCCCGAAGGCCGTCGCATGCTCCGCGTGGAGGCGCGGAACTCCGAGGTGCCCGTCGAGCGGAAGCCCGAGTGGATGCGCACCAAGGTGAAGATGGGGCCGGAATTCGCCGCCATGAAGAAGCGGGTCGGTTCCAAAGGGCTGCACACGGTGTGCGAGGAGGCCGGCTGTCCGAACATCTTCGAGTGCTGGGAGGACCGCGAGGCGACCTTCCTCATCGGCGGCTCCGCCTGCACCCGGCGCTGCGACTTCTGCGAGATCGACACCGGTCGTCCGCAGCCGGTGGACGAGGGTGAGCCCCTCCAGGTCGCCGAGTCCGTGCGGGAGATGAACCTCCGCTATGCCACCGTCACCGGGGTGGCCCGCGACGATCTGCCCGACGAGGGTGTCTGGCTCTACGCGGAGACGATCCGCAAGATCCACGAGCTGAACCCCGGCACGGGTGTGGAGATCCTGATCCCCGACTTCTCCGGCAAGGAGGAGAACATCGCCGCGATCTGTGAGACGGCACCGGAGGTCTTCGCCCACAACGTGGAGACCGTGCCGCGCATCTTCCGCCGCATCCGTCCGGCCTTCCGCTATGAGCGCTCCCTGGACGTGCTCACCCAGGGCCGGAGCCACGGGATGATCACCAAGTCGAATCTCATCCTGGGCATGGGCGAGACCCGTGAGGAGATCACCGAGGCTCTGCAGGACCTCCATGACGCCGGGTGCGACCTGATCACGATCACCCAGTACCTGCGCCCCACCCCGCGGCACCTGCCGGTGGACCGCTGGCTCAAGCCGCAGGAGTTCCTGGAGATCTCCGAGGAGGCCGAAGAGATCGGGTTCCTGGGTGTGATGTCTGGACCCCTGGTCCGTTCCTCCTATCGCGCCGGCTCCCTGTGGGCCAAGGCCATGCAGAAGAAGGGCCGGGAGATCCCACCGGAGCTGGCACACATCCAGCCCTCCGGCACCACCCGCCAGGAGGCCGCGACACTGGTCGCAGCCGGCCACTGAGCCCCGCGCGCCACACGCTCGTGGTCGTCGAGGATCCGGCGACTCCGTGGGGGCACCGACGGGACGCCGGACAGAGGCTGCCCGGGCACGCCGGGGTCCGCCGTGATCCCCCGGCACGGTAGACTGAGGTCACTATGGCACCAGCTGACTCCCCCACTCCCCAGGTCTCGTCGAAGGCAGAGGCGAAGGCCGAGCTCAAGAAGCTCAAGGCCCAGCAGAAGGCCGAGACTCAGGCCCGCAAATCCCGGAAGAAGGCCAACAAGAAGGAAGGCTTCTTCTCGCGCATCAAGCAGGTCTTCTCGATGACCCGCGCGCACGATCCCAACATCGCCTGGTGGATGGCCCTGGCCTTCCTCATCACCTTCGGCGTCTCCGCGGTGCTCATGGGGCTGCTCCTCAACTGGGTCACAGGCATCCTGTTCGGCCTCCCCATGGGCCTGCTGGCCGCGATGATCCTGATGAACCGCCGTGCCGAGAAGGCCGCGTTCGCTCGGATCGAAGGGCGCCCCGGTGCTGCCGCCGCCGCGCTGGGCACGCTGCGCCGAGGATGGATCGTCGTGGAGGAGCCGGTGTCGATGGACCCGAAGACGCAGGCCGCCATCTTTCGCGTGGTCGGCCGACCCGGCCTGGTCCTGATCACCGACGGACCCGCCGGCGCGGTCCGCAAGATGGTCCCCAAGACTCGTAAGAGGTTCAGCCCCATCCTGCGTGACACGGGTGTGCCCATCCACGTGGTGGAGACCGGCAACGGCGAGGGCCAGGTCCCGCTGCCCAAGCTCACCAAGCACCTGAAGAAGCTCGACAAGGCGCTCAACAAGCATGAGGTGAGTGCTCTGGAGCAGCGGCTGGCGTCCCTTCCGATCTCCCGTCCGCCCATCCCCAAGGGTGTCGACCCCTACCGTGTCCGTCCCGACCGCAAGGCGATGCGAGGCTGACCCGCCGCGCAACTGCCCGCAGCACAGGGCCGGCCCGATCTCCGTGATCGGGCCGGCCCTGCTGCGTGGTAGAGTTATACGCTGTCTGGCAGGCGTCGTCCAGCGCCCCGCTTCGAGCGGGACGCACCATGGAGATCCTCCACGCTCAATGCGCGTCACCGGCCCCCTCGGGGGCCATGGGATGTGCTGACGAGGGTACGGATGGCGCCGCAGTGAGCGAGCACTCGGCAGCTCGCGCTCTCCGGTTCGGGATCCCGGAGGCCAGGTGACCGTCCGTTCTTCGTTTCGATGCCACGCATCGAGTCGCAGTGCCGCGGACGGCAGATAAACATTCAGCTGCCGATACAAGAGAAAGGCACATGCATGCCCACCACTCCCCTGCGCGGTCGTCGTACCGTGAAGGCCTCGCGTGCCCTCGGCATCGCGTTGACGCCGAAGGCCCAGAAGTACCTGGACCGTCGGCCCTACGGCCCCGGCCAGCACGGCCGCACCCGTCGCAAGACCGATTCCGACTACGCGGTGCGTCTGCGCGAGAAGCAGCGTCTGCGCGCACAGTACGGCATCCGCGAAGCGCAGATGGTGCGCTACTTCGAGGAGGCCAAGCGTCGCGACGGGCTGACCGGTGAGAACCTCATCGAACTGCTCGAGTCGCGGCTCGATGCTCTGGTCCTGCGTGCCGGCTTCGCCCGCACCAGTGCCCAGGCCCGCCAGTTCGTGGTCCACCGTCACATCACGGTCAACGGCAAGCGCGTGGACCGTCCGTCCTTCCGCGTGAAGCCCGGCCAGGTCATCCAGGTCCACGAGCGCTCGGAGAAGTTCGAGCCGTTCCAGGTCGCCGCCTCCGGCGCCCACCAGGACGTGCTCCCCACGGTGCCCGGCTACCTCTCCGTCGACATCGACAAGCTGCAGGCGACCCTGTCTCGTGCTCCCAAGCGCGAAGAGGTCCCCGTCACCTGTGAAGAGCAGCTCGTCGTCGAGTACTACGCCCGCTGACCATCAGCGTGCAGCACAGGACCTCCGCGTCCTGAACCGCAGAGCCCGTTGCGACTCCTCGTCACCGCACGAGTCGCAACGGGCTCTGCGTCTCTCGGCACGTCTGCATGCGGCTCCGGCCCGGCAGGCATCGACGCAGCGCCGGAGAGGTGTCGGCTCCGCAGAACCTCTAGACTTGTTCCGGCGTCATGGACGCCCGCAGACCGCTTCATCAGCAGGAGGACCGCAGAATCCCATGAAGACCGAGGACATCACTCGCACGTGGTACGACTACTTCGCCGCGAAGGGCCATGAGCGTGTCCCCTCGGCGTCCCTGATCTCTCCGGACCCCTCTGTGCTGTTCACCATCGCCGGCATGGTGCCTTTCATCCCTTACTTCCTCGGGACGGAGAAAGCACCCTACGACCGCGCCGTCTCCGTGCAGAAGTGCATCCGCACCGCGGACATCGAAGAGGTCGGCAAGACCGCCAGGCACGGCACCTTCTTCCAGATGTGCGGCAACTTCTCCTTCGGGGACTACTTCAAGGAGAAGGCCATCCCGATGGCCTGGGAGCTGCTGACGAGCCCTGTCGACGGTGACCCGGAGACCGGAATACGCGGCTTCGGCCTGGACCCCGAGCGTCTCTGGATCACCGTCTACGAGGACGGCGAGGAGCGTGACGAGGAGGCACGTCGGATCTGGGAGGACGTCGTCGGCGTGCCGCACGAGCGGGTCGTGGGCACCGGCAAGGCCGACAACTACTGGAACACCGGCCAGCCGGGCCCTGGCGGCCCCTGCTCCGAGATCTACTATGACCGTGGGCCGGCCTACGGCGTCGACGGCGGTCCCGCCGTCGACGAAGACCGCTTCATGGAGCTGTGGAACCTGGTCTTCATGCAGGACCGGCTCTCGCAGGTCCATTCCAAGACCGAGTTCGAGATCGCCGGTCCGCTGCAGAACACCAACATCGACACCGGTCTGGGCCTTGAGCGTCTGGCGATGGTGCTGCAGGGCGCGGAGAACATGTACGAGACCGATCAGGTCCGGCCCGTGCTGGACCGCGCCGCGGAGCTCACCGGCGTCACCTATGCCTCCACCGAGGACCCTGAGGACCCGCGCCACGCCGACGACGTGCGCCTGCGGATGATCGCTGACCATGTGCGCAGCTCCTTGATGCTCATCTCCGACGGCGTCCGGCCCTCCAATGAGGGCGGAGGCTTCGTCCTGCGCCGGCTGATCCGCCGAGTGATCCTCGCCATGCGCCTGATGGGCGTCGAGGAGCCGGTGTTCGGTGATCTGTTCAGCGTCTCCCGGGACGCCATGAAGGGCGTCTATCCAGAGGTCGCCGAGGACTTCGACCTCCTGCACCAGGTGGCGATCAAGGAGGAGCAGGCCTTCCTGCGCACCATCTCAGCCGGCACCGCCAAGCTGGAGAGCGCGGTGTCCGCCGCCAAGAGCTCTGAGCGTCCGCTCTCCGGCGCCGATGCCTTCGCCCTCCATGACACCTACGGCTTCCCCATCGACCTGACCCTGGAGATGGCAGCGGAGGCCGGAGTCGTCGTCGACGAGGGCCGCTTCCGCGAGCTGATGACCGAGCAGCGCGAACGTGCCCGTGCTGACGCCAAGGGCAAGAAGTCCGGCCACGCCGACACCGAGGTCTACGCCAGGCTGCGCGGCGAGCAGCCCACGCACTTCACCGGATACACCGAGCACACCACCGAGTCGAGCATCCGTGGACTCGTCGTCGACGGCCGGTCGACCGATCGGGCGTCCGCCGGCGAGGAGGTCGAGATCGTCCTCGACGCTACCCCGTTCTACGCGGAGGCCGGTGGACAGGCTGCCGACACCGGCCGGATCACCGGTGACGGCTTCGAGCTGGAGGTCACCGATGTCCAGTCGCCGATCCGAGGTCTCGCGGTGCACCGTGCCCGGGTGCTTCACGGTGAGGTGCCCGCGGGCGCCCAGGCGCTGGGCGCCATCGACAGGCGCCGCCGTCTGGACGCCCAGAAGGCCCACTCCGCCACCCATATCATCCACGCGGCCCTCCATGATGTCGTGGGCCCGCAGGCCGTGCAGGCCGGCTCCTTCAACAAGGAGGGCTACCTGCGTTTCGACTTCACCGCCGAGGACGCTCTGAGCGCCTCTGCGCGCCAGGAGCTCGAGGAGGTCGCGAACCTCGCCATCCGGGACAACCACGCGGTCAGCACACAGGTGATGTCCCTGGACGACGCCCAGGCGATGGGCGCGATGATGCTCTTCGGAGAGAAGTACGGCGACGAGGTCCGCGTGGTCGAGATGAACGGTGCCTGGTCCCGGGAGCTCTGCGGCGGCACCCACGTGGGCAGCACTGCGGAGATCGGCACGCTGGCTCTGATGAGCGAGGCCTCCGTGGGATCGGGCAACCGGCGGGTCGAAGCTCTGGTCGGGCTCGATGCCTTCTCCCACTTCGCCGCCGAACGCACCCTGGTCAACCGGCTCACCGACATGCTCAAGGTCCCGGCCGAGCAGGTGCCGGACCGCATCTCCAGCACCCTGCAGAAGCTGCGGGACACCGAGCGGGAGCTCGAGCGCCTGCGTGCTGAGCGTCTCCGCGCCCAGGCCGGAGAGCTCGTCAAGGAGGCCGTGGACGCCGACGGGGTCGACGTGCTGGCTCATGCCGCAGGTCCGGTCTCCGGCGGCGACGACCTGCGTGCACTGGCGCTGGACCTGCGCCAGCGCTTCGGCTCCCGGGCGGCCGTCGTCGCGGTGGCCGGTGAGGCCAAGGGCCGTCCGCTGATCGTGGTGGCCACCACTGAAGCCGCCCGTGAGGCCGGCGTCCAGGCCGGTGCGCTGGTGAAGGAGGCCTGTGCGGTGCTCGGCGGCGGCGGGGGCGGCAAGCCTGACGTCGCCCAGGGCGGCGGTCAGGACGTCTCCCGGATCGGCGACGCCCTTCAGGGCATCGTGCGGTCGGTCCGCGCCCGTGGCTGACCAGCATCCGGAGCCTGTGGCCGAGCGGGCAGGCGTCCGTCTGGGGGTCGATGTCGGAGAGGCCCGGGTGGGGCTCGCGGCCTCGGACCCCGATGCGCTCGTCGCCACCCCGGTGATGACGCTGCGACGCGATGTGAAGCGCCGCTCCGACCTGCGGATGCTGATCAAGATCGCCCGCGATCGGGAGGCCCGCGTCATCTACGTGGGGCTGCCGCTCTCGCTCTCCGGAGGCGAGACCGCCTCCACCCAGAAGGCACGGGACTACGCCGACGCACTCGCTCAGAAGCTCGCCGCCGCCGAGCTCCCCACCGCCGTGCACCTGGTGGATGAGAGGCTCTCCACAGTGTCGGCCGCAGAGAAGATGCGCGCCTCGGGGGTGGAGGCCCGTGACCAGCGCAGCCGCATCGACCAGGCCGCCGCCATGGAGATCCTCACCCAGGCGCTGGAGATCCGCCGGTCCCAGGGACGCGAGCCCGGTGAACCGGTCATCCCGGACAGCTGATCCTCCACACCCTCTCCGTTCTCCACAGATCCGTCTCGGTCCCCCCGCTCGATGGCACGGATGCGGCAGGCTGGAGACATGCCCGCATCACCTGCCGCTCCGTCCCGCTCATCCTCCGTCCACCCCGTCGGCCACCCCGCCGGTGGGGAGTCCGGCGCGCCGAAGGAGCCACCGCGGGAGCTCTACCGCGCGGGTGCACCGTTCAGCGACGAAGAACTTCAGATGATGGTCGCGGAGGGTGCCCTGGAGCATCTGATCGCCGACGTCTACGCGCCGGCCTGGCGCCGGCACACCCCTGGACTGCGGGCCCGTGCGGCCAGGTTGCTGCTTCCTTCCGCGGTGGCCAGCAGCTCGGTGCTCTGCGGCGAGTCGGCGGCATGGATTCAGCTCGGCGGCTCCCCCGGTCCCCGGCTCACGCTGATCTCGCCGGTCTTCCGCCGCGGTCGGGCTGCCGGCTCCCCGCTGTGGCAGGTGCACCAGGTGGAGCTCTCCGATCATGACGTCCGTCGAGTGTCCGGAGTCGCCGTCACCACGCTGCTGCGCACTGCCGGCGACCTGTTCCTGGGTGTGGGCACCACCGACAGCCGCCGGTCCTTGGACCTGCTGGCGGCCGGCTCCGTGCACGCCCGCCATCCCGAGCTGAGTGCCGCCGCCGGTGCCGCGGATCCCGCCTGGATGTCGCGGTGGTGGCTGTTGGCGGAGCTGATGCACGCCCGCCGTCAGGATCTCGACGCCGCGACGCTGTCCGCGCACCTGGTGGCACGGGTCCGGCGCCGCCGGCATGCCCCTGACCGGCCGGCCCGGATCAGAACCCTCGTCGATCAGTGCGCATCGCGGCGTCGTCCCACCGTGCGATAGACATCGTAGACTCCGTCGATGCGCCGGACCGAGTTCAGCACGTGGTTGAGGTAGCGCGGATCTCCCATTTCGAAGGAGAAGCGGGAGATCGCCACGCGGTCCCGCGAGGTCTGCACGCTCGCGGAGAGGATGTTCACCTGGGATTCGGCCAGCACCCGAGTGACATCGGAGAGCAGCGACTTCCGGTCCAAGGCCTCGACCTGGATCTCCACCAGGAACACCGAGGTCTTCGTCGGGGCCCACTCGACCTCCACCAGGCGCCCCGGCTGCTGCCGCAGCTGCTGGACGTTCCGACAGTCTGCGCGGTGCACGGAGACTCCCTGACCGCGGGTCACGAAGCCCTCGACCTCGTCCGGGGGCACCGGGGTGCAGCACCGGGCCAGCTTGGCCAGCACGTTCCCCACCCCCTTGACGATGACACCGGCGTCCGAGTACTGGCTGGCAGGAGTGACCGGTGTCGTGATCGGAGTGGTGTCGTGTTCCTCGGACTCCTCCTCCTCGGGCTCGAAGAGGGCGGAGAGGTGCTCGATGACGTTCTGCGTGGAGACGTGGTTGTCACCGACTCCCGCATAGAGCCCTGAGATGTCCGGGTAGTGCAGCTGCTGGGCGACCTCAGTCAGGACGTCCGGGTTCATCACCTTCTGCAGCTGCAGATTGGACTTCCGGATCGCCTTGGTGAGCTCGTCCTTGCCTCGCTCGATGGACTCCTCGCGACGCTCCTTGGAGAACCACTGGCGGATCTTATTCCGCGCCCGGGCACTCTTGACGAACTGCTGCCAATCGCTGCTGGGGCCCGCACCCTCAGCCTTGGAGGTGAAGATCTCCACCCAGTCTCCGTGCTGCAGCTCGGAGTTCAGCGGCACCAGCTTGCCGTTGACGCGTGCACCGATGGTCTTGTGCCCCACGTCGGTGTGGATCGCGTAGGCGAAGTCCACCGGCGTGGCTCCGGCAGGCAGCGCCATGACCTCGCCCTTGGGGGTGTAGACGAACACCTCTTTGGCGTTGATCTCGTAGCGCAGCGACTCGAGGAACTCATCTGGATCCTTGGTCTCCGACTGCCAGTCGACCAGCGAACGCAGCCAGCCGATGTCTGCGGTGGTCTGGCTCTGCTGAGTGGCAACCTCCGGAGTGCGTACCGCGCCTTCGGCGGAGGTCTGTGCGCCCTCGGCCCCCACAGGGCCGCCGGGCTTCTGCTTGTACTTCCAGTGTGCCGCCACACCATATTCGGCACGGCGGTGCATGTCATAGGTGCGGATCTGGATCTCCACCGGCTTGCCCTGCGGACCGATCACCGTGGTGTGCAGCGACTGGTACATGTTGAACTTGGGCATGGCGATGTAGTCCTTGAACCGCCCGGGCAGAGGGTTCCACCTGGCGTGCAGCGCACCCAGTGCTCCGTAGCAGTCCCGCACCGTGTCGACCAGGACCCTCACACCCATGAGGTCGTGGATGTCGTCGAAGTCCTTCCCTCGCACGATCATCTTCTGGTAGATCGAGTAGTAGTGCTTGGGCCGACCCGTGATGGTGGCCGCGATGCTGGCCTCGTTGAGATCATCGGCGATCGTCTCGCGCACCTCGGAGAGGAACTTCTCGCGCTGAGGGGTCCGATCCCCGACGAGTCTCACGATCTCTTCATAGACCTTCGGGTACAGCGCGGCGAAGGAGAGATCCTCCAGCTCCCACTTGATGGTGTTCATCCCCAGGCGGTGCGCCAGCGGGGAGAAGATCTCCAGAGTCTCCTTGGCCTTCCGGGCACTGGACTGGGCCGCGACGTAGCGCCACGTGCGGGCGTTGTGCAGGCGATCCGCGAGCTTGATCATCAGCACCCGGATGTCTTTGGCCATGGCCAGGACCATCTTGCGGACAGTCTCCGCCTGCGCGGCGTCCCCGAACTTGAGCTTGTCGAGCTTGGTCACCCCGTCCACGAGGAGGGCGATCTCCTCGCCGAAGTCGGCGGTGAGCTGTTCGAGGCTGTAGTCCGTGTCCTCGACGGTGTCATGGAGCAGCGCGGCCGCGAGCGTGGAGCCGGTCAGGCCCAGCTCCGCCAGGATCGTCGCCACGGCGACCGGGTGAGTGATGTACGGGTCGCCGCTCTTGCGCTTCTGGTCGCGGTGGTGGTGGTTGGCGACCTCGAAGGCCCGCTGGATCAGAGGCAGGTCCTGCTGGCCCCCATTGGCACGCATTGCGCGCAGCAGAGGCTCCAGCAACGGTGAGGACGCCTTGTCGACGAGACCGACGGCGCGCGCGCGTCGGACCGCCGCAGGTGCGGGCGGGCTGGCCGCCGTCACCGACGTCACGGAGTCGGACGGGCCCCGGCCGGAGCCGTCGTCGTTCACCAACTTACGAACCTGCTCTCGGAGACGACATCATCATGAGGTGTGTCGGCAATTGTACCCCCGGAGCGCGCTTGTCAGCGCCGTACGTCATCACCCGCCGGATGAGCTCCGCCACCGTCCGGGGTATGCCCCTCGGGCTCGAACCCGGTGATGACGATCTCCAACGCTTCGGCGTCCTCCTCATGCTCCGGCTCGGGCTCCGGCAGGGGCGGGAAGGGCACCGGCCGACCCTGCTCGTCGAGCGGGGTGCCGGAGAAGGTGACCGTGCCGACCCCGCGCTCCGCCCGCAGGCGCAGGACCTCCTCGGTGTGGGCGACGATGTCGGCGTCGTTGCGGCGCGTCCGCGCATAGAGCGGCGCCTGCACGAAGATCGTGGCCAAGGTGCCGACGATGACGCCGACGAACAGCGCCAGGGAGATGTCACGCAGTGTTCCGGCGCCCAGCAGCCAGGCACCGATGAACAGGATGGAGCCCACAGGCAGGATTCCGACCACCGAGGTGTTGATCGAGCGGACCAGCGTCTGGTTGACCGCGAGGTTGACTCGTTCGGTGAACGTCTGGTCCTTCTGCTGGCGCAGTGACTGCACGTTCTCGCGGATCTTGTCGAAGACGACCATCGTGTCGTAGAGGGCGTAGGACAGGATGGTGAGGAAGCCGATGATCGCGCTGGGGGTGACCTCGAAGCCGGTCGCCGAGTAGATGCCGGCCGTCGTGATCACCACGAAGCCCAAGCCCAGGATTGCGGCCAGAGACATCTTCCACGTCCGGAAGTACAGCGCCATGTACAGCGCCACCAGGATGATGAAGATGATCAGGCCGAGCATCATCTGCTGGGAGACCTGTTCGCCCCAGGTCGGGCCGATGAACGTGGAGGTGACGTGATCCGGGGTGACCCCGTAGGCCTGCTGCAGGGACTCGGCGACCTCCAGGGTCTCGTCATCCGTGAGCTGCTCGGTCTGCACGCGCATCGTGTTGGCGGCGATGTTGGTGACCGTCGCGTCCTGACCGGAGACCTCCGCGACGACCTCCTCGCCCAGGGCGATGTCGGTCTCCTCCGTCTGGGAGATGGTGAACTGCGACCCTCCGGTGAACTCGATGCCCAGGTTGAACCCTTGCCGCACGAAAGGGACGGCGATCGAGATCAGCACTGCGAGAGCGGCCAGGAGGAACCACAGATTGGACTTCTGGATGAACGGGTAGGCCCGCTCACCGGTGTAGAGCTGGTTGCCGGCCTTGGCGAAACCTGCGGCCATCAGCGGGCCTCCTCATCGGTGTCGGTGCGGGAGGGGGACGTCGCGGTCTGAGCCGTGGTCCCAGCGGACTGGCGGGCGCGGCGTGCGCGGGCCCGGCGCCGCTCGGCGATGGTCATCGTGGCCAGGTCGGCGCCCTCCCCCTCGGCGTCTGGGGCCGAGCCCTCCGGTTCAGCCGGGTCCGTGCCGTCTGCCTCTGCGGTCTGGACAGGACGCGGCTCGTCAGCCTCGTCACTCTCGTCGCCGTCGTGACCGGGCGGGGACACGGAGGAGCCCGTGTCCCTCGCTCCCGGAGCCAGCGCGGAGGAGGAGCCCGGGACGCCCGCCCTCGCCTCCGACGGGGAGTCGGCGCTCGAGGGCTCTGCCTCGGCGGAGACGATCTCCCGCCGAGCGAACCTCCCGGCCCCCCGGTAGAGCACGTCGACGCCCAGCTCGCGTTCGGAGAGCCCGGAGAACCGCCGACCTGCCGCGAAGAACTTCCGCCGGGCCAGCATCTGCATCACGGGATGGGTGAACAGGAACACCAGGATGACGTCCAGAATGGCTGTCAGCCCGAGGGTGAAGGCGAAGCCGCGGACGTTGCCCACGGCCACCATGTACAGGACGACGGCGGCGATGACGTTGACGGCCTTCGAGGCCAGGATCGTGCGCCGAGCCCGGGCCCACCCTGATTCGACCGCTCCCGCCAGCGATCTGCCTTCGCGCAGCTCGTCCTTCACACGTTCGAAATAGACGATGAACGAGTCAGCCGTCAGACCGATCGACACGATCAGACCGGCGATCCCGGCGAGCGAGAGGCGGTAGCCGTCCGACCAGCCGAGCAGCCCGATCGCCCACCAGGTGAGCAGGCCGACGACGGCCAGGGAGGAGATCGTCACCAGCCCCAGGGCTCGGTACTGGAACAGTGCGTAACCGGCCACCAGGACCAGGCCGATGATGCCCGCGAGCAGACCCATGCGGAGCTGGTCAGAACCGAGGGTGGCGGAGATCTGCTCCTCGGACTGGATCTCGAAGGTCACCGGCAGGGAGCCGTAGCGGAGCTGCTCGGAGAGCCCCCGGGCCTCCTCCTCGGAGAAGGAGCCGGAGATCTCTGCACGGCCGTCCGTGATCGGCGAGTTCATGCGCGGGGCGGAGATGACCCGGCTGTCCATGACGATGGCGAACTGGTTGCGTGCGCCCTCCAGACCGTAGAGGCGGGAGGAGGATTCGGCGAATTCTTCGGTGCCCTCCCTGTCCAGGACCAGGTTCACCACCCATCGGCCGGTCTGCTGGCCGGTCTGGGTCTGTTCCATGCCGAAGCTTGCGTCGGAGAGGTGGGTGCCGGGCACCTCGACAGGGCCCAGCACATACTTCATCCCGGTCTCCGGGTCGCAGGTCACCATGGGGGCGTCCGATTCGGCAGCCTGGCGCTCCTCGATCGACACCTCACGGCTGCAGGAGAAGTTGGCGAAGTCGGCCGCCACCTCCTGGGTGATCCAGTTGGGATCAGAGGGGTTCTCCGGATCGGCCGTCGGCTCGGGGAAGTCCTCGGGCTGGGCGGTCTCACCTTCTGGAGTCTCGTCCTCAGCCACCTCCTCCTGAGCCTCGGCGGCCTCCTCCAGCTCTTCGGCCTCCTCTTCGGACAGCCCCTCCTCGACCAGCTGGTCGACGTAGGTGGGGTCCATCTCAGCCTGGAGCACCGGGCGGAACTCCATGTCCGCGGATGCCTGGATGAGCTCACGGGTCTCGGGGTCAGGAGTTCCGGGCATCCCGACCACGACGTTCTCGGCACCCTGGGTGGCGATCTCGGCCTCGGACACACCTGATCCGTCCACACGCTGGCGGATGATCTCCACCGCCTGCTCCAGCTGCTCACTGTCGAGCTGCTCGTCACCGTCCACATGCGGGGAGAGCACCATCTGTGTGCCTCCCGAGAGGTCCAGAGCCAGCAGCGGGGCCCACTGCGCACGGTCCTGGGAGACTCCGTAGGCCAGCAGGCCGCCCATCCCCAGGATGAGCACCAACAGTCCGATCAGGGCCGCGCGTGCGCGGGCCACCGGTGTGCTTTTCGCCATCAGGCTCTGATCAACCTTCCGCTCGTCGGATGTTCCGAGGGCCGGGCGCGGTCGCGCCGTCATGGCTCCCAGACGCCACAGCCCGCGCACCGGTCAGGTGGCGGGCTGTGCAGGGGTGCACGGGGTCAGCGGTCCTCGTGCTCCGAGGTCTCCTCGGAGGGGTCCTCAGAAGGCTCCTCGGACGGTTCCTCGGGGGAGGTCGCCGGGGTCAGCACGTGCTGGACCGCCGGAAGCTGAAAGTCCACGCGGTCGCCTCCGGAGAACTCCAGGGTGACGCGCTGACGCTCCTCGTCGCGAGCCACCACGGTCCCGACGATCCCCCCAGCGGTGACCACCTCGGCGCCCGGGACGGCGCCGCTGACGGCGGCCGACTGCGCGTCACGCATCTTCTTCCCGCGCCGGAAGGTCATCAGCATGAAGAGCGCGAGGATGGCGATCATGATCAGAAGAAAGGGATCCATCAGAGCGCACCCCCGTCCGCCACGTCTGCCGGGTGCATTGCGAAGACTTGAGGTTCGTTCACCGGTTGGGCCAATCTGTTCGCTCGGAGGGCAGGTCACGACTGGATGACGCGCACTGGATGCCAGGCACCGTACGGTGCCGTTCAACCGGACAGACTATCAGCTGTCCCGGCCGTTCCAGGGCCCACTCGGCGCGTCGCCCGGGATCCGTCCGCTCTGAGCGGAGTCAGGAGGGTGGAGCCCCAGGTGGCGCCAGGCGTCGTCCGTGGCGATGCGCCCGCGTGGGGTGCGGGCCAGCAGGCCTTCCCGGACGAGGTACGGCTCCGCCACGGTCTCGACCGTCTCCGTCTCCTCACCCACCAGGATGGCCAGTGTCGAGAGTCCCACCGGTCCGCCGCGGAACTTCACGCACAGCGCCTCCAACACAGCTCGGTCGAGGCGGTCCAGCCCGCGCCGATCCACCTCATAGGTGTCCAGGGCCTCTCCTGCGGCGCCGCTGTCCACCACCGCGACCCCGTGCACCAGCGCCCAGTCGCGGACCCGGCGCAGCAGCCGGTTGGCGATGCGGGGGGTCCCTCGGGAGCGTGTGGCGATCTCGGCGAATCCGGCGTCGTCGACCCTGATGTCCAGCATCCCCGCAGACCGCCGGAGCACCCGCTCCAACTCCTCGGCCGAGTAATACTCGAGATGCCCGGTGAACCCGAACCTGTCCCGCAGCGGGCCGGGCAGCAGGCCGGCACGGGTGGTGGCACCCACGAGGGTGAACGGAGGAAGCTCGAGCGGGATAGAGGTGGCACCCGCCCCCTTGCCGACGATGATGTCGACGCGGAAGTCCTCCATCGCCATGTAGAGCATCTCCTCGGCGGGGCGAGACATCCGATGGATCTCATCGATGAAGAGCACCTCTCCCTCGGTGAGCGAGGAGAGGATGGCCGCGAGATCCCCGGCGTGCTGGATGGCGGGCCCCGAGGTGATGCGCAGGTGGGCGTTCATCTCGGCGGCGATGATCATCGCCAAGGTGGTCTTCCCCAAGCCGGGCGGCCCGGAGAGGAGCACGTGGTCGGAGGCCGCCTCACGGAGACGCGAGGACTCCAGCACCAGCGAGAGCTGACCGCGGACGGTCGTCTGCCCGACGAAGTCCTCCAGCGACTTCGGACGCAGAGCGGCTTCGAGGACCTTCTCCTCAGCGGCCGGCGCGGAGCCGACGAGCTCACGCGGATCCTGATCGCTCATCGGCCGATCCCGGCGGGGGTGGAGCCGAGCATCCTCAGGGTGTGCCGCAGCACCACGGCCACCTCGGCGTCGGCGAGTTCAGGCTCATCCCGGAGCACCCGCTCGACGGCTGACCGCGCATCCTTCTCCGTCCAGCCCAGGGAGCTCAGAGCCTCCTGCACCTGGGCGCCGGTCTCCTCGAGCCGAGAGGGCACCGTCGTGGCAGGTTCGGCCGCGGGCTGATCGATGACGAGCTTGCCGGCCAGCTCCAGCAGGATCCGTTGGGCCGTCTTCTTGCCGATCCCGGGAACCTTGGTGAAGGCGGCGGTATCGGAGTCGGCGATCGCCTGACGCACCTCGGCGGGGACATGCACGCTCAGCACCGCCAGTGCCAGCCGCGGCCCCACTCCCGAGATCCCGAGCAGCGTCGTGAAGATCTCCCGCTCGCCGACGTCGGCGAAGCCGAACAGCAGCGGAGCGTCGTCCTGCCTGGGCACGAACGAGGTCTGCAGCCTGGTCTCCTGGCCGGGGCGAAGCTCGGCGAGCGTCTGCGGTGTGGCCGTCACCTGGAGTCCGAAGCCGGAGACCTCCACGACAGCATGGTCCAACCCCACATGGAGCACCTCGCCCCGGATAGAAGAGATCATCGTCCACCAGTCCTGTCTTGAGCGGGTGCGCCGTCAGGAGCGGCCGATTCGGCCGACGATCGCCACGGCGCCGCGTTAGTACACATCTTCGAAGAGACTACCGTCCGAGGCGGGGATCCCCGCGCCCGACGCGCCCGGCGCGGCCACCTGCCGCTCGCCGCTCAGCGTCCTTCCAGGCCTGCTGGGCGGCGGTGAGGCCGCCGGTTCTGCTCTCGGTCGCCTTCTGGAGAGCTGTTCGGGCGCCCTGATGGGTCCGGGTGCCGGCGGACATGTCCTGCCGCGTCCCGATCCCGGAGCGCCAGGCGTGGCAGATCGCGACGGCGTAGGCATCAGTGGCGTCCACCGGCTTCGGCAGCGTGGGCAGCCGCAGGATCCGCTGGACCATCCGGGCGACGGCCGCCTTGTCTGCGGCTCCGTCGTCGGTCACCGCCGCCTTGACCTCCGACGGCGTGTGCCACGCGACCGGGATCCCCCGGGCGGCGGCCGCCGCGATGACAACTCCCGAGGCCTGGGCGGTGCCGATCACCGTGGGCGCGTTGTTCTGCGCGAAGACGCGCTCGATGGCGAGCACATCAGGGGCATGGACGTCGAGCAGCCGCTCAGCCGCGCGCTGGATCGCGAGGATCCGCTCGGCCAGCTCCTGATCCGAGCGGGTCCCGGTGACCTCCACATGCACTGACTCGCCGGTGCGGTCTCGGTTCATCTCCACGATCGCGAAGCCGCAGCGGGTCAGCCCCGGATCCACTCCCAGGATCCGCTGGGCGACCCGTGAGTCGCCTGCCGTGCCGCCGACGCGCGCCGATGCCGCCATCGCCGGACCCAGGTCAGCTCTCGGCGTCGAGCGCGGCCATGGTGTCCGCGCTGAGGTCGGCGTTGGTGTGGATGTTCTGCACATCGTCGAGGTCCTCGAGCGCGTCGTGGAGCTTGAGGAACTTCTTGGCCGCAGCGAGGTCCAGATCGACCTTGACCTCGGAGACGAACTCCACCTCATCGGAGTCGTAGGTGATCCCGGCCCCCTCGAGCGCCGTGACGACCTCTTGGAGATCCTGCGGCTCGGACTGCACCTCGAAGGTGTCCTCGTGCTCCAGGACCTCCTCGACGCCGGCCTCGAGGACCGCGGCGAGCACGTCATCCTCGGTGAGGCCCTCCTTGGGAACGGTGACGACGCCCTTGCGCTGGAACATGTAGGCCACGGAACCCGGGTCCGCCACGGTGCCGCCGGAGCGGGTCACCGCCACCCGCACCTCGGAAGCCGCGCGGTTGCGGTTGTCGGTGAGGCACTCGACGAGCAGCGCAGAACCCTGCGGCCCACGCACCTCGTACATGATCTCCTCATACTCGACGGCGTCGCCGGTCAGGCCGGCCCCACGCTTGATGGCACGGTCGATGTTGTCATTGGGGACCGAGTTCTTCTTGGCCTTGGAGACCGCCAGATCCAACGCCGGGTTGCCGGCAGGGTCAGGGCCGCCGTTGCGCGCGGCGACCTCGATCTGCTTGATGTAGCGAGCGTTGATCTTGGCGCGCTTGGCGTCCACAGCAGCCTTGCGGTGCTTGGTGTTGGCCCATTTGGAGTGGCCGGCCATAGTTCTCCGATCTCGTCAGTCACGGTTTCCGGGTATGGCATGTCGAGGTGACATGCGACAAGTACTCTGGGGATCAGCCTACCGTCGACACGATCGGAAAGCAGTCGCCTTGAGTCACACCGCCTCCCCCGGCTCACCCCCCACCGAACGAACCGCGGACGCGGCGCCCCAGGCGTCCTCCTCCGGGGATCCCTTCGGGGAGGGATTCCTCCTGGAACACCAGCACCCGGACCTGCGCCGGGTCTCTTCGACCGACTGGCTGCCGGCGCTGCGGGCCGGAATGGCCGATGCACGTCGGGACCTGGACCAGGTGGCCGACGACGACGCCCCCGCTGACGCGGAGAACACGCTGCGAGCCATCGGCCGCGCCGGACGCCGGCTCACGCGCGTCCACCGGGCCTTCTCCTGTCGGTTCTCCGCAGACGGCACCGATGAGCTCCAGCAGGTTCAGGCCGAGATCGCCCCTGAGCTGGCCGCGCACCGTGACTGGTTCCAGCTCCATGCCGGTCTGCATCGTCGTCTGCAGGAGCTCGCCGAACGTGCCGCCTCAGGAGAGACCGCCCTGAGTGAGGAGCAGTCACGGATGCTCGGACAGCTGCTGGCGGAGGCCCAGGCGGCCGGAGCGGGTCTCGACGCAGACGCCCGGTCCGAGCTGCGTGCGCTCAACCGAGGCCTCGCCGAGGAGGAGTCCGCCTATCAGCGTCTCCAACGACGAGAAGCTGAGGAGAGCGCCGTGCTCGTGACCGATCCTGCCGCTCTCGCCGGGCTCGAAGGCGCCCCGCGGTCCTCGGCCGCTGAGGCCGCCCGCGACGCCGGCCACGCGGAGGGTCACCTGCTCCGGCTGTCCATGCCGGTCCAGCAGCCGCTGCTGGCCTTCTTGGAGGATCGCGACACCCGCCGCCGCCTCCACGAGGCCTCCGTCTCGCGCGGCACGCTGCCTGGCGAGGACGGGCGCACCACCCGACAGATCGGGGCCCGGATCGCCGTGCTCCGAGCACGGCGGGCCCGACTGCTGGGGCACGCTCACCACCTGGACGCGGTGCTGCCGCTGCGCACCGCCCCGGACAGGAGAGGCATCGAGGAGATGCTGCGTCCGCTGGCCGAGGGCGGACTCCAACGGCTGGCCGCCGAACTGGCCGCCGTCGAATCGCACCTGCACGCTGCAGGAGAGGTCGACGGCGCACTGCAACCCTGGGACATCAGTTACGGGCTGGCCGTCGTCGCACGGGCACGTGCGGCCCGGACCGAGCCGGTCGGTGACCGCGATGACGGCTCCCTGCCGCTGGAGATCGCCCTGAGCCGGGTCTTCGAGGCGGCGCGTCGTGTCTATGGACTGCAGGTCCTCGAACGCGAGGACCTCCCGCCCTTCGTCGAGGGAGCACGGTCCTTCGAGGTGCGTGAGTCGGACGGTGCCGTGCTGGGCCTGTTCCTGCTGGACCTGCACAGCCGCCCCACCAAGGCCGGCGGTGCTTGGATGAACTCGTTCTCTGTGGCCTCCACGCTGACCGGGGCACGCCCGGTCGTCATCAACTGTCTGAATCTGGCGCGGCCCGCTGCCGGTGACCTCCCCCGCGTCACCAGGGCTGAGCAGCGCACCCTGTTCCATGAGTTCGGGCATGCCCTGCACGGGCTGCTGGCCGAGGCAGAGTTCGAGGAGCTCTCCGGCACCGCCGTGCCGAGGGACAACGTCGAGTTCCCCTCCCAGGTCAACGAGGTCTTCGCCGAACTGTGGCGCCACTCCCCCGGCGACGCCCGGCACCACGAAGAGGGCGGCGTCCCCGGACGGGACGATCGTGAGGACATCCGGCTGTGGGGACGAGGGATGAAGACCGTCGAGCACGTGGCCGCCGTCGTGCTCGACCTGGCCTGGCACACCATGAGCGTGGAACAGGCGGAGGAGGCCGCGGAGGATCCGGAAGGGTTCGAGCGTCGGGCCCTGGCCGCCTGGGGCCTTGACCATCCCCTCGTGCCGCCGCGCTACGGCACCGGGTTCTTCAAGCACATCTTCGCCGGCTCCGGATACGCCGCCGGCTACTACTCGTACCTCTGGGCGGAAGTTCTCGCGGCCGACGCCGCCGACTGGTTCCGCGAGCTGATGGGTGACGAGACGGCCCTCGCACGGGCCGGGCAGCACTTCCGCCGTGAGGTGCTCAGCAGGGGCAACACCCGTGCGCCCGAGGAGTCTTTTCGCCGAGCGGTGGGGCACGCTCCCTCGATCACCCCGATGCTGCGCAGCCTGGGTATGGACGTACCCGCCTGATCAGTGACTCTGCCGGTCCGCCTGAGCTCTGACGCTGACCATCCGTTGGACGACCGTCACGGCCGAGGCGACGGCCAGCAGGGTGAGTACTCCGAGCAGCACACCGGGGTGCAGGCCGAGCCCGGTGAAGCCGGTGAAGACCAACGTCACCACCATGCGTTCGGGCCGTTCGGCGATGCCCACGTCCGCGGTGTAGCCCAGAGCCTCGGCCTTGGCGCGGACATAGGAGACCAGACCCCCGAGCAGCAGGCAGGCCGCCGCCGCCACCCCGATCCACGGCTGGTCTCCTCCCGTGAAGAACCAGATCAGGAGCCCGAGGAACACGGCGCCGTCCTGGACACGGTCCAGGGTGGAGTCCAGGAAGCCGCCCAACGGCGAGGTGCGATCGCTCAGGCGGGCCATGAGACCGTCGACGAGGTCCGAGAAGATGAACAGAGTGATGAACACGGTCCCCCAGAACAGCTCCCCCAACGGGTAGAGCACCAGGGCTCCCAAGCTCACCCCGAGGGTGCCGATGATGGTGACCGCGTTCGGCGTCACTCCCATCCTGATCAGCAGCCGCGCGAGCGGGGTGAACAGGGAAGCGAAGAAGTTGCGGGCGTGTCTGTTCAGCATCAGGCCTCACCCTCCTCGACCCGGGCCCGAGGATCCCGCTCGCTGCGGGCCTGCTGCTCGGCGAAGCTGCGGGCGGCGTCGTCCCAGACGTCGTGAAGCATGCGGTGGGTCTCCCCCAGGGTCTGTGCCATGTTCTTGGTCTGGGCGATGATCGGCAGGAAGTTCCCGTCCCCGCCCCAGCGCGGCACCACATGCTGGTGCAGGTGGGCCGAGATGCCGGCGCCGCCGTCCTTGCCCTGATTCAGCCCCAGGTTGAACCCTCCGGGGGCCGCGACGGTGCGCAGGGCCACCATCGCCACCTGGGAGAGCCGGATGAACTCCTGGGACTCCGCGAGGGTGAGATCCGTGAGGTCGGGGACATGCCGGTAGGGGCACACCAGCAGATGCCCGGGGTTGTACGGGTAGAGGTTGAGCAGCACGTAGCAGTGGTGGCCCCGGTGGACGATGAGGGACTCATCGTCGGAGCGCCTCGGCCCGGCGCAGAACGGGCAGTCCTCAGCCCCTGAGACCTGGTCCTGGCCGCGCCGCATGTAGGCGATGCGGTGGGGGTTCCAGAGCCGCTGAAACGCATCGGGCACGCCGGCGAGAGGAAAGTCATCCGTCTCTGCGTCAGCACCGCCGGCGACGTCCCGCTCCTGGTCCATCACGAGAAGCTCAGGCCTCTCGGTCTTCGATGGCCTTCAGGATGCGGGACACGGCCTCGTGGACGGGGACCTGGTTGTCCTGGCTGCCATCGCGGAAGCGGAAGGACACCGCTCCGGCCTCGGCATCCTCGCCACCGGCGATGAGCACGAAGGGGATCTTGTCCTTGGAGGCGGTGCGGATCTTCTTCGGGAACCGGTCGCTGCCGTCCTCGAGCTCGGCGCGCACCCCGGCGGCCTTCAGCCGATCGATGACCTCGGCGAGGTAGTCGTTGAAGGGCTCCGCCACCGGAATCCCGCGCACCTGCACGGGGGCCAGCCATGCCGGAAACGCCCCGGCATAGTGCTCCAGCAGAATGGCGAAGAACCGTTCGATGGAGCCGAAGAGCGCCCGATGGATCATGATGGGACGCTGCCTGGTGCCGTCTTCGGCCGCGTACTCGAGCTCGAAGCGTTCAGGCAGGTTCGGGTCCACCTGCACCGTGGAGAGCTGCCACTTGCGTCCGATGGCGTCCGTGACCTTCAAGTCGATCTTCGGGCCGTAGAACGCCGCCTCTCCAGCGATCTCGGTGAGCTTCAGCCCGGAGCTGACGGCGACGTTGCGCAGCGCCTGGGTGGAGGACTCCCAGAACTCGTCCGAGCCGACCCACTTGGCCTTCTCGTCATCACGCATGGACAGTTCGAGCTCGAACGTCTCCAGCCCGAAGTCCCTCAGCAGCGAGACCACGAACTCGACCACCTTGGTGACCTCGTCCTCCAGCTGGTCCTGGCGCACGAACAGGTGGGCGTCGTCCTGGGTGAACCCCCGCACCCGGGTGAGTCCGTGCAGGGCCCCGGAGCGCTCGTTGCGGTAGACCGTGCCGTTCTCCGCCAGGCGCAGAGGCAGCTCCCGGTAGCTGCGCCCGCGCTCCTTGTAGATGAGGATGTGCATCGGGCAGTTCATGGGCTTCAGGAAGTAGTCCTGGCCCTGCTTGGTGATGTTGCCTTCGTCGTCGCGCTCTTCGTCCATGTGGATGGCGGGCCACATGTCGTCCTGGTAGTTGGCCAGGTGACCGGAGGTCGCAAACAGGTCCGCCTTGGAGATGTGCGGGGTGTACACGTACAGGTAGCCGGACTCGAGGTGCCGTGCCCGTGCGTGCTGCTCCATCAGGCCGCGGACCAGGCCGCCCTTGGGGTGCCAGACAGAGAGGCCTGAGCCGATCTCCTCCGGGAAGCTGAACAGGTCCAGCTCCCGACCGAGACGGCGGTGGTCGCGGCGCTCCGCCTCAGCGAGACGGTCTTTGTAGGCCTTCAGATCGTCCTTGGTGGGCCATGCAGTGCCGTAGAGGCGCTGGAGCTGCGGATTGGTCTCCTTGCCGCGCCAGTAGGCGCCCGCTGCCCGCATCACCGAGTAGGCGTTGGCGATCGGTTTGGTGGACGGCAGATGCGGGCCGCGGCAGAGGTCCGCCCAAACCCGCTCTCCGTGGCGGTCCACGTTGTGGTAGAGGGTGATCTCACCCCCGCCGATCTCCACGGAGGCACCCTCGGTAGCGGAGGCGCCGTTCTGCGAGTCGAGCAGCTCCAGCTTGTACGGCTCCTGGGCCATCGCCGCGCGCGCCTGCTCCTCCGTGACGACCTCACGCTCGAAGCGCTGGCCCTGCTTGACGATCCTCTGCATCGCCTTCTCGATCTTCTTCAGGTCCTCCGGGGTGAAGGGCTCGTCGACGTCGAAGTCGAAGTAGAAGCCGTCGGTGATGTAGGGACCGATGCCCAGCTTGGCATCGGGGAAGAGCTGCTGGACCGCCTGGGCCATGACATGCGCGGTGGAGTGACGCAGCACCTCGAGGCCCGCCTCCTCGGTGATCTGGACCGGCTCGACGACGGCACCGGCGGGCAGCTCGCGGGACAGGTCCCAGAGCTGGCCGTCGACGCGCATGACCACGATGGTCGGCTGCTCCGCAAAGAGAGTGGTCCCAGTGGTGCCCGGCGTGATGGCGGTGGCCTCGCCGTCGATCGTGATGGTGATCTTCTCGGACACTGCGTTGTCGGACACTTGGAGCGGTTCTCCTCACGGATCGGCCAGGTTCACCGGCCACGGTCGGGGCACGTGGGACCTCGTCAACGGGGTCGGATGCGATTCTACGGGAATCGGCCCGTGCTTATGCACCGCAGGCAGGACATGCACACCGAGCAAGGGGGCGATCCGCCGGCCCTCAGCGTTGGCACCCCGGGCACCAGTAGAGTCTGCGACCCTGCAGCTCCTGCGCGGCGAGGGTCTCCCCGCAGCGCAGGCAGCTGGTGCCCTGGTGCTGATAGACCCAGTGGCGGCGTCCGGCGGCGCCGTCGTGGGAGGCCGCGGCGTCCTCGGGCCGCAGGGTGCGGATCACACCCTCGGCGACCCCCTGGCGGAGCTGTGCGGTGAGTCGGTGCCAGAGCGAGGCCACGGCCGCCTGGCTGAGACGCTGGGCAGGCGTCTGCGGGTCGATCTGCTCCAGGAAGAGCGACTCGGCCCGGTAGATGTTGCCCACTCCCGCGATGACAGACTGATCCATCAGAGCGGCCGCGATCGGAATGCGCCGGCGTGCCAGCCGGGTTGCGAAGTCCCCCGCGGCCTGCTCACTCAGCACCTCGGCGGGCTGCCGCAGGGGATCCGGGCCGAGGCGGGTGATGACGCGTTCATAGTCAGGGACGTCCAGCACCGCGCAGGTGGCAGGGCCACGGAGGTCGGCCCAGCCATGGCGGACGTGGATCCGGGCGCGGACCGCTCCGGCAGGAGCGGCGGGGACGATCCAGCCGGCGTCGTCATAGTGGGCCTCCACGGGCTCGGCGGCCGTCCGCGGCGCACCCAGTGTGGACGCACCGGAGAACTCCTCGTCGCCGCGGAAGCTGAAGGCGCCGTAGAGGCCGAGGTGGACCTGCCAGATGTCGGCACCGACGTGGACGAACAGGTGTTTGCCCCACGCCTCGGCCCGCTCCGGGGTCCGGCCGTCGAGGCGCGCGGCACCGGAGGCGAAGCGCCCCTGCGGCGAGCTCACCCGCCAGGGGTGACCGACGAAGAGGCGGTCCAGCTGACGAGCGAGACGGTGGAGGGTGTGACCTTCTGGCATAGGAGGTGTGTGCGGAACGCGTCGACGGCGGGCTCTGGGCTCAGTCGACGATCTCGCCGGACTCCTCATAGCGGGCGATCTTGCCGATGCGGCGCGCATGACGCTCCGCCTCACTCCACCGAGCGGTGAGAAAGGCCTCGACGATCTCGGCGGCCTCCTCGACGCTGTGCTGGCGTCCCCCCAGCCCCACGACGTTGGCGTCGTTGTGCTCGCGGGCCAGCCGAGCGGTCTCCAGGTTCCAGGCCAGCGCGGCGCGGATGCCCCGGACCTTGTTGGCCGCGATCTGCTCCCCGTTGCCTGAGCCGCCGAGCACGATGCCCAGCGAGTCCAGTCCCCGGAGGCGCTCCTGAGCCACGGCCTCGGCCGCACGGAGGCAGAATGCCGGGTAGTCGTCCAGGGCGTCGTACTCCTGGGGCCCGTGGTCGATCATCTCGTAACCCTGGGCGCTGAGGTGCTTCACGAGATGGGTGGAGAGCTCCATGCCGGCGTGGTCGGTGGCGATGTGGACGCGCATGTCGGGCGGTGTTCCTCTCGGGGACATCAGATGGCGGTCGGCTCGAGGGCGACAGCAGGTGCTGACGCGCCGATGACATCCTATGGGGAAATCGCCCTGCGCCCGGCACGCCTCCCTCCGGGCGGTATCGTGAGGGAGGAGCGACCACAGATGAGGAGAGCATGCAGATCGACCAGCACACCTTCCGGGTGGAGGTCGCCTGGAGCGACGCCGACGGCGGCACGACCGGACCGCGCGACTACCGGCGTGAGCACACCATCACGGCGATGCTGAGCGAACGAGAGGTGGCCCGGGGACTCGAGTCCCCGCCCCCTCTGACCGGTTCTGCCGCGCGCGCCTTCCACGGCGACGCCGAACGGTGGAACCCCGAGCAGCTGCTCCTCGCCGCCCTGGCACAGTGCCACACGTTGTCCTACCTGCACGCCGCGGCCGGGGCAGGAGTGGTGGTCACCGCCATGACGGTGCGCGGCACCGCCGAGCTGCGCGTCCACAGCGACGGCTCCGGGGAGATCACCGCCGCCGTGCTCCGCCCCGAAGTCACGTTGGCCGAGGAGTCCCAGCGGACCCAGGCAGACGCCCTGCACGCCGAGGCGAGCGGGCGCTGCTTCATCGCGCGCAGCGTGAACTTCCCGGTCACCCACGAGCCGGTCACACCGGCCGCGACGGCCTCCGACGACGACTCACGGCCCACCTTCTCTCGGCGACTGGGCGCGCCGATCGCCACGGTGAGGCCCGTGGGCAGGCCGCCCTCTCAGGTCAGCGGCCTCGCCCGCCGGGACCAGCCGAGCGGAGGAGCGGAACAGGCCCCTCAACAGCCTGATCCCCGTCCGACAGGTGCCGACATGGGGTATCTGCCGGCACCCGGCGGTCTCCCCCTGGGCGAGCAGACCCCCTCGCCGGAGGAGAAGAGCTTCTTCGAGGAGGTCGGAGGCCATGAGACGTTCCGCAGGATCGTGGACGTCTTCTATGACCAGGTGGCCGAGGACCCGGAGTTCCGCGCCCTGTACCCGGAGGAGGACCTCGAGCCGGCCAAGCGCCGTCTGCTGATGTTTCTCGAGCAGTACTGGGGCGGGCCCCGCACCTACCAGGCCGAGCGCGGCCATCCTCGTCTGCGCATGCGTCACATGCCCTTCCGCGTGGACGCCGCCGCGCGTGACACCTGGCTGAGGTACATGCGTCGGGCTGTGGAGGAAGCGGAGCTCTCTCCCCTGCATGAGCAGATCCTCTGGGACTACCTGGAGCGGGCAGCCCACTCCATGGTCAACAGCTGAGCAGCTGAGGCCGCGGACGAACCGCTCTGCCTGCGCTCGCCCCGGAGGCCCCGGCCTCCTCCGCCGAGGGTCATCGGCGCTCAGAGCCCTGAGCGGCGGCAGAGGATGAATCCCCCTGCAGAGCTGAGCCGCACCCACCGGCCCCGCGAGTGCAGGGTGGTGCGTCCGCCGGCGCCCTGTGCGGTCAGGAAGTTCAAGGCGTGGGCGCCGAAGGCGGCACCTGCCGGCACCTCACAAGACTCGGCCTGACCTGCGAGTTCGGCCAGGTCACGGCCCCACACGCGTTCGCGCACCTGCTCCACCACGGCCGCACCGGCGGTGGCGGGAAGAGTCTCGGTGATCTCAGCGATGCCGTTCTCCGCGGCAGCGCGGACCACATCGTCGTCGAGCTCTCCCTGCGCCTCCCAGCCCGCACGCGGCGGGGTGACCGCGGCCCACGGCACCGTCAGTCGGCTGGGCGGCAGAGGAAGCACGGTCTCTGCAGGGTTCAGGCGGGCGAGCCGCTCCGTGATGGAGCTGAGTTCCGCCGTGACGTCGGCGTCGGAGGGCTCGGCCAGCGCCATGGTGCGCAGCCCGAGGACCGCGGGGAGTTGGCCGACCAGGGAGCCAGGGGTCATCACCGGCACCCACGCGGCGAGCACCGAGCCGACGACCTGCAGTCTGATCCCCTGCTCCTGGATCCGCCGGGCGCGGCGGATGTAGGTGCTCAGGTCCTGCAGCGCGACCGCCTCGGCGAAGCGGAGCACCTCGGTCTCGGCGTCCGAGCCTCCAGAGGACCGGGTTCCGGCGGCGGCCGCCGAGGGCCCGTCGGAGGAGACGTCGGAGGGCTGGGGCGCGCTGCGCGGATCGGTGCTGGTCATGTCTGACATTGTCCCACCCGGGCTGGCCCGGATCGTCTCGGCGGCCAGGACTGTGTCCCGCAGTGACGCTCCCAGCCGTGCCGCCTCCGGAAAGGGCTCTGTCACGGGGCACGATCATGTCCCCGTGTGGTGGACCGCGCCGACAGGGGGTCGGTCCCCCTGCCCGCCGGAGGTGTCTGGATAGAGTGGTCCTCAGCAGCTACCCAGCTGTTCGCCCGCGCCGCGCTGACCGAGTCTGGGCGCAGCGCCTGGTGCGCCGTGGACCGGTGACCGTGTCATCTTGCCCACAGCGCCCGCCGACCGCATCGAAGACCGGAGGTCCCATGCCTGAGCGTCCGTACCGCATCCCCACCCCTGCCGAGGCTGTCGAGCGGCTCGTGGGCATGCTGGACCTCGAGCAGCTGGATCCGGCGGAGGCGGCGGGCAGCGAGGAGCGCTTCCGCGGGCCCGTCTTCGATCAGGCGTTCTGGAGGGTCTTCGGCGGTCAGGTGCTCGCCCAGTCGGCGATCGCCGCCATGCGCACAGTGGATTCCGCACGGGTCATCCACTCGGTGCATGGGTACTTCCTCCGGCCAGGCGACGCCACCAAGCCCCTGGAGATCGGCGTCGAGCGGCTCCGGGACGGCGGTTCGTTCTCAGCCCGCCGCAGCCAGGCTTACCAGGACGGTCGGCCGATCCTGTCGATGATCGCCTCGTTCCAGCGGCCCTCCCCCGGACCCACTCACCAGCAGGAGATGCCGCTGGACATCCCGGCCCCGGAGGAGCTGGCCCCGCCGCACGAGCTGGTGGGGCACGTCAAGCATCCGGTGATGCAGGAATGGGGCCATGGCCGGCCGTTCGAGATCCGCCATGTGGACCGGCCCATCTACTTGGAGGGGGACACCGTGCCGCGGGCCTCCAACGCCGTGTGGATGCGCGCCCGCGCCCCGCTTCCCGAGGACCCGAACATCCACCGTGCCGCGATCCTCTATGCCTCGGACTACACCTTGTTGGAGCCGGTGCTGCGCCGCCACGGCCTCTATTGGGCGAAGCCCGGCATGAAGGTGGCGTCCCTGGACCACGCCATGTGGTGGCATCGTGATGCGGCCGCCGATGAGTGGCTGCTCTACGTCCAGCACAGCCCCAGCGCGCAGAGCTCCCGTGGACTCGGTGCCGGAGCGATCTACAACCGCGACGGCGCACTGGTGGCCACCGTCGCCCAGGAGGGCATGGTGCGCCGGCCCCAGGGGCTCAGGCCGCGTATCCAGGAGCGCATCCAGCATTCGATGGTCCGCAGCTCCCGGACCCAGCGGCAGCTCGATCGCAAGTACGGAAGCGCCTGGGCCTCTCGTTACTTCACTCGCTGAACGTCACTCGCTGAGTGACGAGGGAGCAGAGGCGCCCATGGGCGTCGGGCCCCTCTGGCCGGCGCTCAGACCGACACCGGGCTGAGGGTGCGATAGAGCCTTCGGCTGGCCGTCGCAGTCGCCGCCCAGGAGTACTCTTCGGCCAGGACGGCGGCGGTGCCGCTGTAGCGAGCCCAGGCGCGGCGGTGCAGGACCAGCCACCGCATCTCCTCGGCCCATGCGGCAGGATCCAGGGTCTGCACGAGGCGGCCGGTGCGCTGGTGACGGACCAGCTCTGACAGGCCGCCGACGTCGTGGGCCAGCACCGGGGTGCCGCAGGCCATGGCCTCCAGGGCGACCAGCCCGAAGGATTCGCTGTAGGACGGCATCAGCACCGCGTCGCTGTCTCGGAAGAGGTCGGCGAGCTGGGGATGCGGCAGCGGGTCCGTGGTCCGCACCAGGTCCTCGACGCCGTGGGCGGCGGCGAGCTCAGCGATGTCGAGGGCGTCTTGGCCGCTCTGTCTCCCGGCCACCGTCAGCTCCACCGGAGTGTCGGGCATCATGCGGCGGAGCTTCCCCAGTGCGGCGACCGCCACCTGGGGGCCCTTGTGCGGCTGCAGCCGGCCGGCGAACGTCAGCCGAAGGGGCCGCCCCTCGAGATGCAGCCGAGCGTCCTCCCCGGCAGGCGGATGGAACACGCTGAGGTCCACGCCCGGGCGCACCAGGGCCACGCCGGCGGGCTTCACGTCGAAGAGCCGCACCAGGTCGTCCCGCTCACGGAGGGTGTTGGCGGTCAGCATGTCTGCGGAGCGTGCGATCAGCGACTCGGCCGCATCACGGCGAGGATCCTCTGCGGCCTGCGGATCGCACTCCTGCTTGACGGCCCCGATGGTGTGCATGGTGTGCACCAAGGGAGCCCTCAGCCGACGAGCCATGGTCAGCCCGGCCAGCCCGGAGATCCAGTAGTGCGAGTGGACGGTGGTCACCGCCCCCGGATCGACGGCCGCCAGGCTGCGCAGTGCGCGCTGAGCCAGTGACTCCGTCTCGTCCACCAGGCTGTTCTTGTCCCCATCGGTGCCTGCTTGGAGGTGGTGGACGCGTCGCCCGTCGGCGAGCTCCCGCACGTGATCGGGTCCCTCACCGGTGGTGACCAGATCGATGCAGACACCGGCGGCGCGCAGAGCCCGGGAGAGGGCATTGACATAGACGTTCAGTCCTCCGGCGTCGCCGGCTCCCGCCTGCGCGAGCGGGGAGGTGTGCAGGCTCACCATCACGATGCGAAGGGCTGAGGTGCCTCCGCAGGGAAGCGTCGCCGTGGGGCTGGACATGGTGTGGATCTCCATGGGCGGCTGATGTGGTCGTGGCGGTCCTGGACGTGGGTCCGCAGTCTCCATTGTGCCTGAGCGCCGGTGGGCCGTGGGCCGTGAGTCGGAAGCCTCGGTGCGGGGCAGGCAGCCCGGGTCCCGTCTGTGTCGGGAGCGGGAGCCAGGGAGACCAGGCCTGGTCAGCGCAACGACTCAGCGAGCCAGATATTCCGCACAGCGGGTCGTGTCGACGTCGTCGTCGAGCTCCCTGGTGAAGACCCACAGTCCCTGGTCGTCGGCGATCACGGGCTCGAAGCCGAGCTGCTCGGCACGGTCGAAGGCCTCCCGGGGAGTGAGCGGATCGGAGCCGCCGAGCTCCTCGACGCGGTCATCGATGATCAGCCAGCTCAGCCGTTCCTCCGCGGTGGTGCCGTGGAGCCCCACACGGGTGCGGTCCACCAGATGCGGCACTGCGGTGTCCGCGGCCTCGACACAGACACCGTCGGGGATCTCTGCGACGGCACGCTCGTGGGCCTGCGCGCGCTCCGTCATCTCCCAGTTGCCGGCGGTGAGCGTCCGCTGGAAGGGGAAGACCTGGGGGAAGAACAGCGTGCCGACCAGGCTCACCGCCAGCACGGTGGAGGGCAGCGCGACCGCGAGCCGGCCCGCGGTGCGGGGTGCTGTGCGCGTCGCAATCCGACGCAGGACGTCCAGGGCCGCCAGCAGGAAGACCGGAGCGAGGATCGCGTCGTACTGGTAGACGGGCGCCCAGACGTTGAGTCGGTCGTTGAAGAGGCGGGAGAGCAGGATCGGCGCACCGATGATCACATAGGGCGAGGCGAAGGGCAGCAGCCACAGCGGCAGGAAATGCAGCAGCCACAGGCCGACCTTGAGCGGATGGTCGACCAGGACGACAGCGGCGTTCCACGGCTGGGTGAGCATGAAGACCACGGCGGCGCCCGCCGACGCGCCCAGTGCGGTGAACTCCCAGTAGCCGAACTCTCCGGCCGGCGAGAAGTGCGGGATGACCACCTCGGTGGCGAACCAGTAGCCGAGACCCCCCAGTGCCGCCGTGGTCAGGGCCGGCAGCCACCAGCGACGCAGGGCGAGCACGAGGGCGATCGCGATCAGCGTGACGCCGAGATCCTCCCGGACCAGCAGAAGGATCGCTGAGAGGCCGACCGCCAGCCAGGGACGGTGACGCTCGATCGCCCAGATCACCCAGGCGATGATCGGAACGCCGAAGGCGATCTCGTGGAAGTCCCAGTTGGTGATCGCCTGGAACGGCCAGAACAGCAGCAGGGCGGCGGCGCTGAGCAGACCCGCCCGATGGCCGAACCAGCCCTGCACCACCAGATGGACCGGGATCGCGGTGGAGACCAGCAGGGCCGTCATCGCGATGTTGAGCATCCGCGGGTCGTCCCAGAGCCAGTAGAGCGGGGCCAGAGCAGCGATGATCGGATGGAAGTGATCGCCGAGCAGGTGGAAGTCCTCACCCTTGATCGGGACGATCGGTGCGCTGAACAGGGCGTACTGCCGGACCGCCTGGTCGAAGATGCCGAGGTCGTACCCCTTGGCCTCGAAATTGCGGAAGCGCAGCAGAGAGTGCACCAGGTACAGCAAGGAGGCCGCCGTCATCACGGCGGCCAGCTGCATCTTCTGTGAACGCGTCAAGCGCCCCGGGAGGGATTCGAACCCCCGACCGGCGGATTAGAAGGCCGCTGCTCTATCCCCTGAGCTACCGAGGCTGGTGCTGGTCGGAGCCCCGCGCCGCACCCTGAGGCAGGGCCGTGCCGGGGTTCCCCTCCAGTCCGATCATCCAGTCTACCGAGTTCGTTCCTCCACAGGCGACCTGCGCCCCCTGGCGACACGCCGTCACCTCCACAGGGGCCGATGATCCGCTCGCTCCTGACCGGATGGCCGCACAGACTGGCTCCACCGGATCACATGGACCGGATCACATGGACCGGATCACATGCACGACCCCAACCCACCCGAGCATCACCACCAGCACGAGCTCCCCAGGAGGACATCATGAACGAGACCGTCACCGTCCGCGGATTCATCGGCAACGAGGTGCGGACCATCACCACCGACAAGGGACTGCCGATCTCCAGCTTCCGACTGGCCTCCACTCCGCGGCGCTTCGACCGCGAGCGTGGCGAGTGGGTCGACGGAGAGACCAACTGGTTCACCGTGACCTGCTTCCGCGCTCTGGCACAGAACGTCCGCACCACAGTCTCCAAGGGCGATCCGGTGCTGGTCACCGGCCGTCTCAAAGTTCGCCAGTGGGCCAACGACACCGGCCAGCGCGGCACCTCCGTGGAGATCGATGCCGACGGTGTGGGTCATGATCTGACCTTCGGCACCGGTTCTTTCATCCGGCTCGGCGGGCAGTCCGCCGACTCGGCGAGCGGCTGGGGCTCAGCGGGCGCGGGCCTGACGTCCACCGAGGACACAGCGGACCTCGCCGACTCGGAAGCACGGGATCCAGGACCGGATGCCGCCGCAGGGGCAGGCCACGGCTCCTCCCCGGAGGTCTCTTTGCGCGGGGACGAGGAGCTCGCCGGGGCCGAGAGTGTCGACGCCCCCTTCTGAGCGGAGTCTTCGATCCCCCCCCCCCCCCAGCACTCGCGGCGGGCGCTTCGGTGCGGGATGGCCGTGCGGAAGCCGTCTCCCCCAGGCGCTTCAGGCGCGATGTGAGACGGGTCGGGCGCGGTCACATGGGCCGCACGACGGCGGTCCATTGGGCGAACAGCACAGGAGCCGACTAGCCTGGGGTCCATGGCAGAGTTCATTTACAGCATGGTCAAGGCCCGCAAGAAGGTGGGCGACAAGGTCATCCTCGACGACGTCACGATGTCGTTCTACCCAGGAGCGAAGATCGGCGTCGTGGGCCCCAACGGGGCAGGAAAGTCGACGATCCTGAAGATCATGGCGGGTCTCGACCAGCCCTCCAACGGCGAGGCCCGGCTCTCCCCGGGATACTCGGTCGGCATCCTCCTGCAGGAGCCGCCGCTGAACGAGGACAAGACTGTGCTCGGCAACGTCCAGGAGGGCGTGGGAGAGATCTACGGAAAGCTCCAGCGCTACAACGACATCTCCGACGAGATGGCCAATCCGGACGCTGACTTCGACGCCCTGATGGACGAGATGGGCAAGCTCCAGGAGTCCATCGACGCGGCGAACGCCTGGGACCTGGACTCCCAGCTCGAGCAGGCTATGGATGCCCTCCGCTGCCCGCCGGGCGACGAGCAGGTCACCCACCTCTCCGGCGGTGAGCGTCGCCGTGTGGCCCTGTGCAGGCTGCTGCTGTCCAAGCCGGACCTGCTGCTGCTCGATGAGCCGACGAACCACCTCGACGCCGAGTCTGTTCTGTGGCTCGAACAGCACCTGGCGGACTACGAGGGTGCGGTCCTCGCCGTGACCCACGACCGCTACTTCCTCGACCATGTCGCCCAGTGGATCTGCGAGGTCGACCGCGGACGCCTCTACCCCTACGAGGGGAACTACTCCACCTACTTGGAGAAGAAGCGCTCCCGTCTGGAGATCCAGGGGAAGAAGGACGCCAAGATGGCCCGGCGCCTCTCCGACGAGCTCGACTGGGTCCGCTCCAACGCCAAGGGGCGGCAGGCCAAGTCCAAGGCTCGTCTGGCCCGGTATGAGGAGATGGCTGCTGAGGCTGAACGCACGAAGAAGCTGGACTTCGAGGAGATCCAGATCCCGCCCGGCCCTCGCCTGGGCACACAGGTCATCGAGGCCGGGAACCTGCAGAAGGGATTCGGGGACCGGCAGCTGATCGACGGCCTGTCCTTCTCCCTGCCCCGCAACGGCATCGTCGGGGTGATCGGCCCCAACGGCGTCGGGAAGTCCACGCTGTTCAAGTCCATCGTGGGACTCGAGGGACTGGACGACGGCGAGCTCACCGTGGGTGAATCGGTGAAGATCTCCTATGTCGACCAGTCGCGTGCGGGCATCGACCCGGAGAAGTCCCTCTGGGAGGTGGTCTCTGACGGGCTCGACTACATCAAGGTCGGCAATGTGGAGATGCCCTCCCGCGCCTATGTCTCCGCCTTCGGTTTCAAGGGACCAGATCAGCAGAAGAAGGCCGGGGTGCTCTCCGGCGGTGAGCGCAACCGCCTGAACCTCGCCCTGACCCTCAAGCAGGGCGGCAACCTGCTGCTGCTGGACGAGCCGACCAACGATCTCGACGTCGAGACCCTGGGCTCACTGGAGAACGCACTGCTGGAGTTCCCGGGCTGCGCCGTGGTCATCTCCCACGATCGCTGGTTCCTCGACCGTGTGGCCACCCACATCCTGGCCTGGGAGGGCACCGAACAGGACCCGGCCCGCTGGTACTGGTTCGAGGGGAACTTCGAGTCCTACGAGAGCAACAAGGTCGACCGTCTCGGTCCCGAGGCGGCCCGCCCGCACCGGGTCACCCACCGCAAGCTCACCCGCGACTGAGGCTCGACCCCAGCCGGCGTCACGACGAGGCCCCGGACGAAAGGTCCCTCTCAGGATCATTCGTCCGGGGCCTCGTCGTCTGCGGCACCGCATGACCCGGCGCTGCGGGACCAGAGGTCGGCTCAGACGGGAGCTGGGGCGAGATCCTCCACGCGCGGGAACTTCACGGGGGCGGCATCGGTCATCTGCTCCAGGGTGCGGATGACCTGAGCGGAGTAGCCGAACTCGTTGTCATACCAGACGTAGAGGATCGCCTGGCGCCCGTTGACGATCGTGGCCAGGCCATCGACTATCCCGGCCGCGCGGGTGCCCACGAAATCGGTGGAGACGACCTCGGCGGAGTCGATGTAGTCGACCTGCTTGTGCAGCGAGCCCTCCAGCGACTCCCGGCGCAGGAACCGGTTGAGCTCGTCCTTGCTGGTCTCCCGCTCCAGCTCCAGGTTCAGGATCGCCATGGAGACGTCCGGGGTGGGCACGCGGATCGAGTTGCCAGAGAGCTTCCCGCTCAGCTCCGGCAGCGCCTTGGCCACGGCCTTGGCGGCCCCGGTCTCGGTGAGCACCATGTTCAGCGCCGCCGAACGACCCCGACGCTCCCCCTTGTGGAAGTTGTCGATGAGGTTCTGGTCATTGGTGTAGGAGTGGACCGTCTCCACGTGCCCATGATCGATCCCGTAGGCCTCGTGCATCAGCTTGGCCACCGGCGTGATGGCATTGGTGGTGCAGGACGCCGCGGAGAGGATGCGGTCCTCAGAGGTGATGTCATCATGGTTCACGCCGAAGACGATGTTCTTGATACCCCCCTGGCCCGGTGCTGTGAGCAGCACCCGGGACACGCCAGGTGCCCTGAGGTGCTGGCTGAGGCCCTCCTCGTCGCGCCAGCGGCCCGTGTTGTCCACCACCACCGCGTCGTCGATGTCGTGGACGGTGTAGTCCACCGCCGCGGGATCGTCGGCATAGATGACCTTGATCCACGTCCCGTTGGCGATGATCGCCTGGTTCTCCTCGTCGAGACGAATCGAACCGGCGAACGGACCGTGCACCGAGTCTCGCCGCAGCAGCGAGGCGCGCTTGGCGAGATCATTCTCCGAACCACGGCGCACCACGATGGCTCGCAGTCGCAGTCCGGAGGCCGAAGAGGCTCGGCCCACCAGGATCCGTGCCAGCAGACGGCCGATGCGGCCGAAACCGTAGAGGACGACGTCACGCGGCTCGGAGCCGCCCTCTCCTCGGCGGCTCACGACCTCGGAGAGCTCGTCGCGCAGGAAGGCGACGAGATCCTCGGATCCCGACTTCTTGAACTTGGAGTTCAGGCGGGCGATGTCCACGCTGGCCGCGCCGAGGTCCAGAGTGGTCAGGGCCTCCACCAGGGGAAGCGTCTCAGCGATGGGGAGCTCAGTCTCATCCACCTGACGGGCGAATCGGTGGGCCTTGAGGATGTCGATGGCGGACTGATTGACAAGTTTCCGGCCGTGGATCCCGGTCACCACGTTGTTCTCGCGGTAGAGCCGGCCGATCAGCGGAATCATGGCTTCCGCCATGGACTCTCTGTCGATCCACTGCTGGAGGTGCTCGTCAGCATGGTGCGGCACAGTTGTGTTCCTTCCGTGAAGACGTCATTGTCTTGGGCGGAGTGCCTCGCACCGCCGGCATCCTCGCCGCGGCGCGTCGTCGAAGCGTTCCTCGGCCCAGTCTAGAGCGTCGGAGCGGGGGTCGGAGTCACAGCGGCCACCACCGACGTCACATGTGAGACAGAACACCCCGCGCGCCGAGGTCGGCGGGCGGGGCGAGTGGGACGGGCCGGCCTGTACGCCGGATTCTGTTCCGCACGTGACGTGCGGAGGCCATCATCCATCTGGGCCGCGTGTCACCACGGGCCTCGAGCGGTCAACCCGGATGCTCAGGCGGGCAGCCCTCGGACGCATCCTGTTCGACCTTGCACCGGATGGGGTTTGCCGAGCCGCAGCAGTCACCTGCCGCGCTGGTGGTCTCTTACACCGCCGTTTCACCCTTACCCGCTGCGAACGCCCGAGGGCGCACAGCGGGCGGTCTGTTTTCTGTGGCACTGGCCTGCGGGTCTCCCCGAGTGGGCGTTACCCACCATCCTGCCCTGTGGAGTCCGGACGTTCCTCGACGCCGCAGTTATCCGACCGCGCACCCTGGCGCAGTCGGGGCCTTGCGGCGGCGCGATGGCCCGGCCGACCCGTCCCGGGTGTCCATAGTACGCCAGCGACGAGCCCTGCCCGGACCGATGCTGGGCAGGGGTGACTCTTCTCTCCCGAATCTGCCGGACCTCGAGCCGGACGGGGCCCTCAGCGGGGCGGAGCGACCCGAAGTCGGGTCGGTGAGACGACCTCCTCCACGGCGAGCTCCTCCCCCTGGACGACGTCGTGTTCCGCCACTGCGGAGATTTTCAGGGGGTGACCGTGATGCGGAACGGTGAACTCGAAAGGGCTGCCCGCGGGCGCTCCGGTAAGAGCTTTGCCCAGGGTCCCGATCGTATCCTCCAAGCGAGCCTGGGGAGTCTCCGCACGGCGCACCGCCCGCAGTGCCAGGCCGGTCACCGCGAGCACCACCAGGGCGGCCAGTCCGGCCAGCAGCAGTCCGCCGGCCGTCCCGAGCTCGAGCGCGCCCAGCCCCATCCATCCCCCGTAGCCGGCGCCGGCCACCGCGGCGCAGAGCGATGTCGAAGACAGCAGCCCGTCCCCGCCGAGGTCCGGCAGCACCGAGTCCAGCAGGCCGTCGAGGAAGAACGTGACCACCGTCAGGACGGTGAAGACGACGGCGACGAGGATGAACCAGATGACCACGGTGTCTCCCGGGTCAGTCCTGCCCGGACGCGGAGGTCCTGGCTGCGTCAGAGTCCGACCCAGCAGACTTGGCCTCCTCGGAGTCGCCGTCCGTGACGGCCTCGGCAGAGGGCTGCTCGTGGTCGGCCTGTACGCCGGTCGCCGTGAGGTCCTGGCCGGTGAAGTTCTTCAGCAGCTCGCGCAGGTCGACTCCCAGGGTGGAGCTGGCCAGCTCCACGGCCTGATTGACGTTGTCGATGCCGTTCTTGACGACCTTGTTGGCGCCGGCGGAGTCGATCACCGTCAGCGAGTCGATGTTGTTCATCGGCGCGGCCGCCTCATGGGCGATCTCCGGCAGCGTGGCGATGATGCGGTCCATGATGGCCGCCTGTCCGAAGCTGCGGTAGGCCTCGCCCTTCTCATGCAGGGCCAGGGCCTCCGCCTGCCCCCGCTCGCGGATGGCGGCAGCCTCGGCCTCGCCCTCCAACCGAACGGCCCGGGCCTCCTTCTCGCGGCGATCCAGGTCCGCCTCGGCGGCCAGCCGGACCCGCTCAGCCTGAGCCTGCGCCTCAGAGACCTCCGCCACGCGCCGCGCCTCGGCCTCCTGCTCGGCGCGGTAGCGGTCGGCGTCGGCCTGCTTGTGCACCTCGGCCACGAGCTCCTGCTCGCGCAGCTGGGCCCGCCGCTCAGCGGTCTCGCGCTGCTGGTCGACCACCGCGCGCTGGGCCTCGGCCTCCGCCCGCGGACCGGCGGCCGCGGCCTTCGCCTTGGCCTGGTCGGTCTCCTCACGGATGGTG
This sequence comes from Nesterenkonia sp. HG001, assembly GCF_034438835.1. Taxonomy (NCBI): domain Bacteria; kingdom Bacillati; phylum Actinomycetota; class Actinomycetes; order Micrococcales; family Micrococcaceae; genus Nesterenkonia; species Nesterenkonia sp. HG001. The sequence goes on along the minus strand of NZ_JAOSZD010000007.1, from coordinate 94,102 downwards.
GCGTTGCGCAGGTCCAGCTCTCGCTGTGATTCGAGGATCTCTTGCTCAGCGGCGATATGGGCCCGCTCCGACTCCCGACGGGCGTTCTCCTCGGCGATGTCAGCATCGCGCTTGACCTTGGCGGCCTCGGGGCGGCCGAGGTCGACGAGGTAGTCGTTGTCGTCACTGATGCCCTGGATCTGGAAGGCGTCCAGCAGCAGGCCCTGGTTGGTCAGAGTGGACTCGGACTCGTCCAGTGCACGGGTGGCGAAGGCCTCCCGCTCCCGGTTGACCTGCTCCACGGTCATGGTGCCCAGGATGGAACGCAGGGAGGCTTCGAGGACGTCCTTGGTGAACCGCTCGATCTCCTGCTGCTGTCCCAGGAAACGCTGGGCGGCGGCACGGATGGAGTCCTCCTTGCCATCGACCTTGACCAGTGCGACGGCCTCCACGTGGAGGTTGATGCCGTTCTGGGTGATCGCCGAGGTCTCGAGGAGGACCTTGCGAGACTCCAGGGACATGGAGTCGGACTTCTGGACGAAGGGCAGGACGAAGGTCCCTCCGCCCTGGACGATCTTCTGGGTCGCCGGCAGTCCGGAGTCGGCGCTGCGCTTGGATCCCGATCCGGAGACGATGATCGCTTCGTTCGGCTTCGCGATGCGGTAGCGCGCGACGATCGCGGCGATCGCCACGACCACCACCAGGATCAGGCCGAGGATGGGGACGAACAGGCTCGCCCCGAGCAGTGTCTCGAGCATCAGGTCAGTACCTCTTCAGCTGGATGTTCTTCAGGTGCGTCTCGTGATTCTTCAGTGTCCGCGGGTCAGCCGATGCACCCACGCCACGGCGGCTGCGTCGCCGCCCCGACCGTGATGTGCAGGCATGACCCTGGGGCCGAGCGTATCAGCAGGAGGATCACTGCTGACTCGCTTTTCCACAGGACGGGAAGCCTCCTGCGCCTGCCATTGATCACACTGTATTGCGAATCGTTCGCATTTCTCCTAGATTCTTCTCCTGTGTTTCCCTTCACTGCCGTGCTCGGCCAGGATGCGTTGAAGAACTGTCTCGTCCTCAACGCCGTGGACCCCGCCATCGGCGGCGTCCTCGCCCTCGGAGACCGGGGGACGGCGAAGACCACCACCATCAGAGCCCTGGGCGATCTCCTCCGCCACCACGAGATCGACATGCCGGTGGCGGAGATGCCCCTCGGCGCCACCGAGGATCGCGTGCTCGGCAGCCTGGACGTGGACAAGGCGCTGCGGGGAGAGATCGTCTTCGCTCCCGGGATCCTCAGCGACGCCCATGGTGGCTTCCTCTACATCGATGAGGTCAACCTCCTCGACGACTTCCTGGTGGACGTCCTGCTCGACGTCTCGGCCTCAGGGGTCAACCGGGTGGAGCGGGACGGCCTCAGCCACACCCATCCGGCCCGGTTCGTGCTGGTGGGCAGCGGCAATCCCGAGGAGGGTCAGCTGCGCCCTCAGCTGGAGGACCGCTTCGGCCTGGCCACCGATGTCCGCACCATCGCGGACCCGGCGCTGCGGGTCGAGATCGTGCGCCGCCGGCTGGACCACGACGCCGACCCGGAGGCCTTCGCCCGAGGCTGGCAGGGCCGCCAGACCCAGCTCGCGGACCGGACCCTCTCCGCCCGGGCACGCCTGGGAGCCGTGGCGCTCCCGGACTCGATGCTGGACCGGATCGTCGACGTCTGCGTGGAGTCGGGTGCCGTCGGACATCGTGCTGACCTGGTGCTGGCGCGCAGCGCGCGAGCTCTGGCGGCGCTGGCCGGCCGTGACGAGGTCACCCCCACCGATGTCGCCTTCGCCGCCGTGCCCGCACTGCAGCACCGCACCCCCTCCCGCCCCGGGGACCGCAGCACCACACCGGCCGCCCGGGTGAAGCTCAGCGCCGCCCGCGTGCTCGGACTTCGTGCTGCATGAGGGGCCAAGCCGTCCCCGGAGACCCCCGACGTCTCCAGCGGCGCCCGGATCGAATCACGTCGCTGGCCTCGGCACTGGGCGGGGACGCGCTGCCGGCCATCGAGGTACCCCTGCAGCTGGTGATGACGGCGTGGGAGGCTGGGGCAGCATGCGGTGTGCTGTGCACCGGGGATGCACTGCTGGCCGAGGCCGCATTCCGTCGTCTGCTTCCGGCGGCCGATGCCTCGATCGGCCACGCGTCAATGATGACGGCAGAGCAGATCGCGGCACTGGACTCGCCGCGCCTGCTCGCCATGGCGGCTGATCTCGAGGACGTGCCGCCGGCACTGCTGCGCCGGTGCACTGCCATTCTCCGATTCACCGGCACCACGTCGCCTCTGGACCGAGCAGACCGAGCAGACCGGGCGGATCGGGCGGATCGGGCTGACTGGGCGGATCGGGCTGACTGGGCGGGCCAGGCGCGCGCGGTGGACGACGATGAGCCAGGGGCCGGGACCTCCGATGCCCTCGCCGCCCGCGTGGTCTCTCTCCTGGCACGGGCCGACTGCCACGACCATGGACTGGACGCCGCGGCGACCCATCTGGCGGCGGGACTGGCGGAACAGGTCGGGGTCGACCATGCACTGGCGCTGGTGGAGGCGGTCGTCGCTGTTCCCCGGCAGGTGGCGCGTGGTTCCTCCGACGACCTCGCCGAGGAGGCTTCCAGCTGCACGCCCGAGGACGGGTCGGCCCCCGACCAGGGCACCGCGGAGGAGGAACCCTCCGCCGAACAGGCGCCGGGAAGCGGTCCGTCCCCGGATGTCGACCAGCCCTCGGAGCCCGACGCCCAGCCCGGCGACGACGACGAGCCGGCCGATCTTTCAGAAGCCAGCGCGACGGAGGAGGAGCAGCCCCCTGCACCGGGAGCCGGCGCGGAGACCGCCCCATCCGCCGAGGATCCTGAGGAGACCCAGGCGGCGGCACTCACGGAAGCCAGCTCCCCAGGAGTCCCCTCGACCCCCGCCCCGGCCGATGTCGAGGGCGGGGAGCAGACGGGCGAAGACGGCGTGGAGGACGCCGACGAGGACTCGGCGAGCGATTGTGCCGCCGCGCCCGACTCTCCCGGTCCGGACGCGTCGAGTCCTGCGGGAGGCCACGGCCACGACGACGCCGAAGCTCTCGCCGTCGACCTCGGCGAGCTGCGCCTGGATGCGGAGAGCCTGGAGTTCAGCCTGCAGGCAGGGGCGGGGGTGAGACCCTCCGGGATGCCCACGACGGCGACTCCCCCGGCTCGTCGAGACGCCATGGCCCGCCGCCATCATGCGGGCCGAGGCGGCTCCGAGAGCCTCTCCACAGATCGCGGTCGGATGATGCGCGAAGTCCCGGTGGAGCGCGCGGGCGGGGTGATCGCCATCGCCCCGACTCTGCGCCGGGCTGCCCGACGCCACGCCGCTGCGCACGGAACAGGCCAGGCCCCCGCCAGAGTCCAGAGCCAGGACCTCCGCGGCGTGCTGCGTCGGCGCAGAGGCGGCCTGCACACCGTGGTCGTGGTGGACGGCTCGTCATCGATGGGGGCAGGCGGAATCGCCCGAGCGGCCCAGGAGGTCGACGAGCTGATCTCCTCCTCGGCGTCCCGGCGGGGCGCGGTCAGCATGGTGCTGGCCTCGGGCGCCGCCGCCCGCGTGCTGGTCACCCGCTCCACCAGCGTGTCTCGGATCCGAGAGGCAGCACGGCGTGAGCCCGCCGGCGGCGGCACTCCCCTGGTCCATGCGCTCGAGCTCGCCGCAGCCATGGTGTCCGAGGACGAACCGGCGCACCGCCGAGTGGTGATCATCTCCGACGGCCGCCCCACCGTCGGCCGCGGAGGCACTCACCTTCGGCAGGAGGCCGCCGTCCTGGAGCTGGAGGAGCAGCTCGAGACTCTCATGGACCTGTGTGCCCGCGTCTCCATCCTGCCGGTCGGAATAGCATCGGAGGGCGGTCTGCGCCGCGCCATGGCTCCGTTCCGGCGCGCGGGAGCGCAGGTGCTCTGACCATCGCGGCCGTCGTATCCCCGGCGGCCGTCGGCGCTGGTAGCCTGCTGCGGTGCTGATCTTTCTCCCACCCTCCGAAGGCAAGACTGCTCCGCGAGACGAGCACGCCGCGCCCCTTGACCTGACGTTCATGGCCCTCCCCGAGGTCGAGGAGCAGCGCCGGGCCGCCGTGGACGCACTCATCCGGATCAGCCGGCAGGACGACGCCCAGCAGGTCCTCAAGGTCGGAGCCAGGGTGATGGAGGAGGTCGAGCAGAACCGACGGCTCTGGGAGGCACCGGCCGCGCCGGCCCATGAGGTCTACACCGGCGTGCTCTTTGATGCTCTGGACGCCTCGGCGCTGCCTGCGGCGGCCTCGGCGCGAGCCGCCGAGCAGGTGCTGGTCTTCTCCGGCCTCTTCGGGGCGACCTCGTTCGCCGACCGGATCCCCGCCTACCGGCTCTCCATGGGGGTCGACCTCTCCCCCGCAGACGGTCAGGGTCCGGGCAAGCTGGGCGGCTACTGGCGCCGGGCTCTGGCCGAGCCGCTGCGCCGGCGGGTGGGCGACCAGCTGGTGCTGGACTGCCGGTCGGCCGGCTACGCGGCGGCCTTCCGGCCCGAGCCGGACCAGACCCTGGTGGTCAACAGCTTCACCGAGCGTGCGGGCGAGCGGAAGGTGGTCACCCACTTCGCCAAGCACGCCCGTGGCGTGCTCACCGGCATGGCTCTGCGTGCGGAGCAGGAGCCGCGCACGGTCGACGACGTCGCCCAGCTCGCCGCCGCCCGCTGGGAGGTCGAGGTGCGCCCGGCCACCGGCCGCACGCCCCACCAGCTGGACCTCATCGAGCAGGGCTGATTATCGAGCAGGGCTGAGATCGAGCGGGGCTGAACAGCCTCTCGGCCGGGCCGTCGACCCGCTCCGCAGGGCGCCTCAGCGGGTCGGCTGGATGCGACTGGCCGCCGGGTCCCACGAGGTACCTGCGGCGGCGGCGTCCATCGCCTCGTTGCTCAGCGCGTCGGCGTCGCCGTTCTTGGCCCGGGGAATCCAGGTGAAGGTGACGTTCATCAGCGGCAGGATCTGCGACGCCTCCTGGGCCAGACGCTGCATGTCGGGGTGCTTGATCTTCCAGCGTCCGCTCATCTGCTCGACGACGAGCTTGGAGTCCATACGCACCTCGACGGTGGCCTCCGGATCGATCTGCCGAACCAGGTTCAGGCCGTCGATCAGCCCCGTGTACTCGGCCACGTTGTTCGAGGCCTTCCCGATCGGGGTCGCCTGGGTGGCGAGGATCCTGCCCTGCGCGTCCCGCACGAGGGCTCCGGATCCGGCGGTGCCCGGGTTGCCGCGGCTGCCGCCGTCGGCCTCGATGATCAAGGTGGTCACGTCTCTCCTGTCACGTCCTGGCTGAGTGGCTCGTCACCGGACCAGGGGGCATCACCGAAGTGTCCGGATCACCGACCCGGAGTGATCACGAAGTCCCAGGGGTCGGTGTTGATGCCGCTGACGGCGACCTCCACATCGTAGCCGCGATCGGTCAGCGCACGGTCCAAGGCGTGCGCCGCGGCGGGGAGCCACAGCCACTCGCTGGCGAAGTGGGAGACGTCGATCAGATAGGGCCGCCCGTCCCGCACCGCCTCACGAGCTTCAGAGGCCGGGTGGTGGCGCAGGTCGCCGGTGATGTAGACGTCGGCCTCCGCGTCGCGCGCGGCCTGCAGCAGGCCGTCACCGGCGCCTCCGCACAGCGCCACCCGCCGGATGAAGGCGTCGCGATCCCCGGCCACCCGCACGCCGCCTGCCACCGCCGGCAGGATGGAGAAGACCGTGGCGGCGAACTCCCCGAGCGTGGTCCCCTGGGGAAGAGTCCCCAGGCGGCCCAGACCCTCCTCCTGAAGACCGTCGGGGGCAGGACTCAGCGGCTCGGCATCCTCGAGCCCCAGGATCTCGGCGAGCACGTCGTTGACCCCGCCGACGGCGGAGTCCCCGTTGGTGTGCGCAGTCAGCAGCGCGCAGCCGGACTCGATGAGACGGTGGATGATCTCCCCCTTGAAGGTCCCTGCCTCGACGCTCTGCACCGGCCGCAGCAGCAACGGGTGATGGGTGATGAGCAGGTCGGCGTCGGCGGCACAGGCCTCCTCCACCACTGCGCGCACCGGGTCCACGGCGAAATGGATGAGCTCCACCGGGCGGTCACGGCGACCTGAGACCAGTCCGACCGCGTCCCAGTCCTCGGCCAGGCCGACGGGCCAGAGCTCCTCGACGATCTCGAGCACGTCGCCGAGCAACGGGGTCTGGCGGTGCGGCGGCACCGGCGATGCGGCGGCGACGTCCTCGGCGGGCTGGTCGGTGCGGGATCCGATCCCGGAAGTGTGTGCCATGGCTCCAGTTCTACCCCGTCGGCCTGAGGGATCACCAGGGACACACCAGATCCGGGGCACTTGCCCGATGGAGGAATGTCCGCGCGTCCGCCGGAGTTGTCGCAGTCATGACGATCCACAGTGACCCGACGAGACCCGGTGCGCCCTCGCTACGGACCCTGGTGCTGGCAGCCGGATGCTTCTGGTGCCTGGACTCCCTGGCCCGTCGCCTGCAGGGTGTCCACGCGGTGCGCAGCGTCTATACCGGCGGTCAGGGTCCCGCGGACTACGAGTCCGTCTGCTCCGGGACCACCGGACATGCCGAGGCGGTGGAGATCGTCTTCGACCCGGAGGTGATTCCTGCCGAGATCCTCTTCGAGGTCTTCTTCACCTCCCATGACCCGACCTCGCTGAACCGGCAGGGATACGACGTCGGCACCCACTATCGCTCGGCGATGTTCTACGCCGATGAGCACGAGCGTGCGGAGTTCCACGCGGCGATCGAGCGGGCGCAGGCCGCCTATGAGCGTCCCATCGTCACGCAGCTGGAGCCGCTGGGCCCGGTCTTCGAGGCCGAGCCGGTGCATCAGAACTTCCACGCCCGCCGGCCCGGCGTCGGCTACTGCCAGGTGATCATCGACCCGAAGGTCGCGCGACTGCGCCAGCATTACGCCGCGTGGCTCCGGGAGGACATCCTGGTCTGATCAGCCGATAGAGTCAGAGCCGGGGTGCTCTCCCCGACGGGGTGAGGCAGCCCCACCAGCCTGCGCGTCAGATCCCACCACCCTCCTGGAAGAGGTTCCACCACCATGGCCAAGATCCTGGACAACATCACCCAGGCCGTCGGCAGCACGCCGCTGGTGCGGCTCAACCGACTCGACGCCAATCTGCCCGGAAATGTGGCGGTCAAGCTCGAGTACTACTCCCCCGCCAATTCCGTGAAGGACCGCATCGGCACCTCCATCGTGGATGCCGCGGAGGCCGCAGGAGTGCTCAGGCCCGGCGGCACCATCGTGGAGGGCACCTCCGGGAACACCGGCATTGCCCTGGCCATGGTCGGAGCCGCACGCGGCTACCGGGTGGTGCTCACCATGCCGGAGACGATGTCCACAGAGCGGCGGGTCATGCTGCGCGCTTTCGGCGCCGAGATCGTGCTGACCCCGGGGGCCGACGGCATGCGCGGCGCAGTCGAGAAGGCCAAGGCCATCGTGGAGGAGACCGAGAACTCGATCTGGGCACGACAGTTCGCCAACGAGGCCAACCCGCTGGTGCACTACAACACCACTGGTGCGGAGATCTGGGAGGACACTGACGGTGCCGTCGACGTCCTGGTCTCGGGCATCGGGACCGGAGGCACCATCACCGGTGCCGGTCGGCGTCTGCGTGAGCACAAGCCGGAGATCCACATCGTCGCGGTGGAGCCTGAGGACTCGCCGATCCTCTCCGGCGGAGCTCCCGGTCCTCACAAGATCCAGGGCATCGGGCCGAACTTCGTCCCGGACATCCTCGACCGGGAGATCTACGACGAGGTCGTCACCGCCAATCTGGACAAGGCGCTCGAGACTGCGCGTGACCTGGGCACGCAGGAAGGCATCCTCGGCGGGATCTCCACCGGCGCCAACGTGGCCGCCGCACTCGAGGTCGCCGCCCGCGAGGAGTATCGCGACAAACTCATCGTGACCCTCGCCTGCGACTTCGGCGAACGCTACATCTCCACCCTGCTCTACGAGGACATCCGCAGCTGATCCCCGCGGCCGGCGTCGCACGCTGACCAGGGGAACCCCTCCTGTCGGCGGACGCGCCGACTGGCCGCGGCCGCTCGGCCGCCGATAGCCTGCAGTGACCCGCCGTCGACGTCGAAAGGCACCGATCCACCTTGGGCATCTTCAAGCGCCTGCGTGAGGACATCCGCTCCGCGCGCGAGCACGACCCCGCCGCCCGCAGCGACGTCGAGGTGGTGCTCGTCTACTCCGGTCTCCACGCGATCTGGTCCCACCGGGTGGCACACCGTATGTGGGGCGTCCGCCCGCTGAAGACACCAGCCCGTGTGCTCTCCCAGGTCACTCGTGGACTCACCGGCATCGAGATCCACCCGGGCGCGCACATCGGCCGACGCTTCTTCATCGATCACGGCATGGGTGTCGTGATCGGCGAGACGGCCGAGATCGGTGACGACTGCATGCTCTACCAGGGGGTGACGCTCGGGGGCACGTCCCTGGAGCAGACCAAACGGCACCCCACCCTCGGGGATGGGGTCGTCGTCGGCGCGGGAGCCAAGGTCCTGGGACCGGTCGAGATCGGCGAGCAGTCTGCGGTGGGGGCCAACGCCGTGGTGGTGAAGTCTGCTCCGGCGCATTCCGTGCTGGTGGGCGTCCCGGCCAAGGACCGCAAGCGCCGCCAGGAGGAGCACCGGCCGCTGGTCGACCCCGCCAGCTACGCCCTCGATCCGGCGTTGTTCATCTGATCGGGGCCCAGCTGACGGGTGATCAGCTGACGGGGATCACGCCGCCCCAATCGGTGAAGTAGTACTCCACCGGCGCGTGGGGGATCTCCTCCCAGATCTCCGGGGCCAGTGCGAAGGTCTCTCCGCTGGCCAGCCCTTCCAGCCAGGACTCCACGCCCAGGATGTTCTGCTGCACGAACTTCCCACGACCGCGCTGGCCGAGGTCCCCGTCCCGCGTGTTCCCGGAGGTCTCGAAAAAGATCGCCGCATGGGCATGACCGTCAGGGTTCAGGCCGGCCCAGTCCAGGCCGAGCATCATCGCCGAGACGACGCCGCCCCGGATGTCGATCACCTGACCCCCTCCCACGTCATAGCGGTCCGCGGTGATGTGGCCACGGTGCCGGGTGTCCAGCCACACCTGCGAGGCCATCTGTCGGGTGAGCACGTCGAACTCCCCGTCGCGGATCCCGGGCAGCGTGGGCCCTCCCGGAGCCAGGGAGACTCCCAGTGAGAACGTGATCGGCTCGCCGGTCTCCGGATCGAGCTTCTGCCCCTGGTGATGGATGTCCAGGGCGTAGCTGGGCCGGACCATCGTCCAGTACTCGTACCAGGCCCGGGACTCCCGGGCGAGGAAGCCTTCCGCCGTCCAGTCCCGGTTCAGGTCGACGGTCAGCTCGGCGCCCTGGGCGTCGCGGCGCGGCGCGTTGGCCTCCCGGTCCCACAGCGTGGTGGTGCGTGTGTTCATCTCCGAACCGTCCGGGTTGTACATCGGGATGATGTGCAGGGTGAACTCTTCGCGCAGCCGGCGGTGGGCAGGCTGTCCGCTGCTGCCCAGCGCCTTGAGCACCGCCAGGGTCGCCTCGAGCCCGTAGGGCTCGTCACCGTGGATCCGCCCCATGATCCACACGTGGCGATCGCCGTGGCCGACCTGCGCCACGTAGAGCTCCCGCCCCTGCTCGGAACGGGTCTCGGCAGTGCCGATCTCGGCCAGCGTCCGCACGGTCACCTGCCCCTGGGAGGAGCGCTCGATCTGGGCGAGCTCACGGATCATGTCGTCGTAGCTGCGGATGGCGCCGGTCGGAGTGGAGGTGCTGGACTCCGCACCGGGACGGGCGATCGCCGCCTGGACGCCCAGCGGCAGCAGGGCCAGTGAGCCGAGCGTCCCGAGCGCGGCACGCCGGGAGAGGGACCGACCGCCGGGCACCTCCGGTGAGGTCGCCCCCGAGGGCTGACCTGGGACAGTTCGAGAAGGGAACGATGCATCATGTGTCATGCCTGTGAAGCATAGAGCAAGCTGGCCGTGATGCCCATCACTGCGGCCGCGGCTCATGCGACCGGACGAGTCAGGGCCCGGCCCGCGGAAAGTTCCGCGGGCCGGGCCCTGACTCGTCCGTCGTGCGACGTCGGCGCGTCGACGAGGTGGTGCTCGGCCTCAGCCGTCGATCTCGGTGCGGTCGCCCGACCACTGGGTGTGGAAGGTGCCTTCCTTGTCCACGCGCTGGTAGGTATGGGCGCCGAAGTAGTCGCGCAGCCCCTGGGTCAGCGCGGCCGGAAGACGGTCGCGACGCAGGCTGTCGTAGTAGGCGAGCGACGAGGCGAAGACCGGAGCCGGGACCCCATGGGTCGCCGCCGCGGCGACCACCCGGCGCCAGGCGGGAAGGCACTCATTGATGGCCTCGGTGAACTCCTCGGCGAGCAGCAGGTTCTTCGGCCGCTCGTCGGCGTCGGCGTCGTAGGCCTTCATGATGGTGTCCAGCAGGTCGGCACGGATGATGCAGCCGGCCCGCCACAGCGAGGCGATGGACTTCAGGTCTAGGTCCCACCCGTACTCCTCCCCGGCGGCGACCAGCATGTCCAGACCCTGGGCATAGGCGACCAGCTTGGAGGCGTAGAGGGCCTTGCGCACGTCCTCGACGAAATCTGAGCCGAACTCGGCGGCCGGTGCGTTCTCATCGATTCCGGAGCTGAATGCGGCGTTGGTCTCAGCGCGCAGCTCCTGCTGAGAGGAGATCGAACGCGCGAACACCGACTCGGCGATCGCGGTGACCGGCGAGCCGACCTCCAGGGCGGAGATCGCGGTCCAGCGGCCGGTGCCCTTCTGACCGGCGGAGTCGACCACCACGTCGACCAGGGGGCGGCCGGTGAGCTCGTCCTCCTGCTCGAGGACCTCGGAGGTGATCTCGATCAGGTAGGAGGCCAGGTCGGTGGTGTTCCATTCGCGGAAGACCTTCGCCTGGTCGGCGGGCTCGATGCCGGCGAGGCTGCGCATGAGGTCATAGGCCTCACCGATGACCTGCATGTCGGCGTACTCGATGCCGTTGTGGACCATCTTCACGTAGTGGCCCGCACCGTCGGTGCCGACCCAGGCGCAGCAGGGCTCGCCGTGGTAGTCCGCTGAGATCTTCTCCAGCATCGGACCGAGGGTCTCGTAGGACTCTCGGGAACCGCCGGGCATGATCGACGGACCGTTGAGCGCGCCCTCCTCGCCGCCGGAGACGCCGACGCCCACGAAGTGCAGGCCTTTCTCGCGGAGCGTCTCCTCTCGACGGCGAGTCTCCTCGTAGAAGGAGTTGCCGGCGTCGATGATGATGTCGCCCTCGTCGAGCAGCGGGACGAGGTCCTCGATGACGGCGTCCACCGGGGCCCCGGCCTTCACCATGATCAGCACCCGACGTGGCCGCTGCAGAGACTCGACCAGCTCGGCGAGAGTCTCAGTGCGGACGAAGCTGCCCTCGTCCCCATGCGCCGCGAGCAGCGCATCGGTGCGGCCCACCGACCGGTTGTGCAGGGACACGGTGTAGCCGTTGCGGGCCAGGTTCCGCGCCAGGTTGGCTCCCATCACGGCCAGTCCGGTCACGCCGATATCGGCACTCATGCAGTCTCCTTATCGAGGTCTGGTGATCGATCGAGTGCATCCTAGTCCCGGGAGGTTTCCGGGATGACGCAGCCTCCTCATGCGACACCCGCCCCGTGGTGAGACGGTGGCGCGAGGTGCTCAGAGGTGCTCAGAGGTGCTCAGATGACACGATGCTCGCCGTCGACGGTCGACGACGACCGAGGAGGCGAGCGTCTACACTCTATCGCCTCGGGGCCCGCAATGTGATGACCATTGCTTCCCGGGGCCAGTCCCCCACGTCAGCGGCGGCGCGGACGTCAAGGAGGGCGCGGGTCAGTCGCCGACGGCGTCGCGACCGCGCCGCACGATCAGCGGGTCGGGCTCACCCACGACCTCGTGGTCCTTGCCCTCGTACTCGAATTGGCTGAGGAAGTAGCGCATCGCGTTGAGGCGGGCTCGCTTCTTGTCATTGGACTTGATGGTGATCCATGGAGCATGATCGGTGTCCGTGCGCCGGAACATCTCCTCCTTGGCGTCTGTGTAAGCCTCCCAACGATCCAGGGACTCCAGGTCCATCGGCGAGAGCTTCCACTGCCGGACCGGGTCGATCTGCCGGATCGCGAAGCGGGTCCGCTGCTCCTTCTGGGTCACGGAGAACCAGAACTTCGTCAGGTGGATCCCGGCATCGACGAGCATCTGTTCGAACTGCGGAGCCTGCCGCATGAACACCTCATACTCGTCATCGGAGCAGAAGCCCATCACCCGCTCCACACCTGCCCGGTTGTACCAGGAACGGTCGAACAGGACCATCTCCCCCGCGGTGGGCAGATGGTGGACGTAGCGCTGGAAGTACCACTGGCCACGCTCCCGGTCTGAGGGCTTGTTCAGCGCCACGACGCGTGCGGTCCGGGGGTTGAGATGCTCGGTGAATCGCTTGATCGTGCCACCTTTGCCCGCCGCATCCCGACCTTCGAAAACGAGGACGTGCTTGAGCCCGTAGTCCTCTGCCCAGTATTGGAACTTCAGCAGCTCCACCTGCAGGTGGTACTTCTCCAGCTCGTAAATGTCCCGCTCGAGGCGGTACTCGTAGGGGTAGTTCTCCTGCCAGGTCTCGACGGCGTTGCCCTGGGGATCGATGAGGTCCGGGTCCGGAGTGTGGCCGTCCTGGACCGTGTAGCCACCTTCGCGGAGGCGGTCGATGAACTCGCGGAGGTTCTCCCGGGGCGCCTGGTTCAGATCCCCCACGATGTCCTGCACCTGGTCCCTGATCATGCTCTGCTCCCCTTCTCTCCTGCGACGTCCTCCATCCGATCAGACGCCGATGAACGGCCCGTTAACGACCTGCGATGACGACCTCCGAGAGCCGGGCGCACGCGCCGCTGGCACGTCCACGTCTGCCCCGAGGCGCGTCGGCAGCCCGTCGATGGTGAGGATCGAGTCTACGCCTCTCTGCGGCGCGGCACAGCAGTGCGCGCACCCACGGCGTGGTCAGAGCGCCTTCTCCCCCATCTGGCCGGACCGGACCAGGGCGGTCAGGCGAGAGACGGCCCGATGGTACTTCTTCATGTACCCGCCGGACATCATCTCCTCGGTAAAGAGCTGGTCGAACGGGACCCCGGAGGCGATGATCTTCACGTCCTGGTCATAGAGCCGGTCCGCCAGCACCACGAAGCGGAGTCCCAGGGACTGGGCTTCGATGGTGGTGACATCCTTGAGCACGAGCACCTCGACCCCGCTGAGCAGGTGCCGGTATCGACTGGGGTGCACCTGGCTCAGGTGCTCGGTCAGGGCCTCGAAGTCGTCCACGACGACCGTGGCTCCCTCGTGGTGCGCGGCGGCGAAGTCCTCCAGCTCCTCGGTGGCCAGCGGCGGGGGCGCCTCGGGCAGGCCACGGTGGCGGAAGTCCTCACCGTCGACCCGGACCACGGCGAACTGGTCGGCCAGCACCTGGATCTCACGCTGGAAGTCGGAGGCGGCGAAGCGTCCGTCGCCCAGCGAGCCGGGCAGCGTGTTGGAGGTGGCGGCGAGCTTGACGCCGGCGTCGGTCAGCTCGCGCATCAGTCGGGACATCAGCACGGTGTCCCCGGGGTCGTCCAGCTCGAACTCGTCGATGCAGACCAGCGAGTAGTCCGAGAGCACGTCCACGGTGCGGCGGAAGGACAGCGCGCCCACCAGGTTGGTGTACTCCACGAACGTCCCGAAGGCACGTTGTCCCGGGGAGGCGTGGTAGAGCGAGGCCAAGAGGTGGGTCTTGCCCACGCCGAAGCCGCCATCGAGGTAGATGCCGCCCGTTCTGGGACTCTTTGTGCTCCGCCCCCGCCTGCCGCTCGGGGCTCCCGAGGATCCTCCCCCGAAGAGCCGGGACAGCAGTCCACCCGACCCGCGAGGGCGCCCCACGGTCTCGGCGAATCCACGCAGTTCCTCCACAGCCTGCGCCTGCGAGGGGTGCCCGGGATCCGGGATGTAGGAGTCGAAGGAGACATCGGCGAAGCGGAAGGAGGGCGTCAGGCCCTCGAGGAGCTCCCCGACGCCCACCTGCGGACTCCGTCGGCTCAGCGGCGTGGCGTCAGACGGCATGAGGCCATGCTACCCATTGAGCACGGGCACCCACGCATGACGGTTCGTGACATCTGGTGGGAACACACCGCGTGCCTCGATACGCTGGCACCAGGCGCATGCCCGAGCCCGACAGAAAGGCCCCGCAGATGAGCGAGAAGGACTTCAGTCAGTACGCCCACCCGGAGAAGCTGGTCTCCACTGCATGGGTGGCGGAGCACAAGGACGACGACGGCGTGGTGCTGGTCGAGTCGAACGAGGACGTGCTGCTCTACGAGACCGGCCACATCCCCGGTGCGGTGAAGATCGACTGGCACACCGAGCTCAACGACCCGGTCACCCGAGACTTCCTCGACGGTGAGCACTTCGCCGAGTTCGCCGCGGCCAAGGGCATCAGCCGGGACTCCACCGTGGTCTTCTACGGTGACAAGTCCAACTGGTGGGCGGCCTATGCGCTCTGGGTGTTCACGCTCTTCGGCCATCAGGACGTCCGCCTCATGGACGGCGGCCGCCAGAAGTGGACCGAGGAGGGGCGCGAGGTCAGCACCGAGCGGCCCTCGCCGGCCCGGGGCGAGTACCCGGTGGTCCCCCGGGACGACTCGACCCACCGCGCCTTCCGCGAAGACGTGCAGGCCCACTTCGGCAAGCCTCTGGTGGACGTCCGCTCTCCGCTGGAGTACTCCGGGGAGCGCACCCATATGGAGGGCTATGAGGAGGAGGGCGCCCTGCGGCGCGGACACATCCCCTCGGCGGCCTCCGTTCCCTGGGGGAAGGCGGCCCAGGAGGACGGCACCTTCAGGTCCCGCGAGGAGCTGGAGAAGATCTATCGCCAGGACGCCGGGCTGGGAGAGGCCGACGACGTCATCGCCTACTGCCGCATCGGCGAGCGGTCCTCGCACACCTGGTTCGTGCTCCAGCACCTGCTGGGCCACGAGAACGTGCGCAACTACGACGGCTCCTGGACCGAATGGGGCAATGCGGTGCGGCTGCCCATCGCCGTGGGCGAGGAGCCCGGCGAGGCGCCCCGCGGCTGAACGCCCTCGTCGACCCCGCGACGCTCGGGTGTCTGAGCGCCCGTCGCCCGTGCCTGGCACCGTCAGGCGGGCGGCGGGTCGGCTCAGGACGCCCTCCCCGCTTATCCTGGAGACATGATGACCACCACGACCGCCGCGCGCCTGCCCGAGCCGCTGGCCGAGATCATCGAGGAGTTCCAGGCGGTTCCGGACCAGCAGAAGCTGGAGCTGCTGCTGGAGCTCTCCCGAGAGCTGCCCGAGGTGCCTCCGCGCTATCAGGGCTCCGCCGACTCCATGGAGCAGGTGGTGGAGTGCCAGACTCCGCTGTTCCTGGCCTTCGAGTACGACGACGAGGCCCGCACAGCCGAGATCGTCTTCTCCGCGCCGCCGGAGGCTCCCACCACCCGGGGCTTCGCCTCGATCCTGCATCAGGGGCTCAACGGCCTCAGCTACGAGGAGATCCTCGCGGTGCCCGATGACGTCCCCGCACGGCTGGGCCTGTCCAAGGCCATCACGCCCCTGCGTCTGCGTGGCATGTCAGCGATGCTGGGCCGCATCAAGCGGAACATCACCGCGCACGTCGCGTCGCTGAGCTGAGGTGCGCCGGTGCGTCGCCGCCGAACAGCTCCGTCACCCACGCCACCACGCTCTGCTCCCAGCGTTCACGGTCGTGGTTCCACTCCTTGACGTGCCGCGCCTGGGTGAACGGTACGAAGGTGACCATCTCGTTCCGCTCGGCGAGGTTCCGTGAGGGGACGTAGGGCACGACGTCGTCATCGCTGCTGTGCAGGATCAGCGTGCGCACGTGAAGCTGGTCGGCACGGTCGATCCAGTTCAACGCCTTGAGGTCCACCGGGGCAGCCAGCCCGGTCACGCGGCGTCCCGCCGGATGCGAGATGAACCAGCTTCCCAGGCGTCCCACGGCCTCCGGGATGCGGTTGGCCCGTGCCTGGTAGCCCAGCACATCGATCCAGTCCACGACCGGCCCGGTGAGCACCAGCCCGCGGATCGCCGGTGCGAGCCGCGACCGGTCCGCAGTCTGCAGAGCGATGGCCCCGCCCATGGACCAGCCGAAGAGCAGGACGTCCTCGGCGCCCTGGTCCAGAGCGTGCTGCACCGCGGCCTCCACGTCCTCCCATTCGGTGACGCCGAGTCCGTAGCGTCCATCGGGGGCGTCCGGGGCCTCGCCGTCGTTGCGGTAGGAGATCAGCAGGGCGTCGATGCCGAGCCGCTCGGCCACCCCCAGCGCACGGATGCCCTCGGCGCGTCGACCCCCACGTCCATGGACCATCACCGCCCAGACGTTCTTCTCAGCCAGCGGGCCGGTGCGGGTGCGCGGGGGCACATGCCACGCCGGGGCCGGTCCGCCCGGGAGCTCGACGACGACGTCGCGGGAGGTGAAGCCGGCGGCGTCGGGCGTCGGGTCCGGCACGGAGGTCCACCAGCCCCGGTTCACCTGGCGAAGGTCCCCGTCGTAGACCTTCTCGACGCGGCGGGCGATCGTGCCGTCGCGAGGGCTGAACGAGCTGATCTCCCCGATCCGTGCACTCGCCCGACCACCGTGGAAGTTGAGTCCGTAGGTGCCCTCCACCACCGTCTCGGGGGTGGCCGGCAGGATGACCTCGTCACCGGCGGGCCCACGCACCACCGCGAGGATCTCCAGGTCCTCGGCATGCTCCTTGGCCGGCGTGACCACCACGCGTGCGAAGTGGCCTGCCAGGGCGGAGGCGGCCCCGGCCAGCGTCATGCCGGCGGCCAGGCCGGTGCCGACGCCGAGCATCGAGGCTCGCAGCCAGGGGGTCCCAGGGTCCGAATCGGGAGTCCGCCGGGAAGACCTCTCCGGGAGCCTCTCGATGACGCGTCGGATCCGAGCGGTCAGGCCGCCGACCTGAGCGGGCAGGGCACGCGAAGCCGAGCCGGGCGCGTGAGCGCGGGGTGACATGACTGGGAGGCCTCCACGAGGTCGGTTCCGGGTGTTTCGAGGGCTACGATGCCCACAGGCCAGCTTACGCGCGCCGCCTGGCGCATGCTGTGTTCCACACCTCAGGCGAGTCCGGAGCTGGGCTTCACCTGCCGCCTCGGGAAGCTCCGTCGCGGTCCGGACGTTGTGCCTGCTGAACACCGCCGACCCGCAGGGTCGGCGGCCGCGGGCGCCGCACGGGCCCGTGGAGGACACCCGACGATGTGATCGTGATGTGATGGAGCCATGAGCACTGACCAGACCGACCCCGGCGCCCCGGCCGCGTTCGCCTCGCTGAGCGACGCCCAGTGGCGAGAGCGGCTGAGCCCCGAGGAGTACTACGTCCTGCGCCAAGGGGGTACGGAGCGCCCGTTCACCGGAGAGCAGCGGGACGCCGGCCAGCGCGGCGTGTATCGCTGCCGCGCCTGCGGCGCCGAGCTCTTCACCTCCGAGACCAAATTCGACTCCCGCTGCGGGTGGCCGAGCTTCTACCAGCCCGCCGAGGGCGCGAACGTGCGCTATCTTCGCGACACAGGGATGGGCATGGAGCGTGTGGAGGTCCGTTGCGGCTCCTGCGACTCCCACCTGGGGCACGTGTTCTCCGGGGAAGGCTTCGACACCCCGACTGATCAGCGCTACTGCATCAACTCCCTGTCGATGACCTTCCAGGAGGAGGACGAGTGACCAGCATCGACCTGACCGCCGCTGAGAGGGCCGCGGAGTCAGCGGCACCAGCTGTGCCGGCGGACCTGCTCGACCCGGGCTTCGCCTCGGACAACACCGCCGGGATCTCCCCCGCGGTCCTCGGGGCCATCACCGACGCCAACACGGGTTCTGCCCTGCCCTACGGTGGGGACAGCGTGACAGCACGGCTGGAGCATGTCATCCGTGAGGAGTTCGGGTCGCAGGCGCAGATCTTCCCGGTGTTCACCGGCACCGGCGCCAACGTGGTCTCCCTGCAGGCGATGCTGCCTCGCTGGGGAGCTGCCATCTGCACCCGCCAGGCACATGTGAACACTGACGAGGGTGCCGCGCCAGAACGAGTGGGGGCGATCAAGCTTCTGGCCCGCCCTCGCCCCGACGGTCGCCTCGCCCCGGAGGACGTCGACGCGGAACTGGGTGCGCAGGGCTTCGTCCATGCCGCACAGCCGCTGGCCGTGACGCTGACCCAGTCCACCGAGGTCGGCACCGTCTACTCCCCCGCACAGATCGCCGCCGTGGCCGAGCGGGCGCACGCCTCAGGCCTGGGAGTGCACATGGACGGATCACGGATCTCTAACGCGGCCGCGGCCTTGGGCGTGTCCCTGCGTGAGGTCACCACCGACGTCGGTGTCGACGTCCTCAGTCTGGGCGGCACCAAGAACGGGGCGCTGGCGGCCGAGGCCGTCGTTGTCCTGAACCCGGACAGGGTGACCGGGCTCGACTACATCCGGAAGTTCTCGATGCAGCTGGCCAGCAAACAGCGGTTCGTCTCCGCCCAGCTGCTCGAGCTCTTCGGCACGGACCTGTGGCGGCGCAACGCCGAGCATGCCAACGCACAGGCGCGGCGGCTGGGCGAGCGGCTCGCGCAGATCGACGGCATCGAGCTCTCCTCCCCCGCCCAGGTCAACGCCGTGTTCCCGAAGATGCCCCGCCATGTGGTGGCGGCCCTGCAGTCGCGGTACCTGTGCCATGTCTGGGACGAGGCGGCCGACGGTGACCCGATCATCCGCCTGATGTGCTCCTTCGCCACCTCGGATGCGCAGATCGACGAGCTGGTGGACCACGCGCGCAGAGCCTCCACGGCGCGCCTCGCCCACGGTGGCTGATCCTGTCCATAGGCTGGATGCGTGACAGCACTCGATCCGGCCGGATCTGCGAGGGGACGCGGGCTCGGCCCACAGATCTCCACTCCCGGCATCGACGAGCTCCCAGAGTCCTTCCGCTCGGCCCTGGGGGACCTGCGCCGTGCCCGACCTCGGCACCAGGCGCTCGTCGAGGAGATCCCGGCCCCGGTGAAACTCGCCCCCTACGCGGTGGCGCTGCGTGCCGAGGTGCTGGAACCTTCGGCGAAGACTCCGGTGCACGGCCCTGACCGGCTCCGGCCGGCGCCGGAGGAACCGGACATGCTGGCGACGGGGCGCTTCATCCTGCTGCACGATCCACAGGGCCAGGAGACCTGGGGCGGGACCTTCCGGGTGGTCATCTATATCCGTGCCGAGCTGGACGCGGACATGGGCAACGATCCCCTGCTCGCGGAGGTCGCCTGGACCTGGCTGAGCGATTCGCTGGACCAGTGCGGCGTCGAGCACAGCCACGCCGGCGGCACCGCCACGCGCATCCTCTCGGAGTCCTTCGGCAGTCTCGAGGAGCGTCGGGCCAGCAACACTGTGGAGCTGCGCGCCTCCTGGACACCCACGGGCTCGCACCTGGGCCGGCACCTGGAAGCCTGGGCCGACATGGTCTGCTCCTTCGCCGGACTCCCGCCCCTGCCCGACGGCGTGGTGGCCCTGCCCCATGTCAGGAGGAACTGACCACATCATGGAGGACCAGGAAGAGCATCTTCCGCCCCTGCTGACCGAGCCCGCCGACGGAGTACCCTTCGTCATCGACACCCCGCGGGGCCTGCAGCGCTGCGCCGAGGCTCTCGCCGCAGGCTCCGGACCGGTGGCGGTCGACGCGGAGCGCGCCTCCGGCTTCCGCTACGGCCAGCGGGCCTTTCTCGTGCAGCTCAAGCGTGAGGGCTCAGGACTCTGGCTGATCGACCCCGAGCCCTTCGACACGCTCATCCCGCTGCAGCGTGCCCTCGGCAGTGCGGAATGGATCCTGCACGCCGCCTCCCAGGATCTTCCCTGCCTGGCCGAGCTGGGGATGCACCCGCATGCGCTCTTCGACACCGAGCTGGGAGCCCGGCTGGCCGGGCTGCCCCGCGTCGGCCTCGGTGCCGTCGTCGAATCCCTGCTGGGCGTCCGGCTGGCCAAGGAGCACTCGGCGGCGGACTGGTCCCGACGCCCTCTGCCGCAGGACTGGCTGCGCTATGCGGCTCTGGACGTCGAGCTGCTGATCGAGCTGCGCTCCTCGCTCAGCCAGATGCTCGAGGAGCAGGGAAAGACGGACTGGGCGGCCCAGGAGTTCGAGCATGTGCGGACGCATCGACCGGCCGCGGTCCCGAGGAAGGACCGATGGCGCAAGACCACCGGGATCAACAAGCTGAAGAGTCCGCGCCGCCTGGCAGCCCTGCGAGAGCTGTGGCGCGCCCGCGAGCACCTGGCCGAGCAGAAGGACATCGCCCCGGGCCACGTGCTCCCCGACTCTGCGTTGGTCGCCGCGGCCCAGGACATGCCCGGGACCGTGCCGCAGCTGTTGGGAGTGCCGGGATTCCACGGGCGTGCCGCCAAACGGGAAGCCCCGCGATGGCTGCGGGCGGTCAAAGCCGGGGCGGCGTCCGAGGACCTTCCTGAACTGCAGCGCCGCACCGGCGCTCCCCCTCCTCCGCGCTCCTGGAAGGATCGGAATCCGCTGGCCTTCCGCCGGTACCGCACGGCCCGGGAGCGCCTGGTCCGGCAGGCCGAGAGGCTGGAGGTCATGTCGGAGATCCTGCTGACTCCGGCGGTGCTCAAGCAGCTCTGCTGGGACCCGCCGGAGCCGATCGATCTCGAGACGGTGGCAGCAGCTCTGGCCGAGCTGGGGGCCCGTCCGTGGCAGGTGGAGCAGACCGCGGCCATCGTCACGGTCGCCCTGCTGGACCCCGATCCGCTGGACGACCTCTGAGGCAGTCGGCGGGCGCGCTGGCCAGGTGAGCTACTCGTCGGTAGCATGTGATGCGGAACGCATTCTTCCCTGACGACGACGCTGTGGAGGCACCCATGAACGCGCAGTCCGCCCGCTCCAGCTCCGCCGGAACCGACCGGCAGGCCATCACCCCCGCACAGACCGACTTCTCCGGCTACGCCGCCCTCGCGGAGGCCTTCTCCGACGAGGTGCTCACGCACAGCCGGGTCGAGGACGTCGCACTTCCCGACGACGCCGGCACCCTGGCGCTCATCCGGCTCGACAATGATGCGCCGAAACGGCCCACCACGCTCGGACCGAACTCGCTCATCGCGTTCGGCGAAGCCGTGGCCGCGCAGCTGCCCCGTGCTGAGTCCGGCGAGATCGTCGGCCTCGCCGTGATCGGCAAGCCCGGATACCTGGTGGCCGGCGCGGACCTCGGCGCGGTCAACACCATCGAATCTTCGGAGCTCGCCCGGACGATGGCCGAACTGGGCCATCAGGCCTACAACCTGCTCGAAGACTTCCCGGTGCCCAGCTTCGCCTTCATCAACGGCACCGCTCTGGGCGGCGGTCTGGAGATCGCACTGGCGGCCCAGTGGCGCACCGTCTCCACGGGCGCCAAGGCGCTCTCCCTGCCCGAGGCCTTCCTGGGGCTCATCCCCGGATGGGGCGGTGTGTACCGCCTGCCCCGGCTCATCGGCCCCGAGGCGGCCGCGCAGGTGATCTTCAGCAACGCGCTGGCCAACAACCGCACGTTGAAGGGCCCGCAGGCCTATGAGCTCGGCATCGCCGACGCCCTGCTCGGGGCCGACGACTTCGAACAGGAGTCCCTGGCCTTCGCGGCCAGGGTCATCTCCGAGGACCCCGAGACGCTGACCTCACTGACGCGACACCGGGACCGTGACACCTCCGAGGAGGCCTGGGAGCGCGCCGTGGGCTCCGCCCGCAGGACCGTGGCCACGAAGACCGGAGAGTCTGCGCCCGCCCCGGTGAAGGCGCTGGAGGTCTTCACCGCCGGCAAGGATCGGGATCGCGAGCAGGATCGGGTCGCCGAATGCGATGCGCTGGCCGAGCTGATGGTGACCGCCGAGTTCGCCAACACCGTCTACGCCTTCCTGGAGCTGGTCCAGAAGCGCGCCAAGCGTCCGGCCGGAGTGCCGGAGACGGCTCCGCGTCAGGTCGGCAAGGTCGGCATCGTCGGGGCCGGGCTGATGGCCTCTCAGCTCGCCATGGTCTTCGCCCAGCACCTGCAGGTGCCCGTGGTGATGACCGACGTCGACGACGCCCGCGTCGCCAAGGGCCTGGACTTCGTCTCCTCCCAGGTGCAGAAGCTGCAGACGAAGGGCAGGCTGAGCGCCGATCAGGCCGCAGGCCTCAAGGGCCTGGTCACCGGCTCCACGGACAAGTCCGTCTACGCGGACGCCGATTTCATCATCGAGGCGGTCTTCGAGGAGATCGGGGTGAAGAAGCAGGTCTTCGCGGAGCTGGAGGAGATCGTCCCTGCCGAGACGATCCTGGCCACGAACACCTCCTCCCTGTCGGTCACGGAGATGGCCGCCGATCTGCGGCACCCTGAGCGGGTCATCGGTTTCCACTTCTTCAACCCGGTCGCCGTGATGCCGCTGATCGAGATCGCCCGGACCCCGCAGACCGCTGACGAGCCTATCGCCACGGCCTTCGACCTTGCCGCACGGCTGCGCAAGACCCCGGTGCTGACCACCGACTCGGCCGCGTTCGTGGTCAACCGGATCCTGCTGCGCCTCATGGCCGAGGTGCAGAAGGCCTTCGACGAGGGCACCGACGCGGCCACCGCGGATCAGGCGCTGCGGCCCATCGGACTGCCGATGACGCCTTTCACCCTGCTGGCGATGGTCGGCATCCCGGTGGCCCAGCACGTCACCGAGTCGCTGCACGCGGCGTTCGGTGAGAGGTTCCATGTCTCGGACAATCTGCAACGACTCATCGAGGCAGGTGTCACCGAAATCTGGAGCACCGACGAGGAGGGCCGCCCGTACATCAAGGAGGAGACGCTGGCGCTCATCGAGGTCGGCGACTCCCCGCGCACCGGCGAGCAGCTGCTCCACGACGTCGAGGACGCCCTGGCCCAGGAGATCGGTCTGATGCTCACCGAGGGGGTGGTCAGCTCGCCGAAGGACATCGATCTGTGCATGATCCTCGGGGCCGCCTGGCCGATGCACCGCGGCGGCATCACTCCCTACCTGGATCAGATCGGCGCCAGCGAGCGGATCAACGGCCGCACCTTCCACTGAGGTCGGCCCCACAGTCGATCAAATCGGCCCGTCAGGTGGGCGCGGCACTGCGTTCCTGGTCCCGGTAGACTCGGGACCGATGAGTGACACATGCTGCGCCCGCCGGGCCTTTCTCCGCTCCACCGCTGCCGGGGCCGTCGGCCTGACCGGGCTCTCACTGGCAGCCTGCGGCGGCGGCACGGAAGACTCCGAGTCTGCGGGCGAGGCCGTGCATCCCGGCGACACGTGGGAATCGGTGCTCGCGGCCGAGGAGCTGCCGCCGGGAGCCTCCACGTCAGCCAGCGTCGGAGAGCATGACCTTCTCCTGCACCGCAGCGGCGAGGAAGAGGTGCACGCCTTCACGTCCGTCTGCACCCACCAGGGATGCACGGTGGAGGCTGAGGACGAGCGGTTCCCCTGCCCCTGCCATGGATCCGTCTTCGCCGTCGACTCGGGCGAGCCGATCTCTGGGCCCGCGACCCGCCCGCTGACCCGGT
Source organism: Nesterenkonia sp. HG001 (assembly GCF_034438835.1). Taxonomy (NCBI): domain Bacteria; kingdom Bacillati; phylum Actinomycetota; class Actinomycetes; order Micrococcales; family Micrococcaceae; genus Nesterenkonia; species Nesterenkonia sp. HG001. Next base: position 70,530 of record NZ_JAOSZD010000007.1, on the reverse strand, counting down.
TCGAGGCGGAGATCACCGACGGCGAAATCCGTGTGCTGATCTGAGCAGTACGACCCTCTGAGGAGCCCGGACCGGAGGCGGATCCGTGCGATCAGGATCAGCCGATGCGGATACGCACCTTCGAGGCCGGCACATCCGTTCCGCGGATGGCACCGCGCACCGCATCTCCAGCCTTGCGGCGGTGCAGCGTGCGGCCGCTCATGACCAGCGCCGTGGCACCGTCGAACTCCGCCGGCTCAGGATCGCTCAACGCGCCGAGGCCCCGCCAGGCCAGGGTGGTCAGCACCGTGGCGTGCACGGTGTCCGCATTCCGCCGTTCCGCCGCCGAAGGCTCCGAGCCCTTCAGCGGGACAGCCACCACCAGCTCGGTAGTCTCCTCTTTGGACACCTCGCGGTACCCGTCGGCCGCACACTGGGCGGTGAAGCTCTCCAGCAGCACCTGAGCCTCCTCGGGCTGCGCCTTCTCGGCGGTCAGCGTGCCGTTGACGCCCACCGCACCGTGATGGACCACGAACTCACCGGCGGCCTCGTCGAACCACGCTTCGCGGTACTGCCAGCCTGACGGCTCGGCGGGACGGAACAGACTGATCATGGAGCCTCCGGAGGGTCTGGGCCGCAGGGAGGTCCCGAGCGGCGGGAAGTGTGAGCTGGTCAGGGGCAGGTTCAGGTGTCCCGGCTGAAGGGGAAGCTGGGGATCTCTCCGGTGGGGAGGTCCTCCCCGGGCAGCGGGCGGGCGAAAGGCACCTTGGTGCCCAGCACCTGGGCCACGGTGTCCTGTGCGATCTGGGCGGAGGTCAGTCCGACCCGTGCGAGCACCTCGCCCCGCGATCCATGCGAGAGGAACTCCACCGGCAGGCCCACCTCGTTGAGAGCGGTGTCGACTCCGGCCTCACGCATGGTCTGACGGATCCGCGACCCGACGCCGCCGGCCTTCACCCCGTCCTCGGCGCACACCACGATGCGGTGCCTCGCCGCCAGGGAGACCACGGTCTCCGGCACCGGCAGCACCCATCGCGGGTCGACCACCGTGGAGGTGATGCCCTGGTCGGCGAGTCGCCGGGCGACGTCGAGAGACAGCTCAGCCATCGTGCCGACCGAGACGATCAGCACGTCGTTGCTGTAGGCGCCGTCGTCGTCGGTCTGGCCATGGAGCACCTCCACGCCGTCGTCGAACCGATGCAGGGCGTCGATCTCGCCGTTGACCGAGCCCTTGGAGAAACGGACCACCGTAGGAGCGTCGTCAACCGCCACTGCCTCACGCAGCTCTTCACGCAGCCGCGTCGAGTCACGCGGTGCGGCGATCTGCAGCCCCGGGACGATCTGCAGGAGGGAGAGGTCCCACATGCCGTGATGGCTGGGGCCGTCCGGACCGGTGACCCCTGCGCGGTCGAGGACGAGCGTGACTCCCGCCTTGTGGAGCGCGACATCCATGAGCAGCTGGTCGAAGGCCCGGTTGAGGAAGGTCGCGTAAAGGGCCACCACCGGGTGCAGTCCCCCATAGGCCAGCCCGGCCGCAGAGGTGACGGCGTGCTGCTCGGCGATGCCGACGTCGAAGACCCGCTCCGGGTGGTTCTGGGCGAAGCTGCGCAGCCCCACGGGATTGAGCATCGCCCCGGTGAGCGCGACGACGTCGGGACGCTCGTCGGCGATGGCGGTGATCTCCTCCTCGAAGACCGAGGTCCAGGACCGTGCGGCCCCCCGCGAGACAGGCTCACCGGTCTCCGGATCGATCACCCCGACGGCGTGGAACTGGTCCTTCTCGTCCGCGCGGGCCGGCGCATAGCCGCGACCCTTCTCCGTGAGGGCATGGACGATGACCGGGCCGCCATAGTTCTTGGCGTCCTGGAGAGCCTCCTCCATGGAGCGTTGATCATGGCCGTCCACCGGGCCGATGTATTTCATGCCCAGGTCTTCGAAGAGGCCCTGCGGGGCCCAGAAGTCCTTGGCGCCCTTCTTCGCCGCATGCAGGCTGCGGTAGACCATCTGGCTGACCGGCCCCCCATGCTGCAGACGCTGCTTGGTGCCGTCCATCGTCCTCTCGTAGACGTGGTGCGTGCGCAGCTTGTCGAGGAAGCCGCGGCGCAGCCGACCCAGTTGATCGGCGAGCCCGCCGACTGTCGGAGCGTAGGAGCGACCGTTGTCGTTGACGACGATGATCACTCGGCGGTCCTTGTCCGCGGCGATGTTGTTCAGCGCCTCCCAGGCCATGCCGCCGGTCAGCGCTCCGTCCCCGATGACAGCGACGACGGACCGGTCGTCCTCCCCGCTGAGGACCCGGGCCTTGGAGATCCCGTCGGCCCAGGACAGCGACGAGGAGGCGTGGGAGGACTCGACGACGTCGTGGATGGACTCCGCCCGATCGGGGTAGCCCGCCAGCCCTCCCTGCTGCCGCAGGGTGGAGAAGTCCTGACGCCCGGTCACCAGCTTGTGGATGTAGGACTGGTGTCCGGTGTCGAAGATGATCGAGTCACGAGGCGAGTCGAAGATGCGATGGATCGCCAGGGTCAGCTCCACCACGCCGAGGTTGGGGCCCAGATGCCCGCCCGTCCTGGAGACGTTGTCGATGAGGAACTGCCGGATCTCCGCGGTCAGCCGTTCCAACTGCTCATCGGACAGCCGGGTCAGATCCTGGGGAGACCTGATGGTCTCCAGAATGGTCTTCACGGACTCGATCCCTCCCATGCGATCAGGCTTCCTGCGATTCTACCGTCCGTCGTGCCGGATTCCGCACCCGCCGGACGCCGACGGCGGGCGGCCCAGAGTCTCCCCCGGTCCGCCCGCCGTCGCTCCGGCGACCTCCGCCGCCTCGATCAGCCGGTCACTTCACCAGCTGGCGCAGCACGTACTGCAGGATGCCGCCGTTGCGGTAGTAGTCCGCCTCGCCGGGGGTGTCGATGCGGACCACCGCGTCGAAGGACACCTCGGTGCCGTCCTCCTTGGTGGCGGTGACCGTCACGGTCTCCGGGGTGGTGCCCTCGTTCAGTGCCGTGATGCCCGAGATACTGAAGGTTTCGAAGCCGGTCAGGCCCAGAGTGTCGGCGGTCTCGCCCTCCGGGAACTGCAGCGGGAGCACGCCCATGCCGATGAGGTTCGACCGGTGGATGCGCTCGAAGGACTCGGTGATGACCGCACGGACCCCGAGCAGCTTGGTGCCCTTGGCCGCCCAGTCGCGCGACGAGCCGGAGCCGTACTCCTTGCCGCCGAGCACGACCAGTGGGGTGCCTGCCTCCTGGTAGTTCATCGCGGCATCGTAGACGTAGGCCTGCGGGGCGCCGTCCTGGGTGAAGTCCCGGGTGAAACCCCCCTCGACGTCGTCGAGGAGCTCGTTCTTGATCCGGATGTTGGCGAAGGTGCCACGGATCATGACCTCGTGGTTGCCGCGCCGGGATCCGTAGGAGTTGAAGTTCTTGCGCTCCACGCCGTTCTCCAGCAGGTAGCGTCCCGCTGGAGTGTCCGATTTGAAGGACCCAGCCGGTGAGATGTGGTCCGTCGTGACGGAGTCGCCGAGCTTCAGCAGCACCCGAGCGTCCGTGATGTCCTCGACCGGCGACGATTCCAGCTGCATGCCGTCGAAGTACGGGGCCTTCCGCACATAGGTGGAGCTCTCATCCCAGGAGAAGGTCGAGCCCTCCGGGGTGTCCAGCGCCGTCCAGCGGTGGTCACCGTCGAAGACGGTGTCGTACTTCGAGGTGAACATCTGCGTGTCGATGGACTCGTCGATGATCCTCTGGACTTCGACGGGGTCGGGCCAGATGTCGCGCAGGAAGACGTCACCGCCGTCGGCGTCCTGACCCAGCGGCTCGTTCTCGAAGTCGAAGTCCATCGTGCCGGCCAGCGCGTAGGCGACCACCAGCGGCGGAGAGGCCAGGTAGTTCATCTTCACGTCGGGGTTGATGCGGCCCTCGAAGTTCCGGTTTCCGGAGAGCACCGAGGTCACGGCGAGGTCCTCGTCCTGGACCTTCTGGGAGATCTCCTCCTCCAGAGGACCCGAGTTGCCGATGCAGGTGGTGCAGCCGTAGCCGACCACGAAGAACCCGATCTTCTCCAGGTATTCGATCAGGCCTGACTTCTCATAGTAGTCGGTGACGACCTTCGATCCCGGGGCGATGGAGGTCTTCACCCAAGGCTTCTGCGTGAGGCCCTTCTCCACCGCGTTGCGCGCCAGCACACCTGCGGCGAGCATGACATTGGGGTTGGAGGTGTTCGTGCAGGACGTGATCGACGCGATGGAGACCGCACCATGGTCCATGGTGAACTCACGGCCGTCGGGCATCGAGATGCCCACCGGCTTGGACGGGCGGCCCACCACGGGTCCGCTGTCGTCGTGGCGCGGACGGTCCTTGGCGTCCTGCTCCTCGTCGGCGGCGTGCGCCGGAGCGTCGGAGGCCGGGAAGGAGGCCGCCGAGGCGGCGTCGGCGTGGCCGTTGGTGGAGGTGTCGACCGTGTGCTCCACGTAGTTGTGGATGTCCTTGCGGAACTGCTGCTTGGCGTCGGTGAGCTCGATGCGGTCCTGCGGTCGCTTCGGTCCCGAGATGGACGGCACCACGGTGGAGAGGTCCAGCTCAAGGTACTCCGAGAAGCGCAGCTCGCGCGATGCGTCGTGCCACATGCCCTGCTCCTTGGCGTAGGCCTCCACGAGGGCGAGCTGCTCCTCGGTGCGGCCGGTCAGGCGCAGGTAATCGATGGTGACGTCGTCGATGGGGAACATGGCCGCGGTGGAGCCGAACTCCGGGGACATGTTGCCGATGGTGGCGCGGTTGGCCAGCGGCACCGCGGCGACGCCCTCGCCGTAGAACTCGACGAACTTCCCGACCACGCCGTGCTCGCGGAGCATCTGGGTGATGGTGAGGACGACGTCGGTGGCCGTCGCGCCGGCCGGGATCTCACCGGAGAGCTTGAAGCCGACCACGCGCGGGATCAGCATGGAGATCGGCTGGCCGAGCATCGCAGCCTCGGCCTCGATGCCGCCCACGCCCCAGCCCAGCACGCCCAGGCCGTTCTCCATCGTGGTGTGCGAATCGGTGCCCACGCAGGTGTCCGGGTAGGCGCGCAGCACGCCGTCGATCTCCCGGGTCATCACCACACGGGCCAGGTTCTCGATGTTGACCTGGTGCACGATGCCCATGCCCGGGGGCACGACCTTGAAGTCGTCGAAGGCCATCTGACCCCAGCGCAGGAACTGGTATCGCTCACCGTTGCGCTGGTACTCGATGTCCATGTTGCGCTCGATCGCGTCCGAATTGCCGAAGGAGTCGATCTGCACGGAGTGGTCGATGACCATCTCGGCCGGCGCCAGCGGGTTGATCTGGTCCGGGTTTCCGCCGAGATCGGCCACAGCCTCGCGCATGGTCGCCAGGTCCACCACGCAGGGCACGCCCGTGAAGTCCTGCATCAGCACCCGGCCCGGGGTGAACTGGATCTCGGTGTTGGGCTGTGCCTTCGCGTCCCACTGCCCGATGGCCGTGATGTGCTCGGCCGTCACATTCGCCCCGTCCTCAGTGCGCAGAAGGTTCTCCAGAAGGACCTTCAGGCTGTAGGGCAGGGAGTCGTACCCCTCCACAGTGTTGAGGCGGAAGATTTCATAGTCGGCGCCGTTGACGTTGAGAACGCCTTTTGCTCCGAAGCTGTCCACAGTGCTCACGCGGGACTCCTCTGTAGTTGCCAGACGGACACGGTCCGGCGGCGCACGGCCCCCGGACTACGGGCGCTGAGGTATCTCACATGGCGGAGTCTCCGGTGCCGGCCTCGGTCGCCCCGTGGACGCAGCGACGCTCAACAGTGAGCACGACGGCGATCTCGGGTCAGTGGTGCGACCGGGCCTGAGCACGCGGTCCCTCCTCCAGCGCTCAGAGCCGTATCGCTGTCCATCCTACTCGGTCGTCATGCGCTGAGGAGACTCGTGTCGGAACGACCGCGCCGTGCACAGTGACGGCACGGGAAGACACGGGGACGACACTGACCAGGAGCTGCTCCACCTGCCTGGATCAGCGCTCGAACAGGGCCACCGACTCCATGTGGTGGGTGTTCGGGTAGAGATCGAGGACTTGGAGGTCCGCAAGTCGCCATCCACGGGCCAGGAGGTCCTTCGCGTCGCGAGCGAAGGAGGCCGGTTCGCAGGACACGTAGACGATCTGTCGTTGGCCGGCTACGTCCAATCCGGCGATGACCTTCTTCCCCGCACCGGCACGCGGCGGATCCAGCAGGACCAGGTCATGGCCGGAGAGTGAGTCCAGCACACGCTCCACCGCTGCTCGCTCCACGCTCACCTGCGGGGAAGTCGCGAAGAGCTCACGGGCTGAGGCGCTGGAGCCCGGGGCCGCCTCGACGCTGATCACTCGTCCCTCCGCGCCGGTCCGCTCGGCCGCCCAGGCGCTGAAGAGCCCGGCCCCGGCATAGAGGTCGGCAACCGAGCTCCCCGCCCCGAGGGAGACCATCTCGTCGACGGTGCGCACCAGCGCATCGGGCGCGTGCCGGTGGATCTGCCAGAAGCCTTCGGGGCGCAGCGGCACAAAATGGCGTACCTCGCCGGCATCCGTGGTCAGCGGCACCGGGAGCGGCTCCTCGACGGTGCGCCCTCCCAGGACCACCTCATGCTCGACCACCGTGGGCACCTGAGGTGCGGCCAGCCGCTCACCCCGGGCCCGCCCGCGGGCACCGTTGCGTGCGCCCTGCCGGGACCCGCGGCCGCCTGCGCTGCTCGGATCCCCGGAGGTGATGTCTCCGGCGCGCGCGTCGTCTGCCCGGGCCAGGGCCAGCACGATGGTCTGAACGGTCGGCTCGATCTCCGCGATGCGCAGGAGCCGCTCTCGCAGTCCTGCCTCAGCGGCCCGATGCTGCTGGGCGTGGACCACCAGGGCCAGCGGAGCCCGCCCGCCCGGAGCCACGACGTCGACCCGTTCCGCACCGGTGAAGTCTCCGCCGAAGAGTCGGGACTCGTGGATGGCCTCGACGGCCAACGGCATGCCGCGCAGATCGATGAGCTGGTGGCTGCGGTAAGGCTTCATGCTCAGCACACCGTGATCGTTGATGCCGAAGCTCACTCGGGTGCGCCAGTGCAGGCCGTTGCTGTGGCGCTCCCCGACGTCGGCCACATGGATCTCCCCGTCGGCGGGGCCATGGGCCAGCGCGAGGTCCTGCAGGGCGATGCCCCCGATGCGCTGAAGGGTGTCTCGGAAGACCTGGGCCTTGACCCTCCGCTGGTGCTGATCGGTGATATGTCCGTACTCGGCGCCGCCCACCGGCAGCCGGTCCATCTCATGGGCGCGCAGGGCGTCGGCCAGCTTCCAGATGTGGCGGCGGCGATAGTCCGAGGCCGCGAGCACCTCGATGACGTCTGCGCGCCAGAACTTGGCCTGCGGCCCGGAGTCGGTGACCCGGGCTCGCACGACTTCACCGGGAATGGCGTGCCGGACGAAGATGACGCGGCCCTCGTGGCGGGCCACGCAGTGACCACCATGGGCCATCGGGCCCACATCGAGGGTGAGCACCTGCTGCGAGTTCGTGGTGCGTGCGGTCTGACCGGTCATAGGCTCAGGTCACCGCCCCACCGGTGCGCGGCGCGGGAACCGCCGAGGGGCGGGTGATCATCCAGGCGATCCACAGCGCCAGCGCATAGAGGGGAAGCCCCATCACGAGGCGGGCGGTGCCCAGCGCGACGACTGCGTCGGAGAGGTAGAGCGGGAGCTGGACCATCAGCCGCAGCGCCAGCACCCCGGTGACGATCCACGTGGCCAGGGCGTAGCGCCGTCGGCGTTCGTCGTCCTGCCGCCAGGTGACGCCCTCACCGCGGATGAAGCCGAAGAGGATGCCCAGGAAGGGCCAGCGCACTGCGACCGAGAGGGCGAAGCCTGCGATGTAGGCAGCATTGGTGAGGAATCCCCACAGGTAGAAGTCGCGGGCCTCACCGGTCTGCTGGGCCACGAAGGCACAGAGCACGATGACTGCGAGGCCAGAGAGGGACTGCACCAGCGGGCCCCGCTGCATCAGGCGGGCGATGGTGAACAGCACGCCGAGCGCCACCGCCACGAGTGAGGAGCTCAGCAGGTCCTCGGTGATGACGAAGACCGTGAGGAACGCGGCGGCGGGCACCGAGGCCTCCACGAGGCCCCGCACCCCGCCGATGGAGGCCATCACGTCCAGGGAGCCGTCGTCGTGGGTGCGCATCCGGGAGGCGGCCGACTCGGAGAGCCGCTCGCCGAACTCCCCGGCGCCGGGCTCGGTCTCGGCGGGGGTGCCCTGCGGGCCCTCGGCCCGTGGCATGCCCCGGTGCGCCTGATCCGCCTCACGCACGTCGTCGTCCGGCTCGCCGGGCGTGTCAGCCCGTGCCGATGAGTCTGTCATCACTGTCGCCTGTGCCTCCCCCTGTGCTGGTCCCCCCGCCGTGCGGGAGACCCCGCCGGCCTGCTCATCACACATCGGGCGTTCTCAGCCCTGTCCCGAGCCGTCCGCCCGTCCTGGACCGCGGGCCGCCCTGTCCTGCTCCTGCGGTCGCACCCCGTTGGCGGCGGGCTGAGCCTCTCCGCCCACGCCCCCGACGCCGCCGACTGCCGCCGCAGCCGGGTTCGGACCGGGAGCGGCATCTCGTCGCTGCGCCGGGTTCCGCGGAACCACCACGCGCTTCGCGCCCTCGGGAGGTCGGAGGGCCAGCAGCTCACGCGGCGGCAACGGGTCTTCTCCGCGGACGACCACGAGGCGGGAGAAGAGATCCTCCACGCCCTGGGCGGCCTTGGGATCGATGGCACCGCGGCCTCCGACGACTCCCCGGAGGAACCAGCGATTCCCCTCGAACCCGATGAAGCGGGCCACCCGCCAGCCGGAACGGCCGTCCTTGAGGGTGGTCGGCACGCGGGCGGCGATCTCCTTGCCGAAGCGGCCGTCGAGCGCCTTGATGCGGCCCTTCTGCTTGATCACCGAGTCCTGGATCTGCTCACGGACCTCGTCCCAGGTTCCGCCGGACTTGGGCGCGGAGAACGGCTGGATCTGGATGCTGGCCTCGCCGACCGAGATAGTCAGCGCCACCACTCGCTTGGTCTTCTGATCGATGTCGAGCCTGACCTTCTGCTCCTTGCCCGCCGGCACGAGCAGGGCGCCGAAATCGATGTAGCCCTTGGTCGACTCGACCTCGGTGACGTCATAGGGGCCCGCGCCGGCGATGCTCTCGGCGGCATCCCCCTCTGCGGCGACGCCCTTGGCAGCATCTGTTCCCGTCTCCTCGGGCGCGGACCGGGCCGAGCCCGGTTCCGCCCCGGTCTGCGTGTTCTCGTCGGCGGAGGTCTCCGTGGACACATCGGTGACGCCGGCGGCATCGGGACCGGCAGCGGCTACCGGATCCTCCTCGCGGAGGGCCTCCTGGATGGTGGCGGGCTTGGGCGCCTGCGCCTCCGTGGACTTCTTCCGTCGTCCGAAGATCATGCTGAAGTTCCTCTATTCCTCGGGAGTCACGTGCCGGTCGAGCCGAAGCCGCCCGCGCCGCGGACGCTGTCGTCCAGCTCGGCGACAGGCACGAACTCGGCCTGCGCGACCCGCTGGATGACGAGCTGCGCGATGCGGTCTCCACGACGGAAGCTCACCGGAGTCGAACGGTCGGTGTTCACCAGACACACCTTGAGCTCCCCACGATACCCAGCATCGATGGTTCCCGGCGTGTTGACAAGGGTGATTCCGTGTTTCACAGCGAGACCGCTGCGCGGATGCACCAGGCCGACCCACCCCTGCGGGACGGCCACCGCGACCCCTGTGGGGACCAGACGACGTTCCCCCGGCTCCAGGGTGAAGTCCTCGGCGCTGACCAGGTCCGCTCCGGCGTCCCCGGGGTGGGCGTAGCTCGGGAGGGGCAGCGTGTGGTCGAGCTGGCGGATCGGCACCCTCACCCGGTCCGGCGCGTCAGTGACCGGGGCGGGCTCGTGAGCGTGCTCATGCGTGGACGTGGTCATCGGTGGTGCTCTCTCCTCGGGTGGGCGGCGACCCCTCGAGTCTACTCACCTCGACTCACCTCGACACGGACGACGGAGCCCCCCCCACACGCGGGCGGAGCCCGGCCGCACGGTTCCTCGCCCACCGGCGTTCCGTGAGAAGCTTGGGAGCATGACGAACCATTCTCCGAGCTATTCCGAGAAGCTCTGGCCGGCGTGGTGGATCTGGCTCGTCGCGGTCATCATCGGAGCCTCGGTCTCGCTGATCTTCTTCCCGATCAGCATCGGCCTCGGCCTGGTGGTCATGGTGATCGGCATGGCGCTGCTGCTCTTCGCCCTGGTGATCACCACCCCGCGGCTCGAGATCTCCGACGGATGGCTCACCGCCGGCCGTGCCCGCATCGACCTGCAGCACGTAGGCATGGTGGTCGGTCACCGCGGCCCGGCCGCCCGCGAGCAGCTCGGGCCCGGCTTCGACGCCCGGTCCTATCAGTGCATCCGCGGGTGGATCGACCCCGTACTCACCGTGCAGATCACCGATCCGGAGGATGCGACGCCATACTGGATCATCTCCACCCGAGACCCGGAGGCCGTGCTGGCCGCGCTCGGTTCCACGGAGCCGATCCGGGAGACCGGGGTCAGCGTGACCGACTGAGCCGGTCGTGCACCCCGTGCGTCGGCTGGGACACTACGAGACGCTGTGACACCATGAGACCAGACTGACGGAGGCCCCGTCCCGGATGATCCGGGACGGGGCCTCCGTCAGTCTGCGACCGCTGGCTGCGCCGTGAGGTCAGCTGTCGCAGTCCTTGCAGATGAACATGCCGTTCTCCTCGCGGGAGACCTGGGAACGGTGACGCACCAGGAAGCACTCCCCGCAGGTGAACTCATCGGACTGGGCGGGCAGCACCCGCACCTGCAGCTCCTCGTCCGAGAGGTCCGCGCCGGGGAGCTCGAAACCCTCAGCGGCCTCGGCCTCATCTTCGTCGACGACGGCAGACTGTCGATTGGTCTGCTGATTTTTCAGTTCCTCGATGGAGTCTTCGTTGACGTCGTCGTCGTTCTTGCGCGGCGCATCGTAGTCGGTTGCCATGAGGGTCGCTCCACACTCCGAGAGTTGAATTCCTGTCGCGCGGCCACCGGCCACCACCAGTGCCTCCGGCGCGATTTGTCGGACAGATTGTGTCGTATCAGTCCCCCTGTGCCAAATCCAGGACACCATGTTGAGCCGTGGGCGGAAGCGGTCGGACCGCACCGGTGTCCACGGACCTCATCTGGAGTCCAGAGCAGGCACAGGAGCACCCCTAGGAGACACTGTTGAGGCACAAGGTTCAAGTTCTGCTCCATCGGAGTCAGGAGGTGACCGGCGTCCCGCGCTACAGTGACCCCTGGACCACATCCATCAGGACGACGACTGCCGACCACTGGCAGGAGGAAGCATCGATGCAGCAGCTGCGGATCATGGGCGTGACGGAAGAGGACTCCGACGAGACGCTCGTCCTCGCGGACGAGGAGGGCCAGGAATACGCCCTGCCCGTGGACGAGGCGCTGCGCACGGCGGTGGCGCGGCGCTCTACGCGCCCGGCGCACCTCACCACACGAGCCGAGGACGCACGCGCCCCGATGACCGTCCGTGAGGTCCAGGCCCGGCTGCGCGCCGGCGCGACCGTGGAGCAGATGGTCGCTGAATCGGGATTGGACCCCGCCCGGGTGGAGCGCTACGCGGGCCCGGTGCAGGCCGAGCGCGCCTACATCGCCGAGCGCGCCCGGGGCACGCAGATCTCCCCGCCGTCCTCGACGGAGCAGCATCGGATCGCCTTCGGCGACGCCCCGGCCACGCTGCAGGCCATGGTCCTGGTCCGGTTGCGTGCTCTCGAGGTGGACCTCGCCTCACTGGCCTGGGACGCCTGGCGTCGACAGGACGGCAACTGGCAGATCCTGTGCTGGTTCGACGCCGACGACCTCTCCGCCGGCCGTGCCCGCGTCGACGTCGATCCGCCGGCGGAGTGGGTCTTCACCCCCGAGTCACGGCATCTGCGCCCCGTGGGGCCCTGGGCGCAGACCCTGAGCAGCCTTCCTCCGGAGACCGGATCCCGCCGTGGACCTCGCCGGCTGACCGCAGTCGACGCCCCGTTCGACGTGGAGTCCTCCACCGAGCAGCCCTCGCCCCGGCGCCGCCCAGACCGCGCGGCGGGCCCGGTGCCCGCCGACGAGCAGGACACCTCCCCCATCGATGCCGCCGCCCCGGACCCTGCAACAGCCCGACCGGCGGGCCCCTCCGTCGAGGGAGACGAGCACGAGGACCTGCTGGACGTGCTGCGCGCCCGTCGTGGCCAGCGTCTGGGCGCCGACGAGGACGCCGACGACAAACTGGCCCTGATGCTCACCCGGGACGAGCAGACTGCCGGTCAGGACGCCCCCCGTCTGCGGGCGCTGGAGGACGAGGACGGCGAGGAGCCCTCCCTGACCGAGGCCGAGCGCACTGACGCCTGGGGATTCAGCTACGCCGAGACGGTGGAGGCGCAGACCACCAAGCCTGGCGGTGATGCCGGACCCGTCTCCGGAGCGACCGGCACCCACGACACGGACCAGCCGACGACCGGCGAGGATTCCCGCGGCTCCTCAGAGTCCAGGAGCCCGGACGAGGAGGGCGCCTCCGAAGGGCGCCCGCGACCGAAGCGCTCAGGAGCTCGTCGCCCGAACATGCCCCGGTGGGACGACATCCTCTTCGGATCGAAGGGCGACTGAGCTCAGCTCCTGGGTGCGGGCTCAGCCGAAGGGGCGGCCCGTCAGCGAGAGCAGCGGCACCTTGATCTCAGCATCGGTGAGCGACCCGTGCTGGCCGATCATCTGCAGCGGGTCCGTCCCCGTACGTTCGGTGTGATAGAGCGCGAGCGGGCCGTGGACGGCGATGAGCAGGTCCCCGATCCGGGGGCGCACCCGGTCCTCCACGAGGCCGAACCAGCCGGCGTCGATGGCCTCATCCCGGGTGCAGATCCACGCCTGGTCGCCGAAGCGCTCCTCCCAGGCCTCGTGGACCTGACGGCGCACCGCAGGAGAGGCGTCCTTGTCGAAGTAGACGTGCACGAAGCGTGGTTCGCCGCCGGTGTGCCTCACGCCGCGCAGCAGCGCCTCCTCCTGGCCGAAGTCCAAGCGCCCCTGCGGCGCGATGTCCAGCATCCCGTGATCGGCGGTGAGCACCGCGGAGAACTGATCGCCGAATCGCTGCCCGAGTCGAGTGACGAACTTCTCCGCCTCCGCGTCGAGCGTCTCCAGGGCACGGATCCACTCCGGGGAGTCGACGCCGTAGCGGTGCCCCGTCTTGTCCAGCTCATCCACGTAGAGATACATCAGCAGCGGCTGAGGAGAGCCCTGCCGGGCCGCGGAGGTTTCGGGCCGATGGGCGTGCACCGCGTCGGCCGCCATCCGAAACCGAGCGTCCATCCGGTTCGCGCCGAGGAACTCGCCGCCGGCGAGCACCGCCCGGGTGAGCGGAGAGTCGGCGAACTTCGGTCGGGACACCGTCAGCACCCGGGCACCGCCACGCTCCGCGCGGCTCAGCACCGACATATGGGGCTGCCATCGGGCCGGATCCACCGCGGGGTCCCAGCCGCCGAGCATGTTGACCACCCGGTCCAGCCAGGGGGCCAGCACGTCGTAGCCCACCAGGCCGTGGCGTCCGGGAACCTCACCGGTGCCCAACGAAGCGATGGAGGCTGCCGTCGTGGCCGGGGCCGTGGCGTCGATCACCTGACCTGTGGCGCTGCGCCGCCAGGCGGAGGCCAGGAAACGGGCGTGGCCGCTGTGCCGGGCGATGAGCTCATCGCCGAGCCCGTCGACCATGAGTACCACCGCGATGCTCGCCGAGGGCAGCCCCAGCCGCTCGGAGAAGCCGTCCAGCCCCAGGGAGGCTGCGGCAGAGGTCATCACATGGCGGACATGGCCCCCGTCATAGTCGGGGGCGAGTGCGGCCAGCTCACGTGCGCGTGCTGTCATCGGAATGCTCCCCTCCCGTTCAGCGGGCGTGACGAACGCAGGCACGACGCAGGGCACGCACGAAGCTTCGCGCCTCCTCCACGGCGGTGTCGCCCTCGGCGGTGGCCGCGATGCGCAGCACGATGTCCTCCGGGATCACGGTGCCGTCGTCGCCGTGGTCCGCCATGCAGTCCGGATCCCCACAGTGCACCGGAGCCGTCTCGAAGCGTGCCCCGCCGGTCCAGTTCATGTTGAGCGTGACCTCGGCGAGGCCGCGGTCTGGGCGGAAGTGCTCGGGCTGGCGGTGCACCTCGGAGAGGATGACTGAACGGATCCGGCTGACCGGGACCACCTCCGTGGAGATCCTCGCCACAGTGTCGGTGCGCCCGGCGGTCGCCGCGTCGTCGGCTTCCAGGTCATGGTCGTCGAGATGAGCCACGACGATGACGTTCTCGGCCAGCGCCAGCACGGTGATGTGCCGGTGCACCTCCTCCATGTCGAAATGAGTGTCCACATGGACGATCTGATGCGTCGGTTCGCGGCCGTCGAGCGCCTCGGTCACCGTGTGGTGCACCAGTGACGGATAGAAGCCGCCGCGTTCGATCGCCGCGCGCAGCGAGAGCGTCGAAGAGGGCGCGGAGTCGTCAGGGCTGAAGGTCATGGCACCCATGCTAGCTCGGCGCCGATTCGCTAGCCCGGTTCACCTGCTGGATAATGGAGCAGTGCCAGGAAACGCGACTTTTCACCACCGCAACGCAGCCCTGCTGTCCGTGGCCGAGGTTCAGGCCCCGGTTCCGCTCACGTCGAGGGATCTCGACCGCCGCCTGGCTGACGCCCTGAAGCGGCTCAAGCTCCCCCAGGGCCTGCTCCAGCGGGTCGCCGGGGTGAAGACGCGACGCAACTGGGAGCGGGCCGGCGATGTCCGTGCCGGGACGGTCGAGGCCGGGCGCCGGGCGCTGCAGGCCGCGGCGATAGACCCTGCCGACGTCTCGGTGATGATCAACACGTCGGTGACCCGGGAGCATCTCGAGCCCTCCGTCGCCGTCGGCATCCACCATGATCTGGGGCTGCCCAGCTCGGCGATGAACTTCGACATCACCAACGCCTGCCTGGGGTTCGTCAATGCGATGACCCTGGCCAGCTCGCTCATCGACGCCGGGCAGGCGACCTATGTGCTCATCGTCAACGGTGAGGACGCCCGGAAGGTCCAGGACGCCACCGTGGAGCGGATCAGCAGTCTGGAGTCGATGGTCAGCCGGGAGGACTTCATGTCCGAGTTCGCCTCCTTGACCCTGGGCTCGGGTGCCGCGGCCGCGGTCGTCGGCCCGGCCGACCGCCACCCGGAGGGCCACCGGATCGTAGGAGGCGTCACGCGGGCCGCCACCCAGCATCACGGCCTGTGCGTCGGCGACCACCGCGGCATGTACACAGACTCCAGGGGGCTGCTCGACGGAGGTCTGGAGCTCGTCATGGACGCCTGGCAGGACGCGAAGGAGCACTTCGACTGGGAGTCGATGGACGCCTATGTCACCCACCAGGTCTCCTCGCTGCACACCGCCTCGATCATCAAGGCCGCCAAGCTGGACAAGAAACGGGTCCCGGTGACCTATCCGGAGCTGGGCAACGTGGGCCCCGCCTCACTGCCCATCACCCTCTCCCGTGAGGCCCCCCGGCTCTCGCCAGGCTCGAGGGTGCTCTGCATGGGAGTGGGATCCGGGCTCAACACGGCCATGGTGGAGATCGCATGGTGAGTGCACCCCGGCTGAGCTTCCGTCCCCTGCCTGCGGCCCACGCGCAGCTCCCTCCGAGGCGCCTGCCCGGCCTCGACCCAGCCTGGTCGCGGCTCGTGGCAGCGCGGACCACGGACGGAAGCCGCACCTTCCACGTGCTCGACACCGGACCGCTGCTCGCCGAGCGGGGCATCCCCGTCCGCGGCACCATCCTCGCGGTGCACGGCAACCCGACCTGGTCCTATCTGTGGCGCGGGCTCCTCGCGGAATCGCTGCGACGCGGCGGCGCCGAGGGAACTGCCGCCGGCTGGCGGGTGATCGCCCCCGACCAGCTGGACATGGGCTTCTCCGAGCGCCTGGCCCACCCTCGGGCGCCCCGCCCCCAGCATGTCGGACAGCACGACGATGCCGGCTATCGGCGCCTGGAGCAGCGCCTCGACGACCTCGACGCCCTGATGGACGCGCTCGACGTCGACACCGCCCTGCCGCTGGTCACCCTCGGCCACGACTGGGGCGGCGTGATCTCGCTGGGCTGGGCCATGCGCCACCCGCACGACGTCGACGCCACCGCGACCTTGAACACCGCAGTGGACCATCCGGTGCAGGAGCACATCCCGGCGGCTCTGCGCGCCGCGATGGCGCCCGGCCTGCTCAACACCTCCACCGTGGAGACCCGCGGCTTCCTCTCCGTGACGCTTTCGCTCGCCGAGCAGGGCCTGGACCCGGAGGTCCGTCGGGCCTATCTCGCCCCGTACCGGACCCGAGACCGTCGCGGCGGCGTCGGCGGCTTCGTCGCCGACATCCCCGCCCGAGCCGAGCACGTCTCCCGGGGCGCTCTCGAGGAGATCTCCTCCGCCCTGGGCGAGTGGACGAAGCCCTCGCTGGTGCTCTGGGGGCCGAAGGACCCAGTGTTCCAGGAACGCCACCTGGCCGATCTGCAGCGTCGACTCCCGCATGCCGACCTGCACCGTTTCGAAGGCTCCGGCCATCTGGTGGCCGAGGATCGGGACATCGCCTCGTCCGTGCTGACCTGGCTGGAGGGCCTCACCTGGACCGACGGGCAGCTCGTCCCGGCGATCGGAGGGCGCCGATCCCCCGTACCTGCCGGCGAGATCGACGGACTGCACGCGCAGCTGGCGGAGATGACCGCCGGCTGGCGTCGGGGATCACCCGCCGTGGTGGACATGACCGGGGAGGAACCGGCGACCCTCAGCTGGCAGGAGCTCTCCGCGCGCATCGACGCACTCGCCCGCGGTCTGAGCGAGCTCGGTGTCGCCAGCGGCGACCGGGTCTCGCTCCTGGTCCCTCCGGGCAATGATCTGACCGTGGTGCTCTACGCCTGTCTGCGCGTCGGCGCGGTGGCCGTCGTCGCGGACGCCGGCCTGGGCGTGCGGGGGATGACACGGGCGGCCCGCAGCGCCCGTCCGGAATGGATCATCGGTGCCACCCCGGGCCTGGCCCTGGCCCGCACGTTCGGATGGCCGGGTCGACGCATCAGCGTCCAGGCGCTCTCGAGCCGCCAGGCTCGGCTGCTGGGCACCGTGGCCTCGGTGGAGCGGCTGCTGCGCAGCCATGTGGGGCGGACGCCTGAGGTCCCCGCTCCTGCTCCGGAGGACGAGGCTGCGGTGCTCTTCACCTCAGGGTCCACCGGTCCCGCCAAAGGCGTGATCTACACCCATGGCCGGCTCGCCGCCCTGGTCGCTCTGCTGCGCCGACAGTTCGACGTCGTCCCCGGCTCCTCGCTGATCGCGGGCTTCGCACCGTTCGCGCTGCTCGGTCCGGCCATCGGCGCGACCTCGGTGACCCCGGACATGTCGGTGACGAAACCCGCCACGCTGACCGCCGTCGCCGTGGCAGAGGCGGCTCTGGCCGGTGAGGCCACGATGTTCTTCGGCTCCCCCGCGGCGCTGCGCAACGTGGTGGCCACCGGCGCGGACCTCGACCCCGAGCAGCGCGCCGCCCTGAGCCGGATCGCTCTGGTGCTCTCCGCCGGGGCCCCGGTGCACCCGGACCTGCTGGACGCCGTCCAGGAGCTGTTCCCGACTGCGGAGGTCCATACTCCCTACGGCATGACCGAAGGGCTGCTGCAGGCAGACATCGATCGTGGCCAGGTGCATGAGGCCATGGCCACCCGGCAGAGCGGTGTATGTGTGGGACGTCCGGTGGCCGGAGTCCACGTGGCTCTGGCTCCCCTGGACGCCGAGGGCCGCCCCGCCGAGGAGCTCGTCGTCCTGCAGGAGCCGCCCCAGCCCGAGGCTGTGGGCGTGCTCGCCGAGGTCGTCGTCTCCGCTGCGCACATGAAGGCCGGCTACGACCGCCTGTGGGACACCGACCGGGCCAGCAGCCGCGACGATGCCGACGGCCTGCTCTGGCACCGGACCAATGACGTAGGACACGTCGATGCCGAAGGCCGGCTGTGGATCGAAGGGCGCCTGCAGCACGTGATCACCACCCCCGGAGGGCCTGTCGGTCCCGGGTCAGTGGAAACCCCGGTCGACGCTCTCGAGGAGGTCGCCCGCAGCGCGGCCGTCGGCGTAGGGCCCGCCGGCACCCAGTCCGTGGTGGTGATCGTGGAGCCTCAGGGAGATCCTGGCGCGCTGTCGACCGGTCGCTCCCCGCTGGCCACCCCCGAGTTCGCCGCCGCCGTGCGAGGCGCTGCGGGGGACATCACCGTCTCCGCCGTGCTGGTGCTCGGAGAGCTTCCCACCGACATCCGCCACAACTCGAAGATCGATCGCACACGACTCGCTGTCTGGGCCGATCGCGCACTGACCGGAAGGAGGCCCGGCACACCGTGACCGCCGCCACCCGGCTGGAGGACCAGCCCACCACCCCCCTGGAGATTCCTCCCGGTTCACGGGTGCTCCTGACTGGCGCCTCAGGCCTGTTGGGCCGCAGCGTGGCCCACCGCCTGGCCGAGACCGGCTACGTGGTCACCACGCTGCAGCGCGGCGCGTCCCAGCTCGAGGGCGTTCGGGATGTCCGCGGATCGCTGACCGATCGGGCCGTCGTGGCCGAGGCCATGGCAGACCAGGACGCCGTGGTCCACATGGCCGCGAAGGTCTCGGTCTCCGGCCGTCAGCAGGACTTCGTGGACGTGAACATCCATGGCACGGAGAACGTCCTCGACGCGGCCGAGGCCGTCGGGGTGGAGCACGTGCTGCACGTGTCCTCCCCCTCGGTGGCCCACACCGGCGCCTCTCTGGTCGGCGCGGGTGCAGGTGACCCGGACCCCGAGGCGGCCGAGGGACACTATGCCCGCACCAAGGCGGAGGCCGAGCTGCTCGTGCAGGCCCGGGCCGCCGCCGGGATGAAGGTGCTGGTCATCCGCCCTCACCTGATCTGGGGGCCCGGGGACGGTCAGCTGACGCGCCGCATCGTGGACCGTGCCCGCTCCGGACGGCTGCCGCTGATCGGCTCCGGGGCTGCCCTGGTGGACACCCTGTACATCGACAACGCCGTGGACGCCTTCGCGGCCGGGCTGCGCCGGCTGCCCGCCATCCATGGGAAGCGCCTGGTGCTCACCAACGGCGAGCCCCGACCGATCGGCGAACTGATCATGGGCATCGCGGCCGCCGGTGGGGCTCGACGTCCCCGGCTGCGCATCGCTCCAGGCGCGGCCAAGGCCGCCGGACGCGCCGTGGAGACGCTCTGGGGGCTGGCCGAGCGCGCCTTCGGCGACTTCGGGGACGAACCGCCGATGACGAGATTCCTGGCCGAGCAGCTCTCGACCGCCCACTGGTTCGACCAGCGCGAGACCCGAGAGGCGTTGGACTGGGCCCCGGTGGTCAGCATCGACGAGGGACTGGCCCGCCTCGCAGAGCATGTACGTCGCACCGGCGGTGTCTGAGGCTCAGCGCGCGGCGACCTCCATCCGCAGGGCGGAGACGAGGTCTCGGTAGATCTCCGAGCTGCCCAGCAGCTCCGCGTGGGTGCCGGCGGCCACGATCTCACCGGCATCCATGACCAGGATCCGGTCGGCGTCGACCACTGTGGACAGTCGATGCGCGATCGTCACCACCGCCGCATCTCGTGCATGCTCGGCGATCGTGGCCTGGATGGCGGCCTCGGTGATGCCGTCCACCTGGGCAGTGGCCTCGTCGAGCAGGAGCACGGCGGGACGGGCGAGGAGGGCGCGTGCCAGGGCGATCCGCTGACGCTGTCCGCCGGAGACGTTGGTGTCGGTCAATGGAGTGTCCAGGCCTTGCGCGAGCCGGTCCGCCAGGTCCCCCAGATGCAGCCGCTGCAGCACGGCCTGAAGCTGATCCTCACCGGCCTGCGGGGCCGAGAACAGCAGATTCTCCCGGACCGTGCCCGGTACGACCGGCGTCTCCTGCTCCACGTAGGCGAAGGCCGCGCGCACCTGGGCGTGGCTGAGCTCCGCGTAGGGGCGCCCGCCCAGCCGGATCAGTCCGGACTCCGGCTCCAGGAAGCGCATCATCAGCGAGAGCAAGGTCGTCTTCCCTCCGCCGGATGCCCCCACCAGCGCCAGATGCCCACGCGCGGGCACCTCGATGCTGACCTCCTTGACTGCGGCCGGGGCATCCGCCCCGTAGCGGGCGGTCACCCGGTCCAGCTCCACCACCGGAGACTCCGCCAGCCCGTCCTGAGGCGGCTCCCTCCTCTCCAGCACCCCGGAGGCGACGGTCGACATGCGCCGCACGGCCGCCTCTACGTCCTCATGCTCCTCCCCCAGGACACGCACGTCGGCCCGCGGGTCCTCCACGGGCATGGCCTCCACCTGGCTGATGCGGCCGGCCGCAGCCAGGCCTGACTGCAGCGTGGTCAGGTTCTGGGTGAGCTCCATCAGGGGCCCGGTGAGTCCCCAGACGTAGAGCAGGAAGGCCACCATCGTGGAGACCCCCATCTCTCCGTCGGCCACCCTCCACGCCCCGAAGGCCAGCACCATGATCACTGCCCCGTCCAGGCCGACGCCGGCCACGGTCCACGCCCCGGCCTGGATGCGCACCGAGCGCAGGCTGTACCGCCTGGAATCGCCGACATGCCGCATGAGCGCGTCGAAACGTCGCGGCTCGGCCCCGGAGGACTTCACGGTCTTGATCGCTCGCACGGTCCCCTCCAGCTCGGACCCGAGATCCCCCAGGGCGGCCTGCGCCTTCTCCTCCACCGTGGCGATCCGGGGCATCAGCACCGCGAAGATCGCCAGCACCAGGATGACGGTGCCCAGCGTGAGCCCCAGCAGAGGCAGGTCGAGGCGGGCCATCAGCACCAGGGATCCGATGATCATCATGGTGCCGTTGATCAGCCCGATGATCGCTGTGGAGGCGGCCTGGTTCAGCAGCACCGTATCCGAGGTGACCCGGGTGACCAGTTCGCCGGGACCGCGTCGCAGGAGTTCGAAGACGCGGGCACCCAGGTAGCGCAGGATCATGCGTCGCCGGGCGTCATGGACGATGTCCTCGGCCAGCCGCCCTAGCAGCACCCATTGGATCCAACCCAGCACCGCACCGAGGATCAGCAGTCCCACCAGCACCAGCACGGGATCACGCAGCGAAGCACCTTCAGTCAGGCTGTCCAGCACCCATTTGGTGACCATGGGGCTGGCCAGGCCCATGGCGGAGACCGCCAGGGAGAGCAGGAGCCCAAGTCCGAGCA
Organism: Nesterenkonia sp. HG001; assembly: GCF_034438835.1. NCBI lineage: Bacteria > Bacillati > Actinomycetota > Actinomycetes > Micrococcales > Micrococcaceae > Nesterenkonia > Nesterenkonia sp. HG001. The sequence continues at coordinate 49,298 of NZ_JAOSZD010000007.1, read as the reverse complement.
CGGGCAGATGGGGTCGGGCGAAAGACCACAGCACCCGCAGTCGAGTCGAGGAGGAGGCCGACGAGACCTCAGTTGATGATTCATTCATGACACCTAGTGAGACACATCTGTCCCGTATTGGTCAAGTGCCGGCACTCTACAGGCCATGAAGGTCCGGTAGGCTTGTGGCATGAGCGATCAGGACACCGCGGCTCCCGCCGAGCCCAGCAGCACCGCCGCCCGGACGCGCCAGGCGATCCTGCTGGCCGCCGTGGAGGTTCTCTCCGTCAATCCCGGCGCCGCACTCGGCGAGGTGGCCACCCAGGCCGGAGTCTCGCGCAGCACCTTGCACCGGCACTTCGCCGATCGCGCCGCACTGCGTCAGGGCGTGGACTCGCTGGCGGAGGACCAGTGGAAGCTGGCCGTCCACAACGCCCGCCTGGCGGACGGCACCGGTCTTGAGGCCTTTCGCCGCCTGTGCGGTGAGCTCATCAGCCGGATCGACACGCTGGCCTGGTGGATGGCCTGTGAGAGCGCGGGTTCTGAGGGCGAGGGTTCCGAAGGCGAGGAGTGGTCACAGGAGGACGCACTGATCGCGGAGGCGCTGACACGCGGTCAGCAGGACGGCAGCGTGGATCCGGCACTCAGTGTGGAATGGGTCAGCAACCTCACCTGGGCCACGCTCTATGCGATCCGTTTCGTCCCCGCCCAAGGCGGGCTGAGCCCATTCGAGGCCCGTCAGCAGGGTCTGCGGACTCTCCTGAAGGCGGTGGCGGCCGATCCCGCCGCTCCCTGAGCCGGGCGCTCCCCGGCCCTGCCCCCCCCCACGATTCGTCCCTGCTCACCAGCGGCTGATCGCCCGGCGCGCCGAATCGGTGCGCTGCTCCGGGTTCGCGATGTCGACGGCGGCGTGAAGGATCCGCACGCCCTCCTGGGCCGCGAGCAGCGGAGCCAGCTCCAAGGAGGCCACCTGGGGGTGATTGTCCTTGAGCAGGGCCACCCGCTGCACGACCTCCTCGACGGCGGCGATGTCGACCACGGGCAGCCCGCGGTGCCCCAACAGTTTCCGCGCGGCGCGGGGCCCACGGACCAGCTGGCGGATGTCCTGGTCGGTCAGCGGCGGCACCGCATGGGCCCAGTCGTCGAGCAGGTCCACGGCATCGCCGGAGATGCCAAAGGACACCACTGGGCCCATGAGCGGGTCCTCGATGGCGCGGACCATGCAGCCCTGACCGATGGGGGCCATCGTTTGGATTTCCAGACCGGGGGCACCGTAGTGGGCCAGCTGGTGCCGCATCTCTGCCACAGTGCGCCGCAGCATCGTCGCGTCGCTGATGTTGAGCCGCACCCCGCCGAGGTCCAGGCGGTGGCGCAGGTGACTGCTCGTGGCCTTCACCGCCACGGGCCACCCGAGCCGCTCGGCGGCCTCAACCGCCTCATCCTCGGTGTCGAAGGGGGCCGACTCCATGGCCTCGAGCCCGTAGACCTCCAGCAGCTGGTCCGTCCTTCCTGGATCCAGCCTGCACAGATCAGCGCCGTCAACGGACTCCCCCAACCAGCGTTCCAGCAGCTCGTCACCGGCCCGCTGAGCCTGAGTGCCCTCCAGGTCAGGCGGGACCCGGTACTCTCCGATGCCCTGCCGGCGCCAGCGCTGGTAGGTGACGATCTTCCCGAGTGCGGCCATCGATCGTGCCGGGGAGGAGAACACCGGCACGCCCTGCTGCAGGGATCCGGTCGCCAGCACCGGCGCGGCGGCGGCCACATGGTTCAGCGGCACATCGGGCTCCAGGATCCCGATGAGGGACACGACGACCGGCTTCGGATGCTGCTGGGCGGTCTCCAGGATGGTGCGGGAGTGGTCATGGTGCTCCCCGGTGATGCTCGGCTGCAGACAGACGGCGACGGCGTCGACCTCCTCAGCGCCGAGCATCGTGTCGAGGGCCTCGGCCAGGGCGGCGGCGGCTTCCCTCTGGGTCCCCTCGAGATCCAGGCTTCCGTCGAGGTGCGCCGCCTCCAGCCCGTGGGCCTCCGCCGCGTCGGCGAGGACCCGGCTCATTGACGGGGAGTTGGACAGGGTCCCCACTCGTCCACCGGCAGGCAGCGGCTGGGTGGCGAGGACCTGCAGCACGTCCATCAGGGAGTCGTGGTTGCCACAGCGGATCACCCCGGAGTTCTCCAGCATGGCGTCCAGCGCGCCCTGCGGTGCACTGGTGGTGCGGACGTCGTGCCCAGGGGGCAGACGGCGGCCCGTCACGTCGGAGGTCGCCACCACCACCGGCTTGGTCAGGGAGAGCCGACGGGCGATGCGGGAGAACTTCCGCGGGTTCCCGAAGCTCTCCAGGGAGATGCCGACCGCCCGGGTGGCCTCATCGTCCTCCAGACGCTGCATCGCGTCATTGCCGGAGAGGTCGGCGCGATTGCCTGCGGAGATCACAGCGGAGAGCCCTATCTGCCGACGATGCGCGGCCGCGTAGAGGGAGACTCCGATGGAGGCTGACTGGCTGAAGAGCCCCACTCCCCCGCGCAGCGGCATCTGGGGGGACAACGACGCGTTGAGCGCCACGTCGGGGGCGGTGTTGATCAGACCCACCGAGGCCGGGCCGATGACGCGCATCCCCCACTGACGGGCGAGACGCACCAGCTCACGCTGATCCAGCCCCAGTCCTTCGGTCCGGTCGAGCCCGGAGGTGACCACGAGCAGTCCCTTGACCCCGTGGCGGCCGCAGTCGATGACGACCTCGGCCAGACGCTCGGGCGGCACGGCGACCACCGCCAGGTCGACGTCCTGCTTGATATGGGCCAGCGAGGCGTAGGCCTCGGTGCCCCCGACCTCGAAGGCCTCGGGATTCACGGAGTGCACGCCCCCGGTGAACCGGCCCTCCACGAGGTTCTGCAGCAGGTGGTACCCCACCGAGCCGTATTCGCGGGAGGCTCCGATCACCGCCACCTGCTTCGGAGCGAGCAGCTCGGCGACGCTGCGCGACTCCGCCCGATGCTCCCGGGCTTCCATGACCGCACGGGATCGTTCGGTGGGATCGATGGAGAACTCCAGCAGCACGACACCGTCCTCGAACCGACGCTGGACCTCATAGCCGGCTTCGGAGAAGACGGTGAGCATCTTGCGGTTCTGCGGCAGCACCTCGGCGGAGAACCGCCTCAGCCCTCGCTCGCGGCCCGCGGCGGCCAGGTGCTCCAGCAGGATGGATCCGAGTCCTCGGCCCTGATGGGCGTCGGAGATGTTGAACGAGACCTCGGCCTCGGCCGAGCCGTCGATCCGGTCGTAGCCGCCGAGCCCGATGATCTCCTGCTCGCCGGAGGGGCTCGCCAGCAGGACCACCATGGCCACCCGGTCCACATGGTCCACCTGGGTGAACCGTCGGAGCTCCTTCGGGGTGAGCGTGGACTTGTAGGTGAAGTAGCGCAGATAGATGGAGGACTCGGACTGCGCGGCGTGCATGCGCTGGAGCCGCTCGGCGTCGTCGGTGCTGATCGGGCGCAGGTGGGCGGCCGCACCGTCGCGCAGCACGACATCAGCCTCCCAGTGGGCCGGATATCCGCGGGATTCAGCTGGCTCACCCATAGGATCAAGAGTACGAGAAGATCTCAGGGACTGACACCGACAGCATCTGCTGAGACCACCAGACCGATCGACGAAGGACACCTCCAGCCCCCATGGCCCGCCGTTCGACTTCCCGCTCCCCGCGCTCCGGCTCCGAGCAGCCCCCGGTGACACCGGAGGATCAGATCGTCGACATCGACGTCTCGGCGGAGATGGAGACCTCGTTTCTGGAGTATGCCTATTCGGTGATCTACTCCCGCGCCCTGCCGGACGCCCGGGACGGCCTGAAGCCGGTGCAGCGGCGGATCCTGTACATGATGTCCCAGATGGGCCTGCGTCCTGAGAAGGGGCATGTGAAGTCGGCGCGGGTGGTCGGCGAGGTGATGGGGAAGCTGCACCCGCACGGCGACGCGGCGATCTATGACGCGCTGGTGCGCATGGCGCAGTCCTTCTCGCTGCGCCTGCCCCTGGTGGACGGGCATGGCAACTTCGGCTCGCTCGACGACGGACCGGCCGCTCCGCGCTACACGGAGGCGCGCATGACGGCGGCGTCGGTGTCGATGACGACCGACCTCGACGAAGACGTCGTCGACTTCGAACCGAACTACGACAATCAGCTCACCCAGCCGTCAGTGCTGCCCAGCGCCTTCCCGAACCTGCTGGTCAACGGCGCCTCCGGCATCGCGGTGGGCATGGCCACCAACATGGCTCCGCACAATCTGGGCGAGGTGGTCGCCGGAGCCCGGCACCTGATCAAGTGCCCCGAGGCCACGCTCGAGGACCTGATGGTCCACATCCCCGGGCCGGACCTGCCTTCTGGCGGACGGATCGTGGGGCTGGACGGCATCCGTGACGCCTACCGGACCGGCCGCGGATCGTTCAAGACCCGAGCCACGGTCTCCATCGAGCAGGTCTCCGCACGGAAGACCGGGATCGTGGTCACCGAGCTGCCGTACATGGTCGGCCCGGAGAAGGTCATCGAGAAGATCAAGGACGCGGTGCAGTCGAAGAAGCTGGCCGGCATCTCCGACGTCCTCGACCTCACGGACCGCAAGCACGGGCTCCGGATGATCATCGAGCTCAAAGCCGGGTTCAACCCCCAGGCGGTCCTGGCCCAGCTCTACAAGCTCACTCCGCTGGAGGACTCCTTCGGGATCAACAATGTCGCTCTGGTGGAGGGTCAGCCGCGGACGCTCGGGCTCGTGGAGATGCTGCAGGTCTACGTGGGCCACCGGATCTCCGTGGTGCGTCGCCGCACCGCCTACCGGCTGAGGAAGCGCCAGGACCGGCTGCACCTGGTCGAGGGGCTGCTGATCGCGATCCTCGACATCGACGAGGTCATCCAGATCATCCGCGCGGCTGAGGACACCGCCACCGCGCGGGAGCGGCTGATGACGATCTTCGACCTGACCCACCTTCAGGCCGAGCACATCCTGGAGCTGCGGCTTCGTCAGCTGACCCGCTACTCCGCGCTGGAGCTGGAGCAGGAGAAGCAGCGCCTGGAGGAGGAGATCTCCGAGCTGCAGGCCATCCTGGACTCGGAGCAGCGGCTTCGTGAGGTGGTCTCCGACGAGCTGGAGCAGGTCGCTCTGGCCCATGGGGATGACCGGCGCACCCAGCTGGTCGAGTCGGAGACGCTGGCGGCCCCGGCACCGGCGAAGGCCGCCTCCTCCGACGAGACCGCCTCTGCCCTGCAGATCGCCGACACCCCGTGCTGGGCGCTGCTGTCCACCTCGGGTCAGCTGGCCCGGACCACGGACCGTTCCGGGCTGGTCCACCCGACCCGGCGCGGCCGGCACGACGCCCTGATCTCGATGGTGCCGGTCTCCGCACGTGGAGAGATCGGCGCGGTCACCTCGCTGGGCAGGATGATCCGCGTCCCGGTGGTGGACATGCCTGCTGTGGAGGTCGCCGCCGGGAAAGTGAACCTGAATCACGGGGCCAAGGTCAAGGACTTCCTCTCCCTGGAGCGCAAGGAGGAGCTGGTGTCTTTCGTCCCACTGGACGCTGTGATCGCCCTGGGCACCGGCGCAGGCCGCGTGAAGCGGGTCAATCCGGACTACCCGCTCAACCGTGATGAGTGGGAGGTCATCTCACTGAAGGGCCGCGACCGCGTGATCGGAGCGCAGGTGGCCGCCGAGGAGCGCGACCAACTGGTCTTCGTCACCGCCGGCGCCCAGCTGCTGCGCTTCGACGCCGCACTGGTGCGCCCGCAGGGGCGCACGGCCGCCGGCATGGCCGGGATCAAGATCGCCGACGCCGACGAGGCCATCAGCTTCACCGTGGTGCCGGCCGCCGGGCTCGGCGACGCGCAGGGTGGCACGGCCGAGGAGCTTGCCGGCTGGACGCCGGTGGTGGTCACAGTCGCCGCAGGTGACGAGCCGCTGGAGGGCTTCGAAGCCGGCAGTGTGAAGGTGACCGAGTTCTCCGAGTTCCCGGCCAAGGGCCGCTCCACCGCCGGGGTGCGCGCTCACCGGTTCCTCCGTGGGGAGGACCGGCTGCGGCTGGCCTGGGCAGGAATGGGCCCCGCTCTGGGTGCGGCCAGGAACGGCTCCGCCCGCGTGCTTCCCGCGGAGATGGCCCGCCGCGACGGGTCAGGAGTCCCGCTGGACCAGACCGTGGAGGCGGTGGCCTCGAGTCCGGAGGCGCTCACCCGCGTGGCCGGGGCACGGATCGCCGCAGCTGGGGAGGCCGACGGTGCGGGCGACGAGACCTGATCCTCAAGGCTCGACGTACCCGGCAGATGTGTCTCAGGATATGACACAGGCCTACTACAGGTTGTAGAAATCAGCTGCCCACCAGGAGTATTGTGGAGAAGCACCACGGATTCCGGGACCTGCCCGCAGGCCCGGGCACGTCCACGACAGTCCACCCATCGGCAAGGAGATCCACCGCATGGCCACCCTCGGCGACCTTGAGCGTTCCGTCATGAGCCTGCTCTGGGACAGCAACGAGTCCCTGAGCGCCAATGACGTGCGTGATCGTCTGGACGAGGACCTGGCGGTCACCACCGTGCTGACTGTCCTCTCCCGCCTCGAGAAGAAGAGCCTGGTCACCCGGGAGCGCTCCAGCCGGCCCCACCGCTACTCCGCCGCCGCGAGCCGTGAGGAGCACACCGTGGAGATGCTGAAAGAGGTCCTGGGCACCGCCTCTGACCGAGAAGCCGTCCTGGCCCGATTCATCGGCGGGGTCTCGGACTCCGAGGCCGCCGCCCTCCGGCGCATCCTGAAGTCTTCCTGACCACCGTTCGCCGACCCTGAGCCGACGGGCCCATAGACTGACATCGTGACCTCGTTGGCCCTCTTCCTCGCCGTCCTGGCGTTCCTGCTGGCCGTGCCGATCCCACGGATGCTCAGCCGCGCCAGATTCCGCGCGCGCTCCCCCTGGACCGCCATGCTGCTGTGGCAGGCGATCGCGCTGGCCGGAGGGCTCGCCCTGATCGGAGCGCCGCTGGTCTACGGGCTCAGCCCGTTCGGGGAATCCCTCCATGAGGCCGCCGCGGAGGTGCTGCGCCTGTTGTTCGCGGCAGATTTCAGCGCGTTGGAGGATCTGCATGTCCTCCCCCTCCATGTCTTCGCGCTGTGCCTGGGGGTCATGCTCGGCGCGCATCTGCTGCTCACCCTGCTTCGCACCTACATCCGCGTGCTGGGATCTCGGCGCAGGCATCGGGACCTGGTCAGACTGCTGTCCACCCCCTTCGACAGCAGCACACCGGCCCAGGCCGGGCCGTCGATGTCCGGAGCCGCCCTGGACGAGGCCCACGTCATCGACCACGATGCCCCGCTGGCCTACTGCCTACCCGGGCGCACGAACGCTACCTCGGTGACGGTGCTCTCCCGCGGCCTGCTGGAGCAGCTCTCCCGCGCGGAACTCGCTGCCGTAGTGGCCCATGAACGCACCCACCTGCAGCAACGCCATCACCTGCTGACCATGGCCTTCGACGCCTGGTACCGCGCACTGCCCTGGCTGCCGACGACCCGCTACGGGCGGGAAGCGGTGCTGGAGCTCACCGAGATGCTCGCCGATGATGGCGCCCTGCAGGAGCACTCCCGTGAAGATCTCCTGCGCTCTCTGGCGCTGAGCACCCCCGACGCCGCGTCCACTGAGGCTGCGGCCGCTCCTGAAGGAGCAGCTGCCCCGCCGGTGGACGCGGCCCGCGGAGCGACGGCGGGCGCCAGCGGCGCGGTGATCACCACCGCACGGCTCCGGCGGCTGCTGATCCCACCCCCGGCGCTCCCGCGTGCCGCTCAGATCGTCGTCGTGGCCACGGCCGCAGCTCTGCTCACCGTTCCGACGGCCCTGCTGCTGATCCTCTGATCCGGCGTGGGGCAGGCCCCAGCGGCTTCAGCGAGAGCCGAGACGTTCCTCGACCCAGGCGTCCTCGACGTCCTCGTCACTGGCCCTGCCGGCGCGCAGGCGGCGGATCCGACGCGCCTCGCGCAGGCGATCCTGTTTCGAGACTCCCGCCGAGGCCACGCCGGCGGCGCGCTCCCGGCCTCCCTCCTCCTCGGCGATGAGGTCCAGATCTCGGTTCCTGGCCGTCAGCCTCGCCGCGTATCCCCAGCCGATGAACCCCAGCAGCCCGAAGGCGTACCACTGCATGGAGTAGGACAGATGCGGGCCCTCGTCGAGCTGAGGCCTCGCCAGCGGGCGAGGCTGCTCGGCAGGAGCCGGATCCTCCTCGGCCATGAGCCCGTAGGCCCCGGTGACGATCTCCCGGCCCAGCTGCTCCTCATAGTCGACCAGGTCCAGGGAGGCCAACTGCCCCTCGGGGGCCCCTCGATCGATGTCCGGCTCCGCAGGTTTGAGCCGCACGGTCAGCTCGACCTCTCCGCGCGGCGGCTCCGGCATATAGGCCGGCAGGGACGCGTCGGTGCTGTCCGTGGGGAGCCAGCCGCGGCTGATCACGACGACGTCGCTGCCGTCGATCTGGAACGGCATCACCTGTTCATAGCCCACGGCCCCACTGTGGCCGCGGTTGCGGACCAGCCGAACATCGTCGGCCAGGTACTGCCCGCGCATCGTGGTGACAGTCCATTCATCGTCGGCGTGGGGTTGGTGGAACGTCTCCCGCACCTCCGCATACGGGGCCGGCTCCTCGTCGTAGTTGGACACGACACGGTTGATGTCCTCCATAGCCTGCTCACGGCGGTCGAGCTGCCACTGGCCGAGGAAGACGCACGCCACGGCGAAACCCACACAGACGGCCAGCCAGCCCAACCAAGTGGGGTTGAGTAGGAAGCGGTAGCGAGTCATCCGGAGCCCTCCTGGGCGTGACCTGGACCGCGCCCTCCGGAGCGGCCGTCTGCAGGATGGGAGGGCAGCGGTTCGGTGCTGCGCCAGAAGAGCCGCTGCGCGAGGAAGTTCTCCAGCCACGGGCGATGCTCATCACAGGCGAGCCAGATCTTTCGGCGATCGGGCGCATGAATCTTCGGGTTGTTCCACAGGATCTGCCAGCACGCCTCGGAGCGGCAGCCTCTGCGGGAGCACTGGGGGGTCTCCGGACCGGCGTCCTGGCCGTCCGGTCCGCCCAGCGAGCTAAGGACGTCCATCGTCTCCATCATCTCGCACGACTTCACCTTCGATGATCTGCACCGGCCCGTGATCGTCGCCCTCCGGCCCGGGGTCACCGGCGGCGTCGTCGGCGTCGGCCTCGCTCTCCGAAGACGGGACGCTGCCCAGCTGCGCGGTGCCGGAGGGCAGCTGCGGCGTCTCGGGCACCCCTTCGGCGTCACGGGAGCGGAAGTAGCGGTCGGTGCCGGCATTGGCCACGGTGACCGCGACGTAGGGCAGCACCACGGCCAGTGCGAGGAACACCCAGGTCATCCAGTTCTGCACGACCACGGCCAGCACGAAACACACAGCGCGGATGCCCATGGAGACGGCGTAGCGCACCATGCGGCCGTGCTGCTCCTCGCTGTGGCGCTGGGGAGCGTCCGTGATGGAGTGGACCTGTTCGTTCACCGCTCCATTGTAGTGCTCCGACCTGGAAGCACACCGGCGATGTGACGAGACGGTCACCGGGTCGCTGACATAGGCTGGTGGGCAGTTCTGACCATCGTGACGAGTGGAGACCCATGAGCGGACGCAGCGTACTGATCACCGGCGGGAACCGAGGCATCGGCCGCGCCATCGCCGAGAAGTTCATCGCGGATGGAGACAAGGTGGCGGTGACCACCCGCAACGGTGACGCCCCGGAGGGCGCGCTGGGCGTGGCCGCCGACGTGACCGATGCCGCCTCGATCGATGAGGCCTTCACCACGGTGGAGAAGGAGCACGGCCCGGTGGAGGTGCTCGTCGCCAACGCCGGCATCACCCGGGATACGCTGCTGCTGCGCATGTCCGAGGACGACTTCACCGACGTCGTCGACACCAACCTCACCGGCGCCTTCCGCGTGCTCAAGCGGGCCTCCAAGGGCATGCTGAAGATGCGCAGGGGCCGCGTGGTGCTGATCTCCTCGGTGGTGGGCCTCTATGGCTCCCCGGGCCAGATCAACTACTCCTCGTCCAAGGCGGGCTTGGTGGGCATGGCCCGTTCGCTGACCCGCGAGCTCGGAGGACGAGGGATCACCGCCAACGTGGTGGCGCCCGGCTTCGTCCGGTCGGACATGACCGACGCGCTGGACGAGGACACCCAGAAGAAGTACCTGGCGAACATCCCGGCGGGCCGCTTCGCCGAGACCGACGAGGTCGCACAGGTGGTCCGCTGGCTCTCCTCCGACGAGGCCGCCTACATCTCCGGCGCCGTCATCCCCGTCGACGGCGGCCTGGGAATGGGCCACTGAGTCCTTCGCCCCCCCCTCCGACATCCAGCACAGAAGGAAGTTCACAGACATGACTGACACCCAGGACCTCGCCGGGACCGGCGCCGTCATCACCGGGTCCTCCCGCGGCATCGGTGCCGCCACCGCCCAGCTGATCGCCGCTCGGGGCGCCGGCGTCGTGGTCAACTATCGCCAGAAGGCCCCGCGCGCCCAGAAGGTCGTCAAGGGCATCGAGGAGGCGGGCGGCCGCGCCGTCGCCGTCGGCGCCGACCTCACCGAGGCCGCCGGGGCCCAGGCTCTGGTCGACGCCGCGGTCTCCACCTTCGGCTCCCTGGACCTGCTCATCCTCAACGCCTCCGGCGGCATGGAGGCCGGCCGGGGCGAGGACTATGCGCTGACGCTCAACCGCGACGCCCAGGTGCAGATGCTGCGCACCGCCATGGCGGTGATGCCGCGCGGCTCTCAGGTCGTCTTCGTCACCAGCCACCAGGCGCACTTCATCAATGAGACCGCGACCATGGACGCCTACGAACCGGTGGCACGCTCCAAGCGTGCCGGTGAGGACGCGCTGATCGCCATGATTCCGGAGCTGGAGGAGAAGGGCATCACTCTGACCGTCGTCTCCGGCGACATGATCGAGGGGACCATCACCGCCACGCTGCTCGAACGCGCCGAGCCCGGGGCCATCGACGCCCGCCGCGAAGCCGCAGGCCGGCTCTACTCGGTGGAGGAGTTCGCCGTCGAGATCGCCTCCCAGGTGAATCGAGAGGGCCTGGCGCAGGGGCATGTGGAGCTCGTCGGCGGCGCCCAGGACTTCCTGGAGAGGCAGGGCTGAGCCCACGCGCTCAGGCCCATGCGCCCGGGCCCCAGGGCCTGGGCGCGCCGAGGCTCAGGCCACCTCAGGCGAGGCTGACGAGGTCCTGATAGTCCGCGGTGTAGAGGTCCTCCACGCCGTCGGGCAGCAGCACCACCCGTTCGGGAGCCAGGGCCTCCACCGCGCCCTCATCGTGGGTGACCAGCACGACGGCGCCCTCATAGGTGCGCAGCGCGGCCAGGATCTCCTCGCGGGAGGCCGGGTCGAGGTTGTTGGTGGGCTCGTCGAGCAGCAGCACGTTGGCGCTCGAGGCGACCAATGTGGCCAGGGCGAGGCGCGTCTTCTCCCCGCCCGAGAGCACCTCCGCCGGCTTGTGGACGTCGTCGCCGGTGAACAGGAAGGAGCCCAGGATCCGTCGCTGCTCGGTGTCAGCGAGCTCCGGGGCCGCAGTCTTCATGTTCGCCAGCACGGTGCGCTCGGTGTCCAGGGTGTCGTGCTCCTGGGCGTAGTACCCCAGCTTGAGCCCGTGTCCGGGGATGACCGCCCCGGAGTCCGGCTGAGCGACTCCGGCGAGCATGCGCAGCAGAGTGGTCTTGCCGGCACCGTTGTAGCCGAGGATCACCACGCGGGACCCGCGGTCGATGGCCAGGTCCACGCCGGTGAAGATCTCCAGGGAGCCGTATGACTTCGAGAGACCCTCGGCGAATAGTGGAGTTTTGCCGCAGGAAGCAGGCCGCGGGAAGCGGATGTTGGCGACCCGGTCAGCCTGCCGCTCGCCCTCGACGCCGGCCATCATGCGGTCGGCGCGCTTGAGCATGTTCTGGGCGGCCACGGCCTTCGAGGCCTTGGCCCGCATCTTCTCGGCCTGGGACCGCAGGGCTGTCGCCTTCTTGTCCGCGTTGGCGAACTCCCGCTTGCGCCGTGCCTCGTCCTGCTCCCGCTGGGTGAGGTAGTTCCTCCACCCCATGTTGTAGACGTCGACCACGCAGCGGTTGGCGTCCAGGTAGAGGACCTTGTTGACGGTGCGCTCCATGAGCTCCACATCGTGAGAGATCACGATGAACCCGCCGGAGAAGTGCTGCAGGTAGTCACGCAGCCAGACGATGGAGTCCTGGTCCAGGTGGTTGGTGGGCTCGTCGAGCAGCAGGGTGTCCGCGTCCGAAAACAGGATGCGCGCCAGCTCCACACGGCGGCGCTGACCTCCGGAGAGGGTCTTCAGCGGCTGGGTGAGGATGCGCTCGGGAAGGTCGAGGTTCGCGCAGATCGTGGCGGCCTCGGACTCGGCGGCATAGCCTCCGGCGGCCACGAACCGGGCCTCCAGCGAGGAGTAGCGCTTCATGGCCCGGGCCTGGACGGTCTCGTCGGAGGAGCTCATCTGTTCTTCGGCGGTGCGCATCCGAGTGATGACGTCGTCGAGTCCGCGGGCGGAGAGGATGCGTTCCCGGGCCAGCTGCTCCATGTTCTCCACCCGGGGGTCCTGCGGCAGGTAGCCCACGGAGCCGCTGCGCTCGACGTGGCCGTCCGCGGGCTCCGCCTGGCCGGCCAGCACCTTGGTCATAGTGGTCTTGCCTGCACCGTTGCGCCCCACCAGGCCGATCTTGTCCCCGGAGTCGATGCGGAAGGACACCTCGTCCATGAGCAGACGGGCGCCGGCTCGGAGCTCGAGGTTCGATACGCTGATCACAGTTGACAGGCCTTCCTGAGGTAGACAGAGACCACCGCAGAGCGGAGCAGCAGTCGATATGGCAGAGATGTTCGATGGCACGGGACCCCGGCACCCTGGACAGTCTAACGAGACTGTCCAGTCGAGCCCCGGGGCGGGGACGACGACGGCGGGCCAGCCCGCCGCCGGGCTGGTGACGCAGATCTCAGAGGTCCAGGTGGAGGTGGACTCCCCTGACGGCACACGACGGACGATCCTCCACGAGCTGAGCCTCACGCTGGAAGAACATGTGGTGGCGGTGGTCGGCGCCAACGGCTCCGGGAAGTCCACGTTGCTGCGGCTGGTGGCAGGGCTGGTCGCGCCCTCCGCCGGGGAGATCCGCTTCTTCCCCACCGTGCCGCGCTCCGGGTTCATCTTCGCGAACCCGCAGGCGCAGATCATCATGCCGGTGGTCGGCGAGGACATCGAGTTCTCACTGCGCGGCACGATCAAGGGTCGGGCCGAGCGCAGCCGCAGGATGCGCGAGATCCTCGAGTCCCTGGAGCTGGGCCACCGGGAGGAGGCCAGCGTCTACGAGCTCTCCTCCGGAGAGCGGCAGAAGGTCGCGCTGGCCGGTGTGCTGGCCACCGAGCCCGAGCTGGTGATCGCCGACGAGCCCACCACCCTGCTCGACCTCCGCAACGCCGTCGAGTTCCGACGGCGCCTGCTGGGGCTCGAGGTCCCGCTGCTGCTGGCCACCCATGACCTGGAGTTCGCCGCGCAGGCGGACCGGGTCCTGGTCTTCGATCACGGCAGGCTCGTCGACGACGATGAGCCCGCGGCAGCGATCCCTCGCTACCGCAGGCTCGCCCTGCAGACTCCCGAAGGAGCCTGAGGGTCACCAGCCCGCCGGATCAGGCGGGCAGCCTCAGATGTTGAAGCCGAGGGCGCGCATCTGCTCACGGCCGTCCTCGGTGATCTTCTCCGGGCCCCACGGCGGCATCCACACCCAGTTCAGCCGCCATTCGTCCACCATGGTGCCGACGTGCTGGCCGACCTGGTCCTCGAGGACGTCGGTCAGCGGGCAGGCCGCGGTGGTCAGCGTCATGTCGATCACCAGGGCGCCGTCCTGCGCATAGTTCAGGCCATAGAGCAGGCCCAGGTCGACGATGTTGATGCCCAGCTCGGGGTCGATGACCTCCTTGAGGGCCTCTTCGATGTCTTCGAGCGGGGTCCGCTCGGTGGTCGGGGTCTCACTCATGCTCTGGTCTCCTTCCTGGATGGCGTAACGCCTCGGCGTCACCGTGTATGCCCGGCCCGTGCGGCCGGCTGCTGTGGGGCGCGGCCCGAGGGCCGGCCACGGACCAGGGTCAGGTCCGCCCTCGGGAGGCCTGGGCCTGCAGCAGCGCGTCGTGCAGGGCCATCCACCCCAGCAGCGCGCACTTGATGCGTGCAGGATACTTGGCGACCCCGACGAACGCCGAGGCGTCCTCGAGGCTCTCCTGCCGCTGCTCGTCCTCCAACGGCCGCCCGCGCCCTCGCATCAGGTCGCGAAAGGTCTCTCCCAGCGCCTCGGCCTCGGTGAGGTCGACGCCGTCGACGAGGTCGTGCATCACTGACAGGGAGGCCTGGGAGATGGAGCATCCCTGACCCTCCCAGCCCAGGTCGACGATCCGCAGGGCGGCGTCACCGCCCTTGGTGCTGCCGTGCTCCTCCACCCGCACCCGCAGCCGGGCCTCGTCACCGCAGGTGGGATTGATCTGGAAGGACTCCCCGTCGAAGATCTCGAGCTGGCCCTGCCCATGGCGCTCCCGGGAATGATCCAGGATCACCTGCTGATAGAGCTGCTCCATCGCATCAGCCATGGACACCTCCCGCGGGAGTCGAGCCGAGGCCGAAGAAGGGCCGGACCCGGCCCAGCGCGTCGATGAAGGACTCGATCTCCGCCGCTGTGGTGTGGATCCCCGCCGACGCGCGGGCGGAGGCATGCACCCCCAGCCGACGATGCACCGGCTGAGCACAGTGGTGACCCACCCGCACGGCGATGCCGGCGTCGTCGAGCACCTGTCCGACGTCGTGCGGGTGCACGCCGTCCACGGCGAAGGAGACCACGGCGAGGCGGTCCACCGCGTCCTGCGGGCCGAGCACACGTACGCCGGGCACCGACTCGATGCCGGAGAGCAGCATCTCGGTGAGCTCGGCCTCATGGGCGGCGAAGACGTCCATGCCGACCTTCTGGAGATAGTCGACCGCGGCGTGGACGCCTGCCGTCTGGGCGACCATCTGGGTGCCGGCCTCGAAGCGGTTCGGCGGGGGCATGAAGGTGGTCGTCTCCATGGTCACCACCTCCACCATCGACCCGCCGGTGATGACCGGAGGCATGGCGGCCAGCAGGTCGCGGCGCCCATGGAGCACGCCGATGCCGGTGGGGCCCAGCATCTTGTGCCCGGAGAACGCGGCGAAGTCCACGTCGAGCGCCCGCAGGTCCAGGGGCAGATGTGCCGCGGACTGGCAGGCGTCCAGCACGACGATCGCACCGGATCGACGAGCCAGGGAGACCACCTCGGCGACCGGGCTGATCGCCCCGGTGACGTTGGAGGCATGGGTGAGCGCGACGATCCTGGTGCGCTCGGTGATCACTGAGAAGGTCTCCGGGTCCAGCCGCCCGTCATCGGTCAGGCCGATCCAGCGCAGCGTGGCCCCGGTGCGGGCGGCCAGCTGCTGCCAGGGCACCAGGTTCGCGTGGTGCTCAGCCTCGGTCACGATGATCTCATCTCCGGGGGCCAGCGCGAACAGTTCCGCGGAATCAGGCTCGCCGCGGCCCAGACGCGCATCGAGGGTGGCGTGGAGGAAGGCATGGGAGACCAGATTCAGCGCTTCTGTCGCGTTCTTGGTCCAGACGACCTCGTCCTCGGCCACGCCCACGAAGCCGGCGACCGCGGCACGGGCCGCCTCGTAGACCTCCGTGGCCTCCTCGGCGATCTGGTGGGCACCGCGATGCACGGCGGCGTTGGTGTGCTCGTAGAAGTGACGCTCGGCGTCAAGCACCGCGCGCGGCTTCTGCGAAGTGGCCGCCGTGTCCAGATAGACCAGCGGCCGCCCCTCCCGCACAGTGCGCTCCAGCAGCGGGAAGTCCGCGCGCAGCGCCGCCAGCTCCGCCGCGCTCAGGGAGCGGGCGGAGCCGGTGGACGCGGCGGGCTGCGGCTGAGCAGCAGTCATCGGATCAGAGCCTCTCGAGATGGGCGTCTCAGGCGGTGGCGGCCAGGAAGCGGTCGTAGCCGTTGGCCTCGAGCTCGTCGGCAAGCTCGGGACCGCCGTGCTCGGCCACCCGCCCGTCGATGAACACGTGCACGTGGTCGGGCTTGATGTAGTTCAGAATGCGCGTGTAGTGGGTGATGAGCATGGTGCCCATGTCGTTGTTCTGCTGGGCACGGTTCACGCCTTCGGAGACCACGCGCAGCGCGTCGATGTCCAGGCCGGAATCGGTCTCGTCAAGTACGGCGAACTTCGGCTTGAAGAGCTCCAGCTGCAGGATCTCGACGCGCTTCTTCTCACCCCCGGAGAAGCCCTCGTTGACGTTCCGGCTGGCGAAGTCGGCGTCGATCTTCAGCAGCTCCATCGCATCACGGACCTCCTTGGTCCAGGTGCGGAGCTTCGGCGCCTCGCCGTCCAGGGCGGTCTTGGCGGTGCGCAGGAAGTTGGTCATGGTCACCCCGGGGACCTCGACCGGGTACTGCATGGCCAGGAAGAGGCCCGCCTGGGCGCGCTCGTCGACGCCCATCTCCAGGACGTCCTCACCGTCGAAGGTGATGGAGCCGGAGGTCACCTCGTAGCGAGGGTGGCCTGCGATGGTCGCGGCCAGAGTCGACTTGCCGGAGCCGTTGGGGCCCATGATGGCGTGGATCTCGCCGGAGTTGATGGTCAGGGAGACGCCCTTGAGGATCTCCTTGCTGCCCTGCTCGGTCTCGATGGAGACGTGGAGGTCCTTGATCTCGAGAGAAGACATGTCGTGTCCGTTGTCCTTTGCTGTGTCTTGAAGCGTCAGTGTGAAGCGATGGGGCGGGCCCGCATCATCGGCGTGCGGTGACCGATCGGTGCTCAGAAGCCGGCGATCTCCAGCTCGTTCTCCAGGTCGTCCTGCAGCGAGTCCTCGATGCTGGCCACACCGATCTTCTGGATGATCTCGTTGAGGAAGCCCCGGACCACCAGCTGGCGAGCCTCCTTCTCCGGGATGCCGCGGGCCATCAGGTAGAACAGGTGGTTCTCGTCGAAGCGCCCGGTCGAGGAGGCGTGTCCGGCACCATCGATGAGCCCGGTCTCGATCTCCAGGTTGGGCACCGAGTCCGCGCGGGCGCCGTCGGTGAGCACCAGGTTCTGGTTCTTCTCGTAGGAGTCCGTGCCCTCGGCGGCCTTGCGGATCAGCACGTCGCCGACCCAGACCGTCCGGGCGGACTCTCCCTGCAGCGCACCCTTGTAGAGCACGTTGGAGGTGTTGCGCGGCGCATTGTGGTCCACGAAGGTGCGGTGCTCGATGTGCTGGCCGGAGTCGGCGAAGTACAGGCCGTACATCTCGGCCTCGGCTCCCTCAGCGGCGTAGCGGAAGTTGGTGTTGAGCCGGATCACCGACCCGCCGAGCGAGATCGCGACGTGCTTGTAGGTGGCGTCGCGGCCGACCTCCGCGTCGTGCTGGCCGACGTGGACGGCGTCGTCGTCCCAGCGCTGCAGCGAGATCACCTTGACGTGGGCGCCGTCCCCGACGACGACCTCCACGTTGCCGTTGAAGTCGGCGCTGCCCCGGTGCTCGAGCACGAAGACGGCGGTGGCGTGGGTCCCGGCCTCCAGCACGATGTGGCTGTTGGCACGACGTCCCGCCCCCCGGCCGGTGACGTCCACCCGGATCGGCTCGGCGACCTCGACGTCGGCGGGGACCTCCACGTGGAGGGCCTCGGCGACGTTCTTGGTGGCCAGGACGGCGGCACGGTCGGCCGGCTGCAGCACGCTGTTGCGCGGCGCAGCACCCTGGGCCAGAGAGGAGACGACGACGGCGTCGGAGGCGGTGACCTGGTAGTCGACGGCCTCCGCGTCGCCCGGCGTGTCGGTGAGCACGCCGGCGAGCTTCTTCAGCGGGGTGAAGCGCCATTCCTCTTCGCGGCCGTTCGGCTCCGGGAAGCCCGCCGCGTCGAAGCCGACGTGACGGTTGGCGCGAGATCCGATGCCCGAGGTGAGCTTCTTGGTCTCGCCGAGGCCGCCGTGGGTGTGCTCGGCGGCCTGGTTGGTCTGGGCGGCGAGGTTCTCGCCCTCCTCCGTCATGCCGGGGATGGAGATGCGGCGTTCGCCGACCTCCACTCCGGAGACCTTCTCCGCCTGGTCAGCGGGGGTGTTCGTCATCTGTTCCTCGTCCCTTGTCTGTCGTGGAGATGTCGGTGAAGTCTGTTCCCACGGACACCCGCTCAGGGCAGCCCCTGAGCGGGTGTCCGTGGGCACCGCGTCGCGGTGTGAGGCGGGCGGTGATCAGCCCACAGAGCCTTCCATCTGCAGCTCGATGAGGCGGTTGAGCTCGAGGGCGTACTCCATCGGCAGCTCACGGGCGATCGGCTCGATGAAGCCTCGCACGATCATCGCCATGGCCTCGTCCTCGGCCAGCCCGCGAGCCATCAGGTAGAACAGCTGGTCCTCGGAGACCTTGGAGACCGTCGCCTCATGGCCGAGGGTGACGTCGTCCTCGCGGATGTCGATGTACGGGTACGTGTCGGTCTTGGAGATCGTGTCCACCAACAGCGCGTCGCAGACCACGGAGTTCGCCGAGTGCTCGGCGCCCTCGTTGATCTGGATCAGGCCACGGTAGGAGGCGCGGCCGCCGTTGCGGGCCACCGACTTCGAGACGATGGAGCTCGAGGTGTGGGGGGCCATGTGGACCATCTTGGAACCGGTGTCCTGGTGCTGGCCTTCGCCGGCGAAGGCCAGGGAGAGGGTCTCACCCTTGGCGTGCTCACCGGTGAGGTAGACCGCCGGGTACTTCATGGTGACCTTGGAGCCGATGTTGCCGTCGATCCACTCCATGGTCCCGCCGGCATCGACCACGGCACGCTTGGTGACCAGGTTGTACACGTTGTTGGACCAGTTCTGGATGGTCGTGTAACGGACTCGGGCGTTCTTCTTGACCACGATCTCCACCACGGCCGAATGCAGCGAGTCGGTGTCGTAGATCGGCGCGGTGCAGCCTTCGATGTAGTGGACGTAGGAGTCCTCGTCGGCGATGATCAGCGTCCGCTCGAACTGGCCCATGTTCTCGGTGTTGATGCGGAAGTAGGCCTGGAGCGGGATCTCCACCTTCACGCCCTTGGGCACGTAGACGAAGGAGCCGCCGGACCACACGGCCGTGTTCAGCGCGGCGAACTTGTTGTCGCCGACGGGGATCACGGAGCCGAAGTACTCCTCGAAGAACTCCGGGTGCTCCTTCAGAGCGGTGTCGGTGTCCATGAAGATGACGCCCTGGGCCTCCAGATCCTCGCGGATCTGGTGGTAGACGACCTCTGACTCGTACTGGGCGGCGACGCCGGCGACAAGGCGCCCACGCTCCGCCTCGGGGATCCCGAGCCGCTCGTAGGTGTTGCGGATGTCCTCGGGCAGGTCCTCCCAGGTACGGGCCTGCTTCTCGGTGGAGCGGACGAAGTACTTGATGTTGTCGAAGTCGATCCCCGAGAGGTCCGCTCCCCACATCGGCTGCGGCTTGCGCTGGAAGTACTTCAGGCCCTTCTTGCGCAGCTTGAGGATCCACTCCGGCTCGGACTTCTTGGAGGAGATGTCCTCGACGACGCTCACATCGAGGCCGCGCTTGGCGTTGGCCCCTGCGGTGTCGGAGTCGGACCAGCCGTACTCGTAGGCGCCGATCCCGTTCAGCTCCGGATTCTTCTCAAGGATCTCGGAGATGACACCCGGGTCCTCGGTGCGCTGGATCTGCTCGGTCATGACAACCTCTCTTG
Source organism: Nesterenkonia sp. HG001 (assembly GCF_034438835.1). NCBI lineage: Bacteria > Bacillati > Actinomycetota > Actinomycetes > Micrococcales > Micrococcaceae > Nesterenkonia > Nesterenkonia sp. HG001. Next base: position 29,557 of record NZ_JAOSZD010000007.1, on the reverse strand, counting down.
TTGACGGGGGGAGATGACGATTCTCTTGCGCCCACCGCCGGACAGGCGGGGGCCTGCGGAGGCGGGGCGTGACGTGGGGTCCTGCGGGTCCTCCGACGCGACGCGCCGGGCCCGCTGCTCGGCGGCGAGCCGCTCGCGACCGACCGGGACATGTGTCGTGCAGACATGAGCCCCGGAGGCCTGGGTGGAGAGACGCCGGACATCGACCTCGAGAAGTCGAGAGATCATCTCGGTCTCTTCCTCACAGAACACCGGATGGGCCTCTGCTATTTCCCGGACGGGGCAGTGGCCCTGACAGAGCTGGGTGGACTGCATGGCCATCAGGGGGTTGTCGCGGCCCACCTTGCGGGTGAATCCGGCGAAGCCGTCGGCGTTGAAGAGCTCGGCGAGCTTCTCGGTGCGCTCGTCGAGGTCCTCCACTCCGGCGAGCTGCTCCCGGTAGCGCTCTTCATGGTCAGCGAAGTATGCCGCGGCCAGCGCGCGGGGCGCCTCCTCGCCCACCGAGTCCCCGAGCACGTCGAGAGCACGGCGGGTCAGCGAGAGATAATCGTCACCGAGGGCCTCCTGGCCGCGCTGTGAGATGACATATCGACGGGAGGGACGGCCGGCGCCCTTGCGGCGCGAGGTGACGTTCTTGATCTCCACGATGCCCTGCTCGGCCATGGCGTCGAGGTGACGGCGCACAGCCGCCGCCGTCAGGTCGAGCCGCCGACCCAGGGCCGCGGCACTGATGGGACCCTCCTCGACGACGAGCTGCAGCACCCGCTCGCGGGTGGTGCCGTCGCCGTCCCGACCGGCGTCGGAGGACGCCAGCTCGGGTTCTTCGGAGTTCCGGCTCGAATACATGAGTCTATTGTGACTTATTCAGATCTGGCGTGCCAGTAAGGCGACCCTGTGTTGACCGCGGTCGACCCCACAGCGTGACCCCTGCTCCGTCATCTGGCACGGAGGACCCGGAGGCTCCCTCTACTACAACCTGTAGAAATGTAGAATGTCCTGGTGCCCCAGCAATCTCTCTGCCTCAGCCTGCGCCAGGTCCGATACGCCGTCGGCTCCGCCCGCTCACGGGCCGGGGTTCAGGAGATCCTGCGCGGCGTCGACTTCACCGCCCGCCGAGGCGAGGTGACCGTGCTCCTGGGCCCCAATGGTGCAGGAAAGACCACCGCCCTGGGGTGCGCGCAGGGCCTGCTGCGCCCCTCGCAGGGCGCCGTAAGCCTGCTGGGAGAGGATCCCTGGCACGGCTCCGCGGCGCTGCGCGCCCGCGTCGGCGTGATGCTCCAGGACGGCGGCCTCCCCCAGTCCGTCCGCCCGCGGATCCTCCTGGAGCACGTGGCCAGACTGCACAGCACCCCCTGGCCGCTCGCCGACCTCGTCGAGCGGCTCGACATGGCCGACTTCATGACCACCTCGATCCGCCGCCTCTCGGGTGGACAGCGCCAGCGCGTGGCCCTGGCCGCGAGCCTGATCGGCAACCCTGAGGCCGTCTTCCTCGACGAGCCCTCAGCGGGGCTGGACCCGCAGTCGCGGCAGATGACCTTCGAGCTGATCACGCATCTGCGCGACAGAGGCCTGGGCATCGTGCTCACCACACATCTGCTCGAGGAGGCCCAGAGGCTCGCCGACTCGGTCCACATCCTCAAGGACGGCGTCGTGGTCCGCCACGGCACCGTCGCCGAACTGACCGAGGACGGCCGCAGCCGCCGCCTGCTCTTCGTCTCTCCGCGTACGCTCACCCGGGCAGAGCTCGACGCCGCCCCGACGCCGGTGTCGCTCGACGGCGGTGCGGACAACGAGCCCGGCGCCCGCTGGGCGGTCGGGGCCATCGCCGGACCCGAGGACCTCCACCGGCTGACCGCCTGGTGGGAGCACATCGATCTGATGCCCGGCGAGGTCTCCTTCGAGGCTCGCACCCTGGAGGACGTCTTCTGGGAGGTGTCCGTCTCATGAGCCTCCAGACCGCCAGCCCGGCCCCCGCGGCACGCCGGATCCTCGCCCACGGCGCCTACGAGACCCGCAACGTGCTGCGCAACGGCGAGCAGCTGCTCGTCTCGGTGATCCTGCCGCTGCTCGTGCTCGTCGGGGCGCACCGCCTGGACCTGGTCGCCGGCAGTGCCGCGGACGGGCTCACCGTGCCCAGCATCGACGTCATCACCCCCGGCGTCCTGGCCCTGGCGGTGATGGCCTCGGCCTTCACCGGTCAGGGCATCGCCGCGGGCTTCGAACGGCAGTACGGAGTGCTGGCCTATCTGTCCACCACTCCCCTGGGCCCGACCGGCCTCATCCTGGGCAAGGCCGTGGCCGTGGCCTGCGTGGTGGCGATCCAGGTGGTCGTGATCGGCACCGCCGGTCTGGTGCTGGGCTGGCAGCCCTCCCCCGGCGGCCTGGCCTGGCTGCTGATCTTCCTGCTGCTGGGCGCCACAGCGTTCACCGCGCTGGGGCTCCTGCTGGCGGGCACTGTGCGCGCGGAGGCCACTCTCGCGGTCACCAACATCCTCTGGGTGCTGCTCGGCGCCGCCGGCGGCGCCGTCTTCCCCCTGCACCATGAGGGTCCCGGCGTCCTGCTCCTCCTGCTGCCCTCCGCCGCGCTGGGAGAGGGACTGCGCGCGGCCACGATCGACGGGGCCCTCGCCCCGGTCCCTGCACTCGTCCTGGCGAGCTGGTCCGTGCTCGCCGTCCTCGCCGCACGAAGGTGGTTCCAATGGCGCTGACCGACTCCCTCACCAGCCGTCTCCCCACACGGATCACGCGCACCACGCGGCTCCTGGCCATCGCCACGCTGATCTCCAACATCGGCATCATGATCACCGGCGGGGCCGTGAGGCTCACCGCCTCCGGCCTGGGCTGCCCGGAATGGCCGCGGTGCACTCCGGACTCCTGGGTCTCCACCCCCGAGATGGGCATGCATGGAGCCATCGAGTTCGGCAACCGGCTGCTGACCTATGTCCTGATCGCCATCAGTCTGGCCATGTTCCTGGCCCTCGTGAGGCTCTGGGACAGCCATCGGCCCCTGGTCGTCCGAGCTCTGCTGATCGGCCTGGGCATCCCGCTGCAGGGGGTCATCGGCGGGATCACCGTCTGGACCAACCTCAACCCCTGGGTCGTGGGACTGCACTTCGTGCTGTCCTCGGTGCTGGTGATGCTGGCCGCCCAGCTGCTCCACCGGGTCACCCTCGAGCTTCACCATGACGGGGCCACCGGGCGCCCGCTGGTCGACGGCGCCACCGATTCCGTGACCACGGCCATGGCCCCGGTGGTCCTCGCCGCCAGCTGGGCCGCCGTCATCCTGGGCACCATCGTCACCGGCACCGGGCCGCACGCGGGAGACCCGGGCGCACCACGCCACGACTTCGACGCCGACCTGGTGACCCGGCTGCATGTGGTCCCCGTCTATGTGCTGTGCGCCGCCGCCGTCGCGATCATGCTGCGCCAGCGTCGGCTGCAGGCCTCACCGGCGCAGAAGAAGGCCGCCTGGTGGCTGGTCACGGTCATCCTGGCCCAGGGCACCATCGGCTACATCCAGCATTTCACCGGGCTGCCGATCCTGCTGGTGCTCTTTCACATGCTGGGGTCCGCGCTGCTCATCGCCACCGCCACGATGGTCTTCGACCGACTCCGAGCCAGCTATCGGACCCGCGGCCTGGAGGGCGCGTCCGCCGAGGACGTCGTGTCACGCTGAGCGGGGTCGATCCTCAGCAGCACGGTCAACGGCATGGTCAGCCGTGCAGTCACATCCTCAGCTGCATGGTCCCGGCCACACGATCATGCCCTGCGCGTCCATCCGGGCCGAACACGATCGCCGGGATGACTACGAGCAGCAGCAGTGTCCGTACCGTGGCCCACAGGGGTCCGGGAGCGCGAGCATCGCGCACCACCTGGATGCGGACCAGACGCTTGCCGATGGTCACTCCCAGCAGGCCGATGAGGATGATGTGCATCGCCGCGAAGAGGAGCAGCGTGACGATCGGGTCCGCGTCGAACCACATGGTGGAGATCAGCAGCGCGATGCCCCAGTCGATCAGCAGGGCCAGCACCCTCCGCCCGAAGGGGGCCAGGCTGCCTGGCCCGCGCTCCGGCAGCCCCAGGCGGTCCCCGGGCCATCTGTCCCCGGTGCCTCCTTCGGGTTCCTCAGAACGCCCAGGACGCGGGTCTCGACTGGCTGCCACGGATCTCCTCTGCTCGGCGGATCACCGGCGCTGGTCGGCCGGCACCTTCAGGCCCATCAGTCTAGTGGCACCTCAGGCACAGTGAGCCCCGGGAGACCGTGTGGACGTCCGCTCCACGGGACCCGATGAGCAACTTAAGTTACATGGCTGAAACATTTGCGTGACGGTCGAGAAATGCCGCCTGCATACCGTTGAGCCCGAGCGAGAGCCCCGGCTCACAGCACAGAATCGCAGGACCGACCACCGCGTGACCGCGGCGACGAGGCATCACGGTCGGCAGGTCATCCACGGTGATCGGTCCCACATGCCTGTGCCGATGCCGCTAGGGTGAACAACGCAGACCGGGTCCGCCCGGAGCCCAGCACGATATCCATGAGGAGCAAGGACGCATGTTCAGCAATCCCGAAGAAGTCCTGAAGTTCATCCAGGAGGAGGACGTCAAGTTCGTCGACATCCGCTTCACCGACCTTCCTGGCAGCCAGCACCACTTCAACGTCCCGGCCAAGACTGTCGACCTCGACTTCTTCGAGAACGGCCAGCTGTTCGACGGCTCCTCGATCCGTGGATTCCAGGGCATCGAAGAGTCTGACATGCAGCTGCTCCCCGACGTCGCGACCGCGTTCATCGACGAGTACCGTGTCGAGAAGACCCTGGCGATGAACTTCTCGATCGTCAACCCGCGCACCGGGGAGCCCTATGTCCGCGACCCGCGCGGCGTCGCGCAGAAGGCCGAGGAGTACCTGGCGTCCTCCGGCATCGCCGACACCGCCTTCTTCGGCGCCGAGGCAGAGTTCTTCGTCTTCGACGACGTGAAGTGGCAGTCCTCCCCGCAGGCGTCCTTCTACGCCGTGGACGCCGAGGAGGCCAACTGGAACTCCGCGGAAGAGATCAGCGGCGGCAACATGGGCCACAAGCTCGCCACCAAGGGCGGATACTTCCCCGTCTCCCCGCAGGACAAGACCGCCGACCTCCGTGACGCGATCTGCGTGGCCATGGACAACGTCGGCCTCGAGGTCGAGCGCTCGCACCACGAGGTCGCAGCCCCGGGCCAGCAGGAGATCAACTACAAGTTCAACACCTTGGTCCACGCGGCCGACGACGTGCAGAAGTTCAAGTACGTGGTCAAGAACACCGCTGACCAGTTCGGCAAGTCCGCAACCTTCATGCCCAAGCCGATCTTCGAGGAGAACGGCTCCGGCATGCACTGCCACCAGTCGCTGTGGAAGGACGGCGAGCCGCTGTTCTTCGACGAGAAGGGCTATGCGAACCTCTCGGACACGGCTCGCTGGTACATCGGTGGTCTGCTGAAGCACGCCCACGCGGTGCTCGCGTTCACGAACCCGACCGTGAACTCCTACAAGCGACTGGTCAAGGGCTATGAGGCTCCAGTCTCCCTGGTGTACTCGCAGGGCAACCGCTCAGCCTCCATCCGCATCCCGATCACCGGCGCCAACCCGAAGGCCAAGCGCCTCGAGTTCCGCGCCCCCGACGCCTCGGGCAACCCCTACCTGGCCTTCGCGGCGCAGATGATGGCGGGCCTGGACGGGATCCGGAACCGCATCGAGCCGCACGAGCCGGTCGACAAGGACCTCTACGAGCTGCCCGCCGAAGAGCTCGCGACCATCCCGCAGGCTCCCGGCTCGCTGGACGAGGCCCTCGAGGCGCTGGAGAACGACTACGAGTTCCTGCTCGAAGGCGGGGTGTTCACCGAGGAGATCGTCAAGACCTGGATCGCGTACAAGCGCGAGGAGGAGATCCTCCCGCTGAACCTGCGCCCGAACCCCTACGAGTTCGAGCTCTACTACTCGGTCTGACGGGTTCACCGGGAGGCGGCGGGGCCATCGCCCGCTCCTCCCCCAGGTGACACAGACACAGAAGCGCCGCTCGCAGCTGTCCACCAGCTGCGTGCGGCGCTTCTGTCATGTCCGGCCTCTGCTCAGCTCAGCCGACCAGATGGGGGTGCTCTGCGGCGCGACCCTGGAACGCCAGGATCTGAGGGTTGATGACGTGGCCGTCGCGGATCTCGATCGCGCGGCCGATCGTCTCGTCCCCCTCCCAAGCCTCCGGCCCGTCCAGCACCGTCGGCACGAACCCGAGCAGCGCGAGGCTGTTCTCCCAGGTCGCGGAGTTCCACAGATAGGAGGGGCTGTGGTCCACTCCGTAGTAGATGACGTTCTCGCCCACGGTGAAGATCGGGTCGATGAACGAGGTCGGCCGCGCCCATTCGAAACCCATCCCTTCGTCGCAGGACACGTCCACGATCAGACTTCCGGGACGGAAACGGTCGAGGTCGTCGTGAGTCAGGTACGTCAACGGTGCGGCCGTGTCCTGCAGGGTGCAGTTGACCACGATGTCAGCACGCGCCAGAAACGCCGCCAGCGGCATGCGGCCCTCGTCGGTGATGACCTCGGAGAGGTGTGCGCCGTCGCGGTCGTGCTCGAACTGCCGGATCCGGACCGAGTGGATCGGTGACCCGACGGCCGCGACACCGCGGTTGGTCAGCACATGGACGTCATGCACGCCGTGTGCGTTGAGAGCAGTGACCGCCCCTCGGGCGGTCGCACCGAATCCGATGACGACGGCGCTCAGCGGGCGTCCGTAGTCACCTGTGGATCCTGTCAGCTGTAGGGCATGAAGGACCGAGCTGTATCCGGCGAGCTCGTTGTTCTTGTGGAATACATGAAGTCCCACCGCGCCGTCGGCGGTCCAATGATGCATGGCCTCGAAGGCGATCAGTGTCAGGCCCTCGTCGATCGCCAGCTGCGTGATCCCCGGGTCCTGGACGCAGTGGGTCCAGGCCCAGAGCACCTGGCCCTCGCGCATCAGCGCCACGTCCTCATGCTGGGGCTTGGGCATCAGCACGACGTCGGAGGTCGCGATCAGCTCGTCCCGCGGCGCGAAGCCGCCGACGAGTTCGCCCAGATCATCATCAGTGCAGCCGAACCGCTGCCCGTACCCGTGCTCCAGGGTGATGCGGGACCGGATCGATTCGTCCAGTCGCCCCAGGTGATCGGGATGCAGCGGAAGGCGGAATTCGTTCTCCTTGGTCGAGGTCCCCACCACGCCAAGGGATCGGCCCGTCAGCGTTTCTTCCCGGCGAGCTTCTCGCCGAAGGACTTCTCAGCCGCCGCAGCCCGCTTGTCGGCGCGCTTCTCTTTGATGGACTTCTCGGACTTCTTGGAAAGATTCTTACGAGGCGACTTATCGCTCATGGTGACTCCTGGGTTGGAAGCCTGGACGGCTCCATGACCCCACCGTACGCCTGTTCCGTCCACGGGGCTGACTCCCGGTAGCTCCGGCCCGGATCCGGCACCAGGGAAGGCGGCCCGTGGTCGAAGGGTGATGATGCTCTCAGCGAACCCGGGATGACCACCTGTGCCCTCCCCGTTGCACCAGAGGGCCTGATGAATCGTCCTGGCCCGTCCCCGTCGCGAGGAGTCGCTGTGCCTGCATCCCGTCCGCTGTCCCTGCTGGATCTGGCGACCGTCCGAGGCTCGGAGAGCATCGCAGACGGGATCGCCCGCAGTCGGCGTCTGGCCCGCACCGCCGACGGACTCGGCTACTCCCGGCTCTGGTTCGCCGAACACCACAACATGCCGCACATCGCCTCCTCAGCAACCGCGCTGATGATCCAGCACATCGCCGCCGCGACGTCGACCATCCGCGTCGGGTCGGGGGGAATCATGCTGCCCAATCACACACCGCTGGTCATCGCCGAGCAGTTCGGCATGCTCGAGACGTTGTTCCCGGGAAGGATCGACCTGGGACTGGGGCGGGCACCCGGCACCGACGGCGCCACCATGCGGGCGCTGCGGCGCGACGGCACCGAGGCGGACCGTTTCGAGTCCGACATCATGGAGCTCAACGGCTACCTGGCCGGATACTCCCGGATCCCCGGGGTCCACGCGTATCCCGGCCATGCCACCAGGGTCCCGATGTACGTCCTGGGCTCTTCGCTGTTCGGCGCCCAGCTGGCCGCCAAGCTCGGTCTGCCCTACGCCTTCGCTTCCCACTTCGCCCCGCAGATGCTCGTCCAGGCCGCCGACGTCTACCGCTCATCGTTCGACGCCTCCACATCGCTGCTGGGCCCGGACGCCCGTCCCCACTTCATCGCCGCGGCCAACGTGATCGCCCACGACGACGGCGACATCGCTCGGGCGCAGCGTCAGGCCGCAGAAGACTCCTGGATCCGGAACATGCTGGGCCGGAACCGCACCCTCAGCGACGATGACGTGGTCATGCTGCGTGACCACCCGGCCGGGCAGCAGGTTCTGGGCATGCTCAGCCGCACTGTGGCAGGCACCGCGGAGGAGGTCATCGACTGGCTGGACACCTTCGCCGAGGAGGCCTCCGCCGATGAGCTGATGCTGGTCAACCTCGCTCCCCAAGAGGACGTGCAGCACCGCAGTCTCGAGCTGCTCGCTCCTCAGGCCTCGGCGTAGAAGAGCCGCTCGTAGACCTGTCGACACCGCCTGGTGGTGCGCAGATAGTGCTCCTCGAAGGCAGCCGCGGAGCCGGCGTCGAATCCGCACCAGCGGGCCACCGCCTCCACGTCACGACGCGAGGAGGGCAGCACGTCCGCCGTCCTGCCGCTCCAGACCTTCGAGGCTGCCCGCACCCGCGTGCAGAGCCGCCACGCCTCGGCCAGGACACCGGCGTCCGCACTGTCCATCAGCTCGTGCTGGACGAGGATCTCCAGGGTGTCCAACGTGTTGGTCACCCGCAGCGCCGGCACATCGTGGGCATGTTGGAGCTGCATCAGCTGAGCGAGCCATTCGACGTCGGAGAGCCCACCGCGGCCCAGCTTCACATGGCGTGAGGGATCGGCTCCACGAGGCAGCCGCTCGGACTCGACGCGCGCCTTGATGCGGCGGATCTCCCGCACCTCGGCCGCGCTGGGTGCCGCGCCATAGCGCACTTCGTCGACCAGCGCCATGAAATCCTCCGCCAGACCGTCGAAACCGGCAATCGGGCGGGCTCGGAGGAGAGCCTGCCGCTCCCAGACGTCCATCCAGCGGCGGTAGTACTCACGGAAGGACTCCAGTGTCCGCGAGATGGGCCCGTTCTTTCCTTCCGGTCGCAGATCAGCGTCCAACTTGAGCGGATCCTCACCGCGCACCGGCGGCTTCACCGACTGGGACAGCAGCGCGGTCAGTCGGGTGGCCAGTCGATGAGCCTGCTCATCGGCGACGGAGGGATCCGCGCCGTCCACTGCACGGTGGACGAACATCGCGTCCATGTCCGAGCCGTAGGAGATCTCGCGGCCGCCCTGACGTCCCATGGCCACCACCAGGAACTTCACCTGCTCGCCGTGCTCTGCGAAGACCTCCCGCTCGGCCACATGCAGGGCCCCGAGCGTGGCGGCACGGTCCACGTCGGAGAGCGCCCGCCCCACCTCGTCGAGCTCCAGCAGCCCGGCGGCGTCCGCGATGGCGATGCGCAGCACCTCACGCTGACGCACCAGCCGGGTCAGCCTCACCGCCGTGGAGGAATCACCCTCGTGGCGAGCCAGCTGATGACGGATCTCGGTCCACAGGGACTCGAAGCTCAGCGGCTGCAGGGCGGTGTCGTCTCCCAGCCACCGGCTCGACTCCGGGGAGTGCTCCAGCAGGTCCGAGATGAACCGGGAGCTGGTCAGGATGTGGCAGAGCCGCTCGGCCGCCACCGAGGAGTCACGCAGCATGGTCAGGTACCAGGGACTCGTGCCCAGCGACTCGCTGAGCCGGCGGAAGGCCAGCAGCCCACGATCAGGATCCACTCCCTCGGCGAACCAGCCGAGCATCATCGGCAGGATCCGCCGCTGGAGCGTGGCCCGGCGGGTCACTCCGGAGGTCAGCGCCTCGATGTGCCGCATCGCCCCGGAAGTGTCGGAGTAGCCCAGCGCGGCCAGGCGGTCCTGGGCGGCCTGCGAGGAGAGCCTGACCTCTTCGTCGGAGAGCACGGCAGTGGTGGAGAGCAGCGGTCGGTAGAAGATCGTCTCATGGAAGGTGGCGACCTCACGGACCACGCTGCGCCAGGCCTTGAGCAGGTCCTGGGCCGTGTCACGGCGCTCGGCCTGCGGGGGCCGCACGGCGTGCGCGAGAGCCCGCAGCTCCGGTTCACGGGTCGGCATCAGATGGGTGCGCCGCATGTTCGACATCTGGATGCGATGCTCATAGAGGCGCAGCTGCCGGTAGCACCGCGACATCGCCTCCTGGTCCCGGTGGGCCATGTACTCGCCCTCGTCCAGAGCGCGGATGGCGGTGAGGGTGTCCCGGACGCGGAGGTCCTCGTCCACCCGGCCATGGACCAGCTGGAGCAGCTGGACGGTGAACTCGATGTCGCGCAGCCCGCCCCGCCCGAGCTTGATCTCCCGGTCGACGTCCTCGGCGGGGATGTGTTCGAAGACCCGGCGGCGCATCCGCTGGACGTTCTCCACGAACTCGACCTGCTGCGAGGAGCTCCACACCAGCGGCCAGAGCTTCTCGATGTAGTCCTGGCCCAGGGCCATGCTGCCGGCGATCGGCCGGGCCTTCAGCAGCGCTTGGAACTCCCATCCATGGGCCCATCGGCGGTAGTACTCCACGTGGGACTCCAGGGTCCGGCTGAGCGCGCCGTCCTTGCCCTCCGGGCGCAGGTTCGCGTCCACCTCCCACAGCCCGGGCTCGGGGGCGGAGGAGTTGATGGTCCTGGAGATCCCGCCGGCCAGGCTGACGGCGATCCTGCGCGCCTCGATCTCGTCGAGGTGCTCCGGGGCCCGGTGGACGTAGACGACGTCCACGTCGGAGATGTAGTTGAGCTCCCGGGCTCCACACTTGCCCATGCCGATGACAGCGAGCTCCACCTGGTGGGCGGCCTCGCCGTGGCGGTCAGCCAGCTCAGCACGTGTGACGGCCAGGGCGGCGTCGACCGCTCCCGCGGCCAGGTCCGCCAGCTGCTGGGAGACCAGAGGCTGATAGGCCAGCGGATCTGCGGCGCAGAGGTCGCGGAGCGCGACGGCGGTCAGTTCGCGACGATAGGCCACACGCAGGGCGACGGCGGCCTCCCGTGCGGTGAACTCCCCCTCGAGCCCGGCGGCGGGCGCCTCCGCCTGCGGATCTGCGCGCACCGCCTCCATGAGCCCGGTGCGGAAGGTCTCGGCGTCGACCACCGCGGGCAGCTCGCGAGGCGATTCCCCCTGACCGGCCGCGGCGTGGTCGAAGAGCACCTGGACGGATTCGGGCCTTCGGACGAGGAACTCGCCCAGCGCCCGAGACGCGCCCAGGAGCCGAATCAGCGGCACGGCCTGCCGGTGGTGCCCCTCATCGACATCGTCGAAGAGCCGACACACCTCCGGAGCCCGCTCGAGCAGACGGATCAGCAGCAGCAGCGCCTGGTCAGCGTCAGGCGCCCGGCGCAGTGTCCGCAGCAGGGCGGTGCGGTCCAGGCCGCTGAGCTGCTCATCCTGGAGGAAGGTCGCCGCCCGCTCCAGCTCGTCGAATCCGGCAGCGATCAGGTCACGTGAGGTCAGTCCGCTCATGCTCGCCCGACCGGGCTCAGATCATCCCGAGGTAGCGGTTGATCTCGAACGGAGAGACGTTGATGCGGTACTCGTCCCACTCCTGCTGCTTGTTGCGCAGAAAGTTCTCGAAGACCTGCTCTCCCAGGATCTCGGCCACCAGCTCGGACTCCTCCATCTGCCGGATCGCGTCGTGCAGAGTGCCCGGCAGCGGCTTGATGCCCAGCGCCTTGCGCTCGGGAGTGGTCAGCGACCAGACGTCCTCGGTGATCGCCTCTGCCAGCTGGTACTCCTCCTTGATGCCCTTCAGCCCGGCGCCGAGCACCACGGCATAGGCGAGGTACGGGTTGGCGGAGGAGTCGATGCCGCGGAACTCCACACGGGCGGATCCGCCCTTCGTCGGCTTGTACAGCGGCACACGCATCAGCGCGGACCGGTTGTTGTGCCCCCAGGAGACGTGCGACGGGGCCTCTCCCCCTCCCCAGAGCCGCTTGTAGGAGTTCACGAACTGGTTCGTGACGGCAGTGAACTCGGGCGCGTGCGTCAGCACTCCGGCGATGAACTGCCGGGCGATGGTCGACAGGTTGAACTCCGCGTTGGGTGCGAAGAAGGCGTTGGTGTCGCCTTCGAAGAGCCCGAAATGCGTGTGCATGCCGGAGCCCGGGTGCTCGGTGAAGGGCTTCGGCATGAAGGTCGCGTACTTCCCCTGCATGACGGCGACCTCTTTGATGACCGTGCGGAAGGTCATGATGTTGTCCGCGGTGGTCAGGGCGTCGGCGTAGCGGAGATCGATCTCGTTCTGCCCCGGGCCGGCCTCATGGTGGCTGAACTCGACCGAGATGCCCACGGCCTCGAGCATGGAGACCACATGGCGGCGGAAGTCCTGGGAGACGCTGCCGGTGACATGGTCGAAGTAGCCGGCGCGGTCCACAGGAACAGGGCTGCCCGTGGCGTCGAGCTCCTCGGAGTCGAGCAGGTAGAACTCGATCTCCGGGTGGGTGTAGCAGGTGAAGCCCATCTCACCGGCGGAGTCGAGCTGACGGCGCAGCACCGATCGCGGGTCCGCGGAGGCAGGCTCCTGGTCCGGGGTCAGGATGTCGCAGAACATCCGCGACGTCGGCTCCTCCTCACCCCGCCAGGGCAGGATCTGGAAGCTGGAGGGGTCCGGCTTGAGCAGCATGTCGGATTCGAAGACGCGGGAGAGCCCTTCGATGGAGGAGCCGTCGAAGCCCAGCCCTTCGCTGAAGACGCCCTCGACCTCGGCCGGAGCCAGCGCCACGGACTTGAGCGCGCCGACGACGTCGGTGAACCAGAGGCGCACGAAACGCACGTCTCGTTCCTCGATGGTGCGAAGTACGAATTCCTGCTGTCGGTCCATGCTCGCTGCAGCCTCTCTGACATGCGTGGGTGTCTCGCCGTTCCCACTCTACCCAAGACTCCACTGAGGTCTGGGGCAGCCTGGCCCGGGAGGCACCCGTGAGTCCGCAAGAGGCTAGCCTGGTGTCATGCCAGCCGAGAATCAGAGCAGCCACGCCCCCGTCGACCCCGCCTCGGACGCTCCACGCCCCTACGGGGGCGCCGCCGCGCCGGGTGACGCGGGCACCGGCGATCCCACGGCGCCCCAGAAGCCTCCTCGCACGCCCGCGCGGATCCGCACCGTGCACCTGCGGCGTTTCAAGGAGGAAGGTCGCCGCTTCGCCATGCTCACCGCCTATGACGCGCAGATCGCCTCGATCTTCGACGAGGCGGGCGTGGAAGTCCTGCTGGTGGGCGACTCAGCCTCGAACGTGATGATGGGCCGCAGCACGACCCTGCCGATTACTGTGGAGGAGATGCTGGTCTTCTCCCGCTCCGTGGTCAACGGGGCCGAGCGGGCCCTCGTGGTGGCCGATGTGCCGTTCGGCAGCTATGAGGCCTCAGCCCAGCAGGCGGTGGAGACCGGAGTCCGCTTCATGAAGGAGGCCGAGGTCCACGCCGTCAAGGTGGAGGGCGACGCGTCCATGGCCGGCCACGTGCGGGCCATGGTCTCAGCAGGGATCCCGGTGATGGCGCACGTGGGATTCACCCCGCAGTCCGAGCACGCCCTGGGCGGTTACCGCGTCCAGGGACGCGGAGACGCCGCCGCCCGCGTGCTCGCCGACGCCCGAGCCATGCAGGAGGCCGGGGCCTTCTGCGTGCTGATGGAGATGGTCCCCTCCGACGTCGCGGCCGAGGTCGAGGCCGCCTTGGACGTCCCGACGATCGGGATCGGGGCCGGTCCCGCGACCACGGGTCAGGTGCTCGTGTGGCAGGACATGCTGGGCATGACGCCAGGGAGGCTTCCGCGCTTCGTGAAGCGGTACGCGGATCTCCGCAGCACCGTCTCCGCGGCTGCGGCCGCCTACGCCGAGGACGTGCGTTCCGGGGCCTTCCCCGCCGAGGAGCACGGCTTCTGAGGAGTCCGGCTCAGTCCTCGGCGTCCTCACCCTCCCAGCGCTCGTTGTTGGCCTGGACCTTCTTCATGGCCTGAGAGGCTTCGGCGTGGGAGTCATAGGGGCCCAGCAGGTGCTTCCAGCTGGACTGCGCCCCCTGCTCCACCTCGCCGGTGCGGACGTTGTACCAGTACTGCGTGGTCATGGAGCCAGCCTACGCCGGTCAGCCGACGGTGACGACATCCACCCCTGAATGCTCCAGCCAGAGGCGCTGCACGAGGCGCAGCTCGCCGGTGACCACCGTCCCGATCTCTTCGGTCGCACAGACCGCGAAGGTCGCCGAGACGCCCAGCTTGTCCGCACCTGCGGCGGCGATGATCTCACGCGATGAGCTCCGGATGGCTCGCTTGACGTCGGCGTCCTGGACGGTGGAGGCGGTCATCCCGGAGTACTCGTCCCAGCCGCAGACCCCGAGCACCCCGACGTCGGCACGGAACCCCTCGATGTCCCGCACGGCCCGGTGCCCGCTCCAGGAGAGCTCCCCGGCGTTCAGCTCTCCTCCCGGGGTGAGGACCCGGGTGCCACGCTCCGCCGCCCCGGGGTCCCGAGCCAGCACCACGGCGATGTGCAGAGAGAGCGCCAGGACCGTGACATCCCGACCGGCCAGTGCCTGGGCCACCGCCGTGCAGGTGGTGCCGTCATCGATGATCACGCTGGAGCCGTCCGGGATCAGCGCGGCCGCAGCCCGACCGATCGCCCGCTTCTCCTCGACATGGCTTTCCCTCCGAACCTCATAGGGCAGATGCATGCCGCGTGCGGGCAGACCGACCGCGCCGCCGTGGGTGCGACGGAGCAGGCCACACTGTTCGAGCTCGCTGAGGTCCCGCCGGATCGTCATCGCCGACGCCCCGGTGGCTCGCACCAGATCGGCGGCACGGACCTCCTCACCTCCGCGGACGGACGCGATGATCGTTCTATGTCTGTTCGCACGTTGCATGTGTGCGATTCCAGCGGAAGACTGCTCGCCATGCAAACGCCCACCTCACCGCGCGGAGACCGACACGGACCGGTCTCCGTCCCGCTGCGCCGCAGCCGTCTGGCCACCATGACGGCTTTCGCCACCAACGGCGCGCTGCCGGCCTCGCTGCTGGCTCGCTACGCGGAGGTTAAGGAGACTCTGGGGCTGAGCCCGGCGCTCTTCGGCCTGCTGGTGGTCGGCTTCGGCC
This sequence comes from Nesterenkonia sp. HG001, assembly GCF_034438835.1. NCBI lineage: Bacteria > Bacillati > Actinomycetota > Actinomycetes > Micrococcales > Micrococcaceae > Nesterenkonia > Nesterenkonia sp. HG001. The sequence goes on along the minus strand of NZ_JAOSZD010000007.1, from coordinate 14,280 downwards.
TGGGGGGCACACTCGCAGTACACCTTCCAGGAGTGGTCTCCCGCACCGTCGGCGTGGCGCGCGCCGCAGGATTCGGCACCCTGTGGGTCGGCGCCTCGCTGGTGCTGGCCACCGTCGGCGTCGCCCTCGGCGATCCCTGGCTGGTGGTGGCGGGCCTTCTCCTGGCCGGCTTCGGTGACGCCACGGTGGACGTCGCGCAGAACTCCCAGGGGCTTCGGGTCCAGGAGGCCTACGGCCGCTCTCTGCTGAACTCCATGCACGCGGGCTGGAGCATCGGTGCCGCACTCGGTGGCGGCATCGGCACGCTGGCGGCCCTGGCCGGGATTCCGCTGCTCGGGCACATGGCGGTCTGGGCGATGATCTGCGTGCTGGCCATGAGCCTCTCCGCGCGTGCGTTCCTGCCTGAGCCGCGGCGCGTCCTGGGCACCGCCCAGAGCACCACACGACCCACCGGCTGGGCGACGGCGAAGATCCTCGTCCCCCTGGCGCTGGTCGCCCTGGCCGGCATCTCGGTGGAGGACGTCGGCAACAACTGGTCGGCGGTGCTGCTCTCCAGCGAACGGGACATGGCAGCCGCTTCCGCCGGCGTGGGTCTGACCGTGCTGCTGACCGCCCAGTTCATCGGCAGGATGCTCGGCGATCGCGTGATCGACCGTCTCGGCGATCGCCGGTCGCTGCTGCTGAGCCTCGCAGCCGTCATCCTCGGACTCCTCGCCGCGGCCTGGGCTCCGACCATCGTGCTGACGCTGGCCGGCCTGGCGCTGGCCGGGCTGGGCTGCGCCGTCACCGTACCCATCGCCTTCGCCCGGGCCGACGCGGTTCCCGGCCTGCCTCCGCACAGCGGCGTCACCTGGATCAGCTGGACGATGCGGACGGTCACTCTGAGCCTCTCTCCGACGATCGGTGCCCTGAGCCAGGGAACCTCCCTGCCGATCGCCCTCACCGTGGTGACGCTGATCGCGGTGCTGGCGCTGGCGCTGCAGCTGCGGACCCGGGGCGCTGAACCCCGCGGCGGCCCGACGGGACCCTGATGTCCACCCTCGTCTCGACGGTCGGACCGATGCCGACGATAGGATGGATCCCATGGCTTCCGTCTCTCCCACGACTGCCCCCGTCGGCACGCTGACCAAGGGCACCGTGAGCCCGCCGCGCCCGGTCCCGGACCACATCGAGAAGCCGAACTATGTCGGCCTGGACGCCCCGCCCGACTACACGGGCGAGAACGTCTACGACGCCGAGACCGTGGCTCGGATCCGCCGGGCGGGACGGCTCGCCGCCGACGCGATGGTCGCCACCGGGGAACAGATCAGGCCCGGGGTGACCACCGACGAGCTGGACGCCTTCGCCCACGACTACCTCATCTCAAGGGGGGCCTACCCATCCTGCCTCTCCTACCGAGGCTTCCCCAAGGCGATCTGCACCTCCATCAACGAGGTCATCTGCCATGGGATCCCGGACTCCACCCCGCTGCAGGACGGCGACATCGTCAATCTCGACATCACCGCCTACCTCGACGGAGTCCATGGCGACCACAACCACACCTTCCTGGTGGGCGACGTCGACGAGGAGTCGCGCCTTCTCGTCGAACGCACCCATGAGGCGATGATGCGTGGCATCCGTGCGGTGAAACCAGGGCGCCCCATCAACGTGATCGGCCGCTCCATCGAGTCCTACGCCAAACGGTTCGGATACGGGGTGGTGCGTGAGTTCATCGGCCACGGCGTGGGCAAGGCCTTCCACACCGGCCTGGTGATCCCCCACTACGACACCGCCCCGGACCACTCCCAGCTGATGGAGCCGGGCATGGTGTTCACCATCGAGCCGATGCTGACTCTCGGCACCCGTCACTGGGACATGTGGGCCGATGACTGGACCGCAGTGACCCGGGACAGAAGGCGCACCGCCCAGTTCGAACACACGCTGGTCGTCACCGACGGCGGCTCCGAGATCCTCACACTGCCCTCGGGGGACGACGGCTGACCACGGCTCGCGGGTGACAGAGGTGACCTAGATCGCGTACACCGGCTATCCTGGTCCGTGGCCGGCTCGCAGGAGCGTCCGGTCGATCACATCCGGTGCGACGACGCACGTCCAGTCCCTGTGGCCCGCGAGCGGAGCCGAAGGCGCGTCGCCGACCGTCGGCCGTGCTCTTCTCGCCTCACCCCTTGGAGAGCAATGACCCAGTCTGACCAGTCCCAGCCCTTGGCCGCCCAGGCGGTGGCCCCGGCCAGCGTCGCCCTCGACCACCTGCCGAAGCGCGCCATCGGCATCGATGTGGGCGGCACCGGCATCAAGGGCGGGATCGTCAATCTCCACAAGGGCAAGCTGGTCGGGGAACGATTCCGCATCCCGACGCCGAGGCCTGCCACGCCGGAGGCCGTGGCCGAGGTCATCAGCACCATCCTGGAGGAGCTGCTGGGGCGCGAGAGGGCTCCCGACCGCGACGAACTGGCGGTGGGCGTGCTGGTGCCCGGCATCGTGATCGACAACGTCGTGCTCTCCGCGGCGAACATCGACGACTCCTGGATCGAATGCGACGCCGGCGAGTTGCTGCGCGAGCTCCCCGGGGACATCTTCACGTTCAACGACGCCGACGGTGCCGGCCTGGCCGAGGCGCGCTATGGCGCCGGCGCCGGGCGGTCGGGCTCCGTCCTGACCATCACCCTGGGGACGGGCATCGGCTCGGCCCTGGTGCACGACGGGGTGCTCGTGCCCAACAGCGAGCTGGGCCATCTGGAGTTCGAGGGCGAGGTCGCCGAGGTGGTGGCCTCCGCCGCTGCCCGGGAGCGGATGGACATGCCCTGGGATGAGTACGGGAGGCTCCTAGACCGCTATCTCACCCATGTGGAGCGGCTGTTCTCCCCCTCGCAGTTCATCATCGGAGGAGGCATCTCCAAACGCAGCGACGACTTCCTGCCTCAGGTCAGCAGCCCTCGCGCCCCCGTGGTCCCGGCACAGCTGAAGAACAACGCCGGCATCGTGGGCGCGGCCCTCTATGGAGCGGAACAGCGCGCCCTGGCCCAGCGATCCGACGCCGCGGATCTCGATCGCGTGGCCGCGGAGAAAGTTGCCGCTGAAGCCTGAGCTCCGGCCTCGTCCGCAGGGAGTCTTGGTATAGTTCAGACGCCGGCGCGCCCGTCCCCTGTCACCGCGCGACCACGGGACGAGGCCGCCGGTCCAGGGCCTTTAGCTCAGCTGGTAGAGCATCGCGTTTACACCGCGAGTGTCGTCGGTTCGATCCCGGCAGGGCCCACACAATCGGCGTCGTCCTCAGCCCATCGGACGCCCGTCGCACCAGCGCATCTCCAGTCTCCTGACGCGGACTCGGTGAGGAGGCGCCACTCGGAACGAGGCACCCGATGTCCGCAGCTGTGGACCTGCACTACCCCTTCGACGGCCAGTGGCTGACGCAGAACAGCCCTGCCGATCGAGTGCCCAGCCATGGCACTGCCCTGTTCGCCGCCTCGTACGCCATCGACTTCGTGCCCGTGGACGACACCGGGCGCACCGCTCCGATCTCCCTGCGCTCACTGGTGCGCCCGGAGTCGCCGGACCGGTTCCCGGGCTTCGGCCGCCCGGTGCTGGCGCCCGTCGATGGGGTCATCGTGGCGGCGCATGACGCCGAAGGCGATCACGCCGCCCATCGCGGGCTGCCCTCAGTCGGTTATGCCCTCACCCAGCGCTCCCGCGCGGCCCAAGGCTGGATCGCGCTCGCCGGCAATCATGTGTTCATCGACGCCGACCGCGCCGTCATCGCCCTCTGCCACCTCCAGCAGGGCAGTGTCTGCGTGGAGGTCGGGCAGAGGGTGCGTCCCGGCGACATGCTGGGACGCTGCGGGAACTCAGGCAACAGCACCGAACCGCACCTCCACCTTCAGGCGATGGACCGGTTCGACGTCGAGCGCGCCCGGGCCATGCCCTTCACCTTGCGCGGCTCGCTGCCGGCCAGTGGTGCGATCGTCGACAGCGGGAAGATCTGACTCCACCCGAGCATCCGATGACGGGAGCCCGGGTCCACGCTGATGCGTAGGCCCGGGCTCCGGTCAGGTCCTGAGAGGCCCGGCTGACCGCGCGTGCGCTCAGTGCTCGTCGTAGTGGTCGCCGTGGGCGGCGTGGCGGTGGCCGTCGTGGACGTAGTCCACGTGGTCCTCGTGCGGCACAGCTTCGTGGCCGCAGTTCTCGCCGTGCTGGTGCTCCTCGACGGTGTGCTCGGCAGTCTTGTGGTCAGTCATGGTGAGATCCTTCCGGGCCGTCGGTCGGCCGCCTTCGTGGTGTGAGACTCTTCGACGTGCGCGATGGCGTCATCGACGATGTGTGCGACATGATCGTCCGCCAGGTGATAGTTCATGGCTTTGCCATGCCGGTCCGCCGCCACCAGTCCCGCCTGCTTCAGGGACCGCAGGTGCTGGGAGACCAACGGCTGCGACATTCCTGTCACCTCCACCAGTGTCCCCACCGTTCGGGGCGACTCGCCGAGCAGCTGCAGCAGCTGGAGCCTCGACTCATTGCCGAGGACTTTGAACAGCTGAGCAGCCGCCACCACACCGTGTTCGTCGTGCACAATCCCACCTCACCACATACATAAACAGATTGCAATCTATTTATCAGGAATCATTCTCAGGACCTTCAGGATAAGCGAGCCTCTGTCCGACCCGTCATCCGGCACCCCACCCGGAGGTCCCGCCCCACGCGGGGCCGCAGCCGGTGAGCTCGTGCCATCGACCGCTGGGTTCAGTAGACTGCCGAGCGTCCGTGTCGAGGACGACGAGGCACTGCCTACGCCAGGGGCGAGGGAGCGGGACCCGGCGAGACGGTGGAGCTGCGCTCCATCGTGTGACTCGGCGGGAAGAGGAGGAACCGTGCCTGACCCCCACACTGACGGCGACTCTGCCGCCACCTCGCCTCGGCGGCACGCGCCGACGTCCCGCCGGACGATTCGTCTCGCCTTCCTGGTCGCGGCAGTCCTGGGCACGCTGCATGCGATCCCTAGCTTCTACTGGGCCCTGGGCGGCGAACAGCTGCTGCCACTGGTCGGACAGTGGGCCGTCGACGCCGTCAGACAAGGCGACACCTCGTGGACGCTCCTCCTCCTGGCGACCGGCGTGCTGAAGCTCGCCGCCGCGTGGGTGCCGATGCTCGCCGAGGAGGGCAGACTCCCCTGGCCCACGCTGTGGCGGGCGACCTCCTGGGTGGGAGCCGTGGGCCTGATCCTCTATGGAGGCGCCGATATCGTCGCCGGCGGGCTCGTCCTGATGGGCGTCCTGGACGTCGAGGTCACCGACCGAACCGGTCTCCTCGGGCACACCCTCCTCTGGGGTCCCCATTTCATGCTGTGGGGCCTGGCACTACTCGGGGCCCTGGTGCTGAGCCGGCGTCGTCCCGTTGCCTCGTCGCGATGATTCCGCCAGACTCCGGCGAGGTGTCAGCGAGGAGAGAGCAGCTCGATGCCAGGAGCATCCGCAGCCCCTGATCCCCCGGGTGCGGCCGGATACAGGACCCCGACCCCGGTGACCGTCAGCCCGACCGCAGCACCGGCTCGCAGGGAGTCGGCGTTGAGCCGACGCACCCGTACGGGCTCCTTGAGCCCCTCCACCGTCACCACAGCCGTGGTGTCGTGGCCGAAGTACTGCGAGGACACCACGATCCCCGGCGTGCCCTGTTCGGTGAGCTCGATCTGCTCCGGACGCAGCATCACGGTGCCGTGCCCGGGCTGGCCGTCGGGGACCTTGGGCGAATTCTGAAGGGCCGTGGGCTCGGCTGCGTCCGGGGAGATCACTCGGATCTCACCCAGGGCCGTGGTGGCTCGGCCGGTGCCCGTGGTCCGCGCCGGGAGCAGCACCGACTCCCCGAGGAACTGTGCGGTGCGGGTGTCCCGCGGACGCCGGTAGACGGACTCTGGACTGCCGATCTGAGAGAGGCGTCCCTCCTGGAGCACGGCCACCTGATCTGCGAAGGACAGCGCCTCGTCCTGATCATGGGTGACCAGCACCGTGGTGGTGCCGGTGGTGGCGAGGATCTCACGCACTGCCTGACGAGTGGTCTCGCGGAGCCCTGCGTCCAGCGCGGAGAAGGGTTCGTCGAGCAGGATGACGTCAGGCCGGCGTGCCAGCGCCCGAGCAAGTGCGACGCGCTGCCGCTGGCCGCCGGAGAGCTGGTCGGGCCTCCGGCGAGCGTGCTCACGGTCCAGGCTGACCAAATCAAGGAGCTCCTCGACCCGGCGCCGGGTCTCCCTGCGTCGAGTCCCGCGCGGCAGGCCGAAGGCGATGTTGCCGGCGACGTCAAGGTGCGGGAAGAGCGCTCCGTCCTGCGCCACCAGGCCGATGCTGCGCCGATGTGGCGCCACGGCTGTGACATCAGCGCCGCGGAGCCGCACGGCCCCGGATCCAGGGTCGAGGAATCCGGCGATGACCCGCAGCAGCGAGGTCTTTCCAGAGCCCGATGGCCCCACGATCGCGGTGGTGGTGCCGGCCGACACCTGCAGAGCGATGTCGCGGAGAACCCCCTCCCCGCCGAAGCTGACCGCCACGCCTGTGACCTCCAGTCCCGCGGGGGTGGCGACATCGAGCGGACTCGACGCGGCCGCGGCAGGGTGGGGCTCGGACGTCGAGGTGTTCAGGGTCAGGGCGCTCATCGGACCTCCTTGAGCAGTCGAGAGATCATCATCCAGGCCGGGACCGCGGCGACGAGCACCAGCAGCGCCGCGAACGGTGCGGCGGCCGCATAGGACTCGTTGCCGGTGTAGGTCCACAGCCGCGTGGCCAGGGTGTCAAATCCGGTGGGTCGCAGCATGAGGGTCGCGGGAAGCTCCTTGATCACGGTCAGCAGCACCAGCAGCGCCCCGGAGATGATCCCCGGGAACATCAGCGGCAAGGTGACCCGGGCGTAGGCCAGCAGGGGGCTCTTGCCGAGTGCGCGGGCGGCATCCTCCAGCTCGGGAGGGGCGGTCAGCGCGGAGGCGAGCACCGGACCCAGGGCCAGCGGCAGCATGAGGGTGCAGTAGGCCAGGGTGAGCAGCCACATCGTCTGATAGAGCCCCGGGAGCACGGTGATGCCCAGCATGACCACAGAGAGCCCGATCACCACGCCGGGCAGCGAGTGCGCCAGATAGGCGGTGCGCTCGAGGAGTCGAGCGAGCACGGTGGGGCGCCGGGCGAGCCACAGGCCCAGCGGCACCGCGACCACGGTGGTCGCGGCCGCTGCGGCGCCGGCGGCCCACAGAGAGCTTCCCAGTGCGGCGAGGATCTCCCCGATCGATCCGGGCCGCGAGACCCCCTGGGCACTCCAGACACCGAGGGCGCACAGCGGCACGCCGAGCCCGACGACGACCGGCGCCCATCCCAGCAGCGCGGCCGGGGCCGCCCAGCGCCCCACATCGAGAAGCTCCGGGCGCGTGCGGCTCGCACCGGAGAGGCTCGCGTAGCGGGTTCCGGTGCGTCGGATGCGTCCCTCGGCAGTGAGCACGCAGAGGGTGAAGACCAGCAGCACCGAGGAGAGCGCAATGCCTCCCAGCCGGTCGAAGCCCATGGAGAAGCTGGTGAACACGGCACGGGTGAAGGTGTCAACGCGCAGGATCGACACGGCACCAAAGTCGGCGATGACGTAGACAGCACACAGCAGCCCTCCGGCCGTAATCGCCGGAGCGGCCTGCCGTGCGGTGACGGTGAAGAACGTGATGACCGGTCCCCGACCCAGTGACCGGGCCGCCTCCTCCTGACCGGGGTCGACGGCGACCAGCGCAGCGACTGCGGGAAGGTACACATAGGGGTAGGTCACCGACGTGATGACCAGCACAGCGGCGGCGAAGCCCTCGAAGGTGGTTCCTGGACTGATCAGGGCGTTCATCGACTGCCAGCCGAAGGCCGCCACATAGGAGGGGATGGCCAGCGGCAGCGCAGCGGCTACGCCCAAGGCGAGGCGGCCGCGCACCCGGATCCGGGTCACCAGTACGGCGAGACCGACACCGACGGCCACGCACAGCGCCGTGACCGCACCAGTCAGGGCCAGTGAGGTGACGGCGAGCCGCCCGCTGCGCGCGCTGAACACCACGTCGATGAAGTCCCCCGGCGGGTACTGGGCGGCTCGGACCACCAGGTAGGCCAGCGGCAGCAGTGCCACACCTGTGCCAACCAGGGCGGCCGCCCGCAGCCACCAGGGCACACCGACGGCTCCGCCCCTGCCGGGGGCGGAGCCGCGAGTGCGCCGGAGGCGTCCGGCGGTGGCCAGGGTGATGGGTCAGCCCACCAGCCCGGACTCGGTGATCATCTGCACGGTGGTCTCCAGGTCTTCCAAGGAGTTCAGGTCGATCTCAGGGACATCTAGGTCCTCCAGAGCGGGCATCCCTTCGGGTCCCTCCACACCCTCGATCAGCGGGTACTCCGCGGTCTCCTCCGCGAAGTAGCGCTGTCCGTCCTCACTGAGCAGGTGCTCCACCAGCCTCTGGGAGGCCTCGTGTTCCGCGTCGAACAGCCCGACGCCGGCCACGTTCACCAGGGCCCCGATGTCGCCGCCGCCGAAGAGGTGGTTCGCGATGTTCAGGTCGGCGGGATCCTGTCCGAGCTCTGCCGCACGACCGTAGAGGTAGTAGTGGTTGACCAGACCCATCTCGATGGCGCCGTCGGCGACATCGGACACGATCTCGCCGTTCTTCTCACGGATCTGTGGATCGTTCTCGGCCAGGCCGGTGAGGAAGTCCTCTGCGGCCTGCTCGCCCTCGACCTCGCGGTACGCGGTCACGAAGGACTGGAAGGACGCGTTGGTCGGGGCGACGCCGACGCGTCCTTCGTACTCGGGCTCGGTGAGCTCGGCCACCGAGTCGGGCAGGTCCTCCTCGTCGAGGAGGTCCGTGTTGTAGACCAGAGTGCGAGCCCGGCCAGAGACGCCGATCCAGTGGTCCTCCGCGTCGCGGAAGGCCTCCGGAACCTGGCCGAGGGTCTCAGCGTCGAGCTCGTCGAAGAGCCCTTCCTGAGCCACCGCGCCGAGAGCACCGGCATCCTGGGCGAGGAAGACGTCCGCCGGTGTGTCCTCTCCCTCTTCGAGGATCTGGGCCGCGAGCTCGGCGGTGTCGCCGTAGCGGACCTCCACCTCGATCCCCGAGTCCTCGCTGAACTGATCGATCAGCGGCTGGATGAGCTCCTCGTTGCGTCCGGAGTACAGCACGAGGCTGTCCTGACCGGCTTCGGCCTGCTCGCCGGCGCCGTCCTCCTGGTCATCGGCGGCATTGCCGCAGGAGGTCAGCGTCAGGGCCAGCAGCGCAAGGGCCGCCGGCATCAGAGTGCGAGTCATCGGATGAGTGTCCTTTCCAAGGGGCGTCGCAGGCGCCCGGGCCGATGGACGTCCCGGGGTGCCCGGACGCCCGGGGCCGTGGCCCGGTCTGCGTGACTGTCGGTGTGGTGCGTGGCGACCGCAGGTGCGGTCCTTGGTGTGCGACAGCGCGTGCCCGACGTCCCCGACGGGCACAATGCCACAGTATACGCAAGGCGGGTGTTCACTAATTGAGCTCCGGTGCCCTCCAATGGAGTGAGGCACCCCTTGCCTGTCACATGACGCGCGTCAGTTCCTGGATGTCGCGCGTCAGCACCACGGAATATGACACGTCGAGGCCATCGCACCCGAGCCCCTGGTGGCGGCCGCGGGCTGAGATGATGAACCCATGGACGCCTCCCCCGCTGACCGACCCTCGCCCGTCACCCTGCACCGCTCCGCCACGCTGAGCGATGTCGCCGAGTATGCCTATGCCTCCACCGTCCCCGCCGGAGCCCGACTGGCCTTCCTGGCCGGCTCCTGCCCGCTCGACGCCGACGGGCGGACCGTCGCCGTCGGCGACGTCGCGGGCCAGGCCCACCGGTGCGTGGAGAATCTGCGCACGGTGCTCAGCGAGCTCGGTGCCGACCTGAGCCATGTGGCCACCACCCGCGTGCTGGTCGCCTCGTCCCGGCAGCAGGACCTCGTCGCGGCCTGGGAGGTCGTCCGCGACAGCTTCGGCGCCCACGACGTGCCCAGCACCCTCGTCGGTGTGGCCGCCCTCGGCTACGACGACCAGCTCGTGGAGATCGAGTCCACGGCCGTCGTCGACGCGGAGCCGACCGCTCAGCTGACGCCGAGCGCCTCCTGGATGGGCCCGGAGACGAAGTAGAGCACGAACAGCACGGCGGTGACGTACATCAGCGGATGCACCGCACGAGCCTTGCCGCGAAGCACCTTGATGACCACGAAGGTGATGAAACCGGCACCGATGCCGTTGGTGATCGAGTAGGAGAACGGCATCATCACCACGGTCATGAACGCCGGGATGGCGATCTCCACGTCCGTCCAGTCGATCCGGGTGATCTGCTGCATCATCAGGAACCCGACGAGCACCAGCGTCGCCGAGGCCGCCTCGGTCGGGATCACGGCTGCCAGCGGAGCGAGGACGATGGTGGCCAGGAACAGCAGGCCGGTGACGACGTTGGCCAGGCCGGTGCGGGCGCCGTCGCCGACTCCGACGGTGGACTCGATGAACCCGGAGTTCACCGACGTCGAGCCGAGGCCGCCGCCCATGGTGCCGATCGCATCGGAGACCATGATCCGGCGTGAATAGGGGATGTCGCCCTTCTCGTCCTTGATCCCTCCGGCGTTGGAGACGCCCACCATGGTGCCCAGCAGATCGAAGAAGTTGGCCAGCAGCAGCGTGAAGATCGCCAGCGACGCGGCGATGATCCCGATGTTCTGCCAGGATCCCAGCAGGCTGAACTCGCCCAGGAGCGAGAGGTCCGGAAGGGTGAACCAGTCCTGGTCCAGCGTCGGCACGGAGAGCCCCCAGCCGAAGGGGTTCTCCTCGCCGTCGGGACCGGTCTGCGGGCCCACCCGGAAGATCGATTCCACCGTGATCGCCAGGACTGAGGCGCCGATGATGGAGTAGAGGATGGCCCCGCGCACCTTCGCCGCCCACATGGCGAACAGCGCGAACAGGGCCACCAGGAAGATCAGCAGCGGCCACCCGAAGAGGAAGCCGCCCACCCCGAGCTCAAGCCCGACGCCGCCGGAGTTCTGGATGAACCCGGCATTCATCATGCCGATCAGGGCGATGAACAGACCGATGCCGACGCTGATCGCCGTCTTCAGCGGCGACGGCACGGCGTTGAAGATCGCCGAGCGGAAGCCGGTGAGCACGAGGATCAGCAGGATGAAGCCCTCGATGACCACCAGACCCATCGCGTCTGCCCAGGTCATGCCGGGCAGCACCACAATGCCGTAGGTGATGAACGCAGACAGACCCAGCGACGAGGACACCGCCATGGGGAACTTGCCGATGACGCCCATCAGGATGGTCAGCACTCCGGAGATCAGCGAGGTCGCCGCGGCCACCGCGGGCAGGTTGGGCTCGGTCCCTCCGCCCAGGTAGTGCCCCGTGGAATCCGCCGCGGCGCCGATGATCAGGGGATTGAGCACGATGATGTAGCTCATGGCCAAGAACGTGGCCAGTCCTCCACGGACCTCGCGCCCGATGGTGGACCCACGCTCGGAGATGTGGAAATAGCGGTCGAGGACGCCCAGCTGCGTCCTTGGGGAACTCTGAACACTCACGGGGACCCACTCTAAGCGATCAGCACCCGGGCGTCCGCCGGTCCGCCCCCACGCGTCACCGAGGAGGACCTCCTGCCGGCCCCTCCTCGGGCGCTCCGTCCACGAAGACCCTTCGCCCGGCGAACCACCCGGCCATGCCCTGCACACCCACCACCACCAGGAGCACCTGCAGCACCGGCAGCCAGGAGCCCGCGACGTCGACCAGCACGCCTGCCGCCAGCGGCCCGAGGCCGGCCACCAGATACCCGATGCCCTGTGCCATCCCGGCGAGCCGGGCCGCCTGCTGCGGTGTGCGCGCCCGCAGCGAGACCATGGTCAGGCTCACCAGCAGCGTCGCCCCGGAGGCGAATCCCGAGATCAGACACCAGATCGGGAGCAGCTCCGGAGCGAAGGCCATGCCCGCCACTCCGAGGCCCATCATCGCCGAGAGTCCGACGGCGATGACCCGCTGATCGCTGGTGCGCTGCATGAGCGGCCCCACCACCAGGCTCGCGACGATCCCCATCGCCTGATAGCCGGACAGCCACCAGCCCGCCACCACCGGTGTGACGCCCTGATAAGTCTGGATCGAGGGCAGCCACGTGAGCATCACATAGAAGACCGCAGACTGGAGCCCGAAGTAGGCGGTCACCTGCCAGGCGACGGGCGAGCGGAGCAGCGCACGGCCGGGACGCCCTGCCGGGCCTGCGCCGCTCCTTCCCGTCACGCCCTCGGCCCCCCGCCCCTCGACGGGGACGAGGCCCTGCCGGCCGAGCCGCACAGGGCCCTCACGCACAGGGCCCTCACGCAGAGCGCCCCGAGGCGGAGGTGGACCGCGCCGCACCCAGATGCCGGCCGTCGCGAGAGCGAGCAGCGCCGCAGCACCGAGGGTCAGCTCCCAGCCCACCAGCTCGGCCAGGGGCACCGCCACTCCGGAGGCGACCGCCGCCGCGCCCACCAGCGTCGCGGTGTAGAGACCGGTCATGAGCGGGACCTGGTGGGGGAAATCACGCTTGACCACTGCCGGGACCAGCACATTGCCCACGGCAATGGCCGCCCCGATGATCGCAGTGCCCAGATACAGGGTCCACGCCCCGCTGGGCATCTGGCCACCGGGCAGCGAACGCAGCACCGTGCCGCCTGCCAGCACGACGAGGCCCAGCAGGATGCTGCGCTCCATGCCGATCCGAGCCGAGAGACGATGCACCAGCGGCGAGAACACGCCCAGACTCAGCACGGGCAGGGCCCCGAGCAGACCGAGGGCGCTCGGGCTGATCCCGTTCTCCACACCGATCTGCTCGATCAGCGGGCCGACGACGGTGATCGCCGGGCGCAGATTGGCGGCCACCAGAAGCACGGTGGCCAGGAGCAGCAGGCGCGAAGGCCCCGCGGAGGGGGCATCGGCCGCGGTCATGCGGCGCGGCCGAGCTCGACCAGAGCCTCCTGCAGGTCACGCGACTGGTGGGCAGGGACGTGCTGGACGTGGCGGACCCGCAGAGCCGGGTCAAGGATGTAGCTGGTCCGCGTGGGGGCCCCGCGGGCCTCGTCGAAGGCGCCGCAGCCCCGGGCGACGGCGCCGTGAGGCCAGAAGTCGCTCAGCAGGTCGAAGCCGAGCTCAGCCTCCGTAGGAGCCAGGTGCTCGGCGTAGGCGCGCAGAGCATGGACGGCGTCACAGCTGATGGCGACCGCCCGGGCGCCCAGCTCCGCCAGGTCGCCGCGCGCCGCGTGCAGAGCCGCGAGCTCGGAGCCGCAGACGCGGCTGAAGGCAAAGGGATAGAACATCACCAGGGCCGGCGCCCCGGCGAGCTGCTCCAGGGAGAGGTCCTCCCCGTGGTGGGTGCGGCCCCGCAGGGACGGGATCCGGTCCCCCACGCTCAGCTGTCCGGTCACCCCTGGGCCTGCACCGTCGCGGCGGGTCCGTGCCGCACCGGTCACTTGCGCGGCATGAGGCGCGCCGCGGCCCAGTGAGCACACACTCCAGCCGAGGAGGTCACGTGCAGCCCGGCGTTCGGGGCGGCGTCCTGGATCTCCACCGGAGCGACATAACCGTCACGACCGGAGCGCGGGGTGAGCAGCCAGACGACCCCTCCCTCATCGAGGGTGGTCAGCGAGTCCACCAGCGCATCGGTGAGGTCTCCGTCGCCTTCGCGGAACCACAGGAGCACGGCGTCGACGACCTCATCGTCGTCCTCGTCGACCAGCGGCTCGTCGAGCAGATCCTCCAGGGCATCTCGGAAGGCGTCGTCGACGTCGTCGTCCACGCCGATCTCCTGGACGAGGGAATCGGACGAGAAACCCAGCTCCCCCAGCAGTCCGGATGTCTCGACCACATTGGTCGCGGCGTCGTAGAGCTGCCCGGTCTCAGCACTCAACGGGTCCTCGGCAGCGGCTGCCTGACTCACCTCGGGCGTCACTTCCTCTCATGTCATGGGACAGAGGACGACGGCGTGTGCCGCGCCTCTCACAGGCAACGTTACGTCCCCAGGGCGCTCGGTGGGAAGTGCGACACCTGGTGTTCCGGGTAGAGTTGCCGTGACGACGCGCGCCCGCACCCTGACGAGCGTGCCTGACCTCCACGGCGTCGCCGAGGACCATCCCTGTCCTCGGGCCACCGGCGTTGTCCTTCGATTTTTGAGAGAGGTGCTTGTGAGCGCTGGTGAAGAGATCTCGCATATTCGCAGTGGTCTGACCAATCAGCTTCCGGATCGTGATCCTGAAGAGACTCAGGAATGGTTGGAG
>NZ_JAOSZD010000006.1:0-234431 GCF_034438835.1 Nesterenkonia sp. HG001 | reverse complement strand
GCGATCTGGATCATCGACTCCCCTACCCGACAGGCCCTACCACTGGGGGAAACCTCCAGGCACTGTGCCGACGACATCATCGACTCAAATCCCACGGCCACCTCGAGATACCCGCACGTCCGGCCCCAGAACCAGCCCCACCCAGACCGGCCGCGCCAAAACCGGCTCCGCCGCTTCAGCGTCAGCGCCCCCAGAATCACCGGCATCACTCTGCACTCGAACGTGCCTTGCGATACTCCCCAGCTCACCGTGCGTCCCGATCGCGCGACTCAGCCTCGCCCCGTGGGGGTCACCTTCTCAGCGGACCAGTGGACCTGCTCCACTGCACCGCCCGCATCCGGATCTGATCACTGCCGCATGCTCGAGTTGGGTCCTTCGCTGCAGCGCAAAGTCACCTGTCGTCGTAGGCCCGCCGCCCGGAAGCTGGGCGGCTGAGTCTCATCGACAGGCGATCACGTCATACCGGTGCCAGTGCTTCGGGTCCCGGCCGCTGGGTCCGTCGAACTCGTGCTCCTCGAGCTGCAGGATGCCGAGCCCGGACACCATCGCCTCCACCTCATTCCGGCGGTGGAACGTCATGCCTGCCACGGCCGTGTCTCCGTGCGCCCAGGAGTCGCGGTCGCCGAGCAGGTTCACCGCCAGCACGCCGCCCGGGTGCAGCGCGGCGAGGATCCGCTCCCACAAGGTCGCCAGCTCGGTCGGCCCCAGGAACGGGAGGCTCATGCAGGCCAGCAGCAGATCCGCACGCGGCGGCTCCACGGCCTCGAGATCCTCCACTGCTGCGGTCAGCCCGGAGTCCAGGTCTACTGCGGACACGGACCACAGATCCTCCGCCGGCACGTGCGCCATCGCGTCCAGGAGCAGGGGCCTCGGCCTCCGGCCTGCGGTCCGCCGATAGTAGGCGCCCCAGTCGGCGTCGTCGGTGTGTGCGGCGCTCGTCATACGGGACGCTCAGCCTTCCGATTGGAAAACACCCTCCCAGGGAGTGATAATCTCTACCCAGGAGTTTTTCGGATCCTCGGATCCGGCCGCTTCGCGGATGTAGCTTAATGGTAAAGCTTCGGCTTCCCAAGCCGACGACGCGGGTTCGATTCCCGTCATCCGCTCCACTTCTCAGGGGTGATGCGCACAGCGCATCACCCCTGATCACGTTTTGGCCCGTCCGCTCATTGCCACCGTCTATGCGCGCCAGTAGCGTGAATGAATGGATTCCTCAACGCTCGACGACGTCATCCAGCGGGCCGTCTGGCGCGGTCTCGCCCTCAACAAGGACACTGTGGAGCTCGTCGACGCCGGTCTCGACTTCGAGGTGGCCCTGGCGGACGACGCCGCCGGCGAACGGTGGGTGCTGCGCATCCCGCGGCGTCCTGACGTCGTCGAACGCATGGACGACGAGGCCCGCATCCTGGACCTGGTCCGTCCTCATCTCAGCGTCGCGGTGCCGGACTGGACCATCCGCTCCGAGGAGCTGCTCGCCTACCGGGCGCTCCCCGGCCACCCCGGGCTGACCCTCCGCGGCGGAGAGCCGCAATGGCACATGGACCCGGAATCCCACGAGTTCGCCACCGCGCTGGGTCGGCTGCTGGCGGAGCTGCACAGCATCGACGTCGATCAGGCGCGCGACGCGGGCGTCGAGATCCGCACCCCGGAGCAGACCCGTCAGCGCTGGCAGGAGGAGGTGGACCAGGTCTCCAGCGAGTTCGACGTCGCCGGAGAGCTGCTCACCCGGTGGCGCACCTGGCTCGATGCCGACGAGCTGTGGCCGGACCGCACCGTGATGACACATGGAGAGCTCTACCCCGCCCATATCCTCCTCGGCGACACCGGGGAGATCACTGGGGTCCTCGACTGGACCACCGCCCGCGTCGACGACCCCGGACGAGACTTCACCTACCAGTTCTCCATCGGCGGGCAGGAGGCCTTCGACCTCACTGTCGCGGCCTATGAAGAGGCCGGGGGGACCGTCTGGCCGAAGCTGGCCGAACACTGCCACGAGCTGTGGGCGGCTTCTCCGGTGGCCTACGGCATGTTCGCACTCACGACCGGAGAGCCGCAGCACCGGATCGCCGCGGCCGCGCTGCTCAACCCTGAGGCGACCGGCTGACCCTCAGCCGAGCGAGAAGCGCAGCGTGCGCACCTCGAAGGGCCGCAGGCGCACAGGTGCGAAGGTCCCGACGTCGGTGAGGTCGTCCTCGATCAGGCTGACCTCACGGACCCCGGCCACCGGGGCGTTGACCGTGATGGTGCCCTCCGCGCGGCGTCCCAACGCTTCGTAGACACGGACCACCAAGTCTCCTGAGCGGTCCTCAGCGAGTTTCACCGCCGAGACCACGAGCCCCTCGCCCTCGCATCGGACCAGCGGGGCGAAGCCCTGTGAACCCTGCAGCCGACGCCGTGGCATGTTCATCTCGATGCCCGCGCGGGTGGCCTCAGCCACCCCGGCGCCGATGACCATCCCGTAGACATGTGTCTGCACTCCCTGGTCCGTCTCCGGGTCCGGAAAGCGTGGCGCCCGCAGAAGCGAGAGGCGCACGGTGGTCGTCACGTCGGCGTCCACGACGTCCCGGGTGACGTCATAGCCGTAGATCGAATCGTTCACCAGCGCGACGCCGAAACCGGGCTCCTCCGCCAGGACGAACCGATGCATGGACGTCTCGAACTTCGCCGCCTCCCAGCTGGTGTTGGAATGGGTGACCCGACGGTGGAATCCGAACTGAGTCTCGGCAGCGGTGTGTTCGGCCCGCACATCCAGCGGGAACGAGGCCTTGAGGAACTTCTCTGTCTCCTGCCAGTCTGTGCTCTGCTCGAACCGCAGCACCCGGCTGTCCGGTTCCAGGATGAGACGCTGCTGCAGGGTCGAGGCGGAGAAGCTTCGGTCCACCGTGACGACTGCGCCGCCGGCTTCGGTGACCTCGGCGGACAACGACGACGCCTCGCGAAGCTCCGTCACACGGTTGCGATAGAAGCGATCCACATCCCAGGCGTCCCATTTGTTCGGGAAGTCCTGGTGCAGCTGCAGCACCCCTGCCTCCCGGCCCGGGGCCACGCACTCCCGGCCGGAGGCGAGGTCCACGGCCGAGGACACGTGACCCTCTGGAGTGATCGTCACAGAGACCAGGGCGTTGCGGAGCTCGAACCCGCCGTCCTTCGTCTCGGTCAGCCGCACAGCATCCGAGCCGACCTCCGGCACCGGGGAGGCCCCGTGCGCGGGGAGACCGTCTGCGCTGAACGGTGTCGGGTTCGCCTCCACCGGGACGTCCCCTGTGCCCACCAAGGCGGTGAGCGCGTCATGGATGATCCGCTCGGTGCGCGCCCGAATGTGCTCGTAGGTCTCCTGGGCCTCGCGATGCACCCAGGCGATCGAGGTGCCGGGCAGAATGTCGTGGAACTGATGCAGCAGGGTCATCTGCCACAGCTCATCAAGCTCGTCATAGGGGTACTCGGTTCCGGCGCCCACCGCAGCAGTGGAAGCCCAGAGCTCGGCCTCCATCAGCAGATGCTCGCTGCGCCGGTTGCCCTGCTTCGTCTTGTGCTGGGAGGTCAAAGTCGCTCGGTGGATCTCCAGGTACAGCTCACCGACCCATACGGGGGGCTCCGGGACCTCGTCGCGCGCCCGATCGTAGAACTGGTCCGGGTGCTCCCAGCGGACGGTGGGGCTGCCCTCCAGGTCGGCGAGGCGCTGAGCGCGGCCCACCATCTCACGGGTGGTGCCGCCGCCGCCGTCGCCGTATCCCACCGGGGCGATGGAGCCGCTGGCACGGCGGGACTCCCGGAACTTCGCGGTGGCCTTGGCGAGTTCCTCGCCGGAGAGCTCGGAGTTGTAGGTGTCCATAGGCGGGAAGTGGCTGAGGATGCGGGAGCCGTCGATCCCCTCCCATTCGAAGGTGTGATGCGGGAACTTGTTGACCTGGTTCCAGGAGATCTTCTGCGTGAAGAACCAGTCGAACCCGGCGCGGACCATCAGCTGCGGCAGGGCGGGGGAGTAGCCGAAGGAGTCCGGCAGCCATACCCCGCGACACCGCACACCGAACTCGCGTTCGAAGAAGCGCTGCCCCTGGGAGAACTGCCGCACGATCGCCTCCCCGGTGGGCATGACGACGTCGGACTCCACCCACATGCCGCCCAGCGGCAGGAAGCGCCCAGCGGCGACTGCCTCACGGATGCGTTCCCACACCTCGGGGCGGTGCTCCTTGATCCAGGCGTACTGCTGGGCCGAGGACATTCCGTAGACGAAGTCCTCGGTGCGGTCGATCAGTTCGGCCATCGACGTCGTCGTCCGGGCCACTTTGCGGATCGTCTCGCGGACGGGCCACAGCCACGCGGAGTCGATGTGGGCGTGGCCCACGGCGGAGATCGTGTGCGCGCTGGCCCCCGAGGGTGAGGCCAGGACTTCGGTCAGCTCGGCCCGGGCGGCGGCTGCCGTGCCGGGGATGTCCTGCAGATCGAGCACGTCCAGCGCATCATCGAGAGCCTGCAGGATCCGGTGACGACGTCGCCCTTCCGGCAGCTGCTGGGCCAGGTCCAGCAGCACCTCGATGTCCAGGGCGAGTTCGTGGGTGTCCTCCTCGAAGAGCGCCAGGTCCATCCTGCGGGTCACGTAGAGGGGTTCACGGTGAGCGGTGAGGACGTCGCCCTCATAGGTGGGGATGAAGCCCCGGCTTCCATGGATCTCAGGATTGGCCGCCGCTTCGAGGAACAGTTCGATCTCCTCGCCCCCGGCCGCCTCCTCCACCAGCACGGCGTGCTGGTTCTGCGGGTTCACGGCTTTCAGCGGCGTGCCGTCCGGTCGATAGATCAGCGCCTCACACTGGAAGCCCGTCCGTGAGACGTCGAAGCCCAGGTCCACGACGAGTTCGACCTGCCGCCCGGCCCAGTGCTGTGGCACTGTGCCACGCAGCCGGAACCAGGTCGTGCCCCAGGGCGGGCCCCACGGGGTGCCCACCTCGTAGGCCTGGAACTCCAGCTGGAGGCCCTTCGTCGGCGGGATCGGCTCGCCGGGGAGCTCGTGCGCGGCCACGTCGAAGGGGATCGAGGCGGCGTGGACCGCGGGCAGGATGCGCTCCTTCAGTGCCCGGGAGGCCCGTCCGACGGTGAGTGTGGCGTCATCGTGCATGGGGCACCATCCTGGTGGGGTGGAAGACAGATTTATGACAGCGCTGTCCGGTCGATACAATCAAAGGAGTTCAATGTTGTCAACGTCACATTCGCGTGACGGAGGGGGTGTGTGGTGGGGCGTAGGGTCACCCTTCAAGATGTCGCGTCGACCGCGGGAGTCAGCCTCAAGACCGCCTCGCGCGTGGTCAACGGAGAGCGCTATGTCGCCGACACGACGGCGGAACGGGTCAGGGCCGCGGTCAGGCAGCTGGGTTTCCGGCCCCACCAGGCGGCTCGCAGCCTGGCTCGGGGGCGCAGGCTGCCGATGGCTGGTCTGCTGGTCACCACCCTGGAGAATCCCCACGTGGTCGCGCTCGCCCATGGGGTGGAGCGTGTGCTGCGCGCCGCGGGACATTCGCTGATCATCGCCTCTACAGATGAGGACGCTCAGCAGGAGAGGCAGCTCCTCGAGGACTTTCAGGACAGAGGGGTGGACAGTCTGGTGATCGTACCCTCCGGGGAGGATCACCGACACCTCTTCGCCGCCGCGGGAAGCATGTCCATGGTCCTGGCCCACCGCATCATCGCAGGGCTCGGCGCGGACTCCGTGGCCCCTGACGACTGGGGTGCGACCCGTGCCGCGGTCAAGGAGCTGCTGCGTGAGGGGCACGAGCGGATCGCCTTCATCGGTGACCTCGACTACATCTACAACATCCGTCAGCGCATCGCTGGCTTCCGTCAGGCGCACCGGGAGTTCGGCGCGGCCACGCAGGAGGACCTGCTGCGCTTCGGGGTCCGCACCACGGAGGAGTCTCGCTCCGTCGTCTCCGGGATGCTCGACTCTCCGAACCCGCCCACCGCGATCTTCGGCTCCAACAATCTGCTGACCCTCGGGGTCCTGGAGGAGCTCCATGAGCGCGGGAGGGAGGTCGCCGTCGTCGGCTTCGACGACCTTCCCGAGGCGCGCTACTTCGACGTGCCGGTGACGGTGCTGGCCTATGACAAGTCCGGGGTCGGTCGCACTGCCGCTCAGCTGCTGCTGGAGCGGGCCGCGGCCGAGGATCCCGCCCCACGTCATGTGACGATGCCGGTGACCGCACGTCGCTTCACCGGCCGTTGAGACGGTAGCCGCCGGTGGCATCACCGTGGGGCTACCTCTTGACATGACAGCGCTGTCCTGTGATCCTCGACACAATTCGAGAGGTTGGGGGAGTGAGACTCATGGGTGAGGGACGAGCGCTGAACAAGGTGGTCGCCGGCGGGGCTGCGGTATGTCTGCTTGTGGTCGGCTGTGGAGACGCGGCAGACGATGAGGGAGTGACCCTGCGGTTCGCCTGGTGGGGAAACGAGCATCGCCACGAGATCACCCAAGAGATCATCGACATCTACGAGCAGGAGAACCCGCACGTCTCGATCGAGACCGAGTACGGCGGGTCCTTCGAGGATCACTGGGATCGGCTGGCCACGCAGGTCGCCGGCGGGGATGCCCCGGATGTGATCCAGATGGACGAGCAGTACCTGCGGGAGTACGCCGATCGGGGAGCCCTCCACAGTCTGGACGAGGTCGACGTCTCAGAGTTCTCGGAGACGGCGGTGGCGAACGGCCGTGTGGAGGATGAGCTCCTGGCCGTCACGCTTGGGCTGAATGCGCCCACAGTGCTGGCCAACGTGGATGTCTTCCAGTCTGCAGGCGTCGACGTTCCCGACGACGACACGTGGACCTGGGAGGACTTCGCCGACGTCGCAGCAGAGATCAGCGAGGGCTCGGACGACGTCTGGGGCAGCGCGGGGCCGCTGGGGATCGCGCCGTTCCAGGTCTGGCTCCGCCAGTCTGGAGCTCATCTGGCGACCGATGAGGGTGAGCTCGGGTTCTCCGTTGCCGAGGCGCAGGCGTACTTCGAGTACTTCAAGGACCTCCTCGACGCCGAGGTGCTTCCGCCGGCGGCCGTGATCCAGGAGGACCGCGCCGCTCCCGAGGAGCAGACGCTGAGCGGCACGGGACGGGAGGCGCTGGCGACACGATGGACGAACCAGGCCGTCGGCTCGGCACAGGCGAGCGGGGCGTCACTGGAGCTGCTCCGGTATCCCGGGATGAGCGACTCGGACGACGACCCCCTGTGGCTGAAGTCGTCGATGTATCTCTCCGTGCCTGCGACCACGGACCACCCCCAGGAGGCGCAGCAGTTCATCGATTTCTTCGTGAACTCCGAGGACGCGGCGCAGATCGCCCAGGTCGAACGGGGAGTGCCTCCCAACATGGCAGTCCGCGAGCTGGTGGTGGACGACCTCGATGACCTGGACGCCGAGACGGTCGCCTTCATCGAGCGGCTGGAGGCGGAGGAAGCAGAGCCTGAGCCCCTCGCCCCAGTCGGCAGCTCCGACTTCCAGCCGACGGTGGACCGGTACCTGATGGAGGTCTTCTTCGACCGGCTGAGCCCGGAGCAGGCGGCGGAGGATCTCGTGGCGGAGTTGGAGGGCCAGCTGGGGTGAACGTCAGGGCGAAGGAGCGTCAGTGCCGCAGCCGGGTTGTTCGGAGCCTCGGGGTAGGGACGGCGCTGTCGCTGGCCCTCGTCGGCTGCGGAGAAGGTGGGGCTGACGACGGTGACGTCACCCTGAGCTTCACCTGGTGGGGGCCCGACGCACGGCACGAGCTCACCCAGGAGGTCATCGACCTCTACGAGGAGGAGAACCCCCACGTCAGCATCGAGCCGAGCTTTCGCGAGTGGGGCGGCTACTGGGACGCACTGGCCACTCAGGCCGCCGGCGGGGACCTCCCGGACATCGTCCAGATGGACAGCGGCTATCTGAGGACATACGCAGATCAGGGCAGTCTTCTGGAGCTGGAGACGGTCGACACCTCGGGCCATGACGAGAGCGTCGTCAGGAACGGGATGATCGACGACGAGCTGTTCGCGGTGACCATCGGCATCAACGCCACGGTGATGGCGGCCAACGTCACCCTGTTCGACGAGGCCGACGTGGACCTTCCCGATGACACGACGTGGACATGGGAGGACTATGCCGAGGTCAGCAGCGAGCTGGACGATGCGCTGCCTGACTCGCACGGAGCCGAAGGGCCCTTCGGCATCGCGACCCTGGAGATGTGGCTGCGCCAGCAGGGCAAGGAGATCCGCAGTCCTGATGGTGACGATGTCGGCTTCACCGTGGAGGATGCCGCACGCTACTTCGAGCTTCAGCTCGAGCTGATGCAGCAGGGGGCCTATCCCGGCGCTGATGTGATCTCCGAGAACCAGTCGGCCGGTCATGAGCAGTCCCTGGCCGGACAGGGGCGCGCGGCCCTGAGCACCTGGTCCTCCAATGAGCTGCTGGCGATCGCGACCGCCACAGGAGATGAGTTCACCCCTCTTCGACTGCCCAGGCAGAGCGAGGGGCCGAGCCGTCCTGACACGTACTACAAGTCCAGCATGTATCTCTCCGGTTCCGCCGGGACGGAGCATCCGGAGGAGGTCCAGCACTTCATCGACTTCTTCGCGAACTCGACTGCGGCGGGAGAGATCCTGCGGACAGAGCGGGGCGTGCCGCCGAACGCCGACGTCTTGGACGCGGTGCTCCCGGGCCTCACTGGTCTCGACGCTGACATCGCGGAGTTCCTGCGAGGCATGGAAGGGGAGGTGGGGGATCCGCCGCCCCTGCCGCCCTCTGGGGGAGCCGACTTCGGTCAGATCGTGCAGCGTTATGAGCTGGAGGTCTTCTTCGAGCGGCTGTCCCCTCGTCAGGCGGCGGAATCGATGGTGGAGGAGATGAGCGTGTGAGCGGGTACGGCACGAGTCAGGTGAGCAGAGATCCGAGACTAGGGGTCGATCGACGGACGTTCCTGCGGTTCGCCGGCGGAGTCGGGGCGGTCCTCCCGCTGGCGGCGCTGACCGGCTGCGGCGGTTCCGCGGCCGCAGAGGGCCACGTCATACGCATCGCCTACCAGCAGTTCGGCTCCGGCACGCTGTGGGAGGACTGGATCAACGCTGCGGCAGAGCGCTACACGAGCCAGCATCCTGATCGGATCGTCGAACTGGTGCCGATCGTCGCGGCAGAGAACGACTACTACACGAAGAACGAGCTGCTGATGTCCTCCCCGCGGACCTCGCCGGACGTCGCCTACGCGGACACCTTCATCCTGCTCTCCGACGTCGGGGCGGGCTATCTGCAGCCCGTCGACGAGTTCGTCGAACAGTGGGGCGACTGGCAGGAGATCGCCCAGGCCTCACGCGATGCGGTCAAGGCGGAGGACGGCCTCACCTACGCCGTCCCCACCCATACCGACACGCGAGCCATCTGGTTCAACAAGGAGGTCTTCGCCCAGGCCGGCCTCCCCGAGGAGTGGGCGCCGCAGGACTGGGCGGAGATCCTCGAGGCGGCCCGGACCATCAAGGCCGAGCTGCCCGACGTCGCGCCGATGGTCATCTACTCCGGAAAGCCCCAGGGGGAGAAGGCCTCCATGCAGGGATTCGAGATGCTGCTCTACGGCACCGCCTCCACCCTCTATGACGAGGACACCAGCCGGTGGGTGATCGGTTCCGCCGGGTTCCTGGAGTCGCTCCAGCTGCTGGAGACCGTCTTCGAGGAGGAGCTGACCCTCAGCCTCGCTCAGAACCTCGACCCCAACATCAGCGAGACCATCTATTCCCGGCTGCTGCCGGAGGCTCAGCTGGGAATGGTCATCGACGGCTCTTGGGTCTCCCAGAACTGGGTGGAAGGAGGCACCAGCCCCTGGCCGGAATGGACCGAGACCATGGGTCTGGCCCGGATGCCCACCCAGCACGGACAGGACCCCGGCTTCGTCACCCTCAGCGGCGGCTGGTGCCTGACCCTGCCGGAGTACTCCTCGGACCCGGAGATCGCCTTCTCCTTCATCGAAGCGCTCTGCGAGAAGGACGTGATGGTCGACTTCACCATCGCCAACAACTACATCACCGTCCGAGAAGACGTCGCCGCGGACGAGCGATACCAGAGCTACTCGCCCACCGCAGAGTTCTTCACCTCGCTGCTCGAGGGCGCCTATTACCGGCCTGCGCTGCCGGCCTATCCCGAGGTGTCCAACGCCATCCAGGAGGCCATGGAGGCCGTGATGACCCGATCCCAGACCCCTGAACAGGCGGCCGCCGCCTACGCGGCCGCCGTCACCGACATCGTCGGCCCTGAGAACGTGCAGGACGAGTCGTCATGAGCGCGCCGACCGCCACGCAGTCCCAGATCCATCGGCCCGACGCCGCCAGCGGCGAAGGAGGGCCTCCACGGCAGAATCGCACCATCGGGGACCGTCTCACGTTCGGCCGGGCCGTCCCCATGGTTCCCGCGCTGTCGCTGCTCGTGCTGTTCATGGCAGGCCCCATCCTGTACTCGCTCTGGCTGGCCTTCACCGACTCCGCGATCCGCGGCGAGGGGGCGGCGGAGACCTCCTTCATCGGGTTCGAGAACTTCACCGACGCCTTCACCGACTCGCAGTTCTGGAACTCGGTCGGGCTGACGCTCGTCTTCACCGTGGTGTCTGCGGTGATCGGCCAGAACCTCCTCGGGCTGTTCCTCGCACTGCTGATGGAGAAGGCCCACCGGGCAGTGACGTTCGTCATCACCGCCATCGTCATCGCGGCGTGGATCCTGCCCGAGGTCGTGGCCGGATACCTGCTCTACACCTTCTTCGCCGACGAGGGCAGCCTCAATGTGATCCTGGAGTCCATCGGGCTTCCGCAGCAGGACCTGCTCTTCAGCCTTCCGATCCTCGCAGTCGCCTTCGCGAACATCTGGCGGGGCACGGCGTTCTCCATGCTGGTCTACTCGGCGGCGCTGGGCAGCATCTCCGCGGAGATCCAGGAATCGGCGTCAGTGGACGGGGCCGGCCCTCTGCGCAGGTTCTGGTCGGTGACCCTGCCGCTGCTGCGCCCCGCCGTCGCCACCAACCTGATGCTCATCACCCTGCAGACACTGTCCGTCTTCGGGCTCATCTTCATCATGACCGGGGGAGGGCCCGCGCAGCAGAGCCAGACCCTGCCGCTCTACATGTATGAGCAGGCCTTCTCCTACGGGCAGCTCGGCTACGGAACCGCCGTGGCACTGCTGCTCCTGCTGATCGGCGCGGTCGCCTCGATCGCCTATCTGCGGCTGCTTCCCGAGGAGGACAAGCGATGACCACCACCTCAGCACGTCGGACCGCGCCGGCCAGGGGCGGCAAGGGCCGCAGGGCACGGACCACGGAGACGG
Source organism: Nesterenkonia sp. HG001 (assembly GCF_034438835.1). Lineage (NCBI taxonomy): Bacteria > Bacillati > Actinomycetota > Actinomycetes > Micrococcales > Micrococcaceae > Nesterenkonia > Nesterenkonia sp. HG001. The sequence goes on along the minus strand of NZ_JAOSZD010000006.1, from coordinate 223,124 downwards.
CCTCGACACTCGTCATGGCGTTCATCGGGGCCATGTTCCTGATCCCTCTGCTCTGGGTGGGGCTCGCCGCCTTCGACACAGACGCGTCCCTCGCCGTCTCATGGCCGGAGCGATGGAGCCTCGGCAACTTCAGCGCCATCTGGAACGCCGAGACGACCTTCCGGCCGATCGCCAACTCGCTGATCCTGTGCGGCGGCGCCACTCTGGTGACCATGACCGCGGCGGTGCTGTGTGCGTACCCGATCTCGCGGTATCGGTTCCGTGGCAAGCGGTCCCTGCTGCTGACCATCATCTTCTCCACCGGCCTGCCCATCACAGCGATCATGATCCCCGTGTACTCGCTCTTCGTGCAGGTCAACCTCATCGACTCCATGTTCGGCGCGATCCTGTTCCTCGGCGCCTCCTCGCTGCCGTACGCCATATTCCTCACCAAGGGGTTCATGGATGCCGTGCCCATGGAGATCGAGGAGAGCGCCTGGACCGAGGGTGCCGGAGTCTATCGGACGCTGTGGGCCGTGGTGATGCCGCTGATGCGGTCAGGGCTCGGAGTGGCCACGATGTTCACCTTCGTCATGATGTGGGGGAACTTCTTCGTCCCCTTCATGCTGCTGCTCAGTCCGGACAACCTGCCGGCGGCCGTCACCCTCTATACGTTCTCCTCACAGTACGGCCAGGTCGCCTACGGCCAGTTGGCGGCGTTCTCGCTCTTCTACTCCCTGCCGGTGATCGTGCTCTACCTCTTCGTGGGCCGCAGCCTGGGGACCGGCTTCATCGCAGCGGGCGGAGTGAAGGGCTGACCCACTAGAATGGAACCTGCATTCCGTGGGAGCCCGGGCCGGCCGGGCTGAGAGGGCGAACCCGCCGACCACTCGGACTCGATGCGGATCATGCCGCCGTGAGGAGGAGCTGTGGGCGTCACTGTCGTGGGAGCCGGCGTCGTCGGGCTGCTGTCAGCCTGGCAGCTGAGGCGCGAAGGGCACGCGGTCACGCTGATCGCCCCCGAGATCGCCCGGGACGCCAGCTACGCCGCCGCCGGGATGCTGGCCCCGATCAGTGAGGTCCAGTACGGGCAGGACAGGCTCTATCCGCTGATGACCGCCGCCCGGGCCGAGTACCCGGCCTTCCTGGCCACGCTGGCCGCCGCCGTCGACGCCCCCACCGGGTGGCGGGAGAACGGCACCATCCTGCTGGCCGCGGACCGCTCCGACCGCGACGCCGTCGCCGACCTCGTCGCCGTCCAGCAGGCCCACGGCATGGCCGTGGAGCCGCTGACCTCCGGCCAGCTGCGCCGCCGCGAGCCCGCACTCGCCCCCGGCATCTCCAAGGGCTGGGACGTGCCCAGCGACCACCAGGTGGACCCCCGGATGCTGGCCAGCTGCGCGCTCGCCGCCCTCGAGAGTCCGCTGGATCCTGCTCGCTTCCCCGACGCCGGCCCGCCCGCCCGACGCGTGGAGGCGCGGGTCACCGCTGTCGGCGGCCCCGACGCGGAGGGCTCCCACACGCCCACCCTCGACGACGGCACGCAGCGCACCGCGCAGAAGGTCCTGCTGGTGCCCGGGCTCGGTTGCGCCGACATCGCCGGCCTGCCCGCACGCGCCCCGCTGGATCTGCGGCCCGTCCACGGAGACGTGCTGCGCCTGCGGGTGCGTCCCGGGCAGCTGCTCGCTGGGGAGGACCACGTCCTCGGCGCCACCGTCCGGGCCAAGGTCGCCGGCCGCAGCGTCTACCTGGTGCCACGGGCCGACGGCGGGCTGGTCATCGGCGCCTCCTCGCGAGAGGATGGCATGCCCGGCACCCACGCGGGCTCCGTGCAGGAGCTGCTCGACGACGCCGTCGCCGTGCTGCCCGCCGTCAAGGAGATGGAGCTGGAAGAGATCACCACCCGGGCCCGACCCGGCACCCCTGACGACATCCCCTACCTGGGCCGGCTGGAAGGGGCGCCCGACGTCGTCATCTCCACCGGATACTCTCGACACGGGATCCTGCTGGCACCGCTGGCCGCACGGTTGGCCGCCGCGCTGCTCAGCGACGACGGCGAGGCCGCACTGAGCGCGGCGGACCGGCAGATGCTCGCCCATATGAGCCCCACACGGTCGCTGACCGCACCAGAGATGACCCCCACAGGATTGTGAGACCCATGCTCACCGTGACCATCAACGAAGAAGACGTGAAGCTGCCCGAGGGGGCGACAGTCGTCGACGCCGTCGGGCAGACCACCGGGCGCGAGCTGAGCCCCGACGGCACCCCCGCCGACGGCGGCCGCCTGGGTGTGGCGGTGGCGATCAACGCCGCCGTCGTCCCGCGCAGCGCCTGGGCCGCCACCGTGCTGAGCCACGGCGAGGAGATTGAGATCGTCACCGCCGTGCAGGGCGGCTGAGCCGCCCCTGACCCGAAGAGAGCACCATGACCACAGCCACCACTCCTCCGTCCCTGCAGGTGGGCGACTACACCTTGCAGAACCGCCTCATCATGGGCACCGGCGGGATCACCGACCTGGACGCCCTGGAGCAGGCGCTGCTCGCCTCCGGCACCACGCTGACCACTGTGGCCATGCGCCGCTACAGCCCGGAGACCAAGACCAGCGTGTTCGCCATGCTCGAGCGGCTCGGCATCGACGTGCTGCCCAACACCGCCGGCTGCTACACCGTCAAGGACACGGTGCTCACCGCCGAGCTCGCCCGCGAGGCGCTCGAGACGAACCTCATCAAGATCGAGGTCATCGCCGATGAGCACACTCTGCTCCCTGACGTCATCGAAACCCTCGAGGCCACCGAGCAGCTCGCCGACCGGGGCTTCATCCCCATGGTCTACACCACCGATGATCCGGCCGCGGCCGTGCGCCTCGAGCAGGCCGGAGCCGCCGCCGTCATGCCCCTGGGGGCGCCCATCGGCACCGGGCTGGGCATCCTGAACCCGCACAACATCGAGCTCATCGCCTCCCGGGCGAACGTGCCGGTGGTGCTCGACGCCGGCATCGGCGCCGCCTCCGAGGCCGCGCTGGCCATGGAGCTCGGCTGCGACGCCGTGCTGGTCGCCTCCGCGGTCACCCGCGCCCAGCGGCCTTCCGACATGGCCCACGCCATGCGCCTGGCAGTCTCCTCCGGCTGGCTCTGTGCCGGTGCGGGGCGGATCCCCCGCCGCCGTCATGCCCTGGCCTCCTCCGCGATGGAAGGAAGGATCGACCCCGTTGACTGAGCTGAAAGATCTCTCGCAGACCCAGCTGGAACGGTTCCAGCGGCACTTCTCGCTGACCGGCTTCGGACCCGATGCGCAGCTGCGGCTGCTCGATGCCCGAGTGCTGGTCATCGGCGCCGGCGGCCTCGGCGCCCCGATCCTCACCTACCTGGCCGCCGCCGGGGTGGGGACCATCGACGTCGTCGACCATGACGTCGTGGACCGCTCCAACCTGCACCGGCAGGTCCTGCACTCGGAGGCCGGCATCGGCCGGCCGAAGACGGAGTCCGCCGCGGCGGTGATGCGCGGGCTGCACCCGGAGATCACCGTGCACGAGCACCGGGAGCCGATCACCGGCGAGAACGCGCTGGCGCTGGTGGAGCCGGTGGACATCGTGGTGGACGGCTCGGACAACTTCGCGACCCGCTACGTGGTCTCCGACGCCTGCGAGATCGCCGGCAAGCCGCTGGTCTACGGCTCCATCCTGCGCTTCGCCGGGCAGGTGAGCCTGTTCTGGTCGCGGCTTCCCTCGGGGGAGCGCGGCCCCACCTATCGGGACCTCTACCCCGAGGCCCCCGACGCCGGGGAGGTGCCCACCTGCGCCGAGGCCGGGGTGCTCGGTGTGCTGCCCGGTGTGATCGGCACGCTGATGGCCACTGAGACCATCAAGTTCCTGGCCGGAGTGGGTGACACCCTGCTCGGCCGGGTGATGACCTATGACGCGCTGACCGCCTCCTTCCGGGAGGTGCGGCTGCTGCCGGACCCGGACCGGGAGCCGGTCACCAGCATCGGCGCTGACGTCGCCGGACTGGGCGGCGGGCCCGGCGGTGGTGCGGCCTCCGCCGGAGCCGCCTGCGCGGTGGAGGAGGATCCCGCTCTGCACCCGGTGGAGGGCGAGACCGATCCCTACACCGGGCATCCCTTCGGTCCGGAGGACATCGGGATCCGCGAGCTGCAGGCCGCTGTCGAGGCCGGGCGGATCGCCGGCGTCGTCGACGTCCGGGAGCCGTGGGAGTACGCGGCCGGGCATGTGGAGGGAGCCGTCAACGTCCCGCTGGGCGAGCTGTGGCACGGCAGCGAGGTCCCCGGGATCGACGAGGCCAGCGAACAGCGACCCGTGGTGCTCTACTGCAAGATCGGGGTCCGCTCCCGGCAGGCGCTCGCCGTGCTGCGCCACCGCAACCCCGACGCCGGGCTGCGGAACCTGGTGGGCGGATACGAGCAGGTCAAGGCTGCGGGCGGCTAGCCGGTCCCTCATCCGCGAGGAAGCCGCGCAGCAGCGAGGCGGTGCCCTCCAGATGCTCCTTCATCAGCTCGCCCGCCCGTGTCGGCTCGCCCTGCAGGATGGCTGAGACGATCGCCTGATGCTGCTCCTGGGAGTGGGCGATGTTCGTGTCCAAGAACGGGATGCGGTCCAGCAGGCCGCTGGCGGCCGCGCGGGCCTCGGCCACTGCGGCGGAGAGCATCGCCGAGCCGGAGAGCTCCGCGATCAGGCAGTGCAGGCGGGCATCCAGCGGCCGATACTGGGACGCCTCGGCGGCATCCACCGCCTCCAGGGCCTGCACCAGGGCGGAGCGCTGTGCGGTGCTCAGCGTGGCCGAGGCCGCCAGCACGGCGGCCGCCGGCTCGACGACGCCACGGAAGGTCAGCACATCCTCGACGGCGGCCGCATCCTCTGCGCCGAGGGAGGTCGCCGGGGCGGGCAGCTCCTCGGCGACGAACGTGCCCCCGTAGCGGCCCCGTCGCACCGAGAGGTAGCCGGCGGCCTGCAGCTCCGCCAGCGCGTCGCGCAGCGTGCTGCGCGAGACGCCGAGGGACTCGGCCAGCTCACGCTCCGGCGGCAGCTTCTCGCCCGGGGCGAAGGTGCCGAGTCGGATGCCGCGCAGGACCCGGGCGATCGTCTCCTCGAGCACGTTGCCGCGCCGCGCCTGACCCAGTACAGATCCCAGCACAGGAGTCAGCGAGGCCATGGGCTCCGCGGGAGACGACGCATCTGACATGCCATCAGCATTCCATATGGCTAGCCACAAAGGTCTCTTCTCTAGAAAATTACGAGCGATCTTCTCGCTGGCTCTTGACACTCGATCGTGTGTCACCTCACAGTGGTGCTGTTCAAAGGACTGAAAGCAGTCCATTGGGAGAGGGTGTCATGTCACGAGCACCAGGATCCACGGCCCACGTGGACTACACGCACCTCGGCGAGAGCTACATGAAGCACCGTCAGCTGCGACGAGGGGCGGCCGGATGGATCCTGCTCGCCGGCCTCGGCGTGGCCTACGTGATCTCCGGAGACTTCTCCGGCTGGAACATCGGACTCTCCGTCGGCGGCTGGGGCGGGCTGCTCATCGCCTTCGTCCTCATGGGCCTGATGTACACCTGCATGGTCTTCGGGCTGGCAGAGATGTCCTCCGCCATACCCACCGCCGGTGCCGGCTACGGATTCGCCCGCCGAGCCTTCGGGCCACTGGGCGGGTTCGCCACCGGGATGGCGGTGCTCATCGAGTACGCCGTCGCCCCCGCGGCCATCGCCACCTTCATCGGAGGTTATGTGGAGGCCCTCGGGCTGTTCGGCCTCACCAACTCCTGGCCCATCTACCTGGCCGCCTACCTGCTGTTCATCGCCATCCACCTCTGGGGCGTCGGCGAGGCCCTGAAGGTGATGCTCGGAATCACTCTGATCGCCGTCGTCGCGCTCGCGGCCACCGTCTTCGGACTGCTGCCCCACGTGGAGGTCAGCAACCTCTTCGACATCGCCGCCGACGGCTCAGCAGGTTCCAGCGCCTTCCTGCCCTTCGGCATCACCGGTGTGCTGGGGGCCCTGGTCTTCGGCATCTGGTTCTTCCTGGCCATCGAGGGTGTGCCGCTGGCCGCCGAAGAGACCGCCGACCCCAAGCGGGACCTGCCGCGCGGCATCATCGTCGCCATGATGGTGCTGCTGGTCTTCGGCGCCCTGATGCTGGTCCTCGTCCCCGGTGCCGCCGGCGCCGAGGCGATGGGCTCCTCGGAGTCCCCGCTGCCCGAGGCGCTCCGCGCCGTGTACGGCGAAGGGTCCTGGCTGGCGGCCTTCGTGAACTATGCGGGTCTGGCAGGGCTGGTGGCCAGCTTCTTCTCCATCGTCTACGCCTACTCCCGGCAGCTCTTCGCGCTCTCCCGGGCCGGTTACCTGCCGCGCTTCCTCTCGCTGACCTCCTCCCGCCGCACCCCGTGGGTGGCGCTCATCGTGCCGGGCACCGTCGGCTTCATCCTGGCCGCCGTGATCGGGGACGGCGGGCTGCTGATCAACATCGCGGTCTTCGGCGCCGCCGTGTCCTATGTGCTGCTCAACCTGAGCCACATCGTGCTGCGCATCCGGGAGCCGCATCTGGAGCGCGGATACCGGACCCCCGGCGGAGTGGTCACCACCTCCATCGCCCTGGTGCTGGCCGTCGTCGCGCTCGTGGCGACCTTCGTGGTCGACGTGCGGGCCGCGGGCATCACCGCCGGGGTCTTCTGCCTGGCGCTGGCCTACTTCTGGTTCTACAGCCGGCACCGGCTCGTGGCCGACGCCCCGGAGGAGGAGTTCGCGCTGCTGGAGAAGGAGGAGAGCCAGCTGCACTGACCGGCCAGCGAGCCCAGACCTGCCCTCCCTCATCCGCCGACAGACGGCCCAAGGAGCACCATGAACCCCCTCGACCTCGACCAGCTGCCCGCACCCCGCAACGGCCGCATGCTCAGCGCCGCCCAGCTCGCCGCCGACATCACCTCCGGAGAGATCGACTCGGTGATCCTCGCGTTCACCGACATGCAGGGCCGCCTCCAAGGCAAGGTCATCCATGGCAGGTTCTTCCTGGACTCCGTGCTCGCCCACGGCACCGAGGCCTGCAACTACCTGCTCGCCGTCGACACGGACATGAACACCGTGGACGGCTACTCGCTGACCAGCTGGGAGACCGGCTACGGGGACATGGAGTTCATCCTCGATCACAGCACCATCCGCCGCGTCCCCTACATGGACCGCACGGCGATCATGCAGGTGGACCTCGCCACCACCGATGGCCGCCCGGTGCCGGTCTCTCCGCGCTCGCTGCTCAAGGCCCAGCAGGACAAGGCGGCCGCGCGGGGACTGACCGCGCTCGCCGGCACCGAGCTGGAGTTCGTCATGTACGAGGACTCCTATGAGGAGGCCTCACAGCGGCACTACCTCGACCTCACTCCGGCGAACCGCTACAACGTGGACTATTCGATCCTGGGGTCCCTGCGCGTGGAGCCGCTGCTGCGGGACATCCGCAACGCCATGTACCAGGCCGGAATGACGGTGGAGTCGGCGAAGGGGGAGTGCAACCTCGGCCAGCATGAGATCGCCTTCAAGTACGACGACGTCATCACCACCGCCGACAACCACACCTTCTACAAGCTCTCCGCCAAGCACATGGCCTCCCAGCGTGGGCAGTCCATCACCTTCATGGCCAAGCCGAACGCCAGAGAGGGCTCCAGCTGCCACATCCACATGTCCCTGCGCGGGCTAGACGGCGAGCTGGCCTTCTGGGACGCGGAGCACGGCCGCCGGACCAGGCTCTACGACCATTTCATCGCCGGGGTGCTGGCCACGATGCGGGAGATGACGCTCTTCTACGCCCCCAACATCAACTCCTACAAGCGCTTCGCCAAGGGCTCCTTCGCCCCGACGACGATCGGCTGGGGACTCGACAACCGCACCTGTGCGGTGCGGCTGGTCGGGGAGGGCCCCTCCGCGCGGATGGAGAACCGGGTGCCCGGGGCGGACGCCAACCCGTACCTGGCCATGGCGGCCATGCTCGCCGGTGGTCTCCACGGTGTGGAGCAGGAGCTCGAGCTGTCGGAGGCCATCGCGGGCAACGCCTACGACGTCGACGCCGACCAGGTCCCCTCCACCATGGCCGAGGCTCGTGACCTGTTCGCCGGCTCGGAGACGGTCCGGGAGCTCTTCGGCGAAGAGGTCGTCGCCCACTACACGCACTATGCCGACGTCGAGCTGGAGCAGTTCCACGCGGCCGTCACCGACTGGGAGGTGACGCGTGGGTTCGAGCGACACTGAGGAGAGGACGCCGACCCCGCGCCCGCGCATCGGGCTCACCACGTACTGGCAGCAGGGACGCTGGGGCGTGTGGGAGGACACCGCCGCCATCGTGCCCGGAAACTACGTCCGCCGGGTGGTGGAGGCCGGCGGAGTGCCGATGCTGCTTCCTCCGGTGGGCACCGATCCCGCTGTCCTGGAGGTCCTGGACGGGCTGGTCGTCATCGGCGGCACCGACGTCGATCCTGCGCGGTATGGTCACCCGACCCATTCCACCACGGTGGCCCAGCCCGACCGGGATGAGCACGACGCGCGGCTGACCCTCGCCGCCCTGGAGCGAGGCCTGCCGCTTTTCGCGATCTGCCGCGGCCTGCAGGTCCTCAACGTCGCCTGCGGCGGAACCCTGCATCAGCACCTGCCGGACCTGGTCCCCGAGGCCGGGCCGCAGTACCAGCCGGCGCCCGGGCAGTACGGAGCCGTCCAGTTCACGGTGCAGCCCGGCTCTCTGGCCGCCGGACTGCTCGGTGAGACGGCGAGCTCCCCCTGCTACCACCACCAGAGCCTCGACCGGCTCGCCCCGGGCCTGCAGGTCACCGGACGGGCGGCCGACGGCACCGTGGAGATCGTGGAGATGCCTGAGGCGCCCGGCTGGGTCCTCGGAGTCCAGTTCCACCCGGAGGAGAATCCACACGACATCCGCCTCTTCGAGGGATTCATCGAGGCCGCACGTCAGGAGGTCGCAGCATGAGCACGCACACTGTCATCAACCCCGCCACGGGAGAAGCCGTCCGTGAGGTCCCGCTGGCGGACCTGGAGCAGGCCGACGCGGCCATCGCCCGTGCGGCGGCCGCCTTCCCCGCCTGGCGCGACGTGGCCCCGCAGGATCGTGCCCGCCTGCTGCGCCGGTTCGCGCGCCTGGTGGACGAGGACATCGAGCACCTCGCTCAGCTGGAGGTCACAGGGAGTGGCCACACCATCACCAACGCCCGCTGGGAGGCCGGCAACGTCCGGGATGTGCTCGAGTACTACGCCGCCGCCCCGGAGCGGAACCTCGGACACCAGATCCCCGTCTCGGGCGGAGTGGACGTGACCTTCCACGAGCCGCTGGGAGTGGTGGGGATCATCGTCCCCTGGAACTTCCCTATGCCCATCGCCGGCTGGGGGTTCGCCCCAGCCCTGGCCGCCGGCAACACCGTGGTGCTCAAGCCGGCGGAGCTGACCCCGCTGACAGCGATCCGGCTCGGAGAGCTGGCGCTGCAGGCAGGAATCCCGGAGGGGGTGCTGACTGTGCTGCCGGGCCGGGGTGCCGTCGTCGGGGAACGCTTCGTGACTCACCCGCAGGTGAGGAAGGTCGTGTTCACCGGCTCCACCTCCGTGGGCAAGCGGATCATGGCCGGCTGCGCCGAGCAGCTCACCCGGGTCACTCTGGAACTCGGCGGCAAGAGCGCGAACATCGTCTTCGCCGACTCCGACCTGGAGGTGGCCGCCGCCCAGGCGCCCGGCGGGGTCTTCGACAACGCGGGCCAGGACTGTTGCGCACGCTCCCGGATCCTGGTGCAGCGCAGCGTCTTCGACCGGTTCATGGAGCTGCTGGAGCCCGCCGTCCGGGATGTCCGGGTGGGGGACCCCCGCTGTGAGGACACCGTGATGGGCCCGCTGATCTCCGCGCGGCACCGGGACCGGGTGGCCGGCTATGTCCAGGCTCCCGACGGCACCCCGAGGGCCGACATCGCCTTCCAGGGGGAGGCGCCCTCCGGCGAGGGCTTCTGGTTCCCTCCCACGGTGGTCATGCCGCAGGGCCCGGCGGATCGGCTCCTGACCGAGGAGGTCTTCGGGCCGGTGGTCGCCGTCGTGCCCTTCGAGGACGAGGCCGACGCGGTGCGGATCGCCAACGACTCCGACTACGGCCTCTCCGGCTCGATCTGGACCCGCGACGTCGGCCGGGCGCTGCGGGTCTCCCGCGCCGTGGAGGCCGGAAACCTCTCGGTGAACTCCCATGCCTCGGTGCGCCACTCCACACCCTTCGGCGGCTTCAAGATGTCCGGGATCGGCCGTGAGCTCGGCCCCGACGCCCTGGAGGCCTTCACCGAGGTGAAGAACGTCTTCATCTCCACCAGCTGACCCCGTCCGCTTCACTGTGAGGAGCACCCATGACTGACACCGCATCCCAGTCCCCCTTCCGTGGGCTGGTCACCAACAGGCTCGCCGGCCGAGTCGCGACCGTGACCGGCGGGGCCTCCGGCATCGGCCTGGCCACGGTCCGTCGCCTCGCGCACGAGGGAGCGACCGTGGTGATCGCCGACGTCTGCGACGAGGACCAGGGGGCCCGTCTCGCGGAGGAGGTGGGCGGGCTGTTCCTGCGCACCGACGTCACCGACGAGTCGCAGGTCATCGAGCTGTTCGCGACCACACAGGAGCGCCTCGGCGCTGTGGACGTGGCCTTCAACAACGTCGGGATCTCCCCACCCGACGACGCATCCATCCTGGAGACCGGGCTCGACGCCTGGCGGCGTGTCCAGGAGGTGAACCTCACCAGCGTCTTCCACTGCTGCAAGCAGGTGATCCCGTACATGCAGGCCCAGGGACGGGGCTCGATCATCAACACCGCCTCCTTCGTGGCGGTGATGGGCGCGGCGACGAGCCAGATCAGCTACTCCGCCTCCAAGGGCGGGGTGCTCTCGATGAGCCGGGAGCTGGGCGTGGAGTTCGCCCGGCAGGGGATCCGGGTCAACGCCCTGTGCCCCGGCCCGGTGAACACGCCCCTGCTGCAGGAGCTCTTCGCGAAGGATCCGGAGCGGGCGGCCCGCCGTCTGGTGCACGCCCCCATGGGTCGCTTCGCCGAGCCGGAGGAGATCGCCGCCGCGGTGGCCTTCCTGGCCTCCGACGACGCCTCCTTCATCACCGCCGGCGAATTCCTGGTGGACGGCGGCATCGCGGGAGCCTATGTGACTCCGATGTGATCGGGTACAGTCAGTTCAAAGGGGGAACTGATGAGCACTGACGCTGAACACGTGATGCCGCGCCGCTTCGCCGCGATCGCCGCCGCCCTGGGCCTGACCGCCGTGTTCGGCGGGTCGGCCGCCGCCGTCTCCCCACAGGAGGGCCCCGAGGCCGTCACGGCCTCGCTGAGCCCGGAGAAGCAGTCGCTGCTGGACACCGACGAGGACCTGCTGGTCACCGTGGACGTGGCGTCCAGCCAGATCACCGACGTGGCCGTGCCTGAGGCCCCCGGCGCTCCAGGACTGCTCAGCGCCTCCGAGCGAGAGCTGCTCAACTCCGGTGCCCCCACCATCGTGACCATGGACGTGGAGACCGGGGAGATCGTCTCGGTCCGCGGGGCCTGACGAGGATCAGTCGAAACCCTCCGGGTCCTCCAGGACGATCCGTCGGTAGAAGACGCTCATGGTGACGCCGGCCAGGACGACGATCGTCGTGGCCACCGCGACAGCCACCAGCAGGTCCAGGATCGCCTCACCGCGGAAGACCATCCTCGGCAGGTAGAAGGCCAGCACCGCCGTCGCCGCCGTCACAGCCGTGACGAGAGGGCGTGCCAGGATGCGTTCCAGTCCCGCGTCCGGCCTGCCACGTCGAAGCGCGCCGTACAGTGCGGCCGACCCGGCGGCTGCGAGGGCGAGCACGGAGACGATCCCGGTGAGCGGCTCGGCCTGGAGGAAGGCGACGGCGGCCTCGCGCCCTACGCCGACAGTGAACCCGGCGAGGACGACCAGGAGACAGGTCAGCGATGTCTTCACAGAAGAGGGCTCCCTTCTTCGACACTCTGCCTGCCATGGTCTCGCGGCTGCCGCAACGAGGTCCAGGCCCCGGCGCTGCGGGCCAGGAGGATGTCGAGGCCCCCTGCCTCCGCCTCTTCGACGCGGTGCTGCTCATCGGCGCCGTGCCGCGCGGCTGACCCGCTGGCGCAGTCCGCTGACCCGCACCACCGGCTCCAGCTGCCGCTCCGTCTCGCTCAGCGGCCAGCTCGACCACGGCTTCGTCGCATCCGAGATCTCCGCCCAGATCACTCCGCGTGCGTGGTGCTCACGGACCATGGCGGTGAACCGCTCACTGGCGAGTGCCTCCGGCGCGTCAGCGGCGTGCGAGCCGGTGCGCCGGGTGGCCAGCGCGGCCAGACCCCGCAGCTCCTCGGCCTCGGCCGGGCTCAGATGCGGGTGCTGTGCCGGTCGGCGGCGGGCCGGCGCGGGGCGCTCATAGGGCGGGAAGAGGGCCGCGGCGGCGTCGGCGACCTCCCCGCTGTGCCGGGAGGCCAGCTGACGCAGCCGCTCCGCGCTGACACCGCAGGGCTCGGCCAGCAGGCGCATCGGCCATCCGGCGGCGCGCCCGGCCACCGCCAGCTCGGCCAGCACTGCCCCGCGCTCCTTCTGTGCGGCCGATCGGATCGGCGCCTCCGCATAGGACCGGTGGGCCCGCACCAGGGCGTCTCGGGCATCCTCGGGAAGGGTCTCTCGCGGGGTGTCCTCCATGGGCCGACCCTAACAGCGACGTATCCAGGAATCGTCCACCGTTCTTTGCTAGCGTCGTGGCCATGCGGATACCTCAGGAGCAGGCCTTCGTCCCGGTCATCACCGGTGGAGACGTGGGCACCTACTCCCTGGCGCGCGAGTTCCATGAGGCCTTCGGGGCGATCTCGGCGATCATCCCGACCACGGTCAATCGCAACCTGAAGCACTCCCGTATCCTGGAGGCCTTCCCGGCCGGGTCGATGACCACCGCCGAACCGGTCATCGCCAAGCTCAAGGAGGTCGCCGCCCTCCTCACCGACGACGGCGCTCGGCCCCGCCCGCTGCTCCTGCTGGCCAACTACGACCACCTCGTCCGCTTCGCCGTGGACCACCGTGCCGAGCTGGAGGCGGTCGGCTACACGATCCCCTACCCCTCGGCCCAGCTGCTCGACAGGGTCGCGCTGAAGGAGAATTTCTACGCGCTCTGCGAAGAGCTCGGGGTCCCCTACCCGAAGACCGCCGCCTACGACTGCGCCGCGCACACCGAGCAGCGCGCACAGTCCTTTGCCGCCGAAGAGCTCGCCGAGGCGGGGGTCTCCTTCCCCCTGGTGCTCAAGGCCGGCGACGGCGGAGCCTGGGCGGACATCAGCTTCGAGGGACGGCGCAAGGTCCACTACGTCGACGACGCCGAGGAGCTCACCGGGCTGTTGGGCAAGGCTGCAGGCGCCGGCTACACCGGCGTGCTCATCGCCCAGGAGCACATCCCCGGCCCGGACTCCCAGCTGCGCCTGGCCACCTTTTTCTCCGACCAGACCGGCCGGGTGCGGCTCACCGCCTTCGGGGAGGTCATCGTCGAGGACCACGCCCCCGGACTGGAGGGCAACTCCCCGGCGGTGCTCACCTCCCGGGACGAGGCCGTGGAGAAGCAGGGCGCGGCGCTGCTGCGCGCCATCGGCTGGCGGGGCTTCGCGATGTTCGACATCAAGGTGGACCCGCGCGACGGCGTTGCGAAGTTCTTCGAGCTCAACCCGCGGCTGGGGCGCAACCACCACTACCTCACCGCTTCCGGAGTGAACCCGGCTCGGCTCTACGTGGAGGAGCACCTGCGCGGCGGTCTCGGCGGACCGGACCACCAGGTGGCCAAGCAGCCCGCCCTGCACACCACGCTGCCGCTGCCGCTGGTGAAGAAGCACGCCAGCGCGGATCAGCTCCGACGCATCACCGCGCTCGCCGAGCAGGGTCGCATCGTCAATCCCTTCTTCTACGACGTCGACAGTGACCTGCGGCGGACCCTCTACCACCGTGCCATGCAGGGCAAGGCGTTCCGCACCTACCGTCAGCACCCGCCGCCCGTCGGCGACCTCCGCAAGTCCGCACAACTGCGGTAGTTTAGGGGGCATGAGTGCATACCTGGCGGTCATCGGCGAGTGCCTGGTGGATGTCGTCCATTCGGAGACCTCCGCCCCGAAAGCCCACGTCGGAGGCAGCCCCTTCAATGTGGCCGTCGGGCTGGCCAGGCTTGAGCATGACGTCGTGTTCGCCGGTCGGCACGGTGAGGACGAGTATGGGCGGATGATCGCCCGCAGTCTGCGCGCCCAGGGGATCACCGCACTGCTCGACGCCGACGCGAGCCCCACCTCTGTGGCCAAGGCCGTGCTCGATCCGGCGGGTCAGGCCAGCTACGAGTTCACCCTGGACTGGACGCTGCCTCCGGCCGCCGCCCTGGAGAAGTCCTTCTGCGCCCTGGTGCAGGAGACCCGGGCTGAGGAGTCTCCCGCACTGGACCTGCTGCACACCGGCTCCATCGGGGCCATGATGCAGCCCGGGGCGGAGACCGTGAAGGGTCTGCTGCACCGTGCGCGCGACGTCGCGACCATCAGCTATGACCCCAACTACCGGCCCTCCATCATCCCCAACCGGGAGGAGGCCCGGGACCAGGCCGAGGAGTTCATCTCCCTGGCCGACGTCGTGCAGGCCTCCACCGACGACATCGACCTGCTCTACCCGGAGCGCACCCACGAGGACACCATGCGGGCCTGGCTGGAGCTGGGCCCCGGCGTCGTGATCATCACCCGTGGCTCCTCCGGAGCCATGGGCCTGGCCCGTTCCGGCTTCGTGGACCAGCCGGCGTTCTCCATCGAGGTGGCCGACACCGTCGGCGCCGGAGACTCGTTCATGGCGGCCACCCTGTCCACGCTGCGCGGCCTGGGGCTCCTCGGGGCGGCCCGTCGCGAGGCTCTGCAGGACATCACCGCCTCCCAGCTCACCGATGTGCTCAGCACCGCCGCCCGCGCGGCCGCGATCACGTCCTCACGCTTCGGCGCCCAGCCGCCCACCGCCGCGGAGCTCGGGGCCGCGCTCGAAGAGGGTGCAGAGCCTGCGTAGCGCACCGGTGACCACGCTGGAGAGGACCCGGCTGATCGCCAGCGACATCGACGGCACCATCCTCAGCTACGCCTCGGCCGAGACCGGGATCGTCACCGACCGTACCGTGGCCGCCTTCCGCGCGGCCCGCGACGCCGGTGTGCGCATCGTGCTGGTGACCGGTCGCCCGGTGCGCTGGCTCAAGCCGGTGGCCGACGCGCTGGGCGGGATCGGTCCGGTCATCTGCTCCAATGGGGCGGTGGTCTACGACCTCGCTGAGCAGCGGCTGCTGCGCGAGGACCCCATGGAGGAGGCCACCCTCTTCGCCGTGAAGGATCACATCCTCGAGATCGATGCGCAGGCCAGCTTCGCCGCCGAGACCCTTCAGAACCTGCACGCCGAGCCGCCCTTCCTGGTGGACTCGCTGTTCTTCGAGGAGGACCGCCGCCGCGCCGCTGGTGTCACCGACGACATGTTGCGCCTGGGGCGGCTCGACGACACCCTCGGTCGCCATGACAGCCGCTCCCGCCCCGGTGTGGTGAAGCTGCTGGCCAAGACGACCGCCATGGACGCCGACGCGTTCCTGGAGACGGTCCGGTCTCGGGTCGGCCAGCTGGTCACCGTGACCCACTCCGCCCCCGGGGTCAGCCTCCTGGAGATCTCCGCCAAGGGTGTGGACAAGGCGGCCGCACTGAGGCGGTTCGCCGCCGCCGAGGGGATCACCAGGGACCAGGTCATCGCCTTCGGGGACATGCCCAACGACATCGAGATGCTCCAATGGGCCGGCACCTCCTGGGCCGTGGGCTCGGCCCACCCGATGGCCCGCTCGGCCGCGAGGCATCTCACCGCGGACTGCGACGCCGACGGCGTCGCGCTGGTGCTGGAGGACCTGCTCGACGGCGGGGACGGTGTCCTGTGGCGTACCTCCTGAACACGGTGCCCGGGCCCCTGGAGGGTCAGGTGCTGGCCTTCGCCCACCGAGGCGCGGACCCCGAGCGGGAGAATACGATGGGTGCCTTCCGCCGCGCCGTCGAGCTGGGCTTCCGCTACCTGGAGATCGACGTCCGAACCGCCGCCTGCGGCACCCTGGTGGTCTTCCACGACGAGATCCTCGACCGGGTCACCGACGGCACCGGCAAGCTGCGGGAGAAGACCTGGGAGCAGCTCTCCCGGCTGCGCGTCGGCGTCACGGGCCGCGCCGGTGACGACGACGCGCGGCTGGTCCGCTTCGAGGACCTGCTCACCACCTGGGACGATGTCCACCTCAATGTGGACCTCAAGGACGCCCAGGCGGTGGAGGAGTTCGTCCGCATCGTCGAGGAGCATCAGGCCCATGACCGTGTCCTGGTCGCCAGCTTCAACGACGCTCGACGCCGGCGAGTCACCCGGCGGCTGACCCGCCGCATGCTCACCTCGGCCGGGCTGGCCTCCACCGCCGCGTTCGTCCTGCTCGGCCCGTTGGGGCTGATGCGCGCGATGTCCGGCCGGATCGCCGCCGTCGACTGTCTCCAGGTGCCGGTGCGGCAGGGCCCGATCCGGATCATCACCCCAGGATTCCTGCGCCGCTGCCACCGGGCCGGACTGCAGGTCCACGTCTGGGTGGTGGACGACGCGCAGGAGATGCACCGGCTCATCGACCTGGGTGTGGACGGACTGATGACCGACGACGCCGAGGCGCTCGCCGAGGTGATGCGCACCCGCTCCGTGTGGCCCCAGCGATGACGACGATGCAGCCTCTCCACGTGCGGCTCTGGCAGACGCTGGGCCGGCGCCCATGGATCCTCGACGGGGGGCTGATCGCCCTCCCGCTGGCGCTGATCGCCGTGCTGACCGCCGTGGGCGCGGAGGGACGCACGCTGTTCGGCGGGCAGGGGCCCTGGCTGCTCGTGCTGTCCCTGGACCTGATGACCACCCTGCCGCTGGCGGCCCGTCGCTCCCGACCGGCGTGGGCCGCCGGGCTCATCGCCCTCGGCGCGCTCGGGCAGGTGCTCACCCTCACCGGGCCCGGGTACACCGCGCTCACCGTCCCGATCGTGCTCTACTCAGTGGCGAAGTTCGGCACTCGGCGGGCTTCCCGGCTGTACCTGATCGTGGCGCTGATCGGCGCCGTCCTGCTGGGCGGGCAGGTTTTCGTCCAGCAGATGATCTTCCTCGGCGGTCCGCCGGTCGACCCCATGACGTTCGTCCTGGTCCTGCTGCTCACCGGATTCTCGGCGGCGGTGGTCATGGTCGCCTGGCTGCTGGGCGATCTCGGGGGGCGTCGCCGTCGGGAGATCGCCGCCATCACCGAGCGCAACGAGCTGCTCGAGCTGGAGCGTGAGCATGAGACGCGGCTGGCCGCCGACGCCGAGCGGATGCGCATCGCCCGGGAGATGCACGATGTGATCAGCCATTCCATGTCGGTGATGATCGCCCAGGCCGACGGCGGCCGGTACGTGGTCGCCCAGGACCCGCAGCGCGCGGGGGAGGCCTTCGAGACCATCGGACGGACCGGTCGGGAGGCGCTCACCGAGATGCGCAGCATGCTCGGTGTCCTGCGTGAGGAGCGTGAATCCCTGCTGCTTCGGCCTTCTCCGGGTCTGGAGGACCTGGGCCGGATGATCGCCGACGTGCGTGCCGCCGGCCTGCCCGTGGAGCTGAACGACCGGGTGGCCGAGACTCTCGGCAGGCCGCCCGCTCTGCCCGAGGGCGCCGGGCTGGCGGTGCACCGCATCGTGCAGGAGGCCCTGACGAACACGCTGAAGCACGGCGGCCCGGAGGCCTCGGCCACGGTGGCCCTCCAGGCCGAGGGCGGCTGGCTGATCGTCGCGGTGCGGGACACCGGCCGCGGCTCTCGGGCTGAGACGGACGGAGCCGGCTCCGGGCTGCTGGGCATGGCAGAGCGAGCCCGGCTCCATGGAGGCACCGTGGAGACGACGGCGCACACCCGAGGTTTCGACGTCGTCGCTCGGCTCCCGCTGACAGACCAAGATGAGTGACGAGGAGATCCGATGACCACCACCGGTGTGTTGCTGGCCGACGACCAGGCGCTGCTGCGCGCCGGATTCGCGATGGTCATCGATTCCCAGCCCGACATGCAGGTCCTGGCCCAGGCCGGTGACGGGCAGCAGGCCCTCGAGGCGGTGGCGACGCACGCCCCTGACGTGGTGCTCATGGACATCCGCATGCCGGTGCTCGACGGATTGGAGGCCACCCGCCGACTCACCTCGGGGACGGCGGGGCGGGATGCGCCGAAGATCATCGTGCTGACCACCTTCGACACCGATGAGTACGCCGTGGAGGCGCTGCGGGCAGGAGCCTCCGGCTTCCTGCTCAAGGATGTCCAGCCGGAGATCCTGCTGGACTCCATCCGCACGGTCACCACCGGCGGGGCGGTGATCGCGCCCACCACCACCCGGCGTCTTCTCGACTCCACGCTGCTGTCCGGTGCCGGACGCCGGCTGCCCACCGCCGCACAGCGGGCGAAGCTGGACTCACTCACCGCAAGAGAGGCTGAGATCCTGCAGGAAATGGCCACCGGAGACTCCAACGGAGAGATCGCCCGTCGACTGTTCCTCTCCGAGGCCACCGTGAAGACCCATGTGGGGCATGTGCTCACCAAGCTGGAGGTCCGGGACAGGGTGCAGGCAGTGGTGTTCGCCTACGACTCCGGGCTGGTGGGGGACTGATCTCTCATCCTGCAGGATGAGAGGGGAACCATCCTCTGTTCCGATGTGGGCTGACCTGGGCGGACCATAGCGTGGAGGTATGACACACGCACCTTCCGTCGCCGTCCGTGCGACCGACCTCACCAAGATCTACGGCTCCGGCGACACCGCCGTCCGGCCGCTGAAGCGCCTCAGCCTGGAGATCCCGGCTGCTCGGTTCACCGCTGTGATGGGGCCCTCCGGTTCCGGCAAGTCCACCCTGATGCACGTGCTCGCCGGCCTCGACGTCGCCGACGGCGGCAGCGTCGTCGTCGGGGACGTGGAGCTCACCGGGCTGGAGGACAAGCGGCTGACCCGGGTGCGCCGGGAACGCCTCGGGTTCATCTTCCAGGCCTACAACCTGGTGCCGGCGATGACCGCCGAGGAGAACATCCTGCTGCCCTCCCGGTTGGGACGAACCCCCGTGGACCGACAGTTCGTGGACCTCGTGGTGGAGCGGCTCGGACTGACCGGACGGCTGCATCACCGGCCCTTCGAGCTCTCCGGCGGGCAGCAGCAGCGCGTCGCCGTCGCCCGCGCCCTGGTCTCCCGGCCTGAGGTGATCTTCGCCGACGAACCCACCGGCAACCTGGACCAGGCGGCCGGCGCCGAGGTGCTGGAGCTGCTCCGTGCCGCCGTCGACGAGTTCGGGCAGACCGTCATCATGGTCACCCACGACGCCGCGGCCGCCGCCCGGGCTGACAGGACGGTGCTGCTGGCCGACGGTCAAGTGGTGGACACCCTCGAGGCGCCCACCGCCGAGCAGCTGGCGGCCGCGATGATCGAGGCCGGCCGATGAACACGATCCTGCGCACGAACCTGCGCTCGGGCGGCACCCGGCTGTTCGCGGCGGGTGCCGCCATCGCGGTGGCGGTCGCCTTCGTGGTGACCTCTCTGCTGATGGTCGACGCCTTCAGCCGCACCATGGAGTCCCAGGCGGAGGCCGAAGCCGCCGGTGCCGACCTGATGGTCAGCGTCGGTGGCGTGATCGAGGATCCCGACGAAGCCGAGGAGCTGGCCGGGGAGGTGGGGGAGCTCGACGGGGTGGCCTCCGCCCAGCTGATCCGCACCGGCTTCGCTCCCGCTGACTTGGGAGGGCGGGACGGGTACCTGTCCGTCTCCGAGCTGCCCGAGCATCTCCCGACGGAGTTCTCCGCAGGGAACGCGCCGCGGGCCGCCGGTGAGATCGTCCTCTCCGAGCAGTTCGCAAGCGCCTACGCCCTCAGCGTCGGGGACACGGTGACCTCTTCGGACTTCGACGGTGACACGACGGGGGTGCCCTATACCGTGGTGGGGCTGATCAGCGGCGTCCAGGGCGCCGGTGCGGCCTTCGTCACCGCCGAGGGGATGGACGCCTTCCCGGAGGAGGCATACGCGGATTCCGTCCGCGTGGTGCTCGCCGGGGATCTGCATGGGGACCCGGCCGCGCAGCGGATCGCTCAGGAGCAGATCCAGCAGCTCGCCCCTGAGCTCGAGGTGCTCACCCACGAACAGATCGTTGAAGCCTGGCTGGAGGACCTCTCCGGCAGCGGTGACATTCTGATGAGCATCGGGCTGGGCTTCGGAGCGATCGCCGTCTTCGTGGCCGGGCTGGTCATCACCAACACCTTCGGGGTGCTGGTGGCCTCCCGGATGTCGACGCTGGCACTGCTGCGCGCCATCGGAGCCACCGCCCGCCAGATCAAGCAGGCGACGATCGCCGAAGGGGCGCTGCTGGGATTGGCAGGCTCCGCGGTGGGTGTGCTGCTGGGCCTCGGCGCCGCCTACGGCCTGGGTGCTGCGGCTCGTGGCTTCTGGCTGGAGGAGTTCGCGGCCGTGCAGCTCACCGGGGCCGCCGTCGTCGTCGGATTGGTGCTGGGCACACTGGTGACGAGTGCGGCCAGCCTGTTCCCCGCGCTGCGTGCCGGGCGCACCTCGCCGATGCAGGCGCTGCGCCCGGTCGACGTCGCTCCCGCCGAGGGCGGGGTGCCGCGGGTGCGGACCGCAATCGGTGCCGTGCTGGCCGTGCTGGGGCTGGGCACGGTGGTGGCCGCCGCGCTGCTCCACAGCTCGCTGCTCGGCGTCGCCGGGGCGATGACGGGGTTCCTCGGGGTGCTGCTGGCCGCCCGGGCGATCGTCCCTGCCGCGGTGCGCGGACTTGGACTGCTGCTGGCGCGGATCACCGGCGGAGAGGTGCCCCGGCTGGTGGCGCAGAACGCCCGGCAGACCCCTGGCCGACTCGCCACCACGACCTCTGCGCTGCTGATCGGGGTGACGCTGGTCGTGACCATGACGGTCGGCGCGGCGACCGCCCAGCGATCGCTGGACAAGGATCTCGCGGAACGGTATCCGGTCGACGCCGCCGTGGCCTCCACCGAGTCTGACGCCGCCCTGTCCGCAGATGACGCCGTGACCGGCAGCGTGACCCTCGCCGGGGAGCAGGCCGAACTGGCCACGGAGGACGGGGAGACCGCCCCGGTGCAGGTGGTGTCCGGCTCCGCGGAGGACGTGGAGACCGTGGCTCGACGCGCAGAGGTGCTGCCCGAGTCGGGGAAGGCGCTGATGGCGTCCTCCTTCTATGAGGGTGAGCAGCCGGTGGCCGCCTGGGGCGAGACCGCTCGGGTGACGCTGAGCACCCCGGGGGAGGAGTCGCTGCAGGTGGAGGCCGAATTGGCCGGGTGGCTGCCCGCCGGGACCGTGCTGGTGGCCTCCGGATCCGGGTGGGACCTGGAGGAGGCCGCCGGACAGACCTGGCTGCGGATCAGTGATGCGGCCTCCGCTGATGAGGTGATGCGCGTGGGTTCCACGCTCACCGATGTCGTGGGGGAGCAGACCCCCTCGACGGTGGAGGCGGCGCTGTCGCGGGCCTCCTTCTCGGAGGTGATCGACACCGTGCTGCTGGTGGTGCTGGTGCTGCTGGCCGCCTCCGTGGTGGTGGCGGTGATCGGGGTGTCCAACACCCTGGCGCTGTCGGTCTTCGAACGCCGGCGCGAGGCCGCCCTGCTGCGGGCGCTGGGTCTCACCCGCGGCGGGGTGCGTCGTCTGGTGTCCACCGAGGCGGTGCTGATGGCGGTCGTGGCGCTGCTGCTCGGCGGTGGGCTGGGCGTGTTCTTCGGCTGGGCCGGAGTGTCCTCCCTGGTGGCCGAGGACGTGATGGGCGTGGCGCTCGCGGTCCCCTGGGGCCGGCTGGGGCTGATCGTCGGTGCGACGCTGCTCGCCGCCGTCGTCGCCTCGGCGATCCCGGCCCGCGCGCTGGGTCGCACCGAGCCTGCTGCGGGCCTCTCGCGGGAGTAGCGCTCCCCTGCTGCGCCTGCGTTGCCTCCGGAACCAATGTCACTAAAACTCGCGTAAGTGCGAGTATTCCGACAATGGCTCCGGAGGCAACGTCAGGGCGTGGGCCACGCGAGCGACGATGCGGCGGAACCCGTCGCGGAGATCCTCCGCGTTGGCGTGGATGATCCGCCAGCCGTCCTGTTCGAAGGCACGGTCGCGACGTTGGTCCTTCGCCTGCTCGGCCGCAGAGAAGTGCCCGCTGCCGTCGTACTGGATCACGATCTTCAGCTCCGAGTATCCGAGGTCGCCCGACCAGGGGCTCCCGGGCCGCGGTCGGACCTGGAGCTCCGGTTCCGGGAGCCCGGAATCGAGCAGGGCGAGCCGAAGGAAGCTCTCGGGACGGGAATCCGCACCGATCCGAATCAGCTCGAGTGCGGCGCGCCCCTTGACGATGCCCTTGGTCTTGCGGTGCGCCCCGACCAGCTCGGCCAACGATGACGGCGTCTCCCAGGGATCGTCGCGTCCCTCGAGGGCCGGCCGGGGATGTCGGACCAGCTGATCCCCTAGGGCGACGAGCTCCTTCAGGGGCAAGTCCCGCATGAGATCGAAGTACACCCGCGCCGGCCGACTCACCGGCAGCCCCAGGTGCTCCGTGACCTCGCCGTCCTCCACGACCACCGCGTGCGATCGGAGGCCTGGGAGGCGATGGGTCGTCGTCGAGGACTCGGCCCGGCTCAGGTGGATCGGGGATGAACCGTCCAGCCAGGACGGCAGGTCCAGGCCGTAGAGGGCCGCGGCGGTCGCGTGGCTGAACCAGAATCCGGGGTACTCGTGGTGCAGGGCTCGCAGCGTGCTCATGAACCGCGCATGCTGGGTCGATGGGGAGAAGACTGGCTGGGCTGTGCATCGGTACAGGCCATGGCCGACGCGGGTGATGTCGCCTGCGCGGAGGCGCCGCGGCGAGACCCCGAGCTCCAGGGCGCGTCGTCGAGAGAAGACTCCCTCGAGGAGTTCTGTGGGGAGGGGCGACGGTCGACGCATGCCCTGGAGTCTCCGGGTGAATGTCGCACGTGAGGAGGGGCAAGGCCCCGGCTGTGGAGCTCCCGGGCGTGTTGGGAACGCTGTGGAGGAGGTCATCGCCCGTTGCCTCCGGAACCGTTGTCGGAATACGCTCACTTAAGCCACGTTTAGCGACAACGGCTCCGGAGGCAACGCATTAGGACGGGTGTACGATCGCCTTCAGCGTGCGCGGGTCGGCCGCGGCCGTGAGGGCCTCGGCGGTCTGTTCCAGGCTGAATCGGCCGGTGACCAGCCGGTCCAGATCCACACGTCCGGAACGGACCAGCTCGATGGCGGTCGGCCACGTGTTGGCATATCGGAAGACTCCGGTGACCTCGAGCTCACGGTTTTGCACCGTGGTGAGCGGGATCATGACGTCATCGGCGCCCATGCCGATGAGCACGGCCCGTCCGGCCGGGCCCAGCGCCCGCAACCCGGCATGGATGGCTGGAGGTGCGCCGGAGGCCTCCAGGAGGACATCGGCGCGCATCTCCGAGAGGTCGGTGTCGGCGACGACGGCGCGTGTGGCGCCGAACGTCTCCGCCAGCCTCAGCCGGTCCTCGGAGACGTCGGTGACCACGACCTCGGAGGCCCCCAGCGCGCGGGCGACTTGGGTGAGGATCAGCCCGATCGGTCCGGCACCGGTGACCAGTACGCGGTCGCCGATGCCGAGGCGCGCCTTGCGGGTGGCCGCGACCGCCACAGAGAGCGGCTCCAGCAGCGCCCCGGCCTCCGCCGAGATCTCATCGGGCAGCCTGTGGGCGAACATCGACGGGATGGTCACGTACTCGGCGAAGGCGCCGTCCACCGGAGGTGTGGCGAAGAACTGCACGCGAGGGTCGAGGTTGTAGCGACCGGCCCGCGCCTCGGGGGAGGACCAGTCGATGCGCTGGGGCTCCACGGAGACGCGCTCCCCCAGCCGGGAGAAGTCCACGCCGTCTCCCGTTGCGGCGATGACCCCGGCGCTCTCGTGCCCCAGGATGAGCGGGTCTTCCACGACGAACGGTCCGATCCGGCCCTGCCTGTAGTAGTGCACGTCAGAGCCGCAGATGCCGACGGCAGTCACGCGGACCAGCACGTCACCGGGGCCCGGGACGGGGATCCGGCGTTCCTCGAGGACGATGTCACCGGGGGTGCGCAGCACCGCGGCGCGCATGCGGCTCATTTCACGGCTCCCATGGACAGGCCTCGGACGAGCTGCTTCTGGGCGAACCAGCCGGCCAGGACCACCGGCAGGGAGGCTAGCACCGAGGCGGCGGAGAGCTGAGCGAGGAACTGGCCCTCCGAGGTCATGGTGCTCATCAGGTAGACCGGCACGGTGGCGGCATTGGCCGCGGTGAGGTTCAACGCGAAGAAGAACTCGTTCCAGGCGAAGATCACGCAGATCAGCGCGGTGGCCGCGATTCCCGGGGTGACCATGGGGATGAGCACCCGGCGCATGGTCAGCATCAGCGAGGCTCCGTCCATGGAGGCGGCCTCGAGTACCTCGCCGGGCACCTCTAGGAAGAAGGAGCGCATCATCCATACCGCGATCGGCAGGTTCATCGCGGTGTAGAGGATGATCAGCGTGATGATGTTGTCCAGCATGCGGAGCTGACCGGCGATCACGTAGATCGGCATGATTACCGCCACGATGGGCAGCATCTTGGTGGAGATGAAGAAGAAGAGCACGTCCTGGGTGCGCTTCACCGGGCGGATGCTCAGCGCATAGGCCGCCGGCACGGCCATGGCGATGACCAGCAGCGTGGAGACGGCGGTGGCCACCAGCGAGTTCAGGAAGTAACCGCCGGCCTCTGAGGTGAAGATTGCTCGGTACTGGTCCAGGGTGGGACTGAAGAGGAAGGTCGGGGGCGAGGAGGCGGCGTCGGACTCCTGCTTGAAGCTGGTGAGCACCATCCACAGCACCGGGGCGAAGAAGATGAACGCTGCCGCCCAGGCCAGACCGGTGAGCAGGTTCCCGACGGCGCGGGGCCGGCTGCCACCCTGTGGTCCGGTGACCGAGCGGTTCCGGGGTGCGGCGGGCGTCTCGACTGCGGCGGTCATGACTGCTCCTTGGAGTTGATGCTGCGGAAGATCAGCCGCAGGGCGAACATGGCGATGACGATGGTGGCGATGACGGTGACCACGCCCATGGCGGCGGACTGACCGATGTCGAACCCGAGGAAGGCCCGCTGGTAGATGTAGAAGGGCAGGTTCGCGCTGGCGGTGCCGGGACCTCCGGCAGTCATCAGGTAGATGTGGTCGAAGGTGTTGACCACGTAGATCGCCCCCAGCAGCACCGAGAGCTCCAGGTAGAACCGCAGGTGGGGCAGGGTCACGAACAGGAACGTCTTCCACGCGCCGGCGCCGTCGATGGAGGCGGCTTCGAGGACGTCCTTGGACTGGGACTGCAGCCCTGCCAGGAGCAGAAGCATCATGAAGGGAGTCCACTGCCAGACCAGGGCCACGATGATCGAGAAGACCGGGAACTGGGAGGTCCAGTCCACAGGGGAGATCCCTACCAGTCCGATCAGCCAGTTCACCAGCCCGTAGCTGGGATTGAACATCGAGATGCTCCACAGCATCGCGCCGGCCACCGGCATGATGAGGAACGGGGTGATCAGCAGGGTCCGGACGAGGCCCCGTCCGACGAACCTCCGGTCCAGCAGCAGGGCGAGTCCGAGTCCCAGCAGCACGGAGACGAAGACACAGCCGAGAGTGATCAGCACCGAGTTCATCGCCGCGGTGCGGAAGGTGGAGTCCACGAAGAGGTCGGCGAAGTTGCGCAGTCCGACGAACTGGTCGCCTTCGGGACGGAGCAGGTTCCGGGACCGCAGCGAGTACCAGATGGTCAGCAGGAAGGGAACCTGCGTGCAGACGATCACGAACAGCAGCGCCGGCAGCAGCGGCAGCCGACGACGTCGTGCCTCCGCCTTCTCTGCGGCGCGGTGGGCACGGAGACGATCATCGAGGGCGGAGGTCCGTGGGCGGACCTTGTCGCCTCCGCTGTGCGGAGCGATGCGGGTGTCAGCAGGGGTGGCCATGGCTCATCCCTCCCATCCATAGGTGCGGGCGACGGACTCGGCGAAGGTCTGGGACTGGCTCAGCGCCTCGTCCACGCTCTGCCGGCCCGCCACCGCGGCAGAGATCTGCTGGGCCACGCGGGTGCCGACGTCCTGGAACTCGGGGATGCCGACGAACTGCAGTCCGGGGTAGGGGACTTCGTGGAGCATGCAGTTCTCCTGGGTCGCGTGATCCATCGAGTACAGGGTGGGCTCCGCGTAGTTCTCGGCCAGCGCGGCATACTCGGGGATCTCATAGGTGGACTGGCGTGAACCCGGGGGGAGCACCTCCCAGCTGAGCTCCTCTCCGACGAGCCGGAAGTAGTCCGGGTGAGTCATCCAGGAGATGAAGTCCCAGGCCGCCTGCTTGTGCTGGCTGGTCTCTGGGATCGCGAGGCTCCAGGCGTAGAGCCAGCCCGCATGGTTGCTCTCCATGACGGGGGCGAGCGCGTAGCCGACGTCGCCCACCACGGTGGACGAGGCGGGGTTCTCGATCCCGGAGACCATGGAGGAGGCGTCGTACCACATGGCGGCGTTGCCCTGGCTGACGCGGGTGAGGCAGTCTCCGAACCCGGAGGTCGCGGCTCCCGGCTGGCCCCAGGTGCGGACTGTGTCGACGTAGGTGGACACGGCCGCGTGGACTTCAGGGGAGTCGAGCATGGGACGCCAGTCCATGTCGAACCATCGGCCGCCGAAGGTGTTGACCACCGTGTTGAGCGGCGCGAGGACCTCGCCCCAGCCGGCGAGGCCCCGCAGCGCGACGCCGGAGACGCCGTCCTCGGGGGCATTCAGCTCGGCGGCGAACTCGCGGACCTGATCCCAGGTCGGCTGGCGGGGCATCTCGAGGCCTGCCGCCTCGAAGAGGTCCCGACGGTAGGCCAGGAACGAACTCTCGCCGTAGAACGGGACCGAATGCTGCCGCCCTTCGTGAGAGAGGGCCTCACGGATGGTCGGGATGAAGTCCTCCGCGTCATAGCCCCGGGTCTCTGCGATGTAGGGCTCGAGGTCGGTGAGCCATCCGTTCGCCGACCACATGGGTGTCTCGTAGTTGGAGATCATCACCACGTCGAACTCGCCGCCGCCGGAGGCGACGGAGGCGGTAATCTTCGCCCGGGCCTCGTTCTCGGGCAGGGAGACGAATCGGACGTCGACGTCGGGGTGGGCCGCGCGGAAGTGGTCGATCAGCCCCATCGCGTCCTGCATCTGGGGGTTGGAGACGATGGCGACGACGATGGTCTCTCGGGTGCCGGCGGCCGTCCCTGTGGCGCAGCCGCTCAGGCCGAGGGTCGCAGCGCCGAGCCCCGCGCCGAAGCCGGCGCCGAGGAGAGTGCGTCTGCTCAGGGCCGAGCCGGAGGACCTGCTGGAGGGAGGATGCGGTGTCATGGGGAGTCCGTTCTTCGCGGAGGCACGATGTCCATGCTCATATGAGAGTGATCTATCGCTCATTTGATACGTGATCGTAGTCATATATGCTCGAATGAGCAAGCATTGGAGGCATCATGACGTCCGACCCGCAGGATGAGCGGCGTGATCTGACGCTGCTGGCCGACCTGGCGACGGAGTACTATCTCGGGGGGCTCTCGAAGGTCGAGATGGCTCGTCGTCATGGGCTCTCGCGCTTTCAGGTCGCGCGACTTCTGGATCAGGCCCGGGATGAGGGCATCGTCCGGATCACCATCGTCAACCCCTCCGACGGAGGGACCGAGCATGACGGCCTCGCCGAGAGGCTCGGCGTCTCCTCGGTGACCGTGGTCGCCCAGCGCTCAGATGAGACGCTGCGCTCGGCGCTGGCCCGCCAGGTCGCGGACCTCCTCCCTCGTCGCCTGCATGACGGCGCGCGCCTCGGGGTGGCGTGGTCGCGTACGCTGATGCACCTGCCCGAGCATCTGGGGGAGCTGCCCAAGGTGGACGTCGTCCAGCTCGTCGGGCCGGTCAGCGCCCCGGGGTCCACCACGGGGGAGTCCTCGACCCTCGTCCATCGCCTGGCGTCACGGGCGGGCGGGCAGATCTGGCCGCTGCCGACCCCGCTGATCGTGGACTCCCCGGAGGTCGCTGCCGCGCTGCGCTCCTCCGCCGAGGTGCGCTCAGCTCTGGATGCGGCCGATGAACTTGACGTCGCCGTGATCGCCATCGGCGCCTGGGACGCGGGGATCTCGACCGTCTGGGCGAGGGTGAGCGACGAGGAGAAGCAGCTGGCGCGCGACGCCGGAGCGATCGCGGAGTGCTCCGGCATCCTGCTCGATGCGCAGGGGCGCGTGGCGAGGACCGGCATGGAGAAGCGTGTCATCGGGGTGACTCCGGAGCAGCTGCGGCGCACCCGGGTGCTCGCGGTGGCCCCCGCCGTCGGCTACCCGGAGGCGGTGCTGGCCGCGGCCCGGGGCGGCTTCGTCGACGATCTGGTGATCTCGGCGGATCTGGCGGATCAGCTGATGGACCTGCTGGCCGCCGAGCGGCTCGACGCCCTGGGCTGATCGCCCAGAGGTCCCGAAGGTCACATTTCTACAACTTGTAGAAAAGTCTTCTACAAGCTGTAGAATTCAGAGGGAGGCGAGGCCGCGAGGACGGCCGCCTCCACGCCACGACCCCGTGACGCGGCCCTGCGAAGACTCAGGTGAGCCCGTGGAAGAACTCTTCGACCCTCTGTCCCTGGCGCGCTGGCAGTTCGGACTGACCACGCTCTACCACTTCCTCTTCGTCCCGCTGACCATCGGGATGGCGCTGATGGCCGCCATCATGCAGACCGCCTGGCACCGCACCGACGACGTCAAGTACCTGAAGCTGACCAAGCTGTTCGGCAAGATCTTCCTGATCAACTTCGCCATGGGCGTGGTCACCGGCATCGTCCAGGAGTTCCAGTTCGGGATGAACTGGTCCGAGTACTCCCGCTTCGTCGGGGACGTCTTCGGTGCCCCGCTGGCCATCGAGGGACTGGCCGCGTTCTTCTTCGAGGCCACCTTCATCGGCCTGTGGATCTTCGGCTGGGGCCGCATCCCGCGGCTGGCCCACCTGGCGTGCATCTGGACCGTGTTCGTCGCCAGCACGCTCTCGGCGTACTTCATCCTGGCCGCCAACGCCTTCATGCAGAACCCCGTCGGCTACAGCTTCAACCACGAGCGCGGGCGCGCCGAGCTGACCAGCCTGTGGGAGGTGCTCTCCAACCCCGTAGTGCTCGCGGCGTTCCCGCACACCATCTTCGCGGCGATCATGTTCGCCGCCACGGTGATGATCGCCGTCGCCGCCTGGCACCTGCGCCGCGGCCAGCACACCGAGACGATGCGCCCGGCGCTGAAGACCGGCCTGTGGGCCAACGTGCTGGCCTTCCTGGGGGTGGGAGTCTCCGGCGACCAGCTCTCCCTGGCCATGGTGGACGCCCAGCCGATGAAGATGGCCGCCGCCGAAGGGCTCTACGAGACCACGAACGCGGCGAGCTTCTCGATCTTCACCCTCGGCACCCCCGACGGCGCCTCCGAGCTGTTCTCCATCCGGATCCCGTATCTGCTCTCCCTGCTGTCCACCCACACGCTCGACGGCGAGGTGGAGGGCATCAACGATCTGCAGGCCCAGTACGTCACCCAGTTCGGAGCCGGGGACTACACGCCGCTGATCTGGGTCACCTACTGGTCCTTCCGGTGGATGATCGGCCTCGGGGCGGTCTCCGCCCTGATCTCCCTGGTGGGACTGTGGCTGACCCGGAAGAACGCGCGGCAGCTGCCGGCCCGCCAGGAGCAGCTGATGTGGCGGATCTTCATCTGGGCCGCCCCGCTGCCGCTGCTCGCCTCCCTGGTGGGCTGGATCTTCACCGAGATGGGCCGTCAGCCGTGGATCGTCTTCGGGCTGATGAAGACAGAAGCCGCGGTCTCCCCGAACGTCTCCGGCCTCGACGTGGCGATCTCCTTGGCCGCCTTCACGCTCATCTACGGGATCCTCGCCGTCGTCGAGTTCAAGCTCATCCTCAAGGCCGCCCAGGAGGGGCCCCCTGAACTGGACGAGGATGTCGACGCCGACTCCGACGACCTCGCTGTCGTGTACTGATCAGGAGCCATCCATGGACTTCGCACTGCTGGACCTCTCACAGGTCGACCTCCCGACGATCTGGTTCGTGCTGGTCGCGTTCTTCTTCGTCGGCTACTTCGTGCTCGACGGCTTCGACTTCGGGGTGGGCATGTCGCTGCCGCTGCTGGGCCGCGATGACACGGACCGGCGGGTCATGATCAACACCATCGGCCCGGTCTGGGACCTCAACGAGACCTGGGTGATCGTGGCCGGGGCGGTGCTCTTCGCGGCCTTCCCGGAGTGGTACGCCTCGCTGTTCTCGGGGTTCTACCTCCCGCTGCTGCTGATCCTGCTGGCGCTGATCGCCCGCGGGGTGAGCTTCGAGTACCGGCATCAGCGCAAACATCCGCAGTGGACCCGGACCTTCGACCGGATGATCATCATCGGCTCGCTGCTCCCAGCCTTCCTGTGGGGCCTGATCTTCGCCAACGTGGTCCGCGGCCTGCCTATGGATGAGGGGCACAACGTCGTGGCGAGCCTGGGGGACGTGTTCAACCCCTACGCCCTGCTGGGCGGTCTCACCCTGACCCTGCTGTGTCTGGTCCATGGGGCGGTGTTCATCGCGCTGAAGACCGACGGCGAGATCCGCGGGCGGGCCCGCCGGCTCGCCGGACTCGCCGGGCTGCCGACGGCGCTGATCGCCGTCATCTTCCTGGTCTGGACTCTGCGTCTGGAGTCCTTCTCCGGGCAGCCTGGTCCCGCGCTGGCCGCGGCCGTCGGGGCCGCGCTGGCCCTGGTGGCGGCGCTGTTCGCCAACGCGCTGGGGCGGGAGGGTCTGGCCTTCGGTGCGATGGCGGCGACCATCGGGCTGGCCGTGGTGACTCTGTTCCTCTCCCTGTTCCCGCATGTGCTGCCTTCCACGACGGGGGTGGGTGGGCTGACCATCGCGAACGCGAGCTCCACCGACTACACCCTGACGGTGATGCTCTGGGTGGCGCTGGTGGTCACCCCGCTGGTGATCGGCTATCAGATCTGGACCTACTGGGTCTTCCGCCGTCGCCTCACCCGCGATCACATCCCCACCGCGGCGCACTGAGTCTGCCGGTGACGAGGACAGCCCGCCCGTGAGGACAGGACAGCCATGAAGCCCCTCGACCCCCGCCTGCTCCGTCACGCCCACGCCGCCCGCGGGTTCCTCGCCCTGTCCGTGGCGCTGGGGCTCGTGCAGGTGCTGCTGGTGCTGGCGTTCAGCGCCCTGCTGGCCGGGGTGCTGGCGACGGTGATCGCCGCCGTCGGGGTGCTTCCGGGGGACTGGGTGACCGAGGAGCTGGTCGTCCAGGAGCCGGCCTCCGGGGTGGAGCTGCTGGGTCTGGTCGCTCCGCTGCTGGGCGGACTGGCGGCGGTGGCGGCGGCCCGTGCGGCGGTCTCCTGGGTGATGGAGTGGGTCGCGGCGCGGGCGGCGGCGCGGGTGAAGTCCCAGCTGCGGCGCCAGGCCGCCGAGGCGCTGGTGCACCGCGGTCTCCACGATGACGACGACGGCGGCGCCGGCCCTGCCCATGCGGTCAGCGTCCTCGGTTCCGGCCTGGACGTCCTGGACGCCTATTTCTCCCGGTATCTGCCGCAGCTGGTGCTCACCGCCCTGGCGGTGCCGTTCCTGCTGGGCGTGCTCGCCACCCAGGATCTGACCACGGCGCTGATCGTGGCGCTCACCATGCCGCTGGTGCCGGTGTTCATGGTGCTGGTGGGTTGGTCCACCCAGTCCGCCCAGCTGCGGCAGCGCCGGCGTCTGGACCGGTTGGGCACCGCCTATCTGGACCTGGTGGAGGGCCTCTCCACGTTGAAGATCTTCAACCGGCAGCACCGGCAGCGGCAGAACCTGCACCGGCTCACCGAGCAGCACCGGTCCGCCACCATGAAGGTTCTGCGGGTCAGCTTCCTCTCCGGATTCGTCCTGGAGCTGGCCGCCAGCCTCTCGGTGGCGCTGGTGGCGGTCTCGGTGGGGGTCCGGCTGATCGACGGCGAGCTGGGGCTCTTCGTGGGGCTGTTCGTGCTCCTCATCGTTCCGGAGGCCTACGCTCCGCTGAGGCAGGTGGGCGCCCAGTATCATGCCGCGGCGGATGGGATCGCGGCGTCCGAGGAGGTGTTCGCGCTGCTGGAGAGCGAGCCGCGGACAGTGCCGACGGGACCGGGGGAGGCCACGCGGCGGCGGCGCTCCGAGCTGCAGCTGCGTGGGGTCGGTGTCGCCCGGAGCGGGTCCGCCATCGTCGACGACGTCGACCTCACCGCTTCCCCGGGGCGGATCACCGCGCTCGCCGGCCCCTCCGGATCGGGGAAGTCCACGCTGGCCGCCGCCGTCGTCGGGCTGGTCGCGCACACGGGGGAGCTCACGCTGAGCGGCGAGGGGGGCTCGAGGCCGATCACCCGTGACGACGTCGCCTGGGCCGGGCAGCGCCATGGGCTGCGCTCCGGCACGGTGGGGGAGAACATCGCGCTCGGCGAGCCGCAGCTGCACTCCGGTGAGGCGCGCAGCATCCTCGACGCTCTGGACCTGCCGGAACTGCCGCTCGATCACCCTCTGGGCGTCCGCGGTGCCGGGCTCTCGGGTGGGCAGGCCCATCGGATCGCCGTCGCCCGGGCCGTGCATCGGGCTCGGGCCCGGAATGCTCCCGTTCTGCTGCTCGACGAGCCCTCTGCCGCGTTGGATGACCGCTCCGAGCAGGCGCTGATCGGGCTCCTGCGGGCCGAGGCCGATTCCGGCCGGACGGTCCTGGTGATCAGCCACCGGCCTGGGGTGCTGGAGTCCGCCGACGTCGTCCATCAGCTGGAGGGAGTCCGATGAGCTCTGCACCCGCTCGTGACCTGCTCCGCCTGGCCCGCCCCGGAGTCCGTACCATGCTCCCGGCGCTGGCTTTCGGGGTGCTTTCCGGGCTGAGCGCTGTCCTGCTGCTGGGGCTCTCGGCGTACCTGATCACGCGTGCCGCGGAGCAGCCGCCCATCCTGTACCTGGGCCTGCTGGTGGTCGGGGTGCGGGCCTTCGCGCTCTCCCGGGGGTTCTTCCGCTACCTGGAGAGGCTGAGCTCCCACGACGCCGCGTTCCGTACGCTGAGCACCCTGCGCGTGGGGCTGGTCGAGCGGCTCATGCCGCTGGCCCCGGCAGGACTGGCAGACCGCGGGCGGGGTGACCTGCTCTCCCGGCTGGTCCGGGATGTGGAGCAGCTGCTCGACCTGCCTACACGGGTGATCCAGCCCCTGGTGAGCTCCGGCGTCGTCGTGGTGAGCACCCTGGCCGGGCTGGCCTGGTTCTCCCCGCCGGCGGCGGTTGCGCTCGCCGCGCTGCTGTGGCTGGCTCTGCTGGCCGGGACCTGGCTGAACGCGAGGATCAGCGGGTCCGCCGAGCGCCGGACCGCCATGTTGCGTGGGGCGCTCGCCGACGAGGTCACGGATCTGGTGGTCGACGTGGACGTTCTGCTGGCCTATGGCGCGGCGGGGGAGCAGGTCCGCCGGGTGGAGCGGGCCGATGCGCGGCTGCGGGCTGCGGAGCTGCGCAGCGCGGTCGGGGCCGGGGTGGTCTCGGCGGTGCTGACCGGGCTCACCGGGGCGGCCGTGCTGGCGATGCTGCTGCTCGGCATCCCGGCTCTGCGGCCCAGCGCGCCGCTGGGTCCGGA
The DNA here is from genome assembly GCF_034438835.1 of Nesterenkonia sp. HG001. Lineage (NCBI taxonomy): Bacteria > Bacillati > Actinomycetota > Actinomycetes > Micrococcales > Micrococcaceae > Nesterenkonia > Nesterenkonia sp. HG001. The sequence continues at coordinate 189,398 of NZ_JAOSZD010000006.1, read as the reverse complement.
GTTCCTGCTCAGCCCGGGGGTGGTGGACGGTCCGGTGCTGGCGGTGCTGGCCCTGGTGCCGCTGGCGGTCTTCGAGATCGCCGCCGCCGTGCCCGCGGCCTGGTCCGCCCGACGCCGGGTGCTTGCCTCCGCGGAGCGGATCGCAGAGCTGACCGAACGGCCCCTACCGGAGGAGATCCCGGCCGACGACGGCGAGGACTCAGCTGCCGACGACGCCCACACTTCGGCGGAGGATCCGGACGGCGGTGTGCTGCTGGAGCTCGATCAGATGACAGTGCGCTGGCCGGGCCAGAGCGTCGCGACGGCGGCGCCGGTGGATCTGCGTCTCGGCCCGGGGGAGCGGGCGCTGGTCACCGGTCCCAGCGGGGCGGGGAAGACGGCGCTGGCCCAGGCGCTCGTGCGTCTGCTGGAGCATGAGGGCTCGTGCCGGCTGGACGGCGTCGAGATCCGCGAGATGTCCGCGGCTGCGGTGCGGCGGCGCGTGTGCCTGATCGAGCAGCGGGCGCATCTGTTCGACTCCACGTTGCGCGCGAATCTGAGCTTCGCCCACCCCGAAGGGCCTGAGAGGTGTGCTGATGAGGAGCTCTGGGAGGTTCTGGAGGCTGTCGGGCTGGGGGAGTGGGCGCGATCCCGGGACGGTCTGGATACGAGGGTGGGCCGCGAGGGCGCCCTGGTCTCCGGAGGGCAGGCGCAGCGCATCGCTGTCGCTCGCGGGCTCCTCTCCCGGGCCGACGTACTGGTGCTGGACGAGCCCACCGCGCATGTGGACCCGGAGCTGGGCGATCAGCTGATCCGGGATCTGCTCGGGGCTGCCTCGCGCACGCCGGAGCGAGATGGCGGCCGCGGTCGCAGCGTGATCCTGATGTCCCACCTGCCCGTGCCGGATCATCTGGTGGATCATCACCTGGGACTGACAGTGGCGACCTCCCCATGCTCAGATGAGCGCCGAGGGACACTCATTTGATATGGTGGCGATCACATCGACCACCCGTCGTGGAAGGATCGTCATGACCGCCGCCACTCCGCTCTCCGCACGCACCGTCACCGAGCTGGGCCCTGACACCCCCTCCGGTGTCGCCCTCCGCACCCCTGACTACCCGTTGGAGGGCCGGCGCGTGGGCATCGTCCATTTCGGCGTGGGCGGATTCCACCGGGCACACCAGGCCCTATACCTGGATCGTCTCTTCTCCGGCGCGGGGCGCGCAGACTGGGCGGTCTGCGGAGTGGGCCTGCTGCCCGGGGATGTGCGCATGCGGGATGCGCTGGTGCCTCAGGACGGCCTCTACACGCTGGTCTCCACCGGCCCGGACGGCACCCGTGACGCCCGGGTGATCGGCTCGATCGCCGAGTATCTCTATGCGCCCGAAGATCCTGAGGCCGTTCTGGCGCGGATGACGGACGAGGGCGTGAAGATCGTCTCGCTGACCGTGACCGAGGGGGGCTACAACTACAGCCCCACCACCGGCGAGTTCCTGACGGAGACCCCAGCGGCGGCTCGGGATCTCGCCCGGGGCGAGGGCGAGCACCCGGAGACGTTCTTCGGCTTCATCGTGGAGGCGCTGCGCCGCCGGCGGGCCGCGGGGACGGAGCCGTTCACGGTGCTCAGCTGTGACAACATCCGCGGCAACGGCGACCTGGCGCAGCGCATGATCCTGGCCTTCGCCCAGCACCGCGACGCCGAGCTGGCGGCCTGGATCCGGCAGGACGTCGCCTTCCCGAACTGCATGGTGGACCGCATCACGCCGGTCACCACCGAGGCGGATCGTGCGATGGTCGCGCAGGAATGCGGCGTCGACGACGCCTGGCCGGTGGTCAGCGAGGATTTCCTGCAGTGGGTGCTCGAAGACCGCTTCCCCGCCGGACGCCCCGCCTTCGAGGAGGTCGGGGTGCAGATGGTCCACGACGTGGAACCCTATGAGCTGATGAAGCTGCGGCTGCTCAACTGCAGTCACCAGGTGATCGCCTACTTCGGCCTGCTGCTGGGCCACACCTATGCCCATGAGGCGTGTCAGGATGAGGTCCTGGTCCGATTCACGCGCGAGCTCTACATGGACCGCGAGGGAACTCCCACGGTGCCCGAGGTGCCGGGGATCGACCTGGAGGCGTACAAGGACCAGCTGATCGCTCGCTTCGGCAATGAGCACGTCCGCGACACTCTGGCCCGGCTGGCCGCCGAGTCCTCGGACCGCATCCCCACCTGGATGGTGCCGGTGATCCGCGAGAATCTGGCCGCCGGGCGGGAAGTCAGCGCCTGCGCCGCCGTCGTCGCGTCCTGGGCGCGCTACGCCGAAGGCGTCGGGGAGAACGGTGAGGAATGGCCGGTGGTGGACCGCCTGCGGGAGCGGGTGATGGCCGCCGCCGCTCAGCATGACGACGACATCCTGGTCTTTCTGCGCGATGAGGAGCTCTTCGGGGACCTGGTGGAGCACCAGGCCTTCACCCGCCCCTACGCAGAAGCCCTGACCACCCTCCGGGAGCAGGGGGCCAGGGCTCTGCTGGAGAGGTCGGTGGGTTGAGGGTTCACGTCATGTCAGCAGGATGATCACGACCACGATCAGGATCAGTGTGCCCAGACCGATGGGGATGTAGATGCCGCGCATAGATGTCACCCTCTCTGGTGTCTCGACGGCAGCTGGCGTGTACCCGCCAGATCTTCCAGCACAGAGGGTGGGCCTGGGTGTTCGCTGGATGCAGCCCCTGGACCCCGTGTGAATGTGGCCTGAATCACTCTTGGGTGATCAGTGTACGAGGTCCTCAGGCCTGCTCGTCCTGAGCGGGCCGCTCAGCGATTCGACCTCACCGCCTGGATCAGCCAGATGACCGCGGCGGCGATCAGCGCGATGAAGATCAGGTTGGCGACCAGGCTCATCGCGGCGCCGAGGATCCAGAGGACCACGCGGATCGCCACGATGACCAGGATGATGGTCAGGATGACAGACAGCAGCTGTTTCATGAGGTCAGCCTAGGCGATGAGCCCGAACGACGCTGAGGGCGGGCCCCGGATGATCTCCGGGACCCGCCCTCAGCGGTTGGTCAGCTCAGGTGGGAGTGCCGCTCGTTCACTCCCGTTCGCGCCTGGCCCCAAGCGGCGTGGCCGCCGCATGGGGTCCCTGACGCTCACTTGCTCGTCGGAGTGAACTCGCTTCGCTCGTTCACTCCTCCTCGTCCTGCAGGGCCTCGACGTCGGCGAGCTGGGCGTGCGGAGTGTGGTCCGGGATGTCGCCGTTGAGGCGCAGGCCGGTCTCTGAGTCGAACAGGTGGATGTGGTCCATCTGCGGGACGACCTTCACACGGTCGCCCTTCAGCGGGGGGCGGCGGCCGTCGACGCGGACCACCAGCGGCTGGAAGGACTCCAGGCCCTCCGGCGAGCCGAAGATGTGTGCGTCGGCGCCGAGCTCCTCGGTGAGGTCCACGATCATCTCGATGCCGTGGACCTCGTCGATGTGGATGTCTTCGGGGCGGACGCCCAGGGTGACCGTGTTGCCGTTGGCCTTCTTCAGGGAGCCGTCGGAGATGGGGTACCGCTCACCGCCGAGGATGAGGCTGTCGCCGTCGTGCTGGACCTGGAAGAGGTTCATGGCCGGGGAGCCGATGAAGCCGGCCACGAAGACGTTGGCCGGGGTGTCATAGAGGTTGCGGGGGGAGTCGACCTGCTGCAGCACGCCGTCCTTGAGCACGCAGACGCGGTCGCCCATGGTCATCGCCTCGACCTGGTCGTGCGTGACGTAGACGGTGGTGACCGCGAGCTTGCGGGTCAGTGCGGCGATCTGGGTGCGAGTCTGCACGCGCAGCTTGGCGTCGAGGTTGGACAGCGGCTCGTCCATGAGGAAGACCTTGGGGGAGCGGACGATCGCACGGCCCATGGCCACACGCTGACGCTGACCACCGGAGAGGGCCTTCGGCTTGCGGTCGAGGTAGGGCTCGAGGTCGAGGAGCTTGGCGGCGTCCCTGACGCGCCTGGCTCGCTCGTCCTTCGGGACTCCGGCGATCTTCAGGGCGAAGCCCATGTTCTCCGAGACCGACATGTGCGGGTACAGCGCGTAGTTCTGGAAGACCATCGCGATGTCGCGGTCCTTGGGCGAGACGTGGGAGACGTCCTCGCCCCCGATGAGGATGCGGCCCTCGTTGACCTCTTCGAGGCCGGCGAGCATGCGCAGTGCGGTGGACTTTCCGCAGCCAGAGGGTCCGACGAGGACCAGGAACTCGCCATCGGCGATCTCCAGCTGGAGCTGATTGATGGCGGGGCGGGCACCGGGGGTGTAGATCCGGCTCGCGGCGTCATAGGTCACAGAGGCCATGGTGTATTTCCCTTTCACGGGCAGGTACGTGCCCGACGATCCGTGGTGAATGGGAGCTTGTGCGGTGAGTGCCGTCCACGACGGACAGCGCTCTCCGAATCTGCTCAGTTGTAGGCCGTGTCGCGTGATCTGCAACACAACCATGTGAATCACATCATAGTATGTGGGTCTTGTCCACTGCTCTGTGGGCATCGTCACCGGAGCGCTTCGGGGCAGGTGACGGCGATGGACGATCAGCACGCGTTGATGAGCGTGGACCCGGATCAGGACCTCTCGCTGGAGGCGGCCACCAGGAAGCGCCGTAAGGGCTGGAATCGGTCGATGCTGGTGTCCAGGCCGCCCGGGCGGGACGACAGCAGCCACGTCCGTCGCTGCTCGGCGACCAGCTGGTCGAAGCGGCTGAGCAGGCGGCGTGCGGCGCGCGACGAGCCGTGGTTCTGCTCGGCGCCGGGGACCAACCCCGAGCGCAGCAGGTCCACGCCGAATCTCGCCCACCGGATGGCCTGAGCCGTCTCGGCGACGGCGACAGGGCCCTCCGGGGCGGCCGGTCGGGCATCCTGCAGCGCCTCGAGAGCAGTGTCGAGAGTCCTGCGGGCCGCTTCCAGTCTGTCCTCCGAGGGCACATGGTGCGGCTCCAGGGTGCCTGGCTGCTGCACGGCGCGGAACAGCGGACTCGAGTTCGCCGTCTTGGCATCGAGGGCGTCTGCGACTCGTCCGATCTGGACGAGCGCCGAGCCGAGCACGCAGGCCTCATCCATGAAGACGAGGCGATCGAGCAGCCCGTCGAGGTGATGGGTGAGCTCGCGGTTGCTCTCAAGAGACCAGCTGGCCGCTCCGCCGAAGAGGATGGGCGCATAGGAGATCACCAGCGGATCGTAGTGACCGCAGTCTCCCCAGCTGGTGAGGAGGAACCCCTCGGAGCCGTGTTCGGCCCCGGTCAGGGCGGCGTCGGTGATGTTGCCCAGAGCGTTGTCCAGCCGCCCGACGAAGGACAGCCAGGTCCCCGTCCCGGGAGCCACCCAGAAGGGGACGTCCGCGTCGATGAGCGCCTGAGCCCGCGTCGCGAAGCTGCGCAGCTCCTCAGGATCCACCCCGTGGGCTTGGGAGAAGGCCAGCTCCTTCTCGCTCATCCGGTCGATGACGGTCGCGATGTGCTCGGGGGAGTCATAGAGCCAGACCACCGGCACCGTCCCCTCCGGAAGCCTAGCCATGAGCTCCGGGTGGCTTCCCAAGATGTCGGACCAGAACTCCACGCGGTGCCCTCGCGAGGTCCAGGGCCGCGCGACGCGTTCGACATAGTCCAGGAACACCGTGCCCAGGCCTTCCTGCTCGGCACGTGCCCGACTCTCTCCGGTGCCGAGCTCCCAGGTCTCATCGGCGCCGATGTTGAGGCGGTCAGAGCGGAAGTGGGGCACCAGGTCCTCCAGCAGGCCGGTGATGAACCGGGCGTTCTCCTCGGTGGGCGCCAGCGTGGAGGGCGGCCGCAGGGTGCCGGCGAACTCCTGGGGCTCCGGGTTCTCCGCTCGGAACCGGTAGCTGTCATGGGCGAGCCATCGTTCCCAGTGGCCGAAGGTGTTCTGGTTCGGCACCAGTTCGATCCCGCGGGCAGCACAGAGATCGTCCAGCCAGCGCAGGTCCTTCCCGGTGAGCGGGGAGGCGTCCTGCCAGACCTCTTCGTGCCCCGGGTAGGCGAAGCTGTGCTCGGTGTAGAGCTCGAGGTGGTTGTACCGTGCCTGGGCGAGCACCTCCACCAGCCGGCGAAGGCCCGCTCGGGCGGGGACACGGTCCCGGCTGATGTCCAGCATGAAGCCACGCCGGGCGAAATCGGGCCAGTCCTCGATGTGCACCGCCTGCTGCTCGGTCATCGGAGTGCCGCGCAGCTGGTCGAGGGTCTGCTGCGCGTAGCGCAGTCCGGCTTCGTCGGCGTAGGTCAGCCGGATGGTCGGACCGTAGTCCAGCCGGTATCCCTGGGGCGGAAGGTCCGGGTCATGAGCGACGACGACCTCGGCCTGCGGACGCGGGGCGGGCCCGTCCTGGACGTCGATGCGGCGCGGCATGGGGTAGAGCTTCAGAGACATCTGTCAGTTCCTCGCTTGTCGGTCGCTGCAGGGGCAGCTGTGGTGTGGAGACGTGCGTTCGGGGGTGGGGCTCAGCCCTTGACGGCACCGGCGACCATGCCTGAGGCCATGCGTCGCTGGACGAGGCAGAACAGGATCAGCACCGGGACCGCGATGAGCGCGGAGCCTGCCATGACCCCGGCCCAGTCGGTGCCGGTCATCCCTTCCTGGAAGCCCTGGAGCCAGACAGGCAGCGTCACTCTCCCCCCGGAGGAGAGGATCACCAGGGCCAGCGTGAACTCGTTCCAGGAGACCAGGAAGCCGAAGACCCCCGTGGCGACCAGGCCCGGCCCCAGCAGGGGGAAGGTCACCCGGAAGAAGGCCCCCACCTTCGTGCAGCCGTCGATCATGGCAGCCTCCTCCAGGTCCACGGGCACGCCGTCCACGAATCCCTTCAGCATCCAGACGATGAACGGCATGACCGTGCCCACATAGAGGAGTGAGAGTCCCAGGGCGGTGTTGACCAGGCCCCAGTTGGACAACATCCTGAACTGGGAGATGAACAGCGCCTCGGCCGGGATCATCTGCACGATCAGCACGGTCACCACGATGGCGGTCCGGCTGCGAAAGCGGAAACGGCTCAGGGCGACGGCGGCCAGCGTCGCTGAGCACAGTGCCACCGCGACCGCGAGGAGGCTCACCTGAAGGCTCATCTGCAGAGCGGTCCAGAAGCTGCTGTCCTGCAGGACTCCCAGATACGCGTCAGGGGTGAAGGAGAAGGGGAGCCATGTCGGCCCGTCGAGCCTCATCTGGGCGTTCGGCTGCAGTGAGACGTTCACCATCCAGTAGATGGGGAAGATCCACACCAGGGCGAGCGCGCCCGCCACGATGTTCAGCGCGAGGCGGCCGCCGGCGCGACGAGGACGCATCGGTGTCGTCGTCGGGCTCATGTCAGGTCTCCTTGTCGGCTGAGGATCCTGACGTACCGCCAGGTGAGCAGCACGAGGATCAGCAGCATGATCATGGCCAGGGCTGAGGCCATGCCGTAGTCTCCGCCGGCGATGCCGGTCTGATAGATGTAGGTCCCCAAGAGGTTCGTGTCGCTGGTGTTGCCGGCGCTCTGCTGCAGCGAATAGATCTGTGCGAAGACGCGGAGGTCCCAGATCACCTGCAGGATGGCCAGGAGCACCAGCACGGGGCGGATGATGGGCAGCACGATGTGCCAGAGGATGCGCGGCGTGCTGGCGCCGTCGATCTGAGCGGCCTCGACCGTCGCCTCGTCGACCTGGCTGAGGGCGGCGAAGGTGGCCAGGGAGACCAGCGGGGTGCTGGCCCAGATCACCACGGTCGCCGCGACGAGGAGGAACGGGATCGTCCCCGCCTGGAGCCAGTGGAAGCCGTCGAATCCACTGAGGCCGACGCCGGTCAGGAGCGTGTTCACGACACCGTGTCGATGGTCGGCCATGAGCTTCCAGATCGCGACGGCGGCGATCACCGGTGTCGCCCAGGCGAAGAGCAGCGCCAGCTGCAGCGCGATGCGCAGGCCGGCCGCCACACGCTGCATCAGCACGGCGAGGCCGACGCCGACCACCATCGTCGCTCCGGCCGCCACCGCGGTGAAGGCCAGCGTCCGGAGAGTGACCGTCCAGAAGTACGTGTCGGTGACGATGGTGGTGTAGTTGCTCAGACCCACCCATTCCGGCGGCTGGCCGAACTGCTGCGCGATGCCGAACTCCTGGAAGGACATCACCAGCTGACGGCCCATCGGATAGCCCAGGGCGAGGACCACCAGCCCGGCGGGCAACAGGAGCAGCAGGTACGGGGTGAGGCTCTGGCGCCGTCGGCGGGTGGCGGCAGCTCGGCCAGGGGGTCTGGCCCGGGACGGCGCCGAGGCGCCGTCCCGGGTGGTTCGTGGCGGTGCGAGTGCGGTCATCAGTCGTTCAGGATCTCTTCGAGCTGGGCGTCGACGTCGGCGGCGACATCTTCGACGTCCTCGCCGTCGGCGATGCGGGTCCAGATCTCCAGCGGAAGCTGGGCGCTGTCCGCCACGCCCCAGGACGGAGTGTTGGGAGTGAGCTGGGAGTGCGCCACCGCGTCCTGGAAGGGGTCGGCGCTGTGACCGGAGAGGGCGTCGGCGTAGTCGAGGTTGCCGGGCACCCAGCCGGCCTCCTCCGCGAGCAGGGTCTGGAAGTCCGGGGAGTAGATGAGCTTGAGGACCTCCTCTGAGAGCTCCTGGTTCTCGGAGGCCGCGGAGATCGCCACGTTGGACCCGCCTGCGAAGGTGGTCCCGGGGGTCTCCGGATCGGGGCCCGGCAGGGCCATCACCTGAGCCTGGCCGCTCTCCCAGAGCTCATCGTCGATGTCGTACTCCTTCAGGGCGAGCCCCGAGTAGAAGCCGATCCTGCCGGAGTTGAAGAGCTCGTAGGCCACCGGCACCGCCTCGTTGGGGTCGGAGACGTATTCTGAGCCGTCCTCCATGAGCTCCTGGGCTGCTCGGAGCCCCTCCAGGGACTCCGGAGTCGAGAGCGCGCCCTCCCATGTGCCGTCCGACTGCTGGGTCGCGTAGTCGCCGCCATAGGTGAACAGCCAGCCCTCCAAGGTCTTCGGGTCGGAGGAGGCCAGATAGATGCCGGAGAAGTCGTCGGTGTCCTCGGGGTTGGCCTCGTTGAGCTCGACTGCCGCCTCATTGAGCTCGTCGAGCGTGGTGGGCACCTCGATCCCTGCCGCGTCGAGAAGATCCTGGCGGTAGAAGATGATGCGGGATCCGGCGTAGAGAGGCGGTGCGTATGTGGTTCCCTCCCAGGTGCCGGCCTCCAGCCCTGACTCGATCAGCGAGTCCCCTCCGAGGTCCTCGAGGATCTCGTCGACCGGGGAGAAGGCGCCCACAGAGGTGAAGGTGGAGGCCTGGGTGTTGCCGATCTCCACGAGGTCGGGAGTCTGCGAGGAGTCAGGCAGAGAGGTCTGCAGCAGTTCGACGATTCCCGCCCATGGCTGCATCTGGACGGTGAGGGTGGAGCCTTCGTGGGTGGACTCGAACTCCTCGACCAGCCACTCCTGGGCGGCGTCGGGGACGGAGTCCTCCATGAGCCAGAGGGTGAGGTCGGCGGAGCCGGTCGCGTCGGCCTCCTCCTCCCCGCCGCCGGCGCCGCAGGCGGCCAGGGCGATGGTCAGGGTGGAGGCAACTGCCAGGTGCGGGAGCCGTCGCATGGGGTTCCTTTCGTGGTGCGGAGAGAAGGACGCCGCAGAGCGAACCAGCCACTCGTCGGTGCCGTCGTAGAAAAAGTATGGGTCCTTTACTAACAAAATGGAAGGGCTCATCGGAAATTCAGGTGAGGACCGACACATCGCGACTGGCCATCAGAAGCAGGGTTGACGGGAGTGTGGACTGCTGTGAAGGGCTAGGCGAATCCCCTCTTTGTAAGTCATACTTACAAACATGAGTTCTCTGGCCTCCTCACACGGCGCCCTGTCCCGCGGTGTCCGGGACGCACGTCCCGTGCTTCCCGGACACGCCCGCATCCACAATCTGGCGCTCGTCCAGCGGGAGCTCTTCCATGCCGGGGCGATGAGTCGGGCCGACCTCGCGCGGGCGACTGGACTGACCCGGGTGACCACGTCAGCACTCGTGGGGGAGCTCGTCGATCGCGGGACGGTCGTGGAGAGGGGCCTGCGTGCGCCCTCCGGGCCCGGCAAGCCCGGGGTGCTGGTGGACCTGGATCGGGAAGGCCTCCAGGTCATCTCCCTCGACCTCTCGGGAGTCGACGCGTACCGGGGCGCCCTCATGGATCTCACGGGCAAGGTGCTGGCTCGTGAGGAGGAGCCACGCCGCAGCGGCGAGAGCAGCCGACAGGCTCAGGAGGCCGTGCTCGCGCTTGCGAGACGCCTGCGAGGGCGGGCCGACCGTCGGGTCCTCGGCGTCGGGGTGGGCTCTCCGGGCGTGATCTCTGACGAGGGGGTCGTGCTGGCGGCGCCCAATATCGGGTGGGAGGGGGTTCCGCTGCGGGACCTCCTGCAGCGAGACCTGGAGGATCCCGTGGTGGTCCGCAACGACGCCAATGCCGCGGCGTTGGCGGAGTACACTCTCGGAGACGCCGACCCGGATCTCTTCCTGGTGCGAGTCGGACGAGGGGTCGGCGGTGCGCTGATGGTCCGTGGAGAGCTCGTCGTCGGGCGGTACAACGCGGCGGGCGAGATCGGGCATGTTCCGGTCGGAGAGGGCGGCGGGCCTCCCTGCGCCTGTGGGAAGCGTGGATGCCTGGAGGCATGGATCTCCGTGCCGAGCCTGACCAGACTTCTGCACGAAGCCGACCGTGACGGGGGGAGTGCGGAGGACGTCCTCAGCGGGGCAGGCACCCGCCTGGGCATCATGCTCGCCCCCATCGTCGGTGCCCTCAACCTCTCTGACGTCGTGCTGGCCGGACCGGCGGATCTCCTCGGGGGACGGTTCCTCGACGCGGCCCAGGAGGCGCTGCGCAGCCACATCCTGGGCCGTTTCCACACCCAGGTGCGGATCCGCCTTCCCGAACACAGCGATGACATCGTGCTCCGTGGTGGCCTGGTGATGGTCCTCGAGTCGGAGCTCGGCATCTCATGAACCTGGTGCAGGCCGCGGAGGACGCGCCGCCGTCGACGCTGCGGGTCGGGCTGGACATCGGAGGCACCAACACTGATGCCGTGGTCCTGGATGAACGTCAGCGGGTCATCGCCCAGGTCCGGATCAGCACGGAGCCGGGCGTCGAGGGAGTCCTGGAGACTGTGCGCGCGGCGCTGTCCGCCCTGCGGAGCCACACCGACGCCCGGGGTTTCCTCTCGATCGGGATCGGCATCCCAGGGCAGGTGGACCCCTCGGGATCGACCGTGCGCCACGCGTTGAACCTGGGCCTGTCGGATCTGAACCTCCGCGGCGTGCTGGAGGCGGAGCTCGGCGTTCCGGTGAGCATCGAGAACGACGTGAAGGCCGCTGCTCTCGGCGCCTATGCCCTGCGAGGATCCGGGTCTGAGACGCTCGGCTACCTGAACCTGGGGACGGGTGTGGCGGCCGCGGCGGTGCTGCGCGGCGAGATCTGGCGGGGTGCGAGCGGGGCCGCCGGAGAGATCGGGCACGCGTCCATCGACCCCGGGGGGCCGCGATGTGCCTGTGGGCAGCGGGGGTGCATCGAGGCCTTCGCCGGCGGAGGAGCGGTGGCCCGCCGGTGGCGGGGCGCAGGTTCCGGCGCGGTCCACGAGGTGTTCGACGCGGCCGAGGCGGGTGACCCCCACGCCCGGCGGCTGCGCGATGAGCTCGCCTGGGCCGTCGCCGCCGCCGTCCGACTCATGGTGCTCTCTCTGGATGTGCCCGTCGTGGTGCTCGGCGGCGGGGTCGCAGGGATGGGGCCCCGTCTGCTGGATCGGGTCACCGGGGAGCTCACGCGTGAGGCGGACAGCTCACCTTTCCTCAGGTCGCTGCGTCTCGACGAGCGCGTGGAGATGCTGCCGCCGGGATCCCAGGCGGCGTCGTGGGGCGCGGCCCTGGTCGGCAGACCCCGGACATGACGACGGCGCCCGACCCGGTGAGCACCGGGGCGGACGCCGTCGTGAGATGACGAGAGGCGGAGCTCAGGCCTCTTCGACGACCAGCGGGTACACGCCGTTCTCGTCGTGCACCTCCTTGCCGGTCACCGGCGGGTTGAAGACGCAGATCATGCGCAGCTCCTCCTCGACCTCCACGCGATGCTTCTCGTGGCCGTCGAGCAGGTAGAGGAAGCCGTCGGTGACGTCATGCTTCTCGCCGGTCTCCAGATTGGTCAGCGTGCCCTTGCCGCCCACGCAGTAGACGGCCTCGATGTGGTTGGCGTACCAGAACTCGCTGGTGGTGCCGGCGTAGATGGTGGTCTCATGAAAGGAGAAGCCGACCTTCTCGCGGCCGAGGACCATGCGGCGTGAGCGCCAGTTGCCGTGCGTGATGTCGCGCTCGGTGCCGTTGAGGTCGTCGATGTGCAGGGTGTACATGCAGGGTCTCCTGTCTGCGGGGAGGATCTGGGGAACCGGGTGCTCGCCCGGATTCTAGCGCGGCGGAGCCGCCTGTGGGGATCGGCCCAGTGGGGATCGGCTCAGTGCGGAGCGCGCAGCCGCGACGGCTCGCCCATCTGGCCGGTGGCCGCCAGCACGGCGTCCTCGAGGATCTTGATCCCCTTCTGCAGGTCCTCGGAGTCGATGGTCAGCGGCGGCATGATCTTCACGACCTCGTCCTCGGGACCGGAGGTCTCCACCAGCAGGTTCCGCTTATAGGACTCGGCGGCCACCTTGCCGGCGGTGTCCGGGTCCGGGAAGCAGATGCCGCTGAGGAAGCCGCGCCCGCGCAGGGTCGCGCCCCTGACATGCTCGGCGATCTGTTCCAGCCCCTCCGTGAGCTCGTCGATCCTGACCGCCAGCTCCTTCTCGAAGGAGTCGTCGGCCCAGAACAGCTCGAGGGCTCGGGCGCCGGTCACGAAGGCGAGGTTGTTGCCGCGGAAGGTGCCGTTGTGCTCGCCGCCCTCCCAGACGTCGAGCTCGGGGCGGAACAGGGTCAGCGCCATCGGCAGCCCGTAGCCGGAGATCGACTTCGAGACGCAGACGATGTCCGGGTGGATTCCGGCCTTCTCGAAGGAGAAGAAGGTGCCGGTGCGGCCGCAGCCGGCCTGGACGTCGTCCACGATGAGCAGGATGTTGTGGCGGCGCAGCAGGTCATAGAGACCCTTGAGCCACTCCATGCGGGCGGTGTTGAGGCCGCCCTCGCCCTGGACCGTCTCCACGATGACCGCGGCGGGCTTGTCCACGCCGGAGCCGGAGTCCTCGAGGACTTTCTCCAGCCAGATGAAGTCCGGGATGTCGCCGTCGAAGTAGTCGTCGTAGGGGATCTTCGAGGAGTTCGTCAGCGGGATGCCTGCACCGCGGCGCTTCATCGAGTTGCCCGTCACCGAGAGCGCACCCAGCGTCATCCCGTGGAAGGCGTTGGTGAAGGACAGGATGTGCTGGCGGCCGGTCACCTTGCGTGCCAGCTTCAGCGCGGCCTCCACCGTGTTGGTGCCTGTCGGGCCCGGGAACATGACCTTGTAGTCCAGGTTCCGGGGCTCGAGGATGATCCGCTCGAAGGTCTCCAGGAAGCGGCGCTTGGCCGGGGTCTTCATGTCCAGGGAGTGGGTGACACCGTCGTTGGCGACGTAGTCGACCACGAGGTCGCGCAGCTCCGGATGGTTGTGGCCGTAGTTCAGCGCGCCGGCTCCGGAGAAGAAGTCGAGGTAGCGGGAGCCGTCCTCTGAGTACTGGTAGGCGCCAGATGCCTTCTCGAAGACGGCGGGCCAGTTCTTGCAGTAGCTGCGGACCTGGGATTCACGGGTTTCGAAGATGTCGGTGGCCATGTGGCGGGTCTCCTCGGTGATGCGGCGGGCTCTCCGCCGCTGGGGGTCAGGTGGACGTCAGGGTCAGGCCCTCAGGCCTGCTGGGCGTTCAGCGGAGCGACCGTGTACAGGTCCTCCGCGGCGTGCGCCTCGCCGCTCTCCGAGGACGTCGGGAACAGGTCTTCGGTGAAGAAGTCGGAGCGGGTGATCTCCGCGTCCTGGTCACGGGCCAGGCCGGTGAACAGCGCGATCGAGGCCGCATTGTCCGCGGTGATCGTGGTCTCGAGACGGGAGGCTCCGGAGCGGGCGACGACGTCGGTGAGCATCCGGGAGGCCAGGCGGCGTCCGCGGAAGGCGGAGTCCACCGCGACCTGCCAGATGAACAGCGTCTGCGGGTCGTCCGGCCGTCGGTAGCCGGAGATGAAGCCTGCCGGTCGGCCGTCGACGAGCGCGATCACTGAGGTGTCGGCGAAGTCGCGGGCCCACAGCAGGTAGGCGTACGGGGTGTTGACATCCAGTACTCCGGTGCCGGCGGCCAGCCGCCACAGGGCGGCGCCGTCGGCGACCTCGAGAGCGCGGATCTCGACACGTTCCCCGGTCTGGGCAGGGGTGTCTGCGGAATGTGGCATCTGTTCCACAGTAGTGAGCCACACGGAGGGATCAAGCCTCCCCGGTGTGAAATCGGGGTGAAATCGACCCCGTCGATCCATTCTCTGAGCCTTTTTAGCAAGGGCGGCATCCTTGCCCTGAGAGGGATCCGCCGACACGGGCGGAGAATGGCAGATCAAATCAAATACTGTGATCGTGCTGTGATCATTGTTCAGGATAGGGATCAGCAGTGCATGTGATCCACGTCATGAAGAGAGCGTGGATCTCCGCTTCTCAGGGGTCAGGGCCGTGGTCGTGCCGAGCGCCCCGGCTGGGCGTCGACGGCCGCACGTGCCGCCGCCACAAGCTCGGGACTCGTGGTCATGTAGCTTCCCTCCCCGCCGCCGGGCCCGGCAGAGCCGTGGGACGTGGGCGCACCGGCGGACAGATGCACGACGTCGGCACCGGCCTCGGCCAGGCTCGTCACGTGCTGCGCTCGCACCCCGCCTCCTGCGATCACCTCGAGTCGTCCGGCCGAGGCCCCGACCAGTTCAGCGATGGTCTCCGCGCCTTCGGGTGCGGTGGGCGCCCCGCCGGAGGTCAGCAGCCCGTCGACCCCGAGCTCCACGAGCTGCGCCACCAGGGAGTCCGCCTCGGCGAGGCCGGCGGCGAGCACCACGTCCACGCAGCGATGCACGACCACCGGCATGCCCTGGGCCGCCCGGACGAGCCTGTCCAGGGTCCGGTGGTCCAGCCCGCGATCGTCCAGGGCGCCGATGATGACCCCGGATGCGCCGGCGTCGAGCAGCGCACGGACATCATGGTCTATGGCCGCCACCTCGGCCCCGGTGTAGAGGTAGCCTCCGCCGCGCGGCCGGATGAGCACCCGGGCGGGCAGCCCCAGCTCTGCTGCGCGGCCGACCATGCCGGTGGTCGGGGTCAGCCCACCGGTGCCCAGCGCCTGGCAGAGCTCTGCCCGGTCCGCACCCTGCTGGCGCGCCACGGCGATCCCTTCCACATCCTGCACCGCGATCTCAAGCTTCATGGTCGTGCCTCCACCGTCAGTGAGCCCCGGTAAGGTTCTCTTCTGTGACCAAGACTCTCATCCCAGGCCTCGGGTGGACCCTGTACGGCGACGGCCGCACCATCCGTCCCGGTGACGTCGTCGCCCCTGACGAGCGGCTCAGCTGGGGCCGCACCACCGGCATCGGCATGCAGCACGTGGTGGCCATGTTCGGCGCGACCTTCCTGGTGCCGCTGATCACCGGCTTCCCTCCGGCCACCACTCTGCTCTTCTCCGGTCTGGGCACCATCCTGTTCCTGATCATCACCGCCGGACGCGTCCCCTCCTACCTGGGCTCCTCGTTCGCGTTCCTCGCCCCGGTGGGAGCCTCCATGGGGCAGTACGGGATGTCCGGGGCGCTGGGCGGCATCGTGATGACCGGCGCCGGGCTGTTCCTGGTGGGTCTCCTCGTCCACCTGGCCGGCACCCGATGGATCCAGGTGCTCATGCCTCCGGTGGTCACCGGTGCGATCGTGGCGCTCATCGGTCTCAACCTCGCTCCGGCGGCCTGGGACAACGTCAACGTCGAACCTGTCACGGCCACCGTGACCATCGTGTCGATGCTGCTCGCCGGGGTGCTCTTCCGCGGGCTGCTCGGCCGGCTGTCCATCCTGGTCGGCGTCGTCGTCGGCTATCTGGTGGCCTGGTTGCGCGGAGAGGTGGACTTCTCCGGCGTGGGCGAGGCCTCCTGGTTCGGGCTCCCTGACTTCACCGCCCCCACGTTCCACATCGGAGTGATCGGCCTGTTCCTGCCGGTGGTGCTGGTGCTTGTCGCCGAGAACGTCGGCCATGTGAAGTCCGTGGCGCTGATGACCCGCCGGGACCTGGACCCGGTCACCGGTCGAGCGCTGATGGCCGACGGCGTGGCCACCATGTTCGCCGGCTCAGGCGGCGGCTCCGGGACCACCACCTATGCGGAGAACATCGGCGTCATGGCCTCCTCGCGCGTCTATTCCACGGCCGCATACTGGGTGGCCGGCCTCTTCGCCATCGCGCTCGGCCTGCTGCCCAAGGTCGGCGCGCTCATCGCCACGGTCCCCGCCGGGGTGCTCGGCGGCGCCGGCACGGTGCTCTACGGCATGATCGGCATCCTGGGCGTGCGCATCTGGGTGCAGAACCGGGTCGACTTCGCCAATCCCATCAACCTCGCGGTGGCCGGCGTGCCGTTGATCATCGCCGTCGCGAACTTCACCATGGTCTTCGGAGACATCGTCTTCGAAGGCATCGCCCTGGGCAGCTTCGCCGCTCTGGCCATCCATCACGGGATGAGCACGATCGCGAAGCTGCGCGGCACCGATCCCGGAGCGCAGCGGGAAGCAGAGGGTGCGGAGGAGAAGGCGCTGAACTGACCCCTCAGTCCGCGTCGAGGCGGGCCGCGGCACGGTCCACCACGTCCCCGCGCAGCTCAGTCATCGAGGCGATCTGTGCGTTCGCCAGCTCGTGATCGGCGTCCGGACGGGAGGGCGCCCCGGCGTCGAAGGGCGGCTCCGGGTCATATTCCAGCTGCAGCTGGAGACGCTTGGCCACGTCGTCGCCGTAGATCTCGGCGGTGAGCCGCAGCGCGAAGTCGATGCCGGCGGAGACGCCGGCCGCGGTGATCACATGGTCGTCGCGCACCACCCGTTCGGCGACCGGCGTCGCACCGAGGCGCTCCAGCAGATGCAGGGAGCCCCAGTGGCTGGTGGCCCGCCGTCCGCGCAGCAGCCCGGCGGCGCCCAGCAGGAATGAGCCTGTGCACACGCTGGTGATCCACCTGGCCTCCGCCGCCTGGCGACGCAGGAAGTCCAGCACGGCCTCATCCTCCAGCAGCTCGAAGGCGCCGCGGCCCCCGGGGACGAACAGCACGTCGGCCTGTGGGGCGGTGTCCAGGGTGGTGGTCGGCAGGATGCTGAAGCCCGCATCGGTGGGTACCGGCTCCTCGCGGTGCCAGGCCACATGCAGCTCGGCTCCAGGCATCTTGGAGAACACCTGGGCCGGACCGGTGAAGTCCAGCTGGGTCACATGGGGGAACAGCAGTGCGACGATGCGGAACGGATCACTCATGATGTCACCTCGACGAAGTGCTCGACACGGGGGAACGGGTCATAGAAGTCGTGCAGCAGTGCCTTCCACCGGGCATACTCCGGCGACCCGCGGAAACCTTCCGTATGGTGTCTTACAGTCTCCCAGCGCACCAGCAGCAGATACTCGTGCGGGGTCTCCTGCGAGCGGAGCAGTTCTAGGCCCAGGAAGCCGGCCATGCCGCTGATGAGCGGCCGCGCCTGACGGAAGGCGTCCTCGAAGTCCGCCTCCCGGCCGGGGAGCACCGGAAGGATCGCCTGCTCTGTGATCATGAAGTGAGCATGACATACCGCGAGGCTCCTCGGAAGAGCCGCTGAGGAGGAGAGATGCGTGACGGCACCCGGCCGGCGACCCTGATGGACCACCCCGCCGTCGTGCGCGTGGAGCGGCGGGCCGGGGAGATGTTCCTGGGCACCCCGATGCAGGAGATCGCCGCTGACGAGGCGGTCTCCTTGGAGCAGTTCCGCACCTTCGTCGACGACGATGCGGCATGGATCCACCGGCAGGGTGGGACAGTGGTCGGCTACCTGCTGGCCGAGCGCCTCGATGAGGCCGGGCATGTCGAACAGGTCTCCGTGGACCCGGCCTTCGCCGGGCGGCGCATCGGAGCCGACCTTCTCGACGCCGCCGCAAACTGGGCGGCGGGGCAGGGGCTGGCGATTCTGACGCTCACCACGTTCTCCGAGCTGCCGTGGAACGCGCCGTACTACGCCCGGCTCGGGTTCGAGGTGCTGCCGCAGGACCGATGGGGTCCCGAACTCGCCACGCGGGTCCAGGAAGAGGTCTCCCACGGTCTGCATCGGTGGGCCCGGGTGGCGATGGGACGCCCGACGTGAACCGTCGGCTCAGGGCCGCCGTTCCGGCACGGGCGTGGCGGCGTCCCAGTCGGTGACTGGTGGCGGGTCTCCTCAGGCTCCTCGGGCTTCCACTATGGCCATGGTGGTCGACGGTGGCCTGAGTGCGGTGGCCGCTGGTTTCCTGGGAGTTCGCCGGGAGCTGGTGACGGTGAAGCTTCTCCTCGGTAACCTAGGTGGTGTCCGAAGACATCGACGGAGAGGAGTCATCATGGGACTCGGAGACAAGTTCGACGCCGCGAAGGATCAAGTGTCCGGGCAGGCCAAGGAGACGGCCGGCAAGGCGACCGACGACAAGCGCACGGAGGCCGAGGGCAAGGCCCAGGGCCTCCAGGGCAAGGTCAAGGAGACCGTCGAGAACGTCAAGGACACTGCCGCCGACGCCAAGGAAGCGGCCAAAGGCGTCACTGACAACTTCAAGAAGTGAGACCTCTCCTCGGGGGCTGAGCCCCTGAGGTCCGTTCGACGCCGGGATCGCGATGCGGTCCCGGCGTCGTCGTGTCCAGAGGGAATGCATCGTGGTTCGAGAAGAAAATCTTCCCCAGGGTGTTCACAACGTCGTGATTCCCTGCTATTGTTGAGCACGAAATTCCTGTGCCTCAGGATTCCACGAAAGGAGGGGGCGATCTTCATGGTGACCACAATGACTTCAGGTCAGACCGGCACAACCAGCACTGCGGTGCACGGGTTTGTGATCGCGTACCCCCGTGGAATCTTCGACGGCGGTGCCCATCGAGGGCACTCCGCGCGATTCACCCGCGGCTGCTGAGTCGACGCACGTCAGGCTGCCCCGCAGGCGGGCCCCACGAGGTGACGCCACGGCGTCCCCGAGGTGGCTGAAGCCCTGATGTGGTGGTACCGACTTCGCGGATCTGCACTGCTGTGCACTCTTCTTCACTGATTCTCTGATGCGCCGAGCTCTGCTCTGCGCCATGATCGGCGCGCGTTGAATCGCGCCCCCGTATCAGTTTTTGCTCTCACTCATCTTTACTGGGCACCCCTGTGCCCAGATATCTTCTGGAGTTTCTTCTTGTCTGTCGTCAATATCAATTCATTCAGTCAATCCCTCCTGCGGCGGGCCGCCCACTCGATCGGCGCCGCACTGGTGGAATGGTCTCAGCGGAGTGAGAGTCAGCGGGTGCGGCCGGCATCGCGGCTGAGTCCGCAGGAGCTCCACCGCCGTCACCTCGTCCGTCAGGAGGCCGAGCGCCGCAGGGAAGAGGTGATCGTGCGGGCGCTGACCGGCCCGCGCCAGTTCTGATCGCCCCGCCGGGTCGATCCGCCTCTGTGCGGCGGCCCGGCGGCGTGGTGCCCCGCCCGGTCTCGCTCCGCTCAGTCCCGCTGCAGCGTCGCCGCCAGGGCGAGCAGCCGCTCCTCCGCACCGTGGCGGCCGATGATCTGCACCGACCAGCTCAGGCCGTCGTCACCGGTGAGCACGGGCACGTTGACGGCGGGCAGGCCCATCACGTTGACCACCGAGGAGTACGGGGTGAACCGACATTGCTGCACGTAGTCCTCGGCCGGGCCCAGGGAGGCGAACCATCCGACCTCCGGCGGGCGGAAGGCCAACATCGGGGTGACCAGCACATCCCAGGGGTCCAGGCAGCTCTCGGCGTCCTCAGCGAAGGCCTGCAGGGTGCGCTGGGCCTGCTCCGTCTCGGACTGCGGTCGAGTGGAGGAGAGCTCCACGAAGTACCGGGTCAGCGGGGCCAGGAGCGAGAGCTGATCCTCGGTGAAGCCGATCTGCCCCAGGCGGGAGGTCCACAGCGCTTGGAAGTGCCGGTGATACCCCGTCGGCCAGATTCGGTCAGGGCTGGTGCCCTCCCTGCTCCCCTGCACCTGGTGTCCGAGCGCCTCGAGTCGGCTGATGGCCTCCTCCAGCGCCCGGACCGCGTCCTCGTCAAGCGTGACGTCCAGCTCCGGACTGAACGGCGACTCCGTGGTGACCCCCACCCGCAGCGGCTCCAGTCCGTCGTCCAGCGCCTCGCGCACGATCCGCATCGCCGGGCCCTCAGCCAGAGTCGGACCTACCTGCGCCGCGCGTCGGCGCGCACGTCGGCCGCCCGGCCGTTCCGGGGCCCTGAACCGGTGCCCGGCCATGACGTCGAAGAGCAGCGCCGCGTCCTCCGCCGTCTCCGCGATCGGGCCGGAGACCACGAGGTCGCCCACCTGGTCGGAGACGACGTCATCGGGCAGCCGGCCGCGTCCGGGCTTCAGCCCCACCAAGCCGCAGGCCGCAGCCGGGATCCTCACCGAGCCGCCCCCGTCGCTGCCCGGAGCCAACGGCAGCATCCCTGCCGCCACGGCGGCGGCCCCGCCGCCCGTGGAGCCGCCCGAAATGCGCCGCGGATCCAGCGGATTCCGCGAGGGGCGAGCCAGGGAGTTCTCCGAATAGCAGGGCAGTCCGAACTCTGGGACCTGGGTCTTGCCCACGCTGACGGCTCCTGCGAAGTGCAGCCGCCGGGGCAGCGGATCGTCCCGGCCGGGAGTCTGCGGCGGAAGTGCCGCGGTGCCCCGTGTGGTGGGCATTCCGGCGACGTCGACCAGGTCCTTGAAGGCGGTCGGCAGGCCGAGCAGCGGGTGATGGGCCGAGAGCTCGCTCAGCCGCGTGGTCTGGCCGTGTCCGGCACCACGCACCAGCCTGCGCACCGTGTCGATCTCAGCGGCACGGGCGAGGGCGGCATCGGGGTCCACATGGATGAAGGCACCCAGCGAGGTGCCCGCCGCCGCGGCCGTCAGCGCAGTGGCCGTCAGCTCTACCGCAGAGACGTCGCCGACGAGGAACGCGGTCCGCCACTGGGCGGCGGTCGCGGCCCGGAAATCCGCCATCGAGGTGTCTGTGGTGTGGGCCTGATCAGGGGCGGGAGGATCGGCGCGGTGGGTCATGACGCCACCCTAAGCGCATCCCGGCGATGACCGCACGGGCCGGTGCTCACCCGTCCTGCCGCGTCTCGGATGGTGGGCCGACGACGTCGTCGGCCACCGTCGCCGGCGAGGAGCCGGTAGTCTCAGCCGGAGCAGCCAGACTGCACCTGGACCCCGTCCCCGTCTCCTGGGAGGTAGCGATGTCGGACTTCGAGACCATCCGTGCCGCCGACGTGCCCGAGGGCGCCCACCTGCTGGACGTCCGTGAAGGCTACGAATTCTCCGCCGGCCATGCCCCCGGGGCGCTGCACATCCCCGTGGATGAGATCCCCGCCCGCTTCGAGGGCGAGCTGGACCCGGACGAGGACTATCACGTGATCTGCCGCACCGGCGGCCGGTCGGTGCAGATCACCCAGTGGCTCACCGCACAGGGCTACTCGGCGGTCTTCGTCGCCGACGGCATGGACGGCTGGATCGAGGCCGGCCGCACACTGGAAGCCGACAGTGGAGAGGAGCCCCGGATCCTGTGAGCCAGACACCCGCACCCCTGCCCTTCACCCGCTATGCCTACCTGGGGCCGGCCGGCACCTTCACCGAGGCGGCCCTGCTGCAGATGCCTGGCGTCGAGACCGCGGAGAAGGTGCCTGCCTCCTCGGTGCTCTCCGCGCTGACCATGGTGGAGGAGGGCACCGTCGACGCCGCCATGGTGCCCATCGAGAACTCAGTGGAGGGTGGGGTGACCGCCACCCTCGACGCCGTCTCGGTGGCCCACCAGCTGCACATCGTGGCCGAGGCGCTGGTGCCCATCACCTTCGTGGTGGCGTCCCGCGCGCCCACCACGTTGAGCCGCATCCACTCGCTGACCACCCACACCCACGCCTGGGCCCAGGTCCGCCGATGGGCCGAGGCCTCCGTCCCTCACGCCGAGTTCATCCCCGCCTCGTCCACCGCGGCTGGGGCGCAGGCGCTGCTCAGGGAGGACCCTGCGGCCGATGCCTCGATCTGCGCGCCGCTGGTCGCCGAGCAGCTCGGGCTTCATGTGGTCGCCCGCGGCGTGGAGGACGTCCCAGGAGCGGTGACCCGGTTCGTGCTGGTCTCCAGGCCCGGTCCGATCCCGGAGCCCACCGGCGCGGACAAGACCGCCATCATGATTCCGCTGCCCGAGGACCGGGCCGGGGCGCTGATGGAGCTGCTGGAGCACTTCTCCACGCGAGGGGTGAACCTGTGCCGCATCGAGTCCCGTCCCACCGGAGACGGGCTCGGACAGTACTTCTTCTCCATCGACCTGGAAGGCCATATCGACGAGGCCCGGGTGGCCGACGCGCTCGCCGGCGTGCATCGGATCTCCCCGAAGATCCGCTTCCTGGGCTCCTACCCGCGGGCCGATCGGCGCCCCCAGCAGATCACTTCCGAGGTCAGCGACGCCGCGTTCTCCGCCGCGCGCACCTGGATCGAGACGCTGCGCCGCCGATGAGCCGCACCTGCGGACGGTTCAGGAGTTCGGGCCGTCGGCCTCGTGAAGCTCGCTCCGGCGCTCCCAGTCCTCAGCCGGGTCCACCTCGAAACGCCCCGATTCCATCCACGGGGCACCGGTCACACCGTTGACGATCAATGAGGAGGGCCGGACGCGGGCTTCGACGGCGACGACCTCCCCGACGGCGTCGCCGTCGATCTGGAAGGGCAGCGGCTCCGCCATGGTCAGGGTGCTGACCCGTGCCTGCCGCACCGTCATCACCGGAATGTCCGCGGTGAAGCGCGTGACGGTCTTGGCGACGATTTTCGCCCAGTCCCATGCATGGCGCGGGGTGAACAGCACTGCGTCGAGTCGGCCGTCGTCGAACCGTGCCGAAGGCACCAGGATCATGCCGGCCTGGAGCATCCCGCAGTTGGCCAGAAGCACCGAGCGCACCCGGTGGGTCTCCGGCTCGGCGTCGTCGACGGCGACGGTGATGCTGCGCCGGCGGCCCATCACATGGCGCATGCCGGACTCTCCGTAGGCCAGCCAGCCGGCGCGCTGCTTGAGCGCTTCACGGGTGTCACCCATGACCTCGGCGTCGAGCCCGCCGCCGGCGATGACCAGCGAGTTCTCCTTGTCCGTGGTGCCGTCGGCGCGGTGCAGGGCGAGGTCCAGGGTGTCCACCCGGTGGGAGAGGCCGTGCAGCGACTCGTCCACGCAGGCCTGAAGATCCTGGTAGGGCAGGCCGATGTTGCGGGCGAAGAGATTGCCGGTGCCCATCGGGATGATGCCCAGCGCGACGTCGGTGCCGGTCAGTTCGGCCGCCACGGCGCGGACCGTGCCGTCTCCGCCGGCGGCGATGACCACGTGGGCGCCCCTGCTCACAGCGTCGGCCGCCATCTGGTGGCCGGGATCCGATGCGGTGGTGGCCAGCAGAAGCGGCGCCTGCATTCCCGCGCGGGAGCAGGCGGAGTGCACCAGACGGACGACTTCGTCGGCCTCGGCCTTGGTCGGATTGACCACCAGGGCGACCTGCCGCTCGGCGCGTGTCGGGAGGCCGTGGTCGGCGTCGTGCTGGGCTCGGTCCTGGAGGCGGCCTATCTCGGCGATCTCCTCCTGGAGGCGGCGAGTGGTGACCAGGGCACGGATGATCACCACCAGGGCGATGACGTGCACCAGGGCGGAGGCGATCAGCAGGGTAAACAGCAGCTCGAGGCTCACCACGCCAGTCTAGCCAGCAATCGACCAGCCGTTAGGCTAGACCCGTGATCGACATCAAGGACCTCATCGACAACCCCGACGCCTACAGGGCCAGCCAGCGCGCGCGGCAGGCCGACGAATCCGTGGTGGACCAGCTGATCTCCGCACAGCAGTCCCGGAACGAGGCGATCGCCCGGTTCGAGTCCCTGCGCGCCGAGCAGAAGGCCTTCGGCAAGAGGGTCGCCCAGGCCCAGGGCGAGGAGAAGCAGCGGCTGCTGGCTGAGGTCAAGGACCTGTCCACGCAGGTGAAGGCCGCCGAGGCAGCCAGCGGCGAGGCCGACGAGGCGCTTCGTTCGCTGCAGCGCCGGGTGCCCAACCTGATCCATCAGGGCGTCCCCTCCGGGGGCGAGGACGACTTCGTGGTGCTGCGCGAGGAGGGCTCCCCGCGAGACTTCACCGGCGAGGGCTTCGAGCCCCAGGATCATCTGGCGCTGGCAGAGGGTCTGGACGCCGTGGACATGGAGCGTGGGGCGAAGGTCTCGGGTGCTCGCTTCTACTTCCTCAAGGGGTACGGAGCCCGCCTGGAGCTGGCCATCATGCAGATGGGGCTGGACAAGGCGCTCGGCGAGGGCTTCACCCCGATGATCACCCCCACGCTGGTGCGCCCCGAGACCATGCAGGGCACCGGCTTCGACGTCGAGCACGACGAGGAGATCTACCGCCTCGAGCGGGACGACCTCTACCTGGTGGGCACCTCGGAGGTGGCGATCGCCGGCTACCACGCCGACGAGATCATGGACCTCACCGACGGGCCCGTCCGTTACGCCGGCTGGTCCTCCTGCTACCGGCGTGAGGCCGGCTCGCACGGCAAGGACACCCGCGGGATCCTGCGGGTGCACCAGTTCAACAAGCTGGAGATGTTCATCTACTGCGCCCAGGAGGACGCCGAGGCGGAGCACCGTCGTCTGCTCGGCTGGGAGGAGGAGATGCTGAAGGCCCTCGAACTGCCCTACCGGGTGGTGGACATCGCGGCCGGGGACCTCGGGCTCTCTGCGGCGCGGAAGTTCGACTGCGAAGCGTGGGTCCCCACCCAGGGCACCTACCGGGAGCTGACCTCGACCTCGGACTGCGGCAGCTTCCAGGCGCGTCGGCTCAACATCCGGGAGCGCACGGTCAAGGAGGACGGCTCCAAGGGCCCCACCCGCCCGGTCGCGACCCTCAACGGGACCCTGGCCACCACGCGTTGGCTGGTGGCGATCCTGGAGAACCACCAGCAGGCCGACGGGTCCGTGCAGGTGCCTGAGGCGCTTCGCCCGTACCTGGGCGGACTCGAGGTGCTCGAGCCGGTCCGCTGACTGACGTGACCCCCCCCGGACTGCTGCCGACTCGCCCCAGGACTGTTGCCGGCTCCTCGGGGGGGGGGATGCGGCGATCTGCTACTTCACCGCACCCTGGGTGACCCCGGAGAGCACCCAGCGCTGCGTGAAGACGAAGACGAGGATCGACGGCGCCAGCGCCATCAGATATGAGGCGAAGGAGACGTGGTAGTTGCTGCTGAACTGGCTCTGGAAGAGCTGGTTCACCACGGGCAGCGTCTGCAGCGAGGGATCAGAGATGATCATCGACGGCATCATGAAGTCGTTCCAAGAGAACAGGAAGGCGAAGATGCCCACGGTCGCGCTCATCGGGGCGAGCACCGGGAAGATGATCCTCCAGAAGGTCTGCCAGGTGCTGGCCCCGTCGATGCGGGCCGCCTCCTCCAGGGCGGGGGGCATGTTGCGCAGGAAGGTGGTCAGCAGAAGCACGTTGAAGCCCAGATGGAACATGATGTGCAGGATGCCGACGCCGAGCGGCGTGTCCAGGCCCACCATTCCGCTGAGCTTGATCTGTGAGAGTGCGAGCACCGGGAAGGGCAGGAACATCGCCGCCAGGATGTAGAAGAAGGCGAACCTGAAGAACCTGCGCTCCCAGTTGGCGTAGATCGAATAGGCGGCCATGGTGCTGATCAGCACGGCGCCCGCGACGGCGATCGCCGAGACGAACACCGAGATGGCGAAGCTGACCGGGAAGTCGGTCAGCCGCCAGGCTTCGACGAAGCCCTCGATGCTGACCGGACTGGGCAGGGTGAACGCCTGCCCCTGGACCGCTTGGGAACCGGTCTTGAAGGCCATGGACACGGTGACGAAGAACGGCACCAGGACGGTCAGCGTGCAGACGACCAGCAGGATCGTCAGGGGGACGTTGAACTTTTTCCGAGGTCGGATGAGCGGCCGGGAGCGTCTGGTGGGGACGGTGCTGGAGGTCGAGGTGAGGTCAGGAGTGGACATGATCACTTCTCCTTTCGGCGCATCAGGCGCAGCTGGACGAGGGCGATGGCCAGGGTGATGAGGAAGAAGATGGTGGCGGTGGCCATCTGGTAGGCGTAGTCGCCGTCGGTGAACCCGGAGAAGATCGTCATCGCCACGGTGCGCGTGGAGGTGCCCGGACCACCGTCGGTCAGGCCGACGATGATGTCGTAGGCGTTCAGGAAGTTCTTGAAGGTCAGGATCACGTTGATGACGATGTAGCCCGTCATGAGCGGGACGGTGATCGTCAGCAGCTGCTTCCACGGCCCGGCCCCGTCGATGGAGGAGGCCTCATAGACGTCGTGGGGGATGGCCACCAGGCCGGCGATGTAGATCAGCATGGTGCCGGGGATGGCCTGCCAGGCGGTGACGATGACGATCGAGATCCAGGCGAGGTCCGAGTCGGCGAGAATGCTTGACTCCAGCGGGCCGAATCCTACGGCCTGGGCCGCCGCCGGCAGCGAGCGGGCGAACAGGAACTGGAAGACGAAGGCGATGATGATGGGGGAGACCACCATCGGGATGACGAACACGGTCCGCAGCACCACGCGCCCTCGGATCTGCGAGGTCAGGCCGACGGCGAGCAGGAAGGCGATGACGTTGGTCACCACCACCGTCACGGCGGAGAACCCGAGGGTGAAGCCGAAGGACCACATGATCGCAGGATCCGTGAACATCAGCTGGTAGTTGGCCAGCCCCACGAAATCCCAGTCTCCGTAGCCGACGGAGTTGGTGAAGCTGAAGAAGATGCCCATCACCGCTGGCAGCGCGATGCACAGGGTGAAGACGATCAGGGTGGGCAGCAGGAACAGCCAGTGCGTCCGGTCGGGTCCCCGCTTGCGGGCTGGGGCGGCGGACTTCGTGGTGTCGGAGGTGGTGAGAGACATGATGCTCCTTGATCAGTCGGCCGGTCAGCTGCGCTTGGCCAGGCGGGCCCAGTCGGCGTCGAGCGTGCTGAGCATGTTCTCGAGATCCGCTCCGAAGACGAGATCCTGGCAGTAGCTTTCGAAGGGGATGGTGAGCGGGATGCCCTGGGACACTCCCTGGTAGATGGCGCCGCGGTCGACATAGGGCTGCATCTCGGCGATGCGTTCATCGGTGACGTCTGGGGCGTCTGTGCGCACTCCGAAACCGAGCGCGTGCTCGTTGTACGCGTCCTGAATCTCCGGGCGGGCGAGGAACTGGAGCAGCTCGCGGGCTTCCTCCTGGTTTCTGGAGCCCTCGGGGATCCAGAGTGCGAGGTCCAGATTGACGCGGACCTTGTTGTCGGCGGGGTCCTCCGTCATGGGCAGCGGGAAGGTGCCGACCGCCAGATCAGGATTGATCTGCCCGACCTCGATGAGGGCCCAGGGCCCTTGGAAGTACATCGCTGCCTCGCCGCTGGCGAAGGCGTTGTTGCCGTCGCCGTAGTTGCGTCCTCGGGCATCGCCCTGCGTGTACTGTGCGATCTCGAGCATCTTCTCCAGCGGTTCGCGCAGGACCTTGCTGAAGGACACCGGGGAGTCGGGGCCGACATCCGGGCCCTGGGCGCGAAGCTGCTCGAAGAAGTCGATGACGTCGACCATCCCGCCGACCGCATAGTCGACCAGGCCCTGCTTGACGGTCCAGGCGTCCCCGTAGGTGCCGTAGACGGGTGTGACGTCGGCTGCTTCGAACGTCTCGCAGGCGTCGATGAACTCGCTGTAGGTGGTCGGCACCTCCACGCCGTGCTCGTCAAAGATCTCCTTGTTGTAGATGACTGAGGCGGCCATCATCGAGTACGGCAGCACCGAGGTGCGCCCCTCGTACTGCGGGTAGATCTCGACCTGTTCCATCACCGGATCGGCGATCGCCTGCGTCTCGGGCAGGTCAGAGAGGTCGCTCAGCTCGCCGCGCCCCACGAAGCGAGCCATCTCGTAGTTGTAGAGCTGCAGTGCGAGGTCCGGCGGTGAGCTGCGCACGAACATGCCGTTGAGGGTGCCCTCGCTGGTGTCGTGGATCGGGCGGATGCCCGGGAACTCCTCGCGGAAGTCTTGCAGCAGGCCCCCGACGTAGGGGATGACCTCGCGTTTGGTCTGATAGAAGCGGAGCTCGGTGGCCTCACCGCGGCCGCCGGTGCACCCGACGAGTGAGAGTGCGGCGAGCCCCGCGGTTCCGGCGATGAGACTCCGCCGTGACACCGGTGCTGGGGGTGCGCCCATGCTGGCCTCCTGGGGGGTGGGTCGGGGAAGACGTCGGTCGACATGGCGTGCAGTGACCTGCACCACATCATGCAATGCGTAAATTTAGCATGTAAATATAAGCGCGTCTATAATTCTGGCGTGAATGACGTCACAGAGCTTCAAGCCATCGCGGGTCAGGCCTCACAGCGCACGGTCAATGCCCGGCGCCTGCTCGACGCCGCCTGGACCGGGGGGGCGCTGACCGCCACCGAGTTCATGGAGAAGACGGGCCTCACCCGAGCCACGGTGCTCTCCGTCTGCCGGGAGCTCGTCGAGGCCGGCTGGTTCCAGAAGGTGGCAGACGCCCGGGCCGCCGGCCGATATGCCAAAGGGCGCCCTGCGCTGCGCCATGCCTTCCGGCCCGACGCCGCGCTGGTCGTGGCATGCGACGCCGACGAAGACCTGTTCACCGTCGCGGTGGCTGACCTGCACGGCGTGGAGCTGACGCGGGTCAGTCGGGATGTCAGCGCGATGCGGGGGGCTCTGGATCGACGCCAGACGTTGGAGCGACTCGTAGACGAGGCGCTGGAGGAGGCGGACGTGACCTCGGAGCGCATCGCCGCCGTCGTCATCGGTGTTCCCGCTCCGGTGGATCCGGAGGGGGAGTCGCCCCCTGCTGATGACGCCGAGGACTATTGGCCCGCCATGAATCCGGGCCTCGCCACTCTGTTCGAGGAGCGTGGCTGGACGGTGCGGCTCGACAACGATGCGAACCTGGGCGCGCTCTGTGAGGCCTCCGACGGCGTGGGTGTCGGCGTCCGCTCCTTCGCGACGCTGCTCTCCGCCGAGCGGTTCGGTGCGGGCATCGTGGTGGACGGCCGGCTGCTGCGCGGCACGCGCGGCGGTGTCGGAGAGATGCGCGTCCTGGACATGGTCATGGGGGTCGAGGCTCCTCACGGCCTGGCGCGCCGTGCGCGCTGGGAGCTGCGACGGCTGGCGCGGGAGGGTGAGCTCACCGGTGAGCTGGCCGAGCTTCCGGAGGAGGAGCGCGGCGCGGAGGCGGTCTTCAGCGCGGCGGAGCGGGGTGATGCCACCGCACTGCAGGTCGTGGACGCGCTCGCCGGGCGCCTGGCCCCGGTGGTCCAGCTGCTCTCCGGGCTCCTGGACTTGGATCGGATCATCATCGCCGGCGCCTTCGCCTCCTCGGCGGAGCCGGTGCTGCGGCGCACCCGGGAGATCCTGAGTCGGAATCCGACACAGCGGTGGGCCGAGCTTGTCCCCTCCCAGCACGGTGCTGACGTCGTGCTGCGCGGCGCCATCTCGGCGGCGATCGCCGACGTGCGCGACGGAGCTCTGCTGGAGTCGAGCGTCGACGGCTGAGGGCCACCCTTTCTTTTGTTCTCTGAAGAGGCAATAATGCCTGTGAGTCGTATCACTTCAGAGAGGGCTTCATCATGCAGGCATCACGGATCACCACCATCGGCGCGACGACGGCGCTGCTGCTCGGCCTGACGGCCTGCGGCGAGGGAGGGGGAGGATCTGAGCCCAATGCGTGGGTGCTCAACGGCGGAGTCTGGCCGGTCGTGGAGGAGGACCTCGAGGCGTGGAGTGACGAGAATCCCGACCAGGCCATCACTGTGGACAGCTTCGCGAACGACGTCTACAAGGAGCGCATCCGCACCGCCGTCGGCTCCGGGGAGGCGCCCACGCTCATCGCCGGCTGGACCGGCGGCACCCTGCTGGAGTACGTCGAGCACGACTACGTCGTCGATCTCACCGACTCCACTGAGCAGCTGCGCGAGCGGCTCATCGACTCCGTGGTCGCCAACGGAGAGGTCGACGGCAGCATCTACGCGGTGCCGATGAACAACGTCCAGCCGGTGGTCCTCTACGTCAATCAGGCCGTCTTCGACGAGGCGGGCGTCGAGGTCCCCACTGACTGGGACGAGCTGCTCACCGCCGTCGAGAGCCTCAACGAGGTGGGAGTCCACCCGTTCGCCCTCGCCGGCGGTTCCCGCTGGCCGATGCTGATGTGGGCCTCGTATCTCACGGATCGGATCGGCGGCCCGGAGGTCTTCGACGCCGTCGTTGCCGGAGAGCCGGACGCATGGTCTCATCCGGCGATCATCGAGGCGATGGAGAAGGTTCAGGAGCTGGTCGAGGCGGACGCCTTCGACCCCGGCTTCGCCTCGGTGGTGGCGGATCAGAACGAAGATGCACAGATGCTTGCCGACGGCCGAGCCGCGATGGTGCTGCAGGGTTCGTGGGTCTATTCGCGCATGCTCGAGGACGTCCCGGACTTCGCCGCCTCCGACGACTTCAGGTTCACGACCTTCCCGGAGATCTCCGGAGGCGAGGGTGACCCTGCGAACATCGTGGGCAATCCGGCCAACTTCTGGTCGGTCTCCGCTGACGCCTCGGACGAGGAGCAGCAGGCCGGGATCGACTACCTCAGCGAGCACCTGTTCAATGACGACTCCGTGGACGCCATGCTGGAGACGGGCAACATCCCGCCGCTGGAGGGCCTGGACGAGAAGATCGCCGAGACGGACGACGAGGAGTTCCTCGGCTTCGCCTATGACGCCGTTCGCGAGGCGCCGAACTTCCAGCTCTCCTGGGACCAGGCGGTGGACCCCAGTCAGGAGCAGGTGCTGCTGGAGAACCTCGAGCTGGTCTTCCTCGGGCAGATCACTCCGGAGGAATTCGCCTCGGCCATGGACGCGACCCAGCCGGAGTGACGTCGTCGGATCCGTGACGCTCAGTCATCGCCGTGCACGCGGTCGGCCACGGCCTCCAGGTGGATGCGCAGCGCGTGGCGCATCTGCTCGGGATCTCCGGACTCGAAGGCAGTCAGCACGGCCGCGTGCTCGGCCAGGGCCTCGTCGAGGTCCAGCTCTCCGTGGTCCACGGTCTGGCGCAGTCGCTGCACGTGGGCGCTGAGCGATTCACTGGTCTGCAGCAGGTAGCGGTTCCCCGCCGCTTCAAGGATCACGCGGTGGAAGTCGCGGTCTGCGGCCATGTACTCCCGCAGGTCCTCGAAGTCGTCCGGCGCCGCGCCTGCCGCGTCGGCGTCGTCGCGCCGGGTGCGCAGGGCGCGCACCCGGTCTGCGGTGCGCACGTGCCGTGCGTGGGCGGCGCGGAGCCGCGGCAGCAGAGCCTCCCAGGAGTTGGCTGCACGCTCGACGGCGGCCATCTCCACGATCATCCGCATCTCGAAGAGCTCGCGCAGCTGATCGCCGGTCAGCTGCGGCGCCACGCGATACCCCTTCAGCGCGACCCGGGTCACCAGGCCGGTGTGCTCAAGCTGCACCAGGGCCTCACGCACCGGAGTGGGGGAGACGTCCAGGTCGCGGGCCAGTGCGTCGATGCTCATCGAGCTTCCCGCCGGGGCCGATCCGTTGAGGATCCGATCGAACAAGGCGCTGTAGACCTCGTCGCGCAGGGCGCGCCGGGCCACCGGCGGTCGGGAGTCGGCGCCAGGTGCCGAGGCCCCTGGGGTCTGGAGGTTGGAGGAGTTGCTCATCGTCTGGTGATCCTAGCGGGTCGGCGTCGTCCCATGGCGGCACTTCCTATTTCCTATAGGATATGCCACGATGTGGCGCATGCCATAAGACTCAGGTCACATCGCTCCGGTCCACCCTTCGTTTCGGCAGAGAGGACTCCATGCCCGCCGACACCCCGCCCTCCGTCCCGTACACTGCGCAGGACTGGCCCATCGCCGGCAACATGCTCGCCTTCGGACCCACCGGTCCGGACGGAGGGCCGGTGTCGGAGGCGCCGACGTCCTACTGGGCCGACTGCCTCGCCCAGATGCGTGATCTCGGCTTCTCCCACATCGACCCCACCGACGCCTGGCTGCCGCTGCACCGGCTCACGGACGCCCGGCTCGAGGAGTTCAAGCGGATCCTCGCCGACCACGACCTGCAGATCCCCTCGATCTCCATGACCCGCAACTCCGTGGTCGACGCCCAGCACGGGGAGCGCAACCTCGCCGACGCCCACCGGCTGATCGACATCGCCCCCGAGTTCGGTGCCACCATCGTCAACACCGGCTTCATGCAGGCCTTCACCCCTGCCCAGGCCGACGCCCTCTGGTTCTGGCTCGCCGAAGGGCACGTGGACGACCCGGCCCTGCGCCCCCTGGCCATCAAACGCATCCGCGAGCTCGGGGACCATGCCCAGGCCAACGGCATCCAGCTCAGCCTGGAGATGTACGAGGACACCTTCGTCGGTACCCCCGACGAGGCAGTCGCCTTCATCCGCGACGTCGACCACGCCGCCGTCGGGCTGAACCCCGACCTGGGTAACCTCGTGCGCCTGCACCGTCCTGTGGAGGACCCCGACGCGATGTTCGAGAAGGTTCTTCCGCACACCAACTTCTGGCACATCAAGAACTACTCCCGGGACTTCGACCCCGCCACCGGGGCCTACGCGACCGTGCCCCTGCCGCTCAAGCACGGCTACATCAACTACCGGCGCATCATCCGCCGGGCGCTGGAGCTCGGCTTCACCGGACCCTTCTGCTGCGAGCACTACGGCTCCGACTCGATCGGCGTCTGCGCCGAGAACCGCGACTACATCCGCCAGGTGCTGGGTTCCGCGACGCCGGCCCGCACCTCACACATCTCAGAGGAGAACCCCGCATGACCACGATCACCACTGTCACAGTCGTCGGCGCAGGCTACATGGGCGGAGGCATCGCCCAGTGCATGGCTCTGGCCGGACTCGACGTGCAGATCGTCGACGTCGACCCCGAGACCACCGCCCGAGGCCTGGAGCGCCTGCTTCGCGAGGCCCAGGAGTTCGAGGACCAGGGCCTCTACCCCGCCGGCTCCACCGAGACGATCCGCGCTCACCTGCGCGCCGGGACCAGCTTCGAGGACTCCGTCGGCCGCGCCGACTTCATCGAGGAGGCCGTCTTCGAGGCTCCGGAGGTCAAACAGGACGTGCTCGGCAGGATCTCCCAGCACGCCCGCGAGGACGCCGTCATCGGCACCAACACCTCCACGATCCCCGTCCACGTGCTCGCCCCGCATGTGAAGAACCCCGAGCGGTTCCTCACCGTCCACTTCTCCAACCCCGCGCCCTTCATCCCCGGGGTCGAGCTGGTCTCCGGCGAGGCCACCGAGCAGTGGGCCGTCGACGCCGTCCGGGAGCTACTTCCGCGCATCGGCAAGGAGGGCGCCGAGGTCGCCGACGTGCCAGGCATGGTGCTCAACCGGCTGCAGTACGCCCTGCTGAAGGAGGCCGTCTCCGTGGTGGAGGAGGGTGTGGCCACCCCCGAGGCGGTGGACACCATCGTGCGCACCACCTTCGGCTTCCGGCTGGGATTCTTCGGCCCCTTCGCCATCGCGGACCAGGCCGGGCTCGACGTCTACGCGAAGTGCTTCCGTATCGTCGAGGAGGCCTTCGGAGAGCGTCTGGCCACTCCCAAGATGCTGCAGGACACCGTCGATGCCGGCCGCCACGGGGTGAAGAACGGCAAGGGCTGGACCGGCGACTTCGACGAGAAGACCGCCGCCGAGCTGATCGCCTACCGGAACAAGGCCTACGCCCGCATGGGGGAGCTGCTGCGCGAGCTCGGCCCTGCCCCGCGAGGCACCGTGCCTGCCGACTCCGCCGCCCAGCGGGCCTGAGGAAACACCCATGGATGAGATGACACTGGCCGTGGAGCATCCCACCTGGGCGCTGCTGCTCATCGCGGCAGCCTCGATCGCGGTGCTGATGCTGCTGATCGTCAAGGTCAGGCTGCACGCCTTCTTCGCGCTGATCATCGTCTCCCTGCTCACCGCGCTGGTGGCCGGGATCGGGGTCGGCGACGTGCTCGACGTCGTCGTCAGCGGGTTCTCCACCACCGTGGGCAACGTGGCGCTGCTCATCGGCTTCGGCGCCGTGCTGGGCCGGCTCGTCGAGGCCTCCGGCGGCGCCCAGGTCCTCGCCGAGAGGATGCTGCGGACGTTCGGAGAGCGGAAGGCCCCGCTGGCGCTCGCCGTGGCCTCGCTGTTCTACGCGTTCCCGATCTTCCTCGACGCCGGCTTCATCGTGATGCTGCCGATCATCTACACGGTGGCCCGCCGGCTCGGCGGCAGCTTCATGCTCTATGTGCTGCCCTCCATCGGCGCGTTCCTGATGATGCACGCGCTCACCCCGCCCCATCCGGGCCCGACGGCGGCGGCCACCGTGATGGGTGCCGACGTCGGCACCGTGCTGGTGGTCGCACTGCTCGTGGGCCTGCCGACCTGGTACCTGGCCGGCTACCGGCTGGGCCTGGTCCTGGCCAAGCGTTACCCCGACTACCCGGTGCCGAACCTCTTCGGGGAGCCAGAGGTCAAGGAGGAGGACGAGCTGCCGGCCTTCGGCATCGTCGTCTTCTGCCTGGTGCTGCCGCTGGTGCTGATCTTCTTCAACACGCTCTCCACCACTTTGGAGGCCGACGGCACGCTCAGCGACGAAAGCGCGGTCTTCGCACTCTCCCAGCTGATCGGTCCGACTCCGGTGGCGCTGCTGATCTCCTCCCTGGTGGCGATGTACCTGCTCTACATCCGGCCGCGTCGCGGGAGAGGCGAGTCCGTGGGCTCCGCGCTGTCCGACCTCACCGACAACGCCTTGGCCCCAGTCTGCTCGATCATCCTCATCACCGGCGCCGGCGGCGCCTTCGGGGCCGTGCTGACGGCCACAGGCATCGGCGAGTCCATCGCCGGGGGCCTCGACGCCATGGGCCTGCCGGTCATCCTCGCCGGGTTCCTGGTGGCCGTGGCCATCCGGGTGGCCCAGGGCTCGGCCACCGTCGCCGCCACCACGGCCGGCTCGATCATGGCGCCGGGCGTGGCGTCCCTCGGCCTGGACGGCTTCGCGCTGGCCACCGTGGTGGTCGCCATCGTCGCCGGCTCGATCACCTGCTCCCACTTCAACGACTCCGGCTTCTGGCTGGTCGGCCGGTTCTGCGGCTTCGACACGATGACCACTCTGAAGACCTGGTCGGTCATCGGCACCGCGATCGGCGTCATGGCCTTCCTGCTCAGCTGGGTGACCTATGCGCTGGTCACCTGAACTGGTCACCTGAGCCGGACCCTGCACCAGAGAACTTGAGACGAGGACACCTGATGACTCACCTGATCAACGCTCCATCGGCCTTCGCGGCCGAGGCCCTGGCGGGTTTCGTCGCCGCCCACCCCGACCATGTGATGCCGGTCCATGGAGGAGTGGTCCGTGCCCGGCAGACCCCGCAGGGCCAGCCCGCCCTGGTGATCGGGGGCGGCTCCGGACACTATCCGGCCTTCGCCGGATGGGTGGGCCCGGGGATGGGTCACGGGGCCCCCTGCGGGAACATCTTCGCCTCCCCCTCGGCGTCGCAGGTGCACGCGGTGGCCCGCAACGCGGACAACGGGGGAGGGGTGATCCTGGGCTTCGGGAACTACGCCGGGGACGTGCTCCACTTCGGCGCCGCGGCGGAGAAGCTCCGCGCCGAGGGCGTCGACGTGCGCATCGTCGCAGTCACCGACGACGTCGCCTCCGGGCCTGTCGACCAGCGGCTCACCCGGCGCGGCATCGCCGGGGACCTGCCGGTCTTCAAGATCACCGGCGCGGCCATCGAGGCCGGGGCCGATCTGGATGAGGCCGAGCGCATCGCCCGCAAGGCCAACGACGCCACCCGCTCCCTGGGCGTGGCCTTCGACGGCTGCACCCTCCCCGGGGCCGAGGAGGCGCTGTTCCACGTGGAGCCCGGAACCATGGGCGTGGGGCTGGGCATCCACGGCGAACCCGGGGTGGAGGACCGCCCGCTGGGCACCGCCGACGAGGTCGCCGACCTGCTGGTCGACGGGCTGCTCGCCGAGCTGCCCGAGCAGCACACCGGCCGCGTGGCGATGCTCCTCAACGGGCTGGGCACGGTGAAGTACGAAGAGCTTTTCGTGGTGCACCGCCGGGTCGCCGAGCGCCTGGACGACGCCGGACTCACCGTGGTCCGCCCCGAGGTGGGCGAGTTCGTCACCAGCTTGGACATGTCCGGGCTCTCGCTGACCCTGGTGCTGCTGGACGAGGAGCTCGAACGCCACTGGCTCGCCCCGGTGGACACCCCCGCGTACCGCCGCGGCGGCGCCGTCGTCGGCCCCAGTGACGAGGCCCCCGCTCGCACGGACCTCTATGCACCCGGGACGGAGGAGATCCCGGCCGCCGCCGCCGAGTCCCAGGCCTGTGCCGGGGAGGCGCTGCGGCTGCTGGAGAGCTTCGAGGCCACCTGCGCCGCCCATGAGGAGGAGCTGGGCCGCATGGACGCCGTTGCCGGTGACGGTGACCACGGGCAGGGTATGCGGCTGGGCACCGGCGGTGCGGTGACCGCCGCCCGTCGGGCGCGCGATGGCGGCGCCGGGGTGCGCACCCTGCTGGTGCATGCCGGATCCGCCTGGGCCGAGTCCGCCGGCGGCACCTCGGGGGCCCTGTGGGGTGCCGCGCTGACCGCCGCCGGAGGTGCGCTGCGTGACGACGCCGCTCCGAGCGACGCCGAGATCGTGGAGGCCCTCGGCGCCGCGGTCGCCGCCGTGGCCCGGTTGGGCGGAGCGCAGCCCGGCGACAAGACCATGATGGACGCCGCCACCCCCTATGCGCAGGCCCTCGCCGAGGCGTTCGCGCGCGACGCCCACCTCGGGTCCGCCGCGCAGCAGGCCGCCTCGACCGCCCAGCAGGCCGCCGCCGCCACTGCCGATCTCACCGCGCGCCTGGGCCGCTCCCGAGTGCTGGGAGAGAAGTCCCGGGGCACGCCGGATCCGGGGGCGGTCTCCTTCGGGATGCTCGCTGCCGACGTCGCCGCCCGTCTGGGTGCGCGCTGATGGGGATCGGGACGAGGTCCTCGTGCTGGATCGGCACCAGCTGGAAGATGACCAAGACCCTCGCCGAGGCCCGCGACTACGCCGGAGGGCTGGCCGAGGCGATCCTCGCCCGGCCGGAGCTGACCGACGGTGTGCAGGCCTTCATCATCCCACCGCACACTGCCCTCTCCGTCGTCGCCGAGGAGCTGCGCGGCCTGGGGGAGCGGCGCGGCGTGGGGGAGCGGCGCGGTGTGGAGACGCAGGTGATCCTGGGCGCGCAGAACGCCCACTGGGAGGAGTCCGGCGCCTGGACCGGTGAGATCTCCGTGCCGCAGGCCGCCGACGCCGGAGCCCGGCTGGTCGAGATCGGCCACTCCGAGCGGCGCGAGCACTTCGGCGAAACTGTGGAGACCACCCGGCTGAAGGTCCGGACCGTGCTGGACCACGGGCTGCAGCCGCTGCTGTGCGTCGGCGAGCCCCTCGAGGTCCGTGAGGCCGGGGAGGCCGAGGAATTCATCCTCGCCCAGGCCCGCGGGGCGCTCGCCGGCCTGGACTCCGCCCAGCTGGCTCGGGTGCTGCTGGCCTATGAACCGATCTGGGCCATCGGCGAGCAGGGCCGGCCTGCCACTGTGGAGGAGCTCGCCGAACCCTTCGCCGCGCTGGAGCGGGTCTACGGCGCCCAGGTGGAGGCAGTGCTCTACGGTGGCTCGGTGAACCAGGACAATGCGGCTGAGCTGCTGGGGATCCCCGGGGTGGACGGGCTGTTCGTCGGCCGCGCGGCCTGGGAGCTGGACGGGTATCTGGAGCTGCTGGAAATC
This sequence comes from Nesterenkonia sp. HG001, assembly GCF_034438835.1. Classification (NCBI taxonomy): domain Bacteria; kingdom Bacillati; phylum Actinomycetota; class Actinomycetes; order Micrococcales; family Micrococcaceae; genus Nesterenkonia; species Nesterenkonia sp. HG001. The sequence continues at coordinate 151,493 of NZ_JAOSZD010000006.1, read as the reverse complement.
GGGGCCTCCCATGTCCGCGGCGCCCATGGCAGGCTGAGGGAATGACCTCGACGCTGAGACTTGAAGACCTGCTCGAGCCCCACTCCACGCTGCGCCAGGTCGGCGACGGCGCCACCTGGTCCGAAGGGCCCTGCTGGGTGCCCGACGCCGGCGTCGTGCGCTGGTCCGACATCCCTGGTGACCGCATCCTGCAGTATGACCCGGGCACCGGAGAGACCACCGTCCATCGCGACGGTGTGGAGTTCACCAATGGCCGCACCCTGCGGCCCGACGGCGCGGTGGTGCAGTGCTCCCACGGCCTCCGACGGGTGGAGGTCGAAGTCGCCGGGGAGGAGGGCGCCGTGGTCACCCCGGTGGTGGAGCGCTGGGCGGAGGGCCGCTTCAACTCGCCCAACGACGTCGTCGTCGCCTCCGATGGGGCCGTCTGGTTCACCGACCCGCCGTACGGGATCGTCAACCCGGAGGAGGGCCACCCCGGGGAGATGGAGTACGGCGGCTGCCATGTGTTCCGAGTGGACTCGGACACCGGGCTGGCCGAGCCGATGATCACCGACATGGGTGATCCCAACGGGCTGGCGTTCTCCCCGGACGAGTCGGTGCTCTACGTCAGCGACACCCTCGCCGCCCGGAAACCGGGAGAGGGGAATCCGCACCATGTGCGCGCCTACCCGGTGATCCGCGACGGCGGCGCGGCCCGGACCGGCCGCGCGGTGCGGTGCGGGCAGGGGCGGACGCTCTTCGAGATCGCCGACGGCGTCCCGGACGGGATCCGCGTGGACGAGGCCGGCCGGATCTGGAGTTCCGCCGGGGACGGGGTCCACCTGTACTCGCCGTCGGGGCAGCACCTGGGGCACCTGCCGGTCCCAGAGGTGGTGGCGAACCTGTGCTTCGGCGGTCCTGACGGGATGGACCTGTACATCGCGGCCACGAGTGGGCTGTATCACCAGCGAGTGAGAGTCCGCGACGCCGCCTGGCGCGGCTGAGCATCCCCCTCCAGAGATCGTCTCTCTATTGCGGATCGTCGCTGAATCCAGAGACGATCCGCAATAGAGAGACGATCTGCGGGCTGTGTTGCCGAGTTGCGGTGGTGCGGGTTGCGGCGTCAGATGTTGCGCAGCCGGCATCCTCCCTGGTCGGCTGAACGCATGCTGTTCGGAATCCTGGCCGCACTCTGCGGCGGTGCCCTGGTGATCCACCAGACCCTGCGCCTGGCGCGCGCCAATCCTGCCGAGCGACTGCCCTGGATCGGCTATCCCACACACAAGCCCTCCGGCGTCGTCGTGCTGACCGGGGCAGGCGGGGCACTCATAGGAGGCGGAGCGACCTACGCCAGTTTCTCCTTCCACCCGATCATCATCCCGGCGCTATTCCTGCTCCTGGCCGGACCAGCCCTTCTGATCTCCTGGCAGCACAACCGGCAGGTCGGTGTCGGAAGGGCGTCCGAGTGCGCGGTCAGGACACCACGCGCGACGACGTCCTCGCCGCCGTCGACGAGGAATTCCGCGCCGACCCGCTGAGTGAGATCACCTGGGACGACCCGTATCCGCAGCGGCTTCTGCCCGGACGCGATGCGCCCGAGGACGCCTATTCGCGGGTCAGCGAGCCCGCACGGCACCGCATCGTGGGGGCAAGGGCCCGTGCCTGGGAACGTGCCCTGGAACGTCTCGGCCTGGGCGATGCCGAGTCGGCCGCTGTACCGACGTCGTGGACCTTCCAGTCGGAGCATCCGCGGGCGCGCGCCGTCGTGCCTCGGCGGGCGGATGCCCAGCCGCTGATCCTGGTGGCCGGTGCCCTGGAGGGCGTCGCGGAGGCCGTCGTCGCCGTCGGGATGGGTGACCCCCGCGGAGGCTCCGGGCCGGTGCTGCTGGACTGGGTGCCGGACTGCGGCTGCGACGCCTGCGACTCCGGTTCTGCGGATCTGCTTGCGGCGCTCGATCAGCAGATCCTCACCGTGGTCGGTGGAATGGTGCACGTCAGGGGCGGGCGGGGCAGGCGCCGCTGGGTCGCCTGGGGCACCCCGAGCGGGGCGCGTGCCAGCGGGCTCGGGATTCCGCGGGACATCAGCCGGGTCCTCGACGACGCCCGGGCGGGGCAGGCCCCACGAGGGTGCGAGGTGCTGCGCGGGGAGCCGTGGTGGCGCGGCTGAATGACCCTCTCCTCTGAAGATCGTCTCTCTATTGCGGATCGTCGCTGAATCCAGAGACGATCCGCAATAGAGAGACGATCTGCGGTGGGTGCCGGTTCTGCCTCCGAGAGCATCGGATTCCGTGCCCCATTGTGAGAGCGCGATCCTTCGCGCCGACGGCCGCCGCCTGCTCCATCTCCTGCCCCGTCTCCTGCTGTGACCTGTGGCGCTTGACACCCTCTTGTACGCTATTTAGTCTTGCGGAAAGACGAAATGGGGATCACTCCCGGGAGGCGCCCTCTGCGGCGTCCGTCGAGGCACCAGCGACGCTCTCCCGGCCCTGCACCACCTCGCACCGTTGAGAAAGGACCACCCATGACCCACAGACCTCCGATCCGCATCGCCACCGCCGGCGTCGCGGTCACCTCCCTGCTGGCCCTGTCCGCCTGCGGAGGCGGCGACGACGCCGCCGATGCCGACGCCTGGATCCTCACCGGCGGCGGCTGGCCCACCATCGACGAGGACCTCGAGCGCTGGAACGAACAGGCCGAGGACGGCCAGCAGATCTCCGTCGAGGAGTTCGAGAACGACGCCTACAAGGAGCGCATCCGCACCGTGGTCGGTTCCGGTGAGGCACCCACCCTGATCATGTCGTGGACGGGCGGCGCGCTGAACGAGTACGTCGCCCAGGACCGCGTGGTGGACCTCACCGACGAGGTCGGCGAGCTCGAGTCCCGGATCCACGAGTCTGTCTGGCAGAACGGGGAGGTCGAGGGCGCCCAGTACGCGGTGCCGATGAACGATGTCCAGCCTGTGGTCATGTACTACAACCAGGAGCTCTTCGACCAGGTCGACCTCGAGGTCCCGCAGGACTGGTCCGACGTCGAAGAGGCCATCGAGGTCTTCAACGAGAATGACATCACCCCGTTCTCCGTGGCAGGCGGCTCCGTCTGGCCGGCGCTGATGTGGCTGCAGTACCTCACCGACCGTCACGGCGGTGAGGAGGTCTTCCAGGCCGTCGTCGACGGCGAGGCCGGAGCCTGGAGCGAGGAGTCCATCCTGTTCGCCCTGGAGACCATCCAGGAGCTGGCCACTGAGGGCGGCTTCGATGCCGACACCTTCACCGGTGTGGACGCCGGCCAGAACGAGGACGCCCGCCTGCTCGCCGACGGCGAGGCCGCCATGCTGCTGCAGGGCTCCTGGGTCTACGCCACCGTGCACTCGGACTTCCCCGACTTCGCGGAGTCCGGCGACTTCGGCTTCGCCGAGTTCCCCGTCCTGGAGGACGGCGCCGGGGATCCCAGCAACATCGTGGGCAACCCGGCCAACTTCTGGTCGGTCTCCGCCGACTCCTCCGAGGAGGAGCAGCAGGTCGCCCTCGACTACATCACCGAGCACCTCTACAACGAGGAGACTGTGCAGACCATGGTCGAAGGCGGCGGCCTGCCCCCGCTGAACGACATCGACGACGTCATCGCCGAGACCGAGGACGCCGACTTCCTGCAGTTCGCCGATGAGCTCGTCGCCGGGGCGAACCACTTCCAGCTCTCCTGGGACCAGGCGGTGGCTCCTGAGGTCGCCCAGCCGCTGATGGAGAACCTGGAGAACATCCTCCTGGGGACCATCACCCCCGAGGAGTTCGCCGAGAACATGAACGCCTACCAGGACTGAGCCCGAGAGCACCATGACTCAGACCGTTTCCCCCGTCCGCCGAGGCGGGACAGCCGGGCGGCGCCAGAAGGGACCTTCGTTCCTGATGGCGCTGCCCGCGGTCCTGTTCTTCGGCATCTTCGCCCTCGTCCCGCTCGCCGGCGTGGTGATCCTGTCCTTCATGAGCTGGGACGGCCTCGGCGCCCCCAGCTTCGCCGGATTGGACAACTGGTTCCGGATCCTCGAGCGCGACCACACGCAGAACGCTCTGTGGCTGACCTTCGTCTTCGTGGTCGTCTCGTTCGTCTTCCAGGCGCCGGTCGCCCTGCTGCTCGGCGTCTTCATGGCCGGCGCGCAGAAGTACCGGGCCCTGCTGTCGGTGCTGTTCTTCCTGCCGCTGCTGTTCTCCTCGGTGGCGGTCGGCCTGACCTTCCAGGCGCTGTTCAGCCCGAACTATGGGATCAGCACGGCCCTCCCCTTCGACTGGCTGCCCGCCCAGTGGCTCGGCAACCCGGACATCGCACTCTACGTGGTGATCTTCGTGGTCGGATGGTGCTTCGTGCCGTTCCACTCGCTGCTCTACCAAGCGGGTGTGCGGCAGATCCCGGCCTCCCTCTACGAGGCGGCCACCATCGACGGCGCCGGCCGGGTGCGGCAATTCCTCTCCATCACGCTGCCCCAGCTGCGCTACACCGCCATCACCTCATCCACGCTGATGCTGGTCGGCTCGCTGACCTACTTCGACCTGGTGTTCGTGCTGACCCAGGGCGGACCCGGCAGCGCCACCCGCATCCTGCCGCTGGACATGTACATCACCGGATTCCGCAACTTCGACATGGGCGGCGCCTCGGTGATCGCTGTGATCCTGGTCGCCGTCGGACTGACCCTCTCCCTGGGGCTGAACAAGATCTCCGGATCCAGCCGCATGGAGAGCGACAAGGCAGGTATGTGATGAGCACCGACACTGTGAAGACAGGCCCGGGGAAGACCCCCGAACGCGCCGCCGAGAAGGTCATCACCCCCGCCGGGCGGCCGAGCCCGAACGGCCGGAAGGCGCGCAAGCCCACCGAGCGGCCAAACGTCCTGGCAGGCATCTCCGGTTGGCTCTGGCTGGCCGTGATCATCCTGCCGATCTACTTCATCGTCATCACCGCGTTCCGTGACCGGACCGACCTGGCGCAGTCGAACCCGCTGGTGCCCTCGGCGGAGCCCACCCTGGGCAACTTCGTCCGGGTCATCGAGAACGACTTCTTCCACTTCTTCCTCAACTCGGTGATCGTCACCCTGTCCACCGTGGCCGTGGTGCTGGCGGTCTCGCTGATGGCCTCGTACTACATCGTGCGGTCGATCAGCGCCGGCGGGCAGCGGCTGTTCAGCGTGATCCTGCTGGGCATCGCCATCCCGGTGCAGGCCACGATCATCCCCGTCTACTACCTGATCCGGCAGCTGGGTCTCTATGACACCCTGTGGGCGCTGATCCTGCCGCAGATCGCCTTCGCGATCCCGCTGAGCGTGCTGATCATCGTCAACTTCGTCCGGGACATCCCGGCGGAGCTGTTCGAGTCGATGCGCGTGGACGGAGCCGGGGAGTGGAAGATCCTGTGGAACCTCGTGGTGCCGATGTCCATCCCCGCGCTGATGACGGTAGGGATCTATCAGGCCCTGCAGGTGTGGAACGGGTTCCTGTTCCCGCTGATCCTCACTCAGAGCCGGGACGTGCGCGTGCTGCCGCTGTCCCTGTGGGAGTACCAGGGCCAGTTCGCCATCGACGTGCCCGCCACACTGGCCGCCGTCGTGCTCTCCGCTGTGCCGCTGCTGGTGGCCTACATCCTGGGCCGCCGGTACATCGTGGCCGGTCTGACCGCTGGCTTCGGCAAGTGACCTGATCCTCCCGTCCCCCTCGATCTCGACGACGACCTTCGTGAAGGAGCTCCCATGAGCGACGTGACCACTCAGAACGCCCCCGCCGTGGACCGGGTCACCGGACCCTGGAACGATGTCTCGCTGCCGGTCGCCGAGCGGGTCGAGGCGCTGCTGGCGCAGATGACCCTCGAGGAGAAGGTCTCCCAGCTGGGATCGCACTGGGAGATGCGCGAGGACACCGAGGCTCAGGGAGAGGTGGCGCCCATGGAGGACGCCATGTCCGCGGGGAAGCTGCCCTTCGCCCAGGAGATCGTCGACGGCGAGGGGCAGCTGACTCGCACCTATGGCACGGTGGCGGTCTCGGTGGCCGACGGTGCGAAGGATCTGCGGGAGCGGCAGGCCGCGATCATCTCCGCGAATCGGTTCGGCATCCCTGCGCTCGCCCACGAGGAGTGCCTGACCGGCTTCACCGCCTACCAGGCCACCGTCTACCCGACATCCCTGGCCTGGGGTGCGACCTTCGACCCGGAGCTGATCGAGGAGATGGCCGCCGCCATCGGCCGGGACATGGCCGCCGTCGGCGCCCAGCAGGGGCTCTCTCCAGTGCTCGACGTCGTCCGTGACGCCCGCTGGGGACGTGTCGAGGAGACCATCGGTGAGGACCCCTATGTGGTCGGCACCCTGGGCACCGCCTACGTGAAGGGGCTGCAGTCCGGCGGGGTCATCGCCACGTTGAAGCACTTCGCCGGCTATGCCGCATCCCGGGCGGCACGCAACCATGCCCCGGTGCACATCGGCCGCCGCGAGCTCGAGGACCTGATCCTCGCCCCCTTCGAGATGGCTGTCCGCGAGGGCCGTGTCGGCTCCGTGATGAACTCCTACGCCGACATCGACGGGGAGGCGCCGGCCGCCTCCCCGTGGCTGCTCACCGAGGTGCTGCGCGATCGGTGGGGCTTCACCGGCACCGTGGTGGCCGACTACTGGTCGGTCGCCTTCCTGGAGCGGATGCACCGCGTGGCCGAGGACCAGGCCGAGGCCGCCCGGCTGGCCGTCACCGCCGGGCTGGACGTCGAGCTGCCGCACACCGGCGGCTACCGCACCCTGGCCCAGCAGGTCCGCGACGGGCACCTCGAGGAGGCCGTCATCGACCGCTCCGTCCGCCGGGTGCTGCGGCAGAAGGTGCAGCTCGGGATGCTCGACGCCGGCGAAGGGGAGAGCTGGGAGCCGCAGATCGATGAGGCCGTGGATCTGGACTCCGCGGCCAACCGCGCCCTGGCACGCAGAGTCGCCGCGCGCTCGCTGGTGCTGCTGAAGAACGACGGCGTGCTGCCCGCACCCGCCGAGGCGCTAGCGGGGAAGCGGGTCGCCGTCATCGGCGCCTCCGCCGACGAGCCGCGCACCATGATGGGCTGCTACTCCTTCCCCAACCATGTGCTGGCCAAGTACCCTGCCGGAACCTTCCCCCACCAGGGCATCGGCGTGCCGATGCCCAGCATCCTCACGGCCCTGCGCGAGACCTACGACGGCGCCGAGATCACCTACAGCCCCGGCGCCCCCATCGTGGAGCATGACACCAGCGGCATCGCCGATGCTGCGGAGCAGGCGGCCGCCGCGGACCTGGCCGTGGTCACCGTGGGCGACCTGGCCGGCATGTTCGGCGCCGGCACCTCGGGCGAGGGATGCGACGTCGAGGACCTGCGCCTGCCCGGAGCTCAGCAGGAGCTCGTGGAGGCCGTGCTGGAGGCTGGTGAGCGCTCCGGCACGCCGGTGGTGCTCGTGGTGGTCTCCGGCCGGCCCTACGCGCTGGGTGGGCTGGCCGAGCGCTGTGCCGCCGTCGTCCAGGCCTTCTTCCCCGGAGAGGAGGGCGGCCCTGCGCTGGCCTCGCTGCTGAGTGGGGAGATCGAGCCGGTCGGCCGTCTGCCGATCGGGGTGCCGGTGCACCCGGGCGGCCAGCCGGCCGGCTACCTCGCGGCACCGCTCGGCCAGAACAGCCAGGGCGTCTCCAACCTGGACCCGACCCCGCTGTACCCCTTCGGCCACGGGCTGAGCTACAGCCGGGTGGAGTACCGAGGGCTGCGTCTCTCGGCCGAGGAGATCGCCGTGGACGGCACCGTGGAGGCCACCGTCACCGTGGCCAACACCGGGGACCGTCCGGTGGACGAGGTCGTCCAGCTCTACTTCGGCGACCCAGTGGCCCAGGTGGCCCGCCCGGTGCGGCAGCTGCTGGGCTACGCCCGAGCGGTCCTGCAGCCGGGGGAGACCCGAGAGGTCAGCTTCCAGGTCCACGCGGACCGGTTCTCCTTCACCGGGGTGGAGCTGCGGCGGATCGTCGAGCCCGGGCGCATCGACTTCTGGGCCGGCCCCTCCGTCGGGGACCTGCCTCTGGAGGCCACGGTGAGGCTCAGCGGCGAGATTCGGGAGATCACCGGAGCCCGGGTGCTGACCACCCCCGCCAGCGTAAGCTGAGCCGGGGAGGGATGTGTGAGCTTGTCCGACCTCGGGGCGCCGGGCATAGGATGCGGGTACGAGCAGTCGATGAGCGGGCCTCCGGCCCGCCGTGAAAGGAGCTCCCCATGTCTGACGAGCAGTACTCCGACTACACCGTGCCGGGCCTGGCCCAGGAGAACGGGCATGAGATCGCCGGGCTCCTGCAGACCCGGCTCCACGCGTTGAACGACCTGCAGCTGGCTCTGAAGCACGTCCACTGGAACGTGACCGGGCCGCACTTCATCGCCGTCCACGAGATGCTCGATCCCCAGGTGGAGGTGGTACGCGGGTTCGTGGACGAGGCCGCCGAACGGATCGCCACCCTCGGCGGGTCTCCCAGCGGCCGCACCGGCGAGCTGGTCGCGAGGCGGCACTGGGAGGACTACCCGCTCGGCAAGGCGGACTCCCTGGTGCACCTGGCCGAGCTGGACAAGGTCTACACCGGTGTCATCGAGGACCACCGCGACGTCCTGGCCAAGGCCGGACAGGTGGATCCCATCACCGAGGACATGCTGATCGGGCAGGTCAAGGAGCTCGAGCTGTTCCAGTGGTTCATCCGCTCCCACTTGGAGCGCACCGGGTCCTGACCCTGCGGCGTCAGCCGCGTTCGGCGATGAGACCGCGCCGGGCCGCGTAGGCCTCGCGCACATGCGGGGTCGGCTCCGCGGTGAAGGTGCGGACCTCGGAGGTGGTCCACGACGGCGGATGCTGGCCTTCGGAGAGCACCCAAGCGGCCTGCCGCGCCGCGCCGTCGGCCACATACTCGCCCGGTTCTGGGACCTGCACCTCGCGGCCCAGCACCGCCGGAGCGATCTGCTGCACGGCCGCCGAGCGCGCGGCCCCACCGATCAGCTTGATCGACTCCACCGGAACGCCGCGGGCGGTCATCGCCTCCAGGCCGTCCGCGAGTCCGCACAGCAGGCCTTCGACGGCGGCGCGGGCGACGTCCTGCGGGTTCATGGAGGCCAGCGAGAGCCCGATGAACGAGCCGGTGGCCCGGGGCAGGTTCGGGGTGCGCTCGCCCTCCAGGTAGGGCACCAGGGTCAGCCCGTGGGCGCTCGGCTCTGCGGCCAGCGCGAGCTCGGCCAGCCCGTCATGGTCGACGCCGAGCATCTGCGCGGCCCCGTCCAGGACCCTCGAGCCGTTGAGCGTGACCGCCAGCGGCAGGAACTGGCCGGTGGCGTCGGCGAAGCCGGTGACCATGCCGGTGGGATCCTGGATCGGCTGCCGGGAGACCGCCGAGACCACCCCGGAGGTGCCGATGCTGATGGCCACGTCTCCGCGGCCCATGCCCAGACCGAGTGCGGCGGCGGCGTTGTCCCCGGCGCCGGGGCCGAGGACCAGCTGGCCCCATCCGCGGGAGGCGTCCCCGGTGCCGGCCTGCGCGTGGGGCGCCACCACTCGGGGAAGCACGATCCGTCGGGCCTGCTGCTCGGTGATCCGCAGCGCGCGGGCGAGCAGGTCGTATCTGTACTCGCCGGCGGCGGGGTCGTAGTACCCGGTGCCGGAGGCGTCGGAGCGGTCGGTGGTCAGCTCACTCAGCTCCGTGGATCCGGAGAGCCGCCAGGTCAGCCAGTCATGGGGCAGGGCGACGGCGGCCACCCGCCGGGCGTTCTCCGGCTCGGCGTCGGCGAGCCAGCGCAGCTTGGTCACTGTCAGTGACGCCACCGGCACCGAGCCGGTCAGCGAGGTCCAGGCGGCGGCGCCCTCGACGCCGCCGCCCAGCTCCTCGATCAGCGCCGCCGCGGCGTCGGCGCTGCGGGTGTCGTTCCACAGGAGGGCCTCACGGATGACCTCCCCGTCGGCGTCGAGGACCACCATGCCGTGCTGCTGGCCGCCCACCGCGGCGGCGGCGACGTCGTCGAGCCCGCCGGCCTGCTCCAGTGCCGTGAGCAGGGCGTCCCACCAGGCGGAGGGCGCCACCTCGGAGCCCTCAGGGTGCTTGGCCGAGCCGCTCCGCACCTGGGCGCCGGTCTCGGCGTCGCGGATGATGACCTTGCAGGACTGGGTCGAGGAATCGATTCCGGCCACGAGGGTGGGCACCGAGGTCTCCTTCATCAGGGGTGACGTGTCACGGCCAGTGTAGAGCGCAGCGTCAGCCGATCAGGTGCTTCAGCGCCAACTGGTTGAGTCGCACGAAGCCGAAGTTCCGCTCGGCGGCGGCCTCAGGGTCGAAGTCCTCGTAGGCGGACCGGTCGGCGAGCAGGTCGCTGATCGACTCTCCCTCGGCCAGGGTCGACTCGCCCAGCTCGAAGATGCCTGAGGTCCTGAAGGCCTCCTGCACCTTGGGGTCCTGGCGGTAGGCCGTGGCCTTCTCGGAGAGCATGGTGACCATCTCGATGTTGGCCCGCGCGGAGTCCCAGATCCCGTCCACGTGGTCCGTGCGCGAGGGCTTGTAGTCGAAGTGCAGCCAGCCGTCGTAGCGGGGGCCGCCGTTGGGGAAGCCGTTGGTCAGCAGATCGATCGTGAAGAAGGCGCTGATCAGGTCCCCGTGGCCGAAGACCAGGTCCTGGTCGTACTTGATGGAGCGCTGGCCGTTGAGGTCGATGTGGAACAGCTTCCCGGCCCACAGCGCCTGTGCGATGCCGTGGGTGAAGTTCAGCCCGGCCATCTGCTCGTGACCCGTCTCCGGGTTGAGGCCGACGATGTCGCCGTGCTCGAGTTCTGCGATGAATCCCAGCGCGTGGCCGATGGTGGGCAGGAAGATGTCGCCGCGGGGCTCGTTGGGCTTGGGCTCCAGGGCGATACGCAGGTCGTAGCCCTTCTCCTTGATGTAGGCGGCCACCGTGTCGACGCCCTCCGCATAGCGCTGGTGGGCGGCGTGGAGGTCCTTGGCGTTGTCGTACTCCGAGCCCTCGCGCCCGCCCCACATCACGAAGGTCTCGGCGCCGAACTCGGCGGCGCGGTCCACGTTGCGCAGCAGCTTGCGCAGGCCGAAGCGGCGGATCGAGCGGTCGTTGGAGGTCAGGCCGCCGTCCTTGAACACCGGGTGGCCGAAGGTGTTGGTGGTGAGCATCTCCACGGTCAGGCCCACCTCGTCGGCGACCTCCTTGAAGCGGGTGAACCACTTCTCACGCTCGGCCTCGTCGGTGCCGAAGGGGGCGACGTCGTCGTCGTGGAACGTCACACCGTCGGCACCCGCCTCCTTGAGCTTGGGCAGGTACTCCCACGGTTCGAAGGCCGGGCGGGAGGCCGAGCCGAACTGATCCTGGGCGGTCCATCCGACGGTCCAGAGGCCGAAGGAGAATCTGGTGTCGTGGGGCGTGGCCATATGGTCCTCCTGAGGGAAAGGGGCGTGCGCGTAGGGTGGGTGGGACGATCCGCCCCGTGTCGATTTTGTATCTAGATGAAACATAAATGCTTTGGAGGCTAAGATCAAGTCCGTGACGGATCCGACTCGCAGCCCAGCACAGCCGGAAGGCACTGCCTACGGCCCCGGCATCGCGCTCGGTGGCCGACTCGGAGGCATCGGCCCCGGGCCCATCGCGCGGCTGGGGCGGCGCGGCATCAGCCGCGGCCTCAACGGCGGCCCTCAGCAGGGAACCTCCGAGGGCGGCGTCGGCCGCCGCGAACGTCCGCCCCACCACCAGGCTCAGCGTCCCGGGGCCCGCCAGGAGACCCTGCGCGAGTCCAACCTGCTGCTCATCACCGAGGAGATCTTCTCCGCCGCGGAGTCGCTCTCCCGTGCCGACCTCTCCATCCGCACCGGGATGACCCGCTCCACCGTCTCCCGCCTGGTGGACGACCTGCTCGCCGCCGGCATCGTACGTGAGGGCTCGCCGATCGTGGGCGGCACCCGCGGACGCCCCGCCGTGCCGCTGCACCCCGCCCGCTGCACTCTGGCGGGCCTCGGGGTGGAGATCAACGTGGACTTCATGGCCGCCCGGGTCATCGACCTCACCGGCAGCGTGCTCGCCGAGGAGATCATCGAAGGAGACTTCAGCGCCTCCGACCCGGCGGAGGTGCTCCCGCAGATCGGTCTGCTGGCTCTGCGTGTGGCCCGCCAGGCCTCCGAGGCCGGCGCCCGCGTGGTCGGCACCGTCATGGCTCTGCCCGGCCTGGTCACCGCCGAGGAGGACCGCCTCATGCTGGCCCCCAACCTGGGCTGGCGCGACGTCGACGTCCCGCAGATGATGTGCCGATCGCTCGGCGGTCCGGAGCAGCTGGCGGAACTGCCCGAGGGGAGCCCGAGGTTGGGCGGGTTCGGTGACTTCTTCGTGGTGGCCAATGAGGCCAAGCTCTCCGCACTGGCGGCCGCCCAGGAGTTCAGCGCCCACGAGGAGGGCGAGCAGACCTTCTTCTACGTCTCCGCACAGATGGGCATCGGTGCCGCCGTGGTGATCGACGGAATCGTCGACGCCGGCCCGCGCGGCTGGGCCGGAGAGATCGGCCATGTCGCGGTGGAGCCCGGCGGCCCGCAGTGCCGCTGCGGCGCCTCCGGCTGCCTCGAGGTCTTCGCCGGCAAGGGCGCCCTTCTCGAGGCGGCAGGTCTGGAGCCGGCCGCCTCCGCCGAAGAGCTCGTCTCGCTCACCGAATGGGAGGACGAGCCCGGTGAGCGGGCGCGTCAGGCGATCGACCGCGCCGGGTGGGCGCTCGGCGTCGCGCTCTCCGGCGCGGTGAACCTGCTCGACGTCGACGACATCGTCCTCGGTGGAGAGTTCGGACCGCTGGCGGACCTGCTGCGACCCCGCATCGAGCAGGAGCTGCGTCAGCGCGTGCTGGCCGCCCGATGGAGCCGCTTCCGCGTGCGGGAGACCACCACCGGGGTGGCCCCGGCCACCACAGGTGGGGCGCTGCGCGCGCTGCGCGCAGTGGTGGACGACCCGCTGCGCTGGGTGCCCGAGGCCGGTTGAGCCTGGGGTCGGCCGAGGGTGAGGGCGGCCGGGCGTGAGGCCGCTCAGTCGCGGTGTCGGACCTCGATGCTGTACCCCACCCGGTGCCACTGGCCCGGGGCGAGGTAGATGACGTCCTCTCCGGAGTTGAACGCGTCCGGCGGGCAGGTCATCGGCTCCACGGCGACCCCGGCGCGGTCCAGCTGCTCGCCGGTGTAGACCTGGACCCAGGGGGTGTCGGCGATCATCCGCACCACGAAGCCCGAGGGTCCGTGGACCAGCTCCGCGGTCCAGCCCTCCTCCGGGAGGTCCGTGTAGGCGTGGTCGATCGTGCGGCCCACCAGCAGCGGGCCGTTGCTGAGGTCCAGATCCCCGGAGACGCTCTTCCGTCCGGTGACCTTCCCGGTGGCCTCTGTGGTCGCCACAGTGCGTGCGGGCAGTCTCAGCCGGCACTCGTCCAGCGGGGCCGATCCGGCCCGCAGATAGGGGTGGAAGCCGACGCCGTAGGGCGCCGGAGCGGCATTGGCCGCCTGGAAGGCGTCCACGCCCTCTTCCGTGGTGGTCTCCTCGGGCTGGCGGGCCATCAGCGTGGCGGCCAGGCCGATGTCGGAGGAGACCCGGTAGAAGAGCACGAACTCGAGGGCGAAGGGGTAGCCCTCGGAGGCCTCCAGGAGGGTGGTCAGCTCGACTTCGGAGTCATCCTGCCTGACGATCTCGAAGTCCGCATGGCGCAGGAGGCCGTGCAGCGCGGCGCCGGTCCCCTCCTCGGGGTCCGGGAGCTCGTAGAGGGTCTCGTCGTGGACATAGGTGGCCCCCGCGATGCGGTTGGGCCACGGGGCGAGCACCGCCCCGGCGTAGGAGCCCTCAGCCTGCGCAGCCGGCACCACCAGCTCGTCCTGTTCATGGCGCAGGCTCAGCAGCTGCCCGCCCCGCAGGCCGATCTCCGCGACATAGCCGCCGCCGGTGATCGTCACGCTGCTTCGTGACTCGTCCATATGTCCTCCCGTGGTCCTCGGCCGGTGCTGGACCGACCTTCCGCGGCGAGACGTCACCCGACGTCCCTCATGCGTTCATCCCTCATTCTGCCTGCACTGTCACGATCCGGCATAATGGACCATTCCCCCGTGAGCGGAAAGATGCCACATCAGGAGATGGACCACACTCGAGACATTACAGGCAGCGATATGAACTCAAGCATCCGGACTGACGACACCACCGACTTCTCCCTCCCGGCCGCGGGCCGGGGAGGAGCCTTCGCCCATCAGCAGGGCAAGGCGATGGTCTGCCTCGACGTCGACGGCACATTGGTCAACCATGATGGTCACATGTCCGAGGCCGTTCGTGTGGCCGGACGCGCCGTGGTGGCCGATGGTCACACCGTCGTGGTCTCCACCGGACGTTCCCTGCCGGCGACGCTGCCGATCATCGAGATGATCGGCGTCACCCATGGCTACGCGGTGTGCAGCAACGGCGGGGTCACGGTCCGGATCGACCTCGAGCTGGAGGACGGCTACGAGGTCCTCGATCGGCGCGTCTTCGACCCGGCGCCCGCCCTGGACGCGCTGCAGCGCCGGCTGCCCAACGCGAAGTACGCGATCGAGACCTCTGCCGGGACCTTCCTCTCCACCGAACGGTTCCAGGACATGTCCTTCGGCCTGTGGGCCGAGGGCACCAGCCTGCACAAGATGCGGCACGCGGAGGCGGTGCGCCTGGTGGTCAACTCCGACGACGCCACCTCCGAGGAGTTCACCGCCGCGGTGGCCAGCATCGGCCTGCAGGGCGTCACCTACTCCGTGGGCTGGTCCGCCTGGCTGGACATCGCCGCCGCCGGGGTCACCAAGGCCTCCTCCTTGGAGGCGCTGCGCGAGAAGATCGCCGCGCCGATCGAGGTGACCGTGGCCTGCGGAGACGGGCGCAACGACATCGAGATGCTCGCCTGGGCCGGCCGCGGCGTGGCGATGGGCCAGGCGCCCGAGGAGGTCAAGGCCGTGGCCGACGAAGTCACCGGCCACGTGGACGAGGACGGCCTGGTGGACGTGCTCACCAGCATCCTCGCGGACTGAGGGACGCGCGGCGGCGTCAGCGCAGCTGGGCGCCGAGGCGCTGCAGCGCCTCCTGGCCCACCAGGTCCCCGCCCAGCAGCGGCAGCGTGTCCAGGCGTGCGCCCGGCACCAGCCGCGACAGCTCCGCCAGATGGCCCTCCTCCTGGTCTCGACGCCGAGCCAGGAAGTCCCCGGCGTCGTGCGGCGAGAGCCGGTTGACCACGAACCCGCCGACGTCGACCCCGGTGTCGACCAGCTGGGCGTGGAGCTCCACAGATTCCAGCACCGGCAGCCTCTCGGCGGTCAGCACGATCACGAAGCTGCACCGCTCGGCGTCGGTGAGCACTTGACGCATGGCCTCGAAGCGCGCCTGACGGCGGGTGAGCACCTGCCGGATGCGCCGGTCGCGGGCCGCCTGCGAGGAGCCGTCGGGGGCGTCGTCGGCATCTAAGGCACGCACCGCCGCTCCGAAGCGCTCCGCGCGGGTGCGCCGGTCCAGAAGCGCCGAGGTCCAGGCCGTCATGATCTCCGGCAAGGCCATCAGCCGGGCCGTGTGTCCGGAGGGGGCGGTGTCGAAGACGATCAGGTCGAACGCGTCGTCGTCCTCCCCGCCGTGCTCCTGCAGCAGGGTGGCGATCCGTTCCAGGACGGCTGCCTCATGGGTCCCGGGGGAGCGGGCCGCGAGCTGCAGGTGCTTGTCCACCTCGCCCTGCAGATGATCCGGCATCATGCTGCGCAGCGTCGCGCCCACCTCTTCCAAGTGGGCGGAGGTCGTGGCGTCGGGGTCTATCTCGACCCCGGACAGACATGCTCGTCGGGGCGCAGCCGGGCCGGAGTCGTCCTGCCACAGCGTGAGGATCCTGTCGCCCACCGGGCGCGCCCACAGATGGCCAAGATTGTGCGCGGGGTCGGTGGAGACCACCAGGACCCGGGCGCCCCGCTGAGCCCGGTGCAGGCCCACTGCGGAGGCGACGGCGGTCTTGCCCACTCCGCCCTTGCCGCCGACGAAGAGCACGCGGCGGTCCCGGGCGAGATCGAGCAGCATCGGGCGGTCCCTTCCTCCCAGTGTGAACGGCGATGAGCGGCACCCCTCAGCAGCAGCGCATGTGCTCCTCGAACGGGGACCGGTCCATCCCCATCCGCACATGCCACTGGTGCATGCGGTCCAGCATCTCAGGCAGCAGCTCCAGAGTGGCCCCGGCGGCGGGGTTCGGCACGCCGAGGGCCTCGGAGAGGACCAGCATCATGAACAGGTCCTCCTCGTCCCGCCGGGCGCGTGCGAACGTGCGCCGATAGGGGGCCACGTAGAACTCACGCAGGCCGGCGTCAACCTGCCGGATCCGCGCTCGCAGCTGTGCCAGGAGGCTCACCGGTCTGCGCTCAGCGGTCCAGGGGCAGCTTCTCGTCGTCGCTGAGGGCGACGTCGTCCTCCGGCTCCTTCGCCCCGCGATGAGCCTGACCCATGGCGATGACGGCCTCCACCAGCACCCAGACGGCGGCGACGATGATCACCACGTCGATGCTGAGCAGCAGCCATTCCGCGTCGCGGAAGAAGCTGACCAGCTGCACCAGTGCGGCGTAGATGCTCATGACCAGCACGAACACCATGGGGATCAGCACCGGCAGGAACGGCCGGTCCTTGCGGATGAGCATCACCACGATGATGGACATGGTCAGCGCGGCCAACAGCTGGTTGGTGGTGCCGAACAGCGGCCAGATCAGCATGCCCCCGGATCCGTCCGCGCCCTGCGAGAAGGTCAGCGCGACGCCGATGACCAGCACGACAGCCGTGGCGGCGATGATGTTGATCCGGACCTTCGCCAGCTCGCCGATCTCCTGGACCACGAAGCGCATCAGGCGCACCCCGGTGTCCATGGTGGTCGCGGCGAAGAGCACCGCCATGGTGGCCAGGATGGTGGCCGAGAGCCCTGCCGGGATGCCCAGGCCGGTGTTGACGATGTTCGCGCCGCCCTCGACGAAGGCCGGCACCCCGCCGGAGCCGAAGGACTCGTAGACCTCCTCCCACTGGGCCAGCGTCTGGAAGCCCGCGGTGGTCGCGATGATCGCGCCCAGGGCCAGCAGGCCCTCGCCGACGGCTCCGAAGTAGCCGACGAAGCGGGCGTCGGTCTCCCGGTCGAGCTGCTTGGAGGTGGTGCCGGTGGCCACGGTGCCGTGGAAGCCGGAGATCGCACCGCAGGCGATGGTCACGAACAGCAGGGGGACCAGGGACGGTGTGCCCTCCGGGACGTTCTGGTTGAAGGCGGGGGCGACCACGGTCGGCGTCGCGATCAGCACCGCGCCATAGACGATGATCAGGCCGATGAACAGCTGGATCCCGTTGATGAAGTCCCGCGGCTGCAGCAGCACCCACACGGGCAGCAGGGAGGCGATGCCCGCGTAGACGAACAGCGCCACGATCCAGAAGCCCTCCGGGGTCATGCCCAGCACCTGCTCCGGCAGCACCACCGGGAACCTGTCGCCGAGGATGATCAGGGCGTAGAGCGCCGCCACCCCGGCCAGCGTCACCGCCAGCAGGTTCCAGCGGAGCCGATAGATCGCCTGACCCACCAGCACCGCGACGATGAGCGTGCCCCAGGTGGGAATCACCGCGCCCGGCTGAGCCACCAGCAGCCCGGAGATGACGACGGCGAAGGCCGCAACCACCATCAGCAGCAGCAGGAAGACGACCACCAGGAAGAGGTTGCGCCCGCGCGGGCCGATGTAGCGGCCGGAGAGCGTGCCGATTGACTGGCCCTTGTTGCGGGTGGAGGACCACAGAGCGCCGAAGTCATGCATGCCGGCGATGAACACCGTGCCGATGGTCACCCACAGCACGGCCGGCAGCCAGCCCCAGATGACGGCGATTGCGGGCCCCACGATCGGGGCGGCCCCGGCCACCGAGGTGAAGTGGTGGCCCCAGAGGATGTACCGGTTCGTCGGGACGAAGTCCACGCCGTCGTCGAACTGGTGCGCCGGGGTCTTGAACTCGGCGTTGACCTTGTAGACCTTCTTGGCGAGGAACTTCGAGTACAGGAAGTACCCGGCCAGCATCAGTGTCACTCCGATGACGGCTAGGAGCAGTGAGTTGGGTCCGTCCATGATCTCCCTCTCTCTCGGGCGGACTCCACGTTGAGCCCCCCGGGACGTGATGCCAGTGATGCCTGTCATGGTACTCGCGTGAGACGCGCATCACCCAGACTCATCGGTCCTGATCAGCGGCGGGTCGTGAGCGGCGTCGCAGGACTTGCCGCCACGTGGCGGTCTGGTGGCCGCAGGAGCCCAGCAGCAGGAGGTTCTCGGGCCGGGGGCCTGGAGAGAGCGCGTCCTCCTCTCTAGGCTGGACGGCGAGGAGGACGCCGGTTTTCGGAGACCGACCTGTGACACCGACCCCGCGAGAGAGGTGCCCGAGATGACCCAGCAGACCCCCGCACCCGGCCATCAGACCCGCGCCCGCACTCACCCAGCTCCGAGCATGCCCAACTCTGTGCAGAACCCGCTGCCGAGGGCGACGCGCGCCGAGACCGCACTGATCCTGCGTGACGTGCTCGCCCCGATGGCGGCCAAAGGCCCGATCGTCCGGCGGCCAGGGGTCGTGGCCGCCGTCGAACGCCTCGATCTGGAGGCCCGTGCCGTCCGTCGGGTGCAGGCGCTCTCCGAGAAGTACGGACGGGGACCGCTGCTGGTGCCGCTGCCCGGACGGCCGCTGGCGCTGGTGCTGGATCCGGACCATGTCCACCGGATCCTGGACCAGACGCCTGAGCCCTTCGCCGCTGCGGAGACGCTGAAGCGGCGTGCTCTGCAGCATTTCCAGCCGGGTGTCTCCTTGATCTCCCACGGCGGGGACCGTGCGGTGCGTCGTCATCTCAATGAGATGGTGCTGGATCCGGACCACCCCGTGCACCGGATGGCGGAGGTGTTCCTGCCGGTGGTCCACGAGGAGACCGATCAGATGCTCGCCGAGATCGACGACGACGGGGGCGCCCTGGACTGGGAGCGGTTCAGCAGGACCTGGTTCCGGATCGTGCGTCGCCTGGTGATGGGTGACTCCGCCCGTGAGGATGAGGAGTTCACCGCGCTGCTGGACGACCTGCGGCAGCGCGGGAACCTGGCCTTCCTGCGGCCGGTGGACGAGGAGGCCCGCGAGGAGTTCCTCTCCCGCATCCAGGACGCCCTGGACCGCGCGGAACCCGGGAGCCTGGCCGCCGTCATGTCCGAGGTCCACGCGCAAGGTGCGCCGGGAGAGTTCGACGCCGACGGCGGCAAGCCCGCTCACCAGGTGCCGCAGTGGCTCTTCGCCTTCGACCCCGCCGGAATGGCCACGTTCCGTGCCTTGGCGCTGCTGGCCTCCCATCCGGCCCGGCTGCGCACTGCGCGGATCCAGCTGAAGGATGAGTCCGGCGAGGACGCCCCGACGCTGGAGCTGCTGCGCGCCACCGTCCTGGAGGCGCTGCGACTGTGGCCCACCACCCCGCTGATTCTGCGGGAGACCACCATGGAGGTGGAGTTCGAGCACGGGATCATGCCCGCCGGCGTCTCGGTGCTGATCTTCGCCCCGTTCTTCCACCGCGACGAGCGCAGGCTGGACTTCGCGCACCGCTTCGCCCCGGAGATCTGGGAGGAGCGGATGTCCCAGAGCGGCCAGCACGAGCCGCAGCATGAGGTGCGGCGCGACGGGCAGCGCGAGGGCTCGCCCGCCCAGGGGGAGTGGCCGCTGATGCCGTTCAGCTTGGGAACGGGCATCTGCCCCGGGCGGCAGCTGGTGCTGCTGGTCACCAGCAGCATGCTGGCCCGGGTGCTGCAGGGCCATGAGGTGGATCTGCTCTCGCACAGCCTGGGGCGGGAGAAGGAGCTGCCCTCGCTGCTGGACCCGTATGCGCTGGAGTTCCGGCTCACTGAGCGCTGAGGCGTCCCGGTTCGGGCCCAGAGATCGTCTCTCTGTTGCAGATCGTCTCTGGATTCGGCGACGATCTGCAACAGAGAGACGATCTCTGCAGTGCGGGTGCGGCAGGATGGGGTGATGGCACGCTTCAGCATCCGCACCGACGACCCTGCGCAGTCGCTCGAGGAGATCTGGCCGCCCTTCGGGCTGCGCGTCGAGACTCCGCGGCTGGCCCTGCGCGTGCTCCGCGAGGATGACTTCCCCGCCTACGTGGCCGCGGCGACCTCCGGAGTGACTCACACCGAGCGGAATCCCTTCGCCCACGCCTGGAACGACAAGCCCCCTGAGGAGCTGATCCGTGCCTCCCTGTCGTGGGTGTGGTCCCACCGGGCGAAGGTCGGTCCGGAATCCTGGTCGCTCATGCTTGGAGTGTTCCTCAAGCCCGACGACGACGGCGGGCTGGACAGGGCTGGGCCAGGCTGGTCCGGACGGGACGGGGCTGGGTCTGCGGGAGCCGGCGTCGTGCGCTCCGGAGAGCGGCTGATCGGCATGCAGGACTGTGGGGCGCAGCACTGGACGGTGCTGCGGACTGTGGCCTCCGGCAGCTGGCTGCGCGCCGATCAGCAGGGACACGGCTATGGCCGTGAGATGCGCGCCGGCATGCTGCTCTGGGCCGTGGACCACTTCGGCGCCGCGTATGCCACCTCAGGAGCCTACGAGTGGAACGAGCGCTCTCGGCGGGTCTCGCTCGGGCTGGGTTACCAGGTGGTCGGGCGGAGGTTGGTGCCGGATGCGCACGGTGAACAGGCGGAATGGCAGGAGGAGTACCGGCTGGCCGCCGAGGATCTGGTGCGCCCGGACTGGTTCGTGCAGGTGCAGGGTTCGGAACGGCTGCGGGAGTTCCTCGCCGGCTGATCCCGCCCGCGGTCCCATCCCCTCCGGGGCGTCGGGTGCGGCAGGATGGAGGTGTGCAGACCTCCTCGCGAACCTCTACCGGAACCCGTCCCGTGACAGTGCACCGCGACTGGGTGCGACGCGCCGTGGTAGCCGCGCAGCGCATCCCGCCCGCCGCGGGTGCCCCCGACGGCGGTTCGAGGGCCGGCGGCGAACGCCTCGACAGCGCCTTCGCCTCCGACGCCGCCGACGTCCTGCGCGACATCGGCCTGATCCAGCTGGATCCGCTCATGCGTGTCTCCACTGCTCAGCGGCTCACCAGCCTGACCCGACTGCCGCGCACGTCCCGCGCCGACGACGTCGACTCCTCCCTCTGGCCGGACGGGCAGGTGGCCTCCTTCGAGTCCTTCACGAAGGTCGCCTGCGTGTTCCCCCTTGAGGACTGGCCGCTGCTGCGGCTGCGGCGGGAACGCCACGCCAGCGGCCACCGGCCCCAGCTGCCGGCAGGAGTGGTCGAACAGATCCGCCAGGTGGTGGCCGCCGCACCCGGCGGGGTGCAGATCGGCACCATCGAGTCCCAGGTGGGCTCCGGGGAGCGGACCACGGGATGGAACTGGACGCAGGTGAAGCAGACCGCCGAACTGATGGTGCGCACCGGAGACCTGGTGATCACCGCCCGCGACGGCACCACGCGGCTGTTCGACCTGCCCGAGCGGGCCTTGCCGGAGGCGGTGCGTCAGGCGGAGGACCTCCCTGACGAGCAGCTGCTGGCCGCACTGGCCCGTCGGGCCGCCGCGAACCTGGCGGTGATGACTCGCGCCGACTTCGCCCACCACTACCACCTCCCCGCGGAGGATGCCGCCGTCGGGATCGAGCAGGCGGGGCTGGCGCCGGTGCAGGTGCCGGGCTGGCCGGGCGCCACCGGGCGGGACCAGGCCTTCTGCCTCCCGGAGCTGCTCGACGGCGTGCTGCCGGACCCCTCAGCCCAGGGGGTGGTGGCCGCGCCGTCCGCCCACTCCGCCGTCGACGTCTCCCCTGGGGCAGCGTCGGACGCGGGGGCGCGCGAGACCTGGGGCGAGCCGCGGGAGGCCCGCCTGATCGGTCCCTTCGACCCGCTGCTGCGCGACCGCCGTCGGGCGCGCCGGGTCTTCGACTTCGACTATCTCTTCGAGGCCTATGTCCCGCGGGCGAAGCGCGTCTACGGGCACTACGTGATGGGGGTGCTCTCCGGCGGACGGATGATCGGCCGGGTGGACATCCAGCGGGTGGGTGATCAGCTGCGCATCAACGAGATCTTCCCGGAGGCAGGGGTGCCCCGGCGGGTGCTGGTGCCCCGTGCCCGTGGAGCGGGCAGGACCCTGGCGCGGCAGCTCGGCGTCACGCTGGAGATGCCGGGGTGACCTTCCGCGCGGTCTGCCGGGTCCGTACGCTCACAGCTCGATGGTGAACAGCTCACACGTGGTGTCGTAGTAGCGATCAGTGATGCCGCGGTGGGTCATCCCGATCCGCGTGGCCACCCGCTGCGAGGCCAGGTTCTCCCGGTGAGTGACAGCCACCAGATGGTCGAGCCGGTGGCGCCGAGCATGGGCGAGCAGCGCGCGGGCGGACTCCGTGGCATAGCCCTGGCCCCAGGTGTCCGGGTGCAGGTGCCAGCCGATCTCCAGATCCTGAGGCGGCTCGGGCGCCGTGCCGTCGTCCGGTGCCGTGAGGTGCCTCGACCAGGGGATGGGCTTGAGCAGCGCGAACCCGGCCGGCCGGTGCTGCTCCAGCGTCTCGATCAGCCAGATGCCGGTGGCCGTGCCGGCCGCGGCACGATACCGGGCGATGCGGCTCAGGGCCTGCTCGCGGGTGGTCTCCACCCAGTCGGCGGTGCCGATGAACTCGGTGACCTCGGGCCGGGAGTACATGTCCCGCACGTGGGCGACGTCGTCCTCGGCCACAGTGCGCAGCCGGAGTCGGGAGGTGAGCAGGGTGGGCAGCTCCTGTGTGGTCACGGCCCCAGTGTAGGACTCCCTTCTACTACACTGCGTAGAAATCTGCTGTGCTGTCCAGAGATCAGAGTGAGGAAGTCCATGCCACGCAGCCCCCTGCAGGAGCGATCCGGCGAGGATCGGAGCCGTCGGGTCCCGGGGAAGTCGGCTTGGCGGTGGGTCGCAGTGGCCGTGCTGCTGGGACTGATCCTCGCCGTCATCCTGCTCTCCGTGCTCGGCGACGGCGACGAGGGCACCCATGACGACGCTCACCAGCCCCCGGCCGAGGGCGACGAGTCCGCCGGGGAGGCCCATGCGGGGGCCCATATGGAGCACATCCATGGCCTCGGGGTGGATCCCTCCGACGGCGCGCTGCTGATCGCCAGCCACTACGGGCTCTTCCGGCTCGACGACGGCGCACCGGAGCGCCTCTCCGAGGTGCAGGATTTCATGGGGTTCACCGTGGTGGACGAGGGGCGGCTGCTCGCCAGCGGGCACCCGGGCCAGGGGCAGGACGCGCCGTCGAACCTCGGGCTCATCGAGTCCTCTGACGGCGGTGCCACCTGGCAGGAGGTCTCCCTGGGCGGGGAGGCGGACTTCCATGCGCTGGATGCTGCCGGGCAGCGGGTCTACGGCGTGGACGCCACCGGCGGGGACCAGCTGATGGTCAGTGACGACGGCGGCGAGACCTGGCAGTCTCCTGAGGCTCCGGCGATGGCCGGGGTCGCCGTCGACCTCCGCGACCCGGACTCGGTGCTCGGCACCACCCCGGACGGGCCCGTCCTCAGCAGAGACGGCGGGCAGAGTTTCGCTGCCCTGCAGGACGCCCCGCTGCTGCTGGCGGTTGACTGGGCGGCCGACGGCACGCTCTACGGCCTGGATCCTGCCGGTGGTCTGCATCGCAGCGACGATGACGGCGCCACCTGGGAGGAGACACAGGGCTCCGCGACGCTGCCGGAGGGCTACCCGGAGGCGGTGCACGCTGTGGACGAGGATGAGCTGTGGGTGGCCGTCGAAGGGGCCGTGCTGCACAGCAGCGACGCCGGGGAGACCTTCGAGGCTGTCCACGAGGAGTGAGCAGGGCTCACGAGCTCCACCGACGGCGTGGCTGTGTGCACACGTCGCCGTCAGGTTCTGTGTACGCTGGCTTCGAGAATTCCACGCTCTTCCCAAGGAGGCCCCTGTGGCGCTGACCCGCGATGTGACTATCGAGATCCCCGCCGGATCCCGGGTGAAGTACGAGATCGACCACGAGACCCACCGCCTGCGTCTGGACCGGGTGCTGTTCACCTCCATGCAGTACCCGACCCACTACGGCTACTTCGACGACACCCTCGGCGAGGACGGCGACCCGCTGGACGCGCTGGTCTACATCCCGGAGATCGACCTGATCCCCGGCGTGGTCGTCGAGGCCCGCCCGATCGGCGTGCTGAACATGACCGACGACGGCGGCGGTGACGCCAAGCTGGTCTGCGTCCCGGATGACAAGCGCTTCGACCACATCCAGGAGCTGGAGGACCTCGGCGAGTTCCTCAAGCAGGAGATCGAGCACTTCTTCACCCGGTACAAGGACCTCGAGCCCGGCAAGTGGGTCAAGATCGAGGGCTGGGAGGGCCGCGAGGCGGCCGAGGCCGAGCTGCAGCGCAGCATCGAGCGCTACGGCAGCTGACCCGGGCTCAGCTGAGCTGGTGCGGGGGAAGGGCCGCAGGCCCGGCTGTTCCGCCCTGCCCCGTGCCGCCCACCTGTGGTGTGATGGATCCATGGAGCACACCGTCGCAGAGCCGTCGACCGGAAACCCCGCCGACGGAAGCCCCGCAGAGTCCCCCGCTGACCTGCTCATCGCCTGGGACGTCGCCGAGCAGTCCGCCGCCCGGCTCGTCCCGCCCGGGCCGCGGCTGTCCGCCCGCGAGGCGGCCGCGGAGGTCGCCGCGCTGCGCGACGCCGCCCACGCCAGTGTGGACCACGTCCACCGCATCACCGGCCTGGAGGCCGCCGCCGGGCTCGGCGCCGGCTCGGAGGCCGGGAACTCGGACACCTTCATCGTCGACCGTGCCACCTGGGCGAAGGCGAACGCCGCATCCTTCCGCCGTCTGCTCACCCCTGCGTTGGAGGAGGCTGTCGCCGCCAAGCCGGAGATGGTCAGGCCCGGCAGCAGCACCCAGGTGTTCGGCTCGGCCGTCGCCGGCACGGAGCTCGGCGCGGTCCTGGGCTTCCTCTCGGCGAACGTGCTCGGCCAGTTCGACCCCTTCGCCCCCGCGGGGGGCCGGCTCATGCTGGTGGCCCCCAATGTGGTGATGCTGCGCCAGGAGCTCAACCTCGAGCCCGCTGACTTTCGGCTCTGGGTGTGTCTCCACGAGCAGACCCACCGGGTCCAGTTCGCCGCGGCCCCCTGGCTGCCCGAGCATCTGCTGGGGCTGATCGGTACGCTCTCCAGCTCCACCCTCGGAGCGGCCGACTCGCTCGGGGATCGGCTCGCCGAGGCTCTGCGCCACCTGAAGGAGGAGCTGCAGCAGCGTGGCGAGGACCAGAGCGGCGGGTCAGGAGCGGGCGACGACGGCGAATCCTCTGACGGCGGCTCCGGTGACGGCGGCTCCCGTGACGCGCAGGCCCACGGCGGCGCGAGCGGGCCTCCGCGCAACCGCCTCATCGAGCTGATCGGCAGCGAGGAGGCTCGCGAGGCCTACTCGCAGATCACCGCAGTGATGAGCCTGCTGGAGGGCCACGCCAACCACGTGATGGACGCCGTCGACTCCTCGATCGTGCCCTCCGTGAAGACCATCCGCCGACGTTTCCAGGACCGGGGCAAGCACCGCAGCATCCTGGAGCGCTGGGTCAGGAGGCTGCTCCAGCTCGACGTCAAGGCCCGCCAGTACACCGACGGCCAGCGATTCGTCAGCCGTGTGGTCGAGACCGTCGGCATGGAGCGGTTCAACCAGGTCTGGGAGAGTGCAGAGCACCTGCCCACCGAGGAGGAGCTGCACGATCCTGACCGGTGGGTCGCCCGGATGGGCTTCGCCGAGACCTCCGCCGCCGAGACCCCCGCCGAGGACTGACATGGCGGCCCTGCCCCCGGTGGTGGGCGCTGCCCGCCGGGCCGTGGCCGAGATGCTCGATCCGGACCGGCCGAACCTGGTGGCCTGCTCCGGCGGCGCTGATTCCCTGGCGCTCGCCGTTGCGGCCTCCCACCTTCACCGCCGGGGCGAGGCGGTGGTGGGCGCCGTCGTGGTGGACCACCGGCTGCACGCCAGGAGCGCGGAGGTCACAGCCGTCGCCCGGGAGCAGCTTGACGTCTTGGGCCTGGATCCGCTGCGCAGCCTCACCGTCGAGGTTGATCAGGACTCCCCGGAAGGGCCGGAGGCCGCCGCCCGACGCGCCCGCTATGGGGCCTTCCACCGTGCCATGGCCGAGACGGGGGCATCCCGGGTGCTGCTCGCCCACACCCGGGATGACCAGGCTGAGCAGGTGCTGCTGGGCCTGGCGCGCGGATCCGGGACCCGCTCGCTCGCGGGCATGCCGGCGGTGCGCGGCCCGTTCCGCCGTCCGCTGCTGGGGCTCAGCCGCCGGGACACCGAGGCGATCTGCCTGTGGGCAGGGCTCACCCCCTGGCAGGATCCGGCCAACCAGGACCCGCGGCTGCTGCGTTCCCGGGTGCGGAGCGAGGTGCTGCCCCACCTGGAGGAGCACCTCTCCTCATCAGTGCGCGAGGCGCTGGCCCGCACCGCCCAGATCGCCGCGGAGGACGCCGATCTCCTCGACGCTCAGGCCAAGGAGATCTTCGCCGTGCTGCTGGAGGACCCCGACGACGCCGGCCGCCTCCGGCTTCCGCTGGATCGGCTGAAGAGCGAGCCGGCGGCGCTGCGGCGTCGGATCATCGCCCTGGCGGTGGTGGCCGTGGGCGGGTCTGCACCCTCCTTCGAGCGGCTGCGGGCGGTGGAGTCGCTGCTGGCACGGCAGGGTTCGGCGGGGCCGATCCAGCTGGAGGGTCACGTCACGGCACATCGGGGCACGCATGATTCGCCCGACTATGGAAAACTTGTGCTCGTTCCTCGGGGCGC
This sequence comes from Nesterenkonia sp. HG001, assembly GCF_034438835.1. NCBI lineage: Bacteria > Bacillati > Actinomycetota > Actinomycetes > Micrococcales > Micrococcaceae > Nesterenkonia > Nesterenkonia sp. HG001. The sequence continues at coordinate 124,696 of NZ_JAOSZD010000006.1, read as the reverse complement.
CGCCGCGCCGGGGCCCTGAGGATCCGGCCCAGAGGCCGGTCCACCGATCATCTGCCGCACGGGGCGCACCGCCCGACACCGCCCACACTGAGGAGCGCATCAGCACTCATGGACGCCCAGGACGTCACTGCAGACCTGACCGAGGTCCTCTGCACCAAGGAAGAGATCGACGCACGCATCAAGGAGCTCGCCGCGGAGATCGACCGTGACTATGCCGACAAGGATGTGCTCCTGGTGGGGGTGCTCAAGGGCGCGGTGATGGTCATGGCTGACCTCTCCCGTGCGCTGAGCAGTCACGTGACCATGGACTGGATGGCGGTGTCCTCCTACGGCTCCGGCACGAAGTCCTCCGGAGTGGTCCGCATCCTGAAGGACCTCGACGCCGATCTGATGAATCGTCACGTGCTCATCGTGGAGGACATCATCGATTCCGGCCTGACGTTGTCCTGGTTGAAGTCCAACCTGGAGTCTCGAGGCCCCGCCTCGGTGGAGATCTGCACCCTGTTGCGGAAGCCGGATGCGGTCAAGGTGGACATCGACGTCAAGTACGTCGGCATGGACATCCCGAACAAGTTCGTCGTCGGCTACGGCCTGGACTTCGCTGAGAAGTACCGAAACCTCGACTGCGTGGGCATCCTCGCCCCGCACGTCTACGAGTGACCCCCGGGTGCGCGGCTCGGACCGCCGACCCGTGATGTTATAAACTGTCATCTGCGTCACACCGCTCAGGGCTCGCCTCTGCTGCGCTGCGGCCTGCGTCGTGCTGTCGATCGGATGAGGTGAGCTGTGGCATCGTCGGGAGCACGGTCGGCCCTAGGGAGCTCCCTGCGGCCGGTCTCCAAGGCTGCGGCCGCCTATGCCACGCTTCGGAAGAGCATCCGCGTCGGTGATCTCGAGCCGGGGGAGCGGGTCACCCTCAAGCGGCTCTCCGAGCACCTGGGCATGAGCCTGACCCCGGTGCGTGAGGCGTTGAACCGCCTGGAGTCCGAGGGCTTCGTGGTGCATGACCCCCATCGGGGCACCTTCATCGCCGAACTGACCGTCGAGCGCATCGAGCAGGTCTACCGTCTGCGCTGCGTGCTGGAGCCCATGGCTGTCCGGCTCGCCGGTGAGCGTGCCACCTCGAACGACCTGGCTCGCCTCCACGAGCTGGTGGTGGCCTGCGACGAGGCGGCGACTCCGCTGGAGACCGTGGAGAGCAACGAGGAGCTCCATCTGGCGATCTATCGGCTCAGCGGCGACGCCCTGCTGGCGGGCTTCATCGACCAGCTCTGGGCCGGCATGCCGTATCCCTCCCTGGGTCTCTATGGATCAGTCTCGCGGGTGGGACAGTCCTCCGAGGAGCACCACCGCATCGTCGATGCGATAGCCGAGGGGCGGCTCGACGACGCCGCCGAGGCCATGCGGGTGCACATCGAGCACGGTCGTGAGGCGGCACTGCGGAACCTTCGCGAGGACTGATCGCCGAGGGTCGAGCCCTCAGGGCTGGACGCCGTCGTCGTCGCAGCTGGCTGCCCAGCGTGTCGCGCTGACCGGCACCTCCTCGGAGCTGGAGCGCGTCAGCCGGGCATGGTGCCTCCCCATATACTCCGGGATCGCGGCAGCAGCCGGTGATCATGGCCTTCAGGTGCTTCACATCACCAAGGTTGATATTTTATAAAATCCCCGCTAATGTCATCCCCGTCACAATGATGTGACCCACATGACACCCGCCAGGCAGCGAGCGGACTATCCGAGGAGTTCGGCCGGTCGGCCCACACGGACCGGAAGACGATGGGGAGACACTGATGGAACGGACATCGCGTACGATCACAGAGGGGCAGCATGTGCCCGAACACCAGGGAGGGGACCGGCCTGCCGTCGACGCCACGGCGGAGATATCGCGTCCGGAGAGCTGGACTCGCATCATGGGGCTGCCCATCGGCTGGTTCGCACTGCTCTTCGCCATCGTGGCCGCCTGTGCCGCCCTCGGCGTGCTGCCCACATCGATGCTGGCAGGCTTCGCCGTGGTGATTCTGATCGGCGGGCTGCTGAACTGGATCGGCGGACGTGTCCCGGGGCTGCGCAACTACGGCCTCCCGACGGTGCTGTGCATCCTCACTCCAGCGGTCCTGCTGCACTTCGGTCTGTTCCCGACGTCGCTGGCGGAGACGATGGACGTCTTCACCGACGGCGGTCAGATCGGCTTCATCGACCTCTACATCGCCAGCCTGATCGCCGGCTCCATCCTGGGCATGCCCCGCGCCCTGCTGCTCAAGGCCGGGGCCCGGATCGCCGTGCCGCTGCTGGGCACCATCGTCTCCGTCTTCCTTGTGATCGGCCTGATCGGCACCGCCCTGGGCTTCGGGCTGCGCGAGTCGGTCTTCTTCATCGCGGCGCCGATCATCGGTGGTGGCGTGGGTGCAGGTATCGTGCCGATGTCCGGGATCTATGCGGACCAGATGGGTGGGGACGCCGGCTCCTACGTGGCCCAGCTGATCCCCGCGGTGATCATCGCCAACGTGCTGACCATCTTCTGCGCCGGCATCTTCAACGGCATCACCTATAAGGGCCAGCAGTTCTTCCTGGGCTTCAACGGCAACGGGCAGATCGTCCGGGTGGAGGGGAGCGCCGATCAGTTCAAGTCCAAGCCGAAGCCGACCTCCGGAGCGTTCTCCGTGCTGCTGGTCGGTCTGACCATGGCCTGCACGCTGTTCCTGCTGGGCACCCTCGTGGCCGAGTTCGTCCCGGGCATCCACGCCTACGCCTGGACGATCCTGCTGGCGGCGCTGATCAAGATCTTCGGTCTGGTGCCGGAGGCGTTCGAGGACGCCGTCTCGACGTGGTTCGCCTTCGTCTCGAGCACGCTGACGCCGGCCCTGCTGGTCGGCATCTCCATCACCTATTTCGAGTTCGACGAGCTCGGTGCCCTGCTCTCCGACTGGCGCTACCCGGTGCTGGTGGTGCTGGCCGTCATCGTCGCCATCCTGGTGTCCGGTGCGCTGGGCTGGCTGGTGAAGATGTACTTCGCCGAGACCTCTGTGGCCATCGGCATGGGCATGACGGACATGGGCGGCACGGGTGACGTCGCCGTGGTCTCCGCGGCGAACCGGCTTGAGCTGATGCCCTTCCTCCAGGTCAGCTCGCGCATCGGTGGGGCGCTGGTGCTGCTGAGCGTCTCCCTGCTGATCCCGATCCTGGGCTGAGCAGGGCGCGCCAGCAATCTATTGCGAGGTGTTCGCAATAACGTAGTATGACAGGGTGCCCCAGTCTCCACCCGCCCTGTCCTCCACCACGCGGGCCCCGTCGTCTCGCCTGACGGCGGAGCAGGCGGCCGACGACGCGGGGCCCGTGGGAGACGGGCTCCCCCCGTCAGGCCCCGCGTCTGCCCTGGGCGACACCGGCGTCGCCCGTCAGGTGGCCCTGACCCGACGGTGGGTGCTGCGCTTCCAGCGTGCCGTGGTGCTCCTCCTGGCGCTGGGGATCATCGGCGTCCTGCTCCTCTCGGTCTCCACCGGGCCGATCAGTCTGACCATGATCGACGCGGGGCGGCTCATCCTCGGGCATCTGATCCCGGGGATGCCGTGGATGTCCGACGGCAGCTACACCGGCTTGGAGGACCAGGCGGTCTGGCAGTTCCGTCTGCCACGAGTGCTCCTGGCCCTGATCGGCGGCGCCGGGCTGGCATTGGCCGGAGGATTGATGCAGGCGGTGGTGCGGAACCCGCTGGCCGAGCCCTACCTGCTCGGGGTCTCCTCCGGGGCCGGGCTGGGCGCCGTCGCGGTGATCTCCTTCGGCTCGGCGGCCCTGGGCGGGGTCACGATCTCCGTGGCCGCCTTCGTCGGCGCGCTGGCCGCCACCGGGGCCGTGTTCCTCTGTGCTCAGCAGGACGGCGTCGTCGTCCCGACCCGGCTGATCCTCGCAGGTGTCGCGCTGGGCTCGCTGCTGAGCGCGGTCACCAGCTTCCTCACCCTCACCGGGGACGCCCACCAGGTGTTCTCGGTGATGTTCTTCCTGCTCGGCAGCCTTTCGGCGGCCACGTTCGGCCAACTGATGCTTCCTGCGGTCGTGCTGGGACTGGTGCTCGTCTTCGCAGGAGTCAACGCCCGCGGGCTCAACGCCCTGATGGCCGGGGATGAGACCGCCACCGCACTGGGCGTGAACGTCAACGCCCTGCGCATCGGCTCCCTGGTGCTGGCCGCTCTGCTGACCGCCTCTGTGGTCGCGGTCTGCGGCGGCATCGGATTCGTGGGGCTGATCATCCCGCACACGGCACGGCTGCTGGTGGGGTCGGACCACCGGCTCATGCTCCCGGTCGCCGTGCTGGGAGGCGCGCTGTTCCTCGCCGCTGCGGACCTCGCGGCACGGACCGCCGCCGCTCCGACCGAAGTGCCCATCGGAATCTTCACCGCCGCCGTCGGCGCGCCGTTCTTCCTGTGGCTGCTGCGCCCCCGGCGCGCGCGGAGCTCCTGGGGCGGACGTCTCCGGAGCCTGCGCGGCCGGATGGAGGCGGGCGCATGAGCGAGGCGGAGGAGCCCGCAGCCGGGCTGCGCTTCTGCGGAGTGACCGTGGAGCGCGCCGGCCGGCGGCTGGTCGAGGAGGTCAGCTTCACCGCCCCGGCGGGTCAGGTCACCGCGCTGGTGGGTCCCAACGGATCCGGCAAGTCCACGCTGCTGAAGACGGCCTATCGGCTCGTGAAACCCGACGCCGGGACGGTGAGTCTGGCCGGGGAGGACCTGTGGCAGCTGCCGCGCCGTCAGGTGGCCCGCCGGATCGCCGTGATGTCCCAGGAGGCGCAGACGGTGGTGGACAGCGCCGGTATGGGCCAGTCAGTGCTGGACATCGTGCTGATGGCCCGCTCCATCCACCATCGCGGCTTCAGCCCCGACACCGACGCCGACCTCGCCGAGGTGGTCCGCAGCCTCGAGACGGCACGCGCCGGGCACCTGGCGGCCCGCTCCTTCTCCGAACTCTCCGGAGGGGAGAAGCAGCGGGTCCTGCTGGCTCGGGCGCTCGCGCAGGGCACCGGCACGCTGCTGCTGGACGAGCCCACGAATCACCTCGACATCGCCTTCCAGATGGAGCTGCTGCACATCGTGCGGGACCTCGGCCGCACCGCAGTGGTCGCAGTCCATGACCTCAACCTGGCGCTCGCCTACTGCGACCACGCCGCGGTCCTGTCCGATGGTCGGCTGCTGGACCATGGGCCCGTGGCAGAGGTGCTCACCGAGACGCAGGTGCGGGGGGCCTTCGGGGTCCGCGCCACCACCCTGACCCTCCCCGGAGGGCAGCAGACCCGCCTGGCCTTCGACCGCCTCGAGGTCTGAGGCACACCCGCCGGGAAGACCGGCACCACCCACCTGTACACCGACACCACGAGGACCCACCCATGCTGAAGACCACTCGTCCGACCATCGCGGCCCTTGCGGGCGCGGGCCTGCTGCTGACCGCCTGCGGGTCCGGGGTCGAGGACCCTGCCGATGCCGACGCCGCGGAGGGCCGGACGGACGGCGCGGAGAGCGCCGACGTCGACGTCTCCCTGGAGAACTGCGGCCAGCAGCTGCAGTTCGACGCCGCTCCCCAGCGCATCGTGGGGATGAGCCCGGCACAGACTGAGCTGCTGGTGCGGCTCGGCCTGGCGGACCGGATGGTCGGCCTCGCCCAGACCGCCTCGTCAGAGCTTCCGGAGGACATCGGAGCACAGCTGGACGGCGTCGAGGAGCTCAGTGAGGACATGCCGCCCGCACGAGAGATACTCATGCAGGTGGAGCCCGACTTCGTGTACGCCCCGACCAGCTACGAGTTCAGCGCCGATCAGGGCTTCGCCAGCATCGAGCAGCTCGACGAGGCGGGAGCGGCCCCCTATATCGCCACCGGCGGCTGCTTCGAGCGGCGCGCAGAGGGGACCGTCGAGGACCTGTTCGTCGATATCGAGAACGTGGGGGAGATCTTCGCCGCCGAGGAGTCCGCCGCTGAGCTGATCGCCGACGGCCGGGAGCGTCTCGACCAGGCAGCCCAGCTCAGTGAGGGCGCCGAGCCGCTGACGGTCGCCCAGGTGTACGTGGAGGGCGATTCGATCTCGGTGGTCGGAGGTGGGGTGGAGTACGACATCATCGCCCAGGCCGGTGGGGACAACGTCTTCTCCCCGGATGAGGAGCAGTTCTCCTCCTTCGTGTTCGCGCAGATCAGTGCCGAGGAGCTGGCCGCTCGGGATCCCGAGGCGATCACCTTCGGCGTCGAGGACGCCGCCCACGAGGAGGCCACTCGGGAGTACTTCGAGCAGAACCACGCGGAGATCCAGGCGGTGCAGGAGGATTGGCTGATCCCGGTGCCGAACCATCACCTGTTCCCCGGCTCGCTGCAGAATGTCGACGCCGTCGAGCTGGTGGCCGAGGGTCTGTACGGGGACTGAGCCACGCCGACCCGCCAGCAGCGGCGACGGCGGATGGGGCTCTCACAGCGCGATGACCCGGTCCGCCGTTGCCACGGTGCTGGCTCGGTGTGAGACGGTCAGCACGGTGCATTCCAGGGAGCGGATCAGGCCGGTGATGCCGGCCTCCGTCTCCGCGTCCAGGCTGGCGGTGACCTCGTCGAGGATCAGCAGCGCAGGGCGCCGGACCAGCGCCCGCGCCAGGCAGAGTCGGGCGCGCTGACCTCCGGAGAGGCGCAGTCCGGTCTCGCCGAGCTCGTCCTCCAGGCTGATCCACCCATCGGCGCCCACGGCGCCGAGGACGTCCTGGAGCTCCTCGTCAGGAAGCAGCCCGTCAGGTGCTCCCATGCGCAGATTCTGCGCCACCGTGCCGCGGAACAGGCGTGACTCCTGGTCCACCACCGCCACCCGAGCGCGGAGCTCCTCCTCCGGTATTGCCTGCGGGCTCCGGCCCGGCAGAGCGTCGGCCTGAACGACCAGCAACACCTCGCCCGCACTGGGCCGCCACAGGCCCGCCACCAGGTTCACCAGCGTGGTCTTCCCGACGCCGGAGGGTCCGGTGATGGCGACATGCTCACCGGGGTGCACGGTGATCTCGGGGTAGCGCAGCTCCCCACGGCCCGGGTGACGGTGCCGCAGCTCGCTGATCTGTAGGCCCCAGGCGGCAGTCGGGGGACGACTGGGCTCGGCCGGGCGCGCTCGCGGGGCCGTCGTCGATGCGCTCCCGTGATGCCGGGGCCGCGGAGGGGGCGCCGTCCTCGAGCTGTGCGGCCACCCGCGCGGCGGAGGCCTGCAGGGGGTGCAGGCGCCCGAGGGTGTCGGCGGCCCCGATCAGCGGAGCCAGGCTCATCATCGCCAGGGTCACCGCCGCAGCCATCAGCTCCGGCGCCACCGCACCGCGGAGGCCCAGCAGCAGGACCGTGAGCAGCGCCGCCACCGTGAGAAGGTCGCGGGCGCCCTCAGCGAGGCTCTGGAGAAGAGCCGCCCGGCGCTCGTGACGGCTGATGCGCCCGGTGCGCAGCTCCGTCTCGTCGACGATCCGGTCGGTGAGCGAGAAGCTCAGGACGTCCCGGGCGTTGCCGAAGACATCGGTCAGAAACGTGGAGAGGCGGCTCGTCTCCTCCTGCTGGTCCTGCCCGGCCTGAGTCAGGCGTCCTCGCAGGAACAGGCCGCTGGCCATCAGCAGAGCCCCCAGCATCACCACGGCCGCCCCCATCGCCGGGTCCAGCAGGCACAGCGCGACAGCGCCCACTGCGAACGTCAACAGCGCCGAGGCGATCTGCGCGATCGTATGGGCGTAGAAGAACTCGAGCTTCTCCAGGTCGGTCAGAGCAGTGGCGGCGGCCTCCCCAGAATGGGCCTGCCTCCCCTCGACCACCTGGGCCGCGTAGGAGTCGAACAGACGCATCCGCAGCAGATCGAGCACCCGGTACGCCAGGGCGTGGGAGATATCCATCTCGTGCCAGGTCAGCAGCACTCGCACAGCCACAGCGAGGCCCAGAGCCCACCAGAATGCCGCTGGCGGCAAGGTGTTCAGCACCACGGAGTGCCCCACGCCCCAGGCTCCCATCACCGTGATCGCCATCAGGGAGGACCAGCCGGCCCAGGAGGCGAACCCCGTCCAGAGCATGGGGCCGGCCATGGGACGCAGCAGCCGCAGCAGCACGAGCATCGGGCGGGCGTCCGCGCCGTCTGCTTGGACGTGTCCTCCGAGGGGGGTCACGCGTCATCCTCCAGGTGGGCGGGCGGCGGGTCCGCTGTGACGGACGAGGCGGCGTCGAGCGGCCGGAGCAGGCCGCTCTCGAGATGCCATCGCTGGTCGGCGACGGCGGCGACGTCGTCGCGGTGGCTGATGACGAGCACGATGCGGCCCTCGGCCCGCTCACGGAGCCGCGACAGCACATGCCTGGCGCTGTCCGTGTCCAGGGCGCTGGTCGGTTCGTCCATCAGCAGGACCGGCCGGTCGGCCAGATAGGCGCGCGCGATGGCCACGCGTTGGGCCTGCCCGCGGGAGAGCGAGGCTCCGCCCTCGGCGATCAGAGTGTCCAGGCCTTCGGGGAGCTCGGCCAGCAGCCCGTCGAGGCCGGCATCGGCGCAGGCGTCCAGGATCATGGGGGTGTCGACGTCGTCGGACGCCGCGAGGCAGAGGTTCTCGCGCAGGGTTCCGGAGAGCAGCGACGGCGCCTGAGAGGCCACGGTGATCTCCTGGGGATGAGGGCGGCGGTCGGCCAGGGTGACCTGCCCGGACTCAGGCTCCAGCAGCCCCAGGACGATGTCGAAGAGGGTGGACTTCCCTGCTCCCGAGGGCCCGGAGATCACCGAGATCCGGTCAGGGAGGAACTCGGCCTCGACGCCGCGCAGAACAGGTGAGACGGTGCGCGGATACTGATGGTGCACACCCTCGAGACGCAGCGAACCGGACGCTCGCCGCCGGCGCCTGTCGTCAGGGCCGGGCTTCTCCGGTGGCGTCGGGGAGGGCGGGTCGGCGTCGAAGGCTCCATGCTCGCGCAGGGTGCCCACCGCGGAGAGGCCGAGGAACCCGGCGTGCCACTGCTGCGAGACGTCCCGGATGGGGCGGAACGTCTCGGAGGCCAGCACGAGCACCGCGAAGATCCGGAAGGGGTCCTCGGCGACGGCAGCAAAGGGAGCGGCCAGCAGTCCGTCGTCGCTGACCCCGGCTGCGGTGAGGATCGCCAGTGCGGACGCCACCGCAGTGCCGGCCTGGATCATCAGATCCAGGATCCCGGTCTCCCACAGAGACGTCCGCATGGTCCGCACGGTCTCTCGGTGGAGCCGCGCCGAGCGCCGCCGCAGCGACCGGCGCCGCGCCGGGACCGCGCCGAGCAGCTGCAGGGTCCGCATCCCCTGCAGGCTCTCCTGGACGTCGGCGCTGAGATCGTCATAGGACTCCCAGCGCTCTCGGGAACGCGTGGTCATCCACCGGTTGAAGGCTCGCGGTGCGACCACGGCGAGGAGCACGAAGATCGCCAGGACTCCGGCCGCCGCAGGGGAGAACGCCGCCATGGCCAGCACCAGCAGAGGGCAGACCACGGCCACCTGCGCCACATGCGGCAGGTAGCGGGTGAGGTAGGCGTCGACGCCGTCGACCGCGTCCACCGCGGTCAGCCGGGCGGATCCGGCGCGACTGGCGACATCATGCAGACGTCCTGGCACCAGCAGGCGACGCAGCACCCGTGCCCGCATCTGACGCCGGATCTCCGTGCCCAGGTCCGAGGCGAGACGCTGCTGATGCTGCCGCAGCAGCAGCCGCGTGACGGCGGCCATCGCCAGCACGCTGAGCCACAGGGCGCCGAGCCCCGGGCGCGCCTGCACCACTGCGGTCAGGGCGCCGGCGACGGACAGCGCCTGGACGAGATGGGTGAGGGAGACGCCGACCAGCGTGCCCGTCACTCGTCGGAACCGGTGGCGGTGATCCCGGGAGAGGTGGACGAGCTCAGGGACGATCATCATGAGGATTACCTGCCGCGGCGGGGAGGACTGAGGTGGGAAGGGCCGGCACGGGAAGAGTCGGTCCGGTGAGGCGCCGGTCGCGTCGGCCCGGGCGGTCGATGCTCACCGTATATCAAATGGGAATCGTTTTCATGAGGGCACCGTGGTTCGTCCTGGCTGCACGGCCGCCTCCGCCGGAGGACGGGGCGATTCCTCATTCCACCTGTCGCGAACGTGACGACGCCGTAGGTGCCGTTGTCAGGCACTGCCAGTACTCTGGTGCGCTAGGTGTGTCCCCTGTGTCTGACGGAGCTGCATGAACTTGAAGAAGATCTTCACCGGTCCGCTGTTCTGGATCCTGTTGGCGGTGGCGGCGCTGCTCATCGTGGTGCCCATGCTGTTCTCCTCGGGCCAGACCGGCTCGCGGGTGGACACCAACATCGGCATGGAGCTGATCCAGGACGGGCAGGTCTCCGAGGCGCGGATCGACGACGGCGACCACCGGGTGGACCTGCACCTCACCGAGCCTTATGAGCAGGACGGCGAGGACCTCGGCGACGTCGTGAACTTCCATTACTCGCAGGCTCGCGCGGAGACGGTGGTCGAGGCGATCGCCGACGCGGATCTGGACGGATACACCGATGAGCCGGAGCAGTCGAACTGGCTGCTCTCGCTGCTCAGCTTCATGATCCCCTTCCTGCTGATCGCGCTGCTGTTCATCTGGCTGATCACCCGCATGTCCGGCGGTAACTCGCGAGTCATGCAGTTCGGCAAGTCCAAGGCGAAGATGTTCGACAAGGACATGCCGCAGGTGACGTTCCACGACGTCGCCGGCGCGGAGGAGGCTGTGGAGGAGCTCCACGAGATCAAGGAGTTCCTCTCCGAGCCGGAGAAGTTCCAGCGGCTGGGTGCGAAGATCCCCAAGGGTGTGCTGCTCTACGGACCGCCGGGCACAGGCAAGACGCTGCTGGCCAAGGCGGTCGCCGGTGAGGCCGGCGGCGCCTTCTACTCCATCTCAGGCTCCGACTTCGTGGAGATGTTCGTGGGCGTCGGCGCCTCCCGTGTGCGTGACCTGTTCAAGCAGGCCAAGGAGAACTCCCCGGCCATCATCTTCGTGGACGAGATCGACGCCGTCGGCCGCCAGCGCGGTGCCGGCGTCGGCGGCGGCAACGACGAGCGCGAGCAGACCCTGAACCAGCTTCTGGTGGAGATGGACGGCTTCGAGGCCAACGCGAACATCATCGTCATCGCCGCCACCAACCGCCCCGACGTGCTGGACCCCGCCCTGCTGCGTCCCGGCCGCTTCGACCGGCAGATCCCGGTGGAGGCCCCGGACTTCGCCGGCCGCCGCGCCATCCTGGAGGTCCACTCGAAGGGCAAGCCCCTGGTGGAGGACCTGGACCTGGGCTCCATCGCGCGCAAGACCCCCGGCTACACCGGTGCTGACCTGGCCAACGTGCTCAACGAGGCTGCGCTGCTGACCGCCCGCTCCAACGCCGATCTCATCGATGATCGTGCCGTGGACGAGGCGATCGACCGTGTCATGGCCGGCCCACAGAAGCGCACCCGGCTGATGAAGGACCACGAGAGGCGGGTCACCGCCTACCACGAGGGCGGCCACGCGCTGGTCGCCGCGGCGCTGAACTACTCCGCCCCGGTCACCAAGATCACCATCCTGCCGCGCGGCCGCGCCCTGGGGTACACCATGGTCGTCCCGGAGGATGACAAGTACTCGACCACACGCAACGAGCTGCTGGATCAGATCGCCTACGCCATGGGTGGCCGGGTCGCCGAGGAGATCGTCTTCCACGATCCCTCCACCGGCGCGGCCAACGACATCCAGAAGGCCACCGACATCGCCCGGAAGATGGTCACCGACTACGGCATGAGCGCCAAGGTCGGCTCCGTGAAGCTCGGCTCCGGGGACACCAGCCCCTTCCTGGGCAAGGAGATGACCACCGGCAAGGAGTATTCGGAGGAGCTCGCCGCGGTCGTCGACGCCGAGGTGCGCGTCATCATCGATGAGGCCCATGACGAGGCCTACTGGGCCCTCCATGAGAACCGCCATGTGCTGGACCGTCTGGCCGAGGAGCTGCTGCGCGTGGAGACGCTGAACGCCAAGGAGGTCGCAGACATCTTCCACGACGTCACCAAGCGGCCGCGCCGCGAGGTCTGGGAGTCCTCCCCGGAGCGTCCGATCATCGTCACCTCCCGCACCGCCCCGGACTCCCCGGACTCGGCTGAGGGCGAGTTCATCGGCACCGAGCCCGGTGAAGCCGCCGGAGACTCCCGGGGGGAGAGTCGATGAGCAGCCCTACGAGCCCTGAGCACCCGCAGGACGGCCGGGTGGACCTGCCGCGCATCGAAGCCGCAGTCCGTGAGATCCTGGTGGCCGTGGGGGAGGACCCCGAGCGCGACGGGCTCAAGGACACCCCTGCCCGCGTGGCGCGTGCCTACCAGGAGGCGTTCCGAGGGCTCCATGAGGACCCCTCCGAGCTGCTGGAGACCACCTTCGACATCGGGCACGAGGAGCTCGTGCTGGTGCGTGACATCCCTTTCTACTCGATGTGCGAGCACCACCTGGTGCCGTTCTTCGGGCACGCGCACATCGGCTATATCCCGTCGGCGGATGGGAAGGTCACCGGGCTCAGCAAGCTGGCCCGCCTGGTGGACATCTTCGCCAAGCGCCCTCAGGTCCAGGAGAACCTCACCACGGAGGTGGTGGAGGCGCTCATGGCGAATCTGGAGCCGCAGGGCGCAATCGTCGTCATCGAATGCGAACATCTCTGCATGTCCATGCGGGGCGTCTCCAAGCCCGGTGCAAGAACCATCACCTCGGCAGTGCGCGGACAGCTCCGTGACGCCGCAACCCGTTCGGAGGCCATGAGTCTCATCCTGCATCGCTGAGCCGCGCCTGACGCCGTCGGCCAGAGCCGGCATGACGGCGGTGCGGAGTGCCCTCGCCCGGGCCGCCCGGCGGTACGACCCTGAAGGAGGACCCTGATGGACACCATGGGCGCAGCGCCGGGCACAGGCCCCAACACCGGACCGATGAGCGTGGTCCGACGCATCCCTCGCAAGAAGACTGTGGGCGATCTGCCCACCGACCGCACCCTGGTCATGGGCGTCCTCAACGTCACCCCGGACTCCTTCTCCGACGGAGGTCGATTCCTGGCGCGTGCGGGCACCGCAGTGGACCACGAGTCGGCGGTCCATGCCGGGCTGTCCCTGCACTATGCGGGAGCTGACATCATCGACGTCGGTGGGGAGTCCACCCGACCCGGAGCTCAGCCGGTGGATGAGCAGGAGGAGCAGCGCCGCATCCTGCCTGTGCTGGAGGCGCTGTTCACCGGCGGGGCAGTGGTCTCCGTGGACACCCGTCACCCGGGCACCGCGGCGGCCGCGATCGAACGGGCCCCGGGGCCGGAGCACCTGCTCATCAACGACGTCTCCGGGCTGATGACTGCCGAACACATGCCGCAGGTCGTGGCCGAAGGCGGTGTCAGGGTGATCGTCACCCACAACCGCGGGGACGCGCAGACCATGCAGTCCCGCACCGACTACGTTGACGTCGTCGCCGAGGTCATCGGTGAGCTGGAGCAGATCCGCGACCGCTACCGGCAGGCCGGGGTGCCGGCGGAGCGGATCATCCTCGATCCCGGCATCGGCTTCGCCAAGACCGCCGAGCAGAACTGGGAGCTGCTGCGTCACCTGGACCGGGTCGTCTCCCTGGGGCATCCGGTGCTGCTGGGGGTCTCCCGCAAGGGATTCCTCGGGGAGCTGCTCGCCGGCTCGGAGGGGCCACGTGAGCCGGAGGGCCGCGACGCCGCCACGCTGGCGCTCAGCACCCTGGCGGCACAGGCCGGAGCGTGGGCCGTGCGGGTGCACGACGTCGGCCCGACCCTGGACGCCATGAAAGCGGTTGCAGAGATTCAGTCCCGCTGAGGCGGCGTCCGGCATCAGGCGACGATGCGCCGCGGCCCCGTCGAGGGCAGGCCGTTCCATGTGATTGACGCTGTGAGCGCTGGGATCACCTGACGCTGTCGATCGCTGCCATGGAGTGCTCCGTCGATCCTCCGAGCACCTGCCTGTCAGGAGTGAACCCCGCCCACGTGCGGGCTGTGCAGGCGCTTCCATCGTCGGAGGCCCGCCGCCTGCTGAGCTCCGTCGCCAGCCCGTGACCTTACTGGTAAGTCATCTTCAAACCCCTTGACTGATCTGTCGGTGGTTGCATACTGTCACTATTTGGAGGTCCCTGCTCGCAGGGGTTCTCTGCGGCTCATGCATCACGTGCTTTCGAGGAAGAGGCCTCCAGTGGTGTGTGCATGAGGGGTGACATGCCGAGAACGACTCGTCGTTCATTGAAAAGCAGAAGAAAGGGTCATGACATGACTAGCAGGTTCGCGGGGGAATCCCGCAGGTGGCTGAAGGCTGTCACGACGACAGCAGCCGCCTCAGCACTAGTCCTCGGGGGAGGGATCGCGACGGCGACTGCCGGCCACGCCTCCGGCGAGCACGACGGCCACGGCGGCGGTGACGCCTCCGGCCAGCACGACGGCGGCCATGATGGCGGCCACGGAGGCGGTCACGACGGGCACGAGGGTGGCGACGCCTGCGAGTTCTTCCTGGAGCACATGTGGGCCAACGAGGATGGCATCCCGCTGCTCGGAAGCTTCGCCCACGTGAACGAGTACCACACGGATCCGGACTACGAGAACCTCGTCCTCTCGCTGGCCAGCGGCGCCATCGGAAACTCCGAGATGCCGATCATCGACATCTACGGCGGCCCCCTCGGATGGATTCCGGTCTTCAACCCCTCACACGTGAAGGGCCACAACACGGACTACGTCACGCTGCTCACCTCCTGCGGAGGCATCGGCATCCCGCTGGACAGCAACGACCTGACGACCCTGGACGTCCCCTCGGCCGATGAGCTGGCGGACCTCTCGGACCTGATCGTGCCGGGTCTGCCGTCGCCGGAGATGATCACGGATCCTGACTACCTGTGGGAGACGACCGACGCCTCCGCCATCCTGGACCGGGTCACACCTGAGACGCTGCTCAACCTGGAGGAGTACGTCGGCTTCGCCGGGGACCACTTCGACACCTGGCGCCTGCTCTGGGAGACCGCGCTCGATGACGTGACCAGCGGCAACCCCACCGGAACTCTTGAGCTCCTGCAGATCACCGAGAACATCAACACCCTGGAGTCGCTGGCCGACGTCGTCGGTGAGGATGCTCTGGGCGACCTGCTGGGTGAGGACGACCTGGGCGGCCTGCTCGACGCAGGCGACCTGGAGAGCGTCTTGGAGCTGGACGGCCTTCTTGACGAGAGCGGCCTGGGCGGCGTCCTCGACCAGGGCGGCCTGGACGGTCTCCTGGAGCTGGAGGGCGTCCTCGATGAGGGCGGCCTGGACGGCATCCTCGACGGCGGCGGCCTGGACGGCGTCCTGGACGAGGGTGGCCTGGACGGCATCCTGGACGAGGGCGGCCTGGACGGCCTGCTCGAGCTCGAGGGTCTCCTCGACGAGGGTGGCCTCGACGGCATCCTCGACGGTCTCCTCGGCGGAGGCGACTCTGGCGGCCTGCTCGGCGGAGGCGGCCTCGGCGGCCTCCTCGGCGGCGGCGGCGACAGCGGCGATGTGTCCACCGAGACCAAGTACACGGTGCTGCTCTCCGGAACCGAGTCCTCGGGCCTGGGCCAGTGCCAGGGCACGCTGACCGACAACACGCTGACGGTCAACTGCCTGTACGCCGACACCACCTCCGAGGTGACCTCGGTGACTCTGCAGACCGCGGGCAGCGACCTTGAGCTGACCGCCACCGGAGGCACCAGCGGTGCGGCCGGAGGCAGCTTCGAGCTGACCTCGGAGCAGGTCGCCGCGCTGCAGGCCGGCGAGTCCACGCTGACGGTGAGCACCACCGGCTACGCCGAGGGTGAGATCAGCGGCAGCGTCGAGCTGTGCTGCGACTGAGCGCAGCCGCACCTCTGTCAGCGTCGAGCTGACCTGACAGTCGCAAGGGGGTGGAACCCGGGGGAATCCCGGATTCCACCCCCTTCTTCTGTGGGCGCGGCGAGTCCGCAGACGCCATGTGGGTTCAGGATCGGCGCGGAATGGGAGAAGGTAGAGGCATGCGCAGTGACACGATCCGCCTGACAGGCATCTCCGCCGTGGGCCACCATGGGGTCTTCGAGTTCGAGAGGCGGCAGGGCCAGCCGTTCCGGGTGGACGCCGAGCTCGACGTCGACCTGCGCGTGCCCGGCCGATCTGATGCTCTGGAGGACACGGTCTCCTACGTGGGGATCGCCGAGCGGATCGAGGCTGCGATCACCGGTGAGCCGTATGACCTCATCGAGGCGCTGGCCCAGCGGATCGCCGCCGACATCCTCGCCGCCGACGTCCGCGTCACCGCCGCCGCGGTCACGGTCCACAAACCCCAGGCGCCGCTCGAGCAGAGCTTCGCCGACGTCTCCGTGACGGTGCACCGCACCCGCGCGGAGACCGTGGGGGAGCTGGAGCAGGAATCGATGGAGCCCCGCGGCCGGGAGCAGGAGAGCCCCGCACACGAACACGACTCCGGCCGCATCCTCACTCCCACGGCCGCGATCGGCGGCTACGACACCGTGTCCTTGGGCGCAGAGCCCACCGACAGGTCCACAGGCAGGCCCCGTGCTGATCAGCTGCGCGATCCGGACCTCCCCGCAACGTTCCCGGTCCGTGCGGTGCTTGCCCTGGGCTCCAACCTGGGAGACTCTGCGCAGATCCTCGACGCCGCCGTCGTCGCGCTGGAGGAGGGCGAGCAGGTGGCCGTCGTCCGGACCTCCCCACGAGCGCTCACCGCTCCTGTGGGCGGCCCGCCAGACCAGCCGGACTTCCTCAACCAGGTGGTGGAGGTCGAGACCTCGCTCTCGCCGCATGGGCTGTTGGACCTGGTCCAGCGCATCGAGGCCGAGCACCACCGCACCCGCGAGATCCGCTGGGGTCCGCGCACCCTGGACGTGGACGTCATCACCTACGCCGGAGCGCACATCGACTCCCCGCGGCTGACCGTTCCGCATCCACGTGCTGCGCAGCGCGCCTTCGTGCTGCTGCCCTGGTCCTGGATGGACCCCATCGCGCTGCTCGACGGCGTCCCCGTCCGCGAGCTCGCCGCCGGTGCCGCCGACGTCGACGGCGTCCGCCCCGAGGTGGCCCCATGACGCGCCTGCAGCCCATGTGGCTGCTGATCATCGCCGCCGGCTCTGCCCTCGTCGGATTCCTGGCCACGGTGCTGATGGTCTCGAACGGCTACGGCTCGCCGGTGCTGACCCCGGTCTCGCTGATCACTCTCGGAGGTGTCGGGCTGGTGGTCCTCGGCCTGGGCATCGTGGTGTGGGTGGACCAGCGACGCCTCGAGAGCGACGCCGACCAGGCCCGACGCGACGCCGACCAGGCCCGACGCGACGCCGACACCACGGAGGGCCCTGCGGTCGGCGGGCAGCCCCAGCGTCGCGGACCGCGCCCAGGACGACGCCTGCATCCGCTGGAGGCGGCCCGGGTGGTGGTCGCCGCTCAGGCCTGCGGCTACGCCGGAGCGGTGATCGCCGGCTGGCACGGCGGAGCGCTGATCGATCTCACCCCCGCGGCCGGGTTGGCGGCCCCGAATGCGTCCGCCGCGCTGCTGATGATCATCGGCGGCCTGGCGTGGGTGATCATCGGCTTTGTGGTGGAGCACCTCTGCCGCCTCCCCCCGAACAGGGGCGGCGACGGCGGCAGCGAGACCCGGGGAGGAACCTATCGGGACTTCGGCCCGGAACCCGGTGCCGCCAGCGGCACTGCCGCGCGTCAGGTCGTCCAGGTGCCGGGCGACGGCATCCACACACATCCATGGCGCGGCACGGTCCGCGCTCACAGACGAGTAGAGGAGGGGCATGCCGGCTGAACCCATTGACCCGGCGGGAGTCACCTGGACCCGGGTCGACGAGCGCTACATCACCGTCAGGATGATCACCGGTGTGATCGGCTGGGTGGTCACGCTGACGATCATCGCCGTGCCGATCGTGCTGGACATCATCGGAATCATCAGCCTGCCGCTCTGGCTCGAGCTGGTGGTCGCCATCGGTGCGCTCCTCTGGGCCGCCGTCGACATCTTCCTCATCCCCCGCCGGATTCGGGCCATCGGCTACCACGAGCGGCCGGACGACCTGCTGATCCGCCGGGGCCTGCTCTTCCAGAAGGTCGTGGCCGTGCCCTACGGGCGCCTGCAGTACGTGGACATCGAGGCCGGGCCGCTGATGCGCCGCTTCCAGCTGTGCACGGTCCAGCTGAAGACCGCCTCCGCGGCGACCGACGCCGTCATCCCTGGTGCTCATCGGGACGAGGGTGCGCGGCTGCGTGAGGAGCTCTCCGCACGCGGCCAGGCCCGCCTGGCCGGACTGTGAGGGAGACGGCGATGACGCAGGCCGAGACGGGCGAGCCCGGCCAGAAGTGGTTCGACGAGACCTGGACCAAAGTGCACCCGCTGAGCCCGTTCGTGCGCGGCTGGCTCACGGTGATCGCTGTGCCCGGCATCATCTTCGGCTACAACTGGGAGATCTGGGCGGACCTGTGGCACATGTACCGCTCCGGGGAGCTGTGGGACCAGGTGGACCGTCACCCGTTGATCTTCCTGGCCGGGGGCGGGGGGATGCTGCTGCTGCTGATAGTGGTCTTCGGCGGATTCGTGCTCTCCTGGTGGTTCACCCGGTACAAGATCACCGATGAGCACGTGATGGTGAAGTCCGGGATCTTCGTGCGCCAGCACCGGCAGGCCCGGATCGATCGCGTCCAGGCGGTAGACCTACGGCAGCCGCTGCTGGCCCGGTTCACCGGGCTCGCCGAGCTGAAGTTCGAGGTGGCCGAGGGTGACGGCACCGCGGCGACACTCGCGTTCCTGAAGAAGCCCCAGGCCGAGCAGCTGCGTGCCGACATCATGGACCGGGCGTCCGGCAAGGCGCAGTGGCGTCAGCAGCAGGCGGAGGCCGCAGGCACGCCGGCCGCCGGTCCGGCGCACGACGGCGCCCCGCGGCTCGTGTCTCCGCCCGGCGTCGAGGACACGGCCGGGCCCGTTCCGGGCGCCAGCCACCGTGTCGATCCCGGAGGGGCCGTCCCCGGTCAGGGCCCTCACGCCCCGCTGTTCCAGGAGGTCCCTGACCGGGAGGTCACCCGCGTTCCCACCGGCCGGCTGGTCGGGTCGGTGCTGATGGGCTGGGGCACGATCCTGCTGGCGATCATCGCCGGCTTCGGCCTGATCGGGGCGGTCGTCGGCGGCATCGTCTCGCTCGTCATCGGGGTGGAGGATCCGCTTGGGCAGGTCGGCTCGGCGGTCAGCCTGATCGGTGCGGGGATCCTGCCCAGCCTCATCCCGGTGGGCCTGGTGGTCATCACCATGTACTACCAGCAGTTCAGCGGGGGCTTCCGGTTCACCGCGACCATGACCGGGGCCGGGCTGAAGATGCGCTACGGCCTGCTGGAGACCACCACCCAGACCGTCCCGCCCGGTCGGGTCCAGGCGCTGCAGATCCACCAGCCGCTGCTCTGGCGCCCCTTCCGGTGGTTCCGCGTGCTCGTCGTCGTCGCCGGCTACGGGGTCGGGGAGAAGCGATCCGTGCTGCTGCCGGTGGGTCGGATCGAGGAGGTCATGGCGGTGACTGCGGAGATGTTCCCCGACCTGAAGGTCCCCCATCCGGAGCAGGTCGTCACCGAGGGCCTGCTCGGGTCGGGCACGGAGTTCGGCTTCACCGAGGTGCCGCGCCGGGCGCGGATCTTCGACCCGATCGTGCGCCGTCGGCGCGGATTCTTCATCACGCCCAGCGCGCTGATGTTCCGTGACGGGCGGCTCTCCCGGAGGCTGACCCTGATGGCCCATGAGCGTATCCAGTCGCTGGCCCTGCAGCAGGGACCCTGGCAGCGGGCCAAGCGGCTGGCCGACATCCAGCTCCACACTCCGGCCGGCCCGTTCCAGATGCAGCTGTCCAACCAGGACCTGGACGCCGCCCAGTGGCTGTTCGAGCATGAGTCCCGGCACGCGGCCTTCGCCCGCCGGATGAGTGATCGCAACCACTGGATGCTGCCCGAGGAGCTCCATGAGTTCGAACGCATGGTCAGTCAGGTGGGAAGTGGCCCTGGAGGGGAGCCGGATGAACGTCGTGGCTGATCCGTACCCGAGCGGGAGCGACCCGTCCCAGCGGGACGGGCGGCTGGGCGTCGGAATCATCTCCGCCGGCAAGGTGGGAGTTGTGCTGGGCGCCGCCCTGCGTGGAGCGGGGCACCAGGTCGTGGGTGTCCACGCGGTGTCGGAGGACTCCCGCAGCCGGGCCGAGTCGCTGCTCGACGGTGTTCCGGTGCTGCAGATCCCGGAGATCCTGCGCCGCTCGGAGCTGGTGCTGCTAGCGGTGCCGGACGACGTGCTGGGCGAGGTCGTCGCCGGCGCCGCCGAGGCCGGGCACTTCCAGCCCGGACAGCTGGTCATCCACACCTCGGGCCGGTACGGCACCGAGGTGCTCGCCGCTGCCCAGCGGGCCGGTGCGATCACTCTGGCGATCCATCCGGCCATGACGTTCACCGGGCTGAGCATGGACCTGCAGCGGCTCAGCGCCTGCGCCTTCGCGGTCACCGCGCCGGCCCCGGTGCTGCCCATCGCCCAGGCGTTGGTGGTCGAGATGGGCGGGGAGCCGGTGACCGTCGCTGAGCGCGATCGGGGCATCTACCACGCCGCTCTCGCCCACGCTTCGAACCATCTGAACACCATCACTGGGCAGTCCTCGGAGATGCTGCGCCGCATCGGTGTGGAGGCTCCGGACCGGGTGCTGGGCCCGCTCATGCAGGCGTCCCTGGACAATGCGCTCTCCTCCGGGGAGGGGGCGCTCACCGGGCCCATCGCCCGCGGTGACGTCGGCACCGTGGCTCACCACGTGCAGCTGCTCAGCGAGTCGCAGCTGCCCGCCGACGTCCGCACCGCCTACGTGCACATGGCGCGGGCCACCGCCCAGCGCGCCCTGGACCGCGGACTCATCACCGAGGCGCAGGCCGCGGAGATCCTGGACGCGCTCGCCGAATGAGTCGGTCCCACCGGCTCGGCGTCACGCACCCCGGCGGGGCATCGAGGCCCGGACTACGATGGACCGGTGACAGAACCGCAGGTCCTCACCACCGTCCCGGGCTTCCGCGCCGCCCTGGCCGAGCTGCTCGCCATGCGCCGGGATGCCGGGGTAGTCGCCCCCACCGTGGGCCTGGTGCCCACCATGGGTGCTCTGCATCCGGGTCACGCGGCGCTGGCCGACGCCGCCCGCGGGCACTCGGACATCGTGGTCGCCTCGATCTTCGTGAACCCTCTGCAGTTCGACGACGCCGAGGACTACCGGCACTATCCGCGGGACCTCGACGCCGACATCGACATCCTCGCCTCCCATGGGGTGGACCTGGTCTTCGCCCCCGATCTGGAGGAGATGTACCCAGGCCATCCGGACGGGCCCCTGGTGCGGGTCAGCGCCGGGGAGCTCGGTCGCCGCTGGGAGGGAGCCTCCCGGCCGGGACACTTCGACGGAGTGGTCACGGTGGTCACCAAGCTCTTCCACATCATGGCCCCGCCGATCTGTGCAGATGTCAGCGCGAGCTTCGAGGCCTGGTTCGGGGAGAAGGACGCTGAACAGCTGGCGATCATCCGCCGGATGGTCACGGATCTGAACCACGAGGTCACCATCCGGTCTGTGCCGATCGTCCGCGACGACGACGGCCTCGCCCTCTCCAGCCGCAACCGGCGGCTCAGCGCACAGGACCGCGAGCACGCCCTGCAGCTCTCGGCCGCGCTGAT
Source organism: Nesterenkonia sp. HG001 (assembly GCF_034438835.1). NCBI lineage: Bacteria > Bacillati > Actinomycetota > Actinomycetes > Micrococcales > Micrococcaceae > Nesterenkonia > Nesterenkonia sp. HG001. Next base: position 103,005 of record NZ_JAOSZD010000006.1, on the reverse strand, counting down.
CGCCCTGGCCCGCCGGGCCGAGGCGGGGGAGAGGCTGGACCTCAAAGGCGTCGTCGCCGGACTGCAGGCGGCCGAGGGGGTGGGTCTGGACTATCTGGTCGTCGTCGAGCCGGCCACGCTGCGCCCGGTCGAGCTGCCCGCCGACGGCGTGCTCGTCGATGAGGCGCTGGCGCTGGTCGCCGCGCGGGTGGGCCCGGTCCGGCTCATCGACACCATGACGCTGCGCCCTCAGGACGACGCAATGTGACACCAGTCGCAGCAGATGTGAAACAGTTGCTTCATGCATGTAGATCGGGGTGAGTGTCATCCATCTCATCCCCACCCGAGACGAAGGAGCCGGCTGACGTGACCGACACTGCCCGTGAGACCGCCCCCGCCACCACGGCGACCCCGACCTTCCCCTACCTGGACGCCTCCGCGCGCCCCCAGGACGACCTCCAGAAGCATGTCAACGGCGAGTGGCTCAAGACCGCGGAGATCCCCGCGGACCTCGATGCCTACGGCTCCTTCATCGAGCTGCGCGACAAGTCCGAGGCCGACGTCCGCGCGATCCTGGAGGACGCCGCCGCCGGTTCCCAGGACCTGGGGGACGCCACCGTGGCCGCGCGCATCGGCGGCTTCTACGCGGCCTTCATGGACGCAGAGCGTGCCGAAGAGCTCACGCTCGCCCCGATCGAGCCGATGCTCGCCGAGCTCGACGCCGTCTCCACTCCCGCAGAGCTGGTGCGGCTCTCCGCCTCCTGGCAGCGCTACGGCGTGGACGGGATACTCGCGGCCGGCGCCGGCCGCGACGCGGGGAACCCCGAGCGGGTCCTGTGGCACATCGTGCAGGACGGACTCGGGCTGCCGGATGAGTCCTATTACCGCGAGGAGAAGCTGGCCGAGACCCTCGGCCAGTACCAGGAGCACCTCGGCCGCTTCCTGGCACTGGGCGGAGTCGAGGACGCCGAGCAGGCGGCCGCCGACGTCGTCGCCCTGGAGACCGTCATCGCTTCCCACCACTGGGACCGCGTCGCCACACGCGACGCCCAGAGGCGGTACAACCTGCGCACCCGGGAGCAGGTGGTCGCCGAGATGCCGCTGATCACCGAGGCCATCGACGGATGGGCGCTGACCGAGACCCAGACCGCAGAGATCGTCCTCACCCAGCCCGATGTGCTGCCCGCCATGCAGGCGGCGCTCACCGAGCAGCCGCTGCAGCACTGGAAGCACTGGCTGCGCGCCCAGCTGCTCCGCTGGGCCGCGCCGCTGCTGCACTCGGCGCTGGTCGAGGAGCACTTCTCCTTCTACTCCCAGGTGCTCTCCGGCGCCCAGCAGATCAAGGACCGCTGGAAGCGCGGCGTCGCGCTGACCAACTCCTGCCTCGGTGAGGACGTGGCGCGGATCTACGTGCAGCGTCACTATCCGCCACAGGCCAAGGCGACGATGGATGAGCTCATCGAGGCGCTGATCGAGGCGTATCGGCGTTCCATCTCCACGCTCGAGTGGATGGGTGAGGAGACCCGCGCCAAGGCCCTGGAGAAGCTCGAGGCCTTCCGTCCGATGGTCGGATACCCGGCGCGCTGGCTGGACTACAGCGACGTGGAGGTCGATCGCGGCGACGTCGTGGCCAACGTCATCAGCGCCGCCGTCGCCGAATGGAACCGGGACCTCAAGGAGATCGACGAGGGCCCGGACCCAGAGAAGTGGCACATGACCCCGCAGACGGTCAACGCCTACTATCACCCGCTGGAGAACGTGATCTGCTTCCCCGCCTCGATCCTGCAGCCCCCGTTCTTCTCCGCCGAGCGGGACATGGCCACCAACTTCGGGGCCATCGGTGCGGTGATCGGCCACGAGATCGGCCACGGCTTCGACGACCAAGGTTCCCGCTACGGCGCCGACGGCTCGCTGACGGACTGGTGGACCGAGGAGGACCGGGCCGCCTTCGAGGAGCGCACCGCCGCGCTGGTGGAGCAGTACTCTGAGCTGGCGCCGTCGGTGGCACCGGAGCACCATGTCAACGGTGAGCTGACCCTGGGGGAGAACATCGGCGACCTCGGCGGGCTGGGCATCGCGCACCAGGCCTACCGGATCTGGCTGGACCAGCAGGGCATCACGGAGTCCGACGACGTCGTCGAGGGCCTCACCGGTGACCAGCGGTACTTCTACTCCTGGGCTCAGGCCTGGCGGCAGATCGTGCGCCCGGAGCGGGCGATCACGCTCATCAGCATCGACCCGCACTCCCCGGCGGAGATCCGCGCCAACCAGGTGGTGAAGAACCTGGACGCCTTCCACACGGCGTTCGGCACCACGGAGGGTGACGGGATGCACCTGCCTGCGGAGCAGCGCGTCACCATCTGGTGAGCGGGTCCGGGGCGGCACGCGTAGAATGGCACACCGTGAGTGCTCAGAACCCCGCCGCATCCGGTACGAAGGACATCGACACCAACGATCAGCGCGCTGTGCGCATGGACAAGCGCGCCCGGCTGCTTGCCGACGGCGGTCAGCCCTACCCGGTGGCGGTGGAGCGGACCGCGTCCCTGGCGGAGGTCCGTGAGCGCTTCCCGGACCTGGAGCCCGGCGCCTCCACCGGGGAGACCGTCTCGGTCACGGGGCGGGTGATGTTCGTCCGCAACACCGGCAAGCTGTGCTTCGCCACCCTGCAGGAGGGCGGCCCGGAGGGGCGCGGCACCCGGCTGCAGGCCATGCTCTCCCTGGCCGAGGTCGGCGAGGACGCCCTGGCCCGCTGGAAGTCGCTGGTGGACCTCGGGGATCACGTGCAGGTTACCGGAGAGGTGATCGCCTCCCGCCGGGGCGAGCTCTCTGTGATGGCCAGCAGCTTCGAGGTGGCCTCCAAGGCCATCCGGCCGCTGCCGGTGCTGCACGCCGAGCTGAACGAGGAGACCAGGGTCCGTCAGCGCTACGCGGATCTGATCGTGCGTGACGAGGCGCGTGAGATGGTCTATCAGCGTGCGGCGATCACTCGGTCCATCCGTGAGACTCTGCACGGTCACGGGTACGTCGAGGCCGAGACCCCGATGCTGCAGCTCATCCACGGCGGGGCCCAGGCGCGGCCCTTCGCCACCCACCTGAACGCCTTCGACCAGGGCATGACCCTGCGCATCGCCACGGAGCTGTACCTCAAGCGCGCGGTGGTCGGCGGGATCGACCGGATCTTCGAGATCGGCCGGGTCTTCCGCAACGAGGGCGTGGACTCCACGCACTCCCCGGAGTTCACCACCCTGGAGTCCTACGAGGCCTGGGCGGACATGTACACCATGGCCGACCGAATGCAGGAGATGATCCTTAACGCCGCTGATGCGGTGGGGGCGGGCCGCCAGATCGAGACGGAGCAGGGTGTGGTGGACCTCGACGGCGACTGGGCGTGGGTCAGCGTCTACCCGGGCCTTTCCGAGGCCGTGGGGGTCCAGGTCACCCCTGAGACCGACGTCGAGACGCTGCGGAGCATCGCGGAGCGTCACGAGGTGAAGGTCGACGCCGCCTGGGACGCGCAGAAGCTCGTCATCGAGCTCTTCGGCGAGATCGTCGAGCCGACGCTGATCCAGCCGACCTTCGTCTGCGACTACCCGCCCGCCGCCCAGCCGCTGGCCCGCGCACACCGGGAGAAGCCTGGGGTCATCGAGGCCTGGGACCTGATCATCGGAGGGATGGAGCGCGGCACCGCGTTCTCAGAGCTGATCGACCCGGTGATCCAGCGCGAGCGACTCATGGAGCAGTCCCGCATGGCCGCCGGAGGCGATGACGAGGCGATGCAGTTCGACGAGGACTTCCTGCGTGCGCTGGAATACGGGGCCCCGCCCATGGGCGGCATCGGCCTGGGTATCGATCGTCTGGTGATGCTGTTCACCGGGGCTGGAATTCGCGAGACGATCCTGTTCCCGCTGCTGAAGCCGGAGGCTTCCGAGGCTGGTTCTGACGCCGTGGAACCGGCCGCGGAGAACGTCGGCGCGGAGCGGTGATGAATTCTGAGATGACCCACAGTGTCATAATCGTGGACCGAACCTAAGCATAGGCAGGGAATGACATGGAGACTTTCTGGACCTACTTCGAGGTGCTGGCCCCGTCCATCGGGGTCGGACTCATCTTCTGGCTGGCGATCCGTGCCATCTTCCGGGCCGACCGGAAGGAGCGCGCGATGGAGACCGACGTGCGTGAGGAGATCCTCGGCGGCGCCGAGGAGCCGCGTCATGACGGGGATCAGGCCGGTTCGGCTGTCTCGCCCGGCACCGCTGGCTCACCGCGCTCCTGAACGTCTCTCGCACAGGGCCCGACAGTCGTCTCCGACTGTCGGGCCCTGTGCTGTGTCCAGCGGCGGGTTGGACGATGCATTCTTTTCTCTGCTTTCCTGGGAGAACCCTGAATGATCCTCGGTTGACGATAATTGCTTTTTCTTGAAACACTTGAAGCGACATGGGTGTATGTCGGGGGAAGGATTCAGGGGAAAGTGCTTCACTCACACTGAGGCGTCCCTGAGAAGCACACCGTTCATGAACTCTGAGCGGCGTGTGAAACCTGGACGTACGCCGAGAATCCCAGCAGTCGGTTCGCGAGGCCTTGCAGTGTGATCTTGCGTTCGACGGCCAGTTGATCAGTGAGGTGCTTATGGCTCAGAAAGTGGAAGTTGTCCTGGTGGATGACCTCGATGGCAGCGAGGCGAAAGAGACCGTGACTTTCGGTCTGGATTCGCGCTTCTATGAGATCGACTTGAGTGACGAACATGCCAAGGAACTGCGCGAGCTGCTGAAGAAGTACATTCGGAAGGGTCGGGCGATCGCGCCCCCGTCACCGCAGAACGAGGCACGGAAGATCCGTGAGTGGGCCGTGAAGAACGGCTACCAGGTCTCGAGCCGCGGACGTCTGCACCGTGACATCGTCGAGGCCTACCGCAACGCGAAGAAGCGCTGAATCGAGCCTCCAGCGTCCTACGACGACGGCGGCCCGCCGACCCCCGATACCCTCGGGATGGTCGGCGGGCCGCCGTCGTCGTACGCGGGGCGGGTGCTCAGCCCTTCAGCTCGTCGGCCAGCTGGTGGAAGGCCGGGCTCGGGTTGCCGAAGCGGTGCAGCGTCATCGAGATCGCCTGCTCCTTGACCCAGCTGCGCAGCTCCACCCGTCCGGAGCCGGTGACGGCGTCGTCGAGCAGCGCCACCTCCGGCCGCGGCGCCAGGGCCTCCCGCACGGTCTGGTCCAGGGTGCCGAGCACACGGACCCGCACGCCGACCCCGGTGTCATGGGAGCCGTCGGCCAGGGCCGCGGTGAAGGCGTCCACGTCCTCCCTGTGGGTGGAGAGGCCCAGCTCGGAGGCCAGCGCCTTGATGGTCTTCTTCACGTCCTTGGCGACCTTCGGGTCATAGGAGACCGCCACCTCGGAGCCGGCGGCCGCGGCCGCGGCCAGGGCCCGAGCCACCTCGCGGTACTGGGCGTCGGCGCCCACGCGCAGCAGCACCGCTTCGGGCACATAGCGGAAGACATTGGCCTCCGCCTCCAGGTCCGTGCGGTCCACACCGACTCCGAACTCACGCGCCCACCAGCGGGCGTCGTCGGCCACGGCGGTGCGAAGCCAGCCCAGATCGCCGTCATCGAGCAGCGTCTTGTCCTCCACCGCACCCAGCACGGAGGCCACCGCACTGTTGGCGGCCTTCGGCGGCGCCGTCGTGGCGTCGGCCGCGTCGGCCCACTGTCCGAAGAGCATCACGTAGTTGGGGCCGCCGGCCTTGGAGCCCAGCCCCACGGAGGACTGCTTCCATCCGCCGAAGGACTGGCGCTGGACGATGGCACCGGTGATGCCCCTGTTGACGTAGGCGTTCCCGGCCTCGACCCGCTCCAGCCAGGTGCGGACCTCCTTGGGCTCCAGAGAGTGGATTCCTCCGGTGAGTCCGAAGTCGACCGCGTTCTGCAGCTCGATGGCCTCGTCCAGGTCCTTGGCCTTCATCAGGCCCAGCACCGGACCGAAGACCTCAGTCATGTGGAAGAACGAGCCGGGCTTCACGCCCTCCTTGATGCCGGGGCGCCACAGCCTGCCCGTGTCGTCCAGCGGCTGGGGCTCCACCAGCCAGGATTCGCCCTCCTCCAGCGTGGTCAGCGCCCGCTGCAGCTTGTCGCTGGGCAGCTCGGTCAGCGGACCCACCGTGGCGGAGAGGTTGGTGGGCCAGTCGATCACCAGGGAGGAGGCTGCGTCCACCAGCTGTCGGCGGAACCGTTCGGAGTCGTAGACGCTGCCGACCAAGATGCCCAGCGAGGCGGCCGAGCACTTCTGCCCGGCGTGCCCGAACGCGGAGTTCACCAGGTCCTCCACGGCCAGGTCACGGTCGGCGGACGGGGTGATGACCAGCGCGTTCTTTCCCGAGGTCTCGGCGTTGATCTGCATCTCCGGCCGCCACGAGCGGAACATCGCGGCCGTCTCGGAGGCGCCGGTGAGGATGACTCGGTCGACGTCGGGGTGGCTGACCAGCTTCTTGCCGGCCTGGCGCTCGTCGGGGTACACCCCGTGCAGCACCTCTCGGGGCACACCGGCCTCCCACAGGGCCTCCAGGATCGCCATGGAGCAGTGCGGGGTCGGCTTCGAGGGCTTGTGGACCACCGCGGCCCCGGCGGCCAGAGCCGCGAACGTGGAGCCGGCTGGGATCGCCAACGGGAAGTTCCACGGCGGGGTCACCAGTACCAGACGATCCGGGGTGAACTCGGCGTGCTCGACCTGCTCCAGCTCTAGGGCGCGGTGGGCGTAGTAACGGGCGAAGTCGATGGCTTCCGAGACCTCAGGGTCGGACTGGGCCACCGATTTGCCCACCTCTGCGGCAGCGATGGAGACCAGATGCCCGCGGCGGGAGGCCAGGATGTCGGCGGTGCGGTACAGGACAGCAGCCCGCTCGGCGGCCGGGCGGGCCGCCCACTCGGCGGCCGCGGCGCGGGCCCCGGCGATGAGCCCGTCCACGTCGTCGGCGGAGATCTGCTCCGGCACCGGCTGGGCCTCCAGCCATCCCGGCTGGGCTGCGCGCTCCATGGCCTCGCGGGCCCAGGCCTGGTTGGCCGGCAGCGAGGGGTCGGTGTCCGGCTCGTTGGTGAACTCCGGGATGCCGTCCGCGTAGTCCGGGGCCGCCGCAGCGGCCTCAGCGATGTCCAGGTCCTCCTCGCGGCGGTCCTGGGTGTGCTGCGGCGCCGGCGGCAGGTGGCCGTGGGCCTCCAGGATGCTCCCGAGGGTTCCCAGCGAGGCGCGGAAGCGCTCCTCCTCGCGGCGGAAGATCTCACTGCCCGGCGCCAGGTCGAAGATCCCGGACATGAAGTTCTCGGAGGAGGCGTTCTCCTCCAGTCGGCGCACCAGGTAGGAGATGGCGACGTCGAACTCGGCCGGGCGGACGGCGGGCACATAGAGCAGCAGCTGACCGACGTCGGTGCTGACCGCCTCCGCCTGCTCGGCGGCCATGCCCTGCAGCATCTCGAACTCCAGGCGTTCGCTGACGCCGCGCTTGACGCCCAGCAGGTGGGCGAAGGCGATGTCGAAGAGGTTGTGCCCGGCCACGCCGAGGCGCACCCCGGTCATGTTCTCCTGGGTGAGCAGCCAGTGCAGCACCAGCTTGTAGTTGGCGTCCGAGGCCTCCTTGGACTCGCAGACGACGCGCGGCCAGCCGGCGATCTCGGCGTGGACGGTCTCCAGGGCGAGGTTCGCCCCCTTGACCAGCCGCACCTTGATGCCGGCGCCGCCGTCGGCGACACGCTCGGCGGCGAAGCCGGCCAGATCCTGCATGGCGGCCAGTGCATCGGGCAGATAGGCCTGCAGCACGATGCCGGCCTCAAGGTTCTTGGTCTCCGGAAGGGAGAGGAGCCGCTTGAACACCGCGATGGTCAGGTGCAGATCGCGGTACTCCTCCATGTCCAGGTTGATGAACGTGGAGCCTGCCGGGGCCTTGGCAGCCTCCTGGTACATGGGCACCAGGCGCTCGACGACGTAGTCCACCGTCTCGTCGAAGCCCCACATGGACAGCTGGGAGGCGATGGAGGAGACCTTGATGGAGACGTAGTCGACGTCGTCACGACGCAGCAGCCGCAGGGTGTCCTCGAGGTGCTTGTCCGCCTCGGCCTCGCCGAGCACAGCCTCGCCCAGAAGGTTGATGTTCAGCCGGTGGCCGTCCTTGGTGATGGTGTGCACGGCCTTGCCGAACGGTTTGTCCCGGGCGTCGACCACCATGTGGCCCACCATCGAGCGCATCCGGGCGCGGGCGGCGGGGACGACGACGTCGGGCAGCAGCCGGCCCAGCGCGGAGCCGGCCCTGATCTGGGCGCGATCCAGGGCGGAGAGGGTGTCCGGGGCGATCTCGCCGAGCTCGGCCAGCGCCTGGGCGGCGGCCTTGGTGTCCTCGGTGCGGATCACACGGTCCACGAAGCCGACGGTGAAGTCCAGGCCGCGGGGGTGCGAGAGCACTGCAGAGAGCCTCTCCGCGGAGGCGTGCGGCTTGGCGCCGGAGGTCTGGGTGGTCTCCAGCCACCGGGTGACCTTCTCGACAGCGGCGTCGGCGACGGCGGAGAGCTCCGCCGGCGCCTCGGGGAGCGGCTCGAAGCCGTCGGCGGCCGGGGTGGGGGTGTCCTGCAGGTCTGCCGTCATGATGCCTCGCTCGGGTCGTGGTGTGGGTGTCGAGCGCCGGCGGCCGGGCCCGCGGCTTCCCGGTGGTCCGGGGATCCTCCGGAGGCCGACCACGGCCGGGCGGAAGTCCGCTGAAGGCCTGTCCTCAGGGATGAGGTCACGCCCGGGGCGGGCCCGCAGGAGGCGCCGTCCGACAGGTGCTCGAAGGTCTCTCCCTGCCAGTGTGGGACGGAGGGTCCTGGGAGGGAAGAGTGATCGACCCCTCACGTGCCGGAATGAGTCAGAATGGTGTCATGGCGTCATCACGGGGCAGGCCCCGCATCCAGGACACCGCCGATGAGATCGTGGCCAGCGTGTTGGCCACCGCCGGTCCGCGGGTCGGGACCTCGGAGTTCTCCACCCGGCGTGTGGCCGAGCTGACCGGGCTGAGTCAGGCGGTGGTCTCCCGGGGGTTCCGCAGGATCCGTGCGGGCGGCGTGGACGGCGGCTGGGACGGTGCCGCCGGGGGAGCGTCGGTGGCGCTGCTCAAGGTGCAGCGGGTGCAGGTCAGCTTCCCCCTGATCCGGGTGGAGTTCAGACCGGTGGCGGAGGAGGAGCTGCGCGGCGCCGTGCCTCGGCCCATGGCCTTCAGCCGCCGGGCCGCGGCGCTGATGGCGGCGCTGCAGGTCTCCGGGGCGCGGGACTGGCCGATCGAGGGGGAGGGGTCTCTCGCGCAGAAGGAGGATGAGGCCGGTGCGTCGAAGGAGGCTGGCCCGGCAGCCGACGTCGTGGGTGAGCATGTGTGCGGCCCTGCGGGGCTGGACGCGGTGTGGAGGCCGGGGCGCGGCACCTGGGAGGACTTCACCGGGCAGGTGGCATCCCTGCTGGACCGGTGTCTGCCCGCCGATGACGCCGTGCCCGGGGACCTGCTGCAGCAGCTGGCCGCCCGGGCCGGCCGTGGTCTGCACGGGGTGGACTGGCGGCGGGGAGGCTCCTCGGCAAGTCGTCCCCATTCTGACTCAGAATTCCTCGCTGTACCGGAATACCCCGCCCCAGGGCGGGCGAGCCGGTGGCTGCCCCATGCGCAGCTCTCGGTGACCGAGCAGATCGCGATCGCGCTGCGCAAGGAGATCATGAACGCCGGATATCGCCCGGGAGACCGGATCACCGCCGCGCCGCTGGCCTCGCGCCTGGGGCTCGGCGCCGGCACCGTCCGTGCCGCGATGCGCCGGCTGGTGGATGACGGACTGCTCGCCTCCGGGGCGGGGGGCTTCAGCGTCCCGCAGGTCACCGGGGCCGATGTCATCGACCTGTACGCGGCCCGCCTGCACGTGGGGATGGTCCTGCTGCGCGGATGTGTGGTGCAGCCCCGTCATCGGCTGCTGTCCGCCCGCTTGGCGCTGGGTGCGGTGGAGGCCGCTTCGCGGGAGGGCGTCGGCGCCGACGTCGACCAGGCTGACCTGCAGTTTCAGCAGGAGCTGGCCGACGCAGCAGGACTGGACCAGTCCGCGCGCAGCTTCCACGCGCTCACCCTGCGGGTGCGGATGTTCATCTCGGTGCTGCAGCTGGACTACACGCCCGCGGTGGACAGGATCGTCCACGACGACCGTCGACTCATGGCGGAGCTCCTCGCCGGCCGGGCGGAGGATGCGGTGCGGATCTGGCGCGGCAAGCTCGACAATGCGGTGCGCCACATGTCTGCTCTGGCGCCCGAGGCCTTCGACGCCGAGCTGTGGGCCCGGTTGAGCCGGGTGTGAGGACCCGGGCCTGCCTTCCGGGGTTGCCAGCGTCGGATCATGTGACTAGAGTCACTGCTGTTGTCACGGATGTCGATACGCATCGACCCTCCGTCAGCCGCCAGGAAGGGAGAGTGGAGCCGTGGGCCGTGGTCCGACCAGCAAGGACGTCGCGCGGCTCGCGGGCGTCTCGCAGAGCACGGTCTCCTATGTGATGTCGGGGAAGCGGTCCATCTCAGCCGAGACGCTGCGGCGTGTCGAGGAGGCGATGGCCACGCTGAACTACCAGCCCCATGCCGGCGCTCGGGCGCTGGCCGGCAGCCGGACGAACACCATCGCGATCGTGATGCCCTTCGCTTCGGCCTACGACGCGGGACAGCTCATGGCCTTCGTCGAGGAGTTCGTGCTCGCGGCGCGCCGCCACGACTGCGACGTCCTCCTGGTTACGGCCGAGGAGGGTATCGAAGGGCTTCGGCGGATCACCGGTCGATCCCTGTGCGATGCGGCGGTCGTGATGCAGGTGACGGCCCATGATGAACGGGCAGAGGCCGCACGCCACCTGGACTTCCCGGTCATGTTCATCGGCGTCCCGGAGGATCCCAGCGGCCTGGCGTGCGCAGACTTCGACTTCGAGTCCGCCGGTGCGCTCCTCGTGGAGGAGCTGGCAGGGCTGGGCAGCACGCGGGTCAGCGTGCTCGGCTGGAGCGCCGAGTCTGTCGCGCGCGACTACAACTACATCGTCCGGTTCTCCCGAGGTGTGCGGAACGCCGCTCAGGCCCGCGGCCTCCCGGTGGACTGGCATTCCGCCCCTGCGGAGGGCAGCTTCGCCTCCTCGATCGACGCCGGGCTGCACCCCGATGGTGGCCGCACCGGCGTGATCATGACCAGCGGGCTGCCGGCGGGCATGCGCGCGCTGGCGGCCCGCGGGCTGGTCCCGGGCCGGGACGTGGACGTCGTCGCGCTCTGCACCGAGGCCGAGGCAGAGGAGCAGTCCGTGCCGCTGACCGCGGTCTCCACGCAGCCGCGTGATGTGTCCCGAAGGGTGGCGGGCCACCTCTTCTCGCTGATCGAGCAGGGGCGGCGGGCGGAGGAGGGGGTCGACGTCGTCCCCGCGGAGTTGGTCCGCCGCGCGTCCACCAGAGCGGGCTGAGAGTCGCCGGGGTGTCCAGCCGCCCCACACCAGAACATCTCGTCGCAGAAGGAGCCGAATGATCCGTCAGATCGCCGTCCACCCATTGTCGATACGTATCGATAGGTGATGTCCCATGCCACGACACCTTCCCGCCGCACCGCGCGGCATCCACCGCGGAGCACCCTCGCCGGGGAACTCTCGCACGAGCGGTCTGAGCCGGCGGAGTGTGCTCGCCGCCGGGCTGCTGGCCCCTGCGGCCGCCCTGCTGACCTCCTGCGGCGACTCCGGCCATGTCCCGGCGGACACTCTGCGGGTCATGGACTCCTACTCCAACGACCCGGACTACGGCATCATCGGAGGGGCTCTGGAGGACGCGGCGGACCGGGTCGGGGTCAAGCTCCAGCGGGTCGCCGTCTCGGGCCAGTCGCTGATCCAGCGGGTTCTGCAGCAGGGGTCCTCGGGCACGCTTCCGGACATTCTGATGCTGGACAACCCTGACCTCCAGCAGATCGCGGCGACCACCGCGCTGCGCTCCTTCGACGAGCTGGGCATCCCCACCGAGGGATACCACGACGGCGTCCTGCAGGCCGGGACGTATGAGGGAGACGTCTACGGCGTCGTCCCCACCGTCAACACCATCGCCCTGTTCTGCAACACCCCGATGTTCCAGGAGGCCGGCCTGGACTACCCCCGCACCTGGGAGGAGCTTCGGGGCTGCGCGGCCGAGCTCACGGCGGACGGCAGGTTCGGCATCGCCTTCTGCGGCAACGCCACCTATGAGGGCACCTGGCAGTTCCTGCCCTTCTTCTGGTCCAACGGGGCCGACGAGCGGAGTATCGCCACGGAGGAGGCCGCCGAGGCGCTGGGGCTGGTGTCCGGCTTCGTCCAGGACGGTTCGGCGTCGTCCTCGGTGCTGAACTGGGGCCAGGCCGATGTCAAGGACCAGTTCGTCGCCGAACGTGCCGCCATGATGGTCAACGGCCCCTGGCAGCTTCCTGAACTCTCCGGCATCGAGGATCTCGAGTACGAGATCGTCATGCTCCCCGTCCGTGACTCCGGGCAGGCGCCGGTCGCACCCCTGGGCGGCGAGGCCTGGACCGTGCCGGCGACCGGCGACAGCGCTAAGGAGGAGCTCGCAGCCGCCGTGCTCACCGAGTTCCTCTCGGACGAGAGCATCCTCTCCATGGCCGAGCAGCGGTTCACGGTCCCCGGCCGACCGGCTCTCACGGAGGCCTACCTTCAGCGCCGTCCGGACATGGACACCTTCGTCGACCTCATCCCCGAAGCGAGGGCGCGCACCGCGCAGCTGGGGGAGAACTGGCCCACCACGGCCACCGCCCTGTACACCGCGCTTCAGCTGGCCCTCTCCGGCCAAGCCGAGCCGGCCGAGGCCCTCGACCAGGCGGAGGAATACGTATGAGCACCACAGACGTCCACGCGCACAGGACGACGACGCCACCGGCAGACCGTGCCACGGGTGGCGGAGCGCAGGTCACGGCGGTCCGCCCGCCACGGATCTCCGCACGGGGCCGGGCATGGCGGCAGCGTCTGGTCACCACGCTGTTCCTCGGTCCGGCGGTGATCTACATGGTCCTGTTCTTCGGCTACCCCGTCATCCAGAACCTCATCATGGGGTTCCAGCACTACACCATCACCACCTTCTTCACGGATGAGGCGCCGTGGGCCGGATGGACCAACTACACCGAGGTGCTCGGCAGCCCGCTGTTCCGCACGGCGCTGGCGAACACCGTGATCTTCACCGTCGGCTCGATCTTGGGACAGTTCGTCTTGGGCCTCGGCCTGGCGCTGTTCTTCCGCCGTCGGTTCCCGCTCTCGGGGGCACTGAGGTCGTTGATCCTGCTGCCCTGGCTCATTCCGCTCATCGTGGCCAGCGCCGTGTGGAAGTGGCTGCTCGACACGGACTCCGGTGCGCTGAACCGGGTGCTGATGGGATCCGGGCTGATCGACTCAGGGATCCCCTGGCTCTCCAGCACCGATTTGGCGCTGTTCACCGTGATCGTGGTGAACATCTGGATCGGCATCCCGTTCAACGCCGTCATCCTGCACGGAGGCCTCCAGACCATCCCGCAGGAGCTCTATGAGGCGGGGTCCATCGACGGCACCAGCAGGTGGCAGGCCTTCCGTCACATCACCTGGCCCATGCTGCGCCCGGTCGTTTCGGTGGTGCTGGTCCTGGGGGTGGTCTACACGCTGAAGGTCCTCGACATCATCCTCGGGCTGACCGGGGGAGGACCCGCCAACGCCACCCAGACCCTGGCCACGCAGGCGTATCAGCTGTCCTTCGCCACGTTCGACTTCGGGCAGGGGGCGGCGGTCAGCAACATTTTGATCCTCATCTCCCTGCTGTTCGCGGTCATCTACCTGCGCCTGAACCGGCGTCCCGTCGACGAGTGAGGTGCTCATGAACACGGTCAGACACCCCAAGCTCAACACCGCCATGGGACTGGTGATCATCATCGTCCTGCTGTTCCCCATCTACTGGATGGTCAATGCCTCCCTGCAGCCGGGAGGGGCCACCGTGGACACCGCCTGGCTGCCGTTGAACCCCGACCTCTCCGGCTACCGGACCGCCCTGGACGAACAGGGCGGCAACCTGATGACGAGCCTCATGGTCGCGCTGGGGAGCGTGGCGCTCTCCCTGGTCATCGCGGTGCCGGCGGCCTATGCCCTGGTCCAGTTCCGCCTGCGCTGGGCCGACTACCTGCTCTTCGCCGTGCTGATCAGTCAAATGATCCCCGGGATCGTGATCGCCAACGCCCTGTACAACGTGTATGCGGAGATCGGACTGCTCAATTCCATCCCAGGACTCATCCTGGCCGACTCCACCTCAGGGATCCCCTTCGCGATCCTCATCTGTCGGGCGCTGATGGGCTCCTTGCCGCCGGCGCTGGTGGAGGCCGCCCATGTGGACGGCGCCGGGCCGGTGCGCGCCTTCCTCTCCGTGGTGGTTCCGGTGAGCCGCAATGCGATCATCACCGCCGGGCTCTTCACCTTCCTGTTCACCTGGAGCGACTTCCTCTTCGCCCTGACGCTGACCACCACGGAGGAGGTCCGGCCCGTCACGCTCGGCATCTACAACTACCTGGGCGCCTATGTGAACGACTGGAGCTCCGTGATGGCGACGGCGGTGCTGGCCTCGCTCCCCGCGCTGGTCCTGCTGGTCGTGGCGCAGAAGTACGTCGCCGCCGGGGCCACGGGAGGAGCCGTGAAGTGAATCGTCGGACCACGAGACCTGAGAAGAATCCCCACATCATGAAGGATGGATCCATGACATCTGCTGATCAGCCCGCCCCCGCCCTGACCTTCGCCCGGCCCGTCCAGGTGACGGTCTGGGGCGAGAACCGTCACGAACAGGCCGAGCCGGAGGTCGCGGCACGGTACCCGCAGGGCATGCACGGTGCGATCGCCGAGGGCATCCGGAACAACCTCGGCGAGGCCTCCGCGGTCCGCACCGTCACGCTCGACGATCCCGAGCACGGCCTCACCGAGGAGGTGCTGGCCTCCACAGACGTGCTGGTCTGGTGGGGCCACGCCGCCCACGGGGAGGTGGCCGACGACGTCGTCGAGCGGGTCCACCGGCACGTGCTGGAGGGCATGGGACTGATCGTGCTGCATTCCGGGCACTGGTCGAAGATCTTCATGAAGCTCATGGGCACCACCTGTACGCTGCGCTGGCGCACCGAGCACGACCGTGAGCTGATCTGGACGGTGGACCCCACCCATCCGATCGCCCAGGGCATCCCGCACCCGATGATCATCGACGAGGACGAGATGTACGGCGAGCACTTCGACGTCCCCGCCCCTGACGAGCTGATCTTCCTCTCCACCTTCTCCGGCGGGGAGGTGTTCCGCTCCGGGATGACCTACCGCCGCGGCTACGGGAAGATCTTCTACTTCCGCCCCGGCGACCAGGACTTCCCCACCTACTTCCACGAAGGGGTGCGCCGGGTGATCTCCAACGGGGTGCAGTGGGCCGTCACCCACCGTCCGGAGCGCACCACGCCGACCCTGCTGCGCTACGAGACCGAGGACTTCTACACCGGCCACGGGTACCAGGGGCCGATGGAGTCCGACGCCGAATCCGCGGCGCAATCCCGGGCGCCGTCCGCGGCGTCGTCTGAGGGGACGTCCGAGGAGGCGCACGCATGAGCATCCCGCTGATCCTCGTCGGCGCCGGCGGCATGGGCCGTGCCTGGCTGCAGACCATCGAGGCTGAGCCGCGTGCCGAGCTGGCCGGCGTCGTCGACCTCGATCTCGACGCCGCGCGCGCCGCTCTGGCCGAGGCGGGGCGGACGGACGTGCCGGTCGGTTCCGACGCCGTGGCACTGGCACAGGAGACCGGGGCGCAGGCGGTGGTCAACGTGACCGTCCCGCGGGCGCACCACCCGGTGACCACCTCGGCGCTCTTCGCCGGGCTGCCGGTGCTCAGCGAGAAGCCCGTGGCGGACACCCTCCCGCGGGCGCTGTCGCTGGCCGCCGCGGCGGAGGTGACCGGGCAGCTGTTCATGGTCAGCCAGTCGCGCCGTTACAACCCCCAGCTGTTCAGCCTGCGGGCGCAGGCTGAAGGGTTGGGCGCCGCGGGCGCACTGGTGACCGAGTTCTTCAAGGCCCCGCGATTCGGCGGCTTCCGGGAGCGGATGCTGCATCCGCTGCTGCTGGACATGGCCATCCATCCCTTTGACACCGCACGATTCCTGCTCGGCGCAGAGCCGGTGTCTGTGTACTGCGAGGAGTTCAACCCGCCCTGGTCCTGGTATGACGGCGACGCCGCGGCCACGGCGATCTTCGAGATGGACGGCGGCGCGCGGTTCGTCTACACCGGCAGCTGGTGCAGTCCCGGGCAGGAGACCTCCTGGAACGGGAGCTGGCGGCTCTCCGCCGAGCGCGGCACCGTCACCTGGGACGGCGACCACGAGCCGGTGGTCGAAGCCCCGGACGCGGGGGTCGCGGAGAAGGGGGTCCTGGAGGCAACGGTCCTCGATGAGGGCGGCACCGTGCCGGGCGAGGGCATCGCCGGAGCGTTGGCCGAGTTCCTCGACGCACTGGCCGCGGGAGCCGGGGCCGCCCCGGGGCGGAGCGAGGGCGCCGGCGTCGTCACGCCCATGGGGGAGGTGCACGAGAACATCATGAGCTTGGCCATGGTCGAGGCCGCCGTGGAGTCCGCGTCCCGTGGCGGGCGCGTGAGGGTCGACGAGATCCTCGAGAACGCCTGGCGGCAGGCGCTCGCCGGAGAATCCCGGGACGAGGTGCGCGAGCGTCTCGTCGCCTGGCCCTCGGTGCGCGGGGCGCTCACCGCCGGGGCGAGGGTGTGAGGCAGGGGCGGGGCGTGGCGTCGTCGTCGGGTGTCCCGAACCCGGCCCGTCGGCCCCGGACTTTCCCCGGTGGCGAACAGGCGCCCCAAAGCGGGCTCACCCCCGTAGCATCGAAGGTGAGCATCAACGCGAGGAGTGTCATTGGCCATGTTCGAGAGATTCACCGACCGCGCACGGCGAGTGGTTGTGCTGGCCCAGGAAGAGGCCCGCATGCTCAACCACAACTACATCGGAACCGAGCACATCCTGCTCGGCCTCATCCATGAGGGTGAGGGCGTCGCCGCCAAAGCCCTGGAGTCTCTGGACATCTCGCTGGGCGGAGTCCGCGAGAAGGTCCAGGAGAAGATCGGCCCGGGGCAGAACGCGCCCAGCGGCCACATCCCCTTCACTCCGCGCGCCAAGAAGGTCCTGGAGCTCTCGCTGCGCGAAGCCCTGCAGCTGGGCCACAACTACATCGGCACCGAGCACATCCTGCTCGGGCTGATCCGCGAGGGCGAGGGCGTCGCCGCCCAGGTGCTCGTGGAGCTCAACGCCGACCTCAACAAGGTGCGCCAGCAGGTCATCCAGCTGCTCTCCGGCTACCAGGGCGGCGGCCAGGAGAAAGCCGGTGCCGGTGTCGGGCAGGGGGCCACAGAAGGTCAGCCCTCCGGCTCGGTGGTGCTGGACCAGTTCGGCCGCAACCTCACGGCCGCTGCGCGCGAAGCCGCGCTGGACCCGGTGGTCGGCCGCGACTACGAGCGGCAGCGCGTGATGCAGGTGCTCTCCCGCCGTACCAAGAACAACCCGGTGCTCATCGGTGAGCCCGGCGTCGGCAAGACCGCCGTCGTCGAGGGTCTGGCCCAGGCGATCGTCAACAACGACGTGCCGGAGCTCCTCCGCGACAAGCAGCTCTACACCCTGGACCTCGGCTCCCTGGTGGCCGGCTCCCGCTACCGCGGTGACTTCGAGGAGCGCCTGAAGAAGGTGCTCAAGGAGATCCGCACCCGCGGGGACATCATCCTGTTCATCGACGAGATCCACACGCTCGTCGGCGCCGGCGCCGCTGAGGGCGCGATCGATGCCGCCAACATCCTCAAGCCGCTGCTGGCCCGCGGTGAGCTGCAGACCATCGGCGCCACCACTCTGGACGAGTACCGCAAGCACATCGAGAAGGACGCCGCCCTGGAGCGCCGCTTCCAGCCGATCCAGGTGGACGAGCCCTCGGTGGAGACCACCGTGCAGATCCTGCGTGGCCTGCGGGACCGCTACGAGGCCCACCACAAGGTCTCCATCACCGAGGAGGCCCTCGAGGCGGCCGCGTCACTGGCTCACCGGTACGTCAACGACCGTTTCCTGCCTGACAAGGCGATCGACCTGATCGACGAGGCCGGCGCCCGACTGCGCATCCAGAAGATGACCGCGCCGCCGGAGCTCAAGGAGTTCGACGCCAGGATCGAGGACGTCCGGCGGGAGAAGGAGGCCGCCATCGACGCCCAGGACTTCGAGGGCGCCGCCTCCCTGCGCGACACCGAGCAGAAGCTCGTGGAGGAGCGTCAGGAGAAGGAGAGCGCCTGGAAGTCCGGGTCCATGGATGAGATCGCCGAGGTCGACGCCGACCTGATCGCCGAGGTCCTCGCGTTCTCCACCGGCATCCCCGTCTTCAAGCTCACCGAGCAGGAGTCCGACCGCCTCCGCCGCATGGAGGAGGAGCTGCACAAGCGGGTCATCGGCCAGGACGAGGCCGTCAGGTCACTCTCCCGGGCGATCCGCCGCACCCGCGCCGGCCTGAAGGACCCGAACCGGCCCTCCGGCTCGTTCATCTTCGCCGGCCCCACCGGCGTCGGCAAGACCGAGCTGGCCAAGACTCTGGCCGAGTTCCTCTTCGGCGACGAGGACGCGCTCATCACTCTGGACATGTCCGAGTTCTCGGAGAAGCACACCGTCTCCCGGCTCTTCGGCGCCCCTCCCGGGTACGTGGGCTACGAGGAGGGCGGCCAGCTGACCGAGAAGGTCCGGCGTCGTCCGTTCTCCGTGGTGCTGTTCGACGAGGTGGAGAAGGCCCACGCGGACCTGTTCAACTCGCTGCTGCAGATCCTCGAGGACGGCCGTCTGACCGACTCCCAGGGCCGCGTGGTGGACTTCAAGAACACCGTGATCATCATGACCACGAACCTCGGCACCAGCGAGATCTCCAAGAGCGTGATGACCGGCTTCCAGTCCTCGACGGACACCGCCACGAACTATGAGCGCATGAAGGGCAAGGTCAACCAGGAGCTGCGTCAGCACTTCCGGCCGGAGTTCCTCAACCGCGTGGACGACACCATCGTGTTCCCGCAGCTGGAGCAGTCCGAGATCGTGCGCATCGTGGACCTGTTCGTCGACCGTCTGCGGGAGCGCCTGGCGGAGCAGGCCATGACCCTCGAGGTCTCCCAGCCTGCCCGCGAGTTCCTCGCCGACAAGGGCTACGACCCGTCCATGGGGGCCCGGCCGCTGCGCCGTGCGATCCAGTCCATGATCGAGGACCAGCTCTCCGAGCAGATCCTCTACGGGGAGATCCCGCATGGAGCGGCGATCACCATCGGTCTGAAGGGCGAGGGCGAGGACCGCGAGCTCACCTTCGACTGGACCGCCCCGGCGCCGCAGATCGAAGGCACCGAGGAGCCGGCGGCGATCGAGAGCTGAACCGGCTGGTCTGATCCGGTCCTGCTGAACGACAGCGGGGGGCCGAGTTCCTGGGATGGAACTCGGCCCCCCGCTTCTCGTCTGTGCGCCGGATGTGCCGGACTCTCTGCGTCGTGTCCAGCCGGGTCGCCGGCGTCGGGCGTCAGCCCTTCGGCACGGGCGGCCCTGCCACCAGCAGTCCCACGAACACCACGACGACGCCGACCGCCAGCGCGCCGCCGACCAGGGCCGGCCGGTTCAGCAGCACCCGCAGCAGCCGGTCATGCCAGCTGTGGTCGCGCGGGTCCTCGCCGGCGCGGGTGCGCCACGGGCCGTCCAGACGGCCGCTGCGCTTGAGCCAGATGTCCACCGGGACGGTGGCATAGGGGATGATCGCGCTGATGATGGCGGTGGCGGCAGGGCCGGCACTCCAGCGCTGGTTCTTGGCCACGATCACGGCGGTGGCGGCGTAGGCGAGGAAGACGAAGCCGTGGATGCCGCCGCCGACGGTCACGGCGACGTCGAGGCCATGGGTGGCGCGCAGGATCATGCCGCCGATGAGCAGGGTCCAGGAGATCGCCTCGGCGATCGCCAGGACGCGGAAGAAGATCTTGGGGGAGCGGAACACGCCTCTCCTGTGGGTCTGGGATGAACGGGGCAGGACGACGGCGGCCCCGGTGCTGGGCCGCGGTCACCCGCCAGCATGGTACGGGTTTCACCTGGGAGTGACGGTCAGGTGGCGGTGCGCGTTGGACGAACAACCGGGTGTCAGGGTTGAGGATGTCTCGGGTGCCGCTGAACACCAGCAGCGGACCGATGCCTGTCAGGTCACCGAGGAAGGGGTTGAGGAGGGGGTCCTCCCCGTTCTCCCCCGATCCACCGTTCGGAGAGCTCGAGCTGACCCTTCTTGACCAGCCACGGGTCCTCAGGTTGGCGAGCGTCGATCTCCGGATTGCTGAACCGCAGGTCCAGAGCGGGGGAGAGCAGCACGGTCAGCGACGCCGGCTCTTTCTGGCGGGCAAGCATCAGGGAGGCGGACAGGGCGATGGACCCCCCCCGGCAGAGTGGCCCATGAGCACCAGAGGCCGTTCCGTTCTTGCGGCGAGCTGCGCGACGCGCGGCACCACCGTGGCCGCTGTGCGGCGCGCCTGCACCAGTGGGTAGGCAGGCATGACGACCTGCATCTGGGCCTCTGCGGCAAGACGCTGAACCCACCGCCAATGTGCCGGAGCCGCCTCATGGACCCAGCCGCCGCCATGCAGGTACAGCACGGTGTCGCAAGGTTCACCCCTCGGTGTGACGGTGTGGATCTGCCAGGTGCCGGAGTACATGCTCGCGGGTCCGGTGGTGTCTGTTGGCCCGCCGGGCGCGCATCACCAGAGGCATGAGCCGGGCGGCGAGGCTGAGGCGTGGGGGAGATTCAGAGCAAGGTTCTGACACCGACGTGCTCCAGGGGCGAGGTTTCGTTGGGGTGGGCCCTGCTGGCAGAGCCTAGCCTCCTCCTGTATGACGTCGACTGACGGGTCAGTCACAGGGGGTGGCGGGGAAGACTCCGATCTGCTATTTATGTACGACGTACGTAAACAGGGAAGGTGGGCATTGTGGAGCAGAGTACAGAGTTTGAACGAGAGACCCGGGAGGTCATGGAATGGTTCGAGCGCTATGACGCGCTCGCCGCGGCGGCAGACGTCGAATCGATGGCGGATCAGGCCGCCTTTCCGATCAATGAGGTGACTGACGACGCGGAAGGTTTCGGCGTCGTCGGGCAGTGCGACCGGGGCCGGTTCATCGCTCAGATGCGCGAGGTCCTCGCCGGGGTCGGGGGCGTGCAGATGGACTCCGTGCGTCGACCGATCTTTCTGAGTGGGGCGTTGTGCTTCGTGGTGACCGACGCGACCTTCACCACCGGAGGTGAGGCACACACCATGCGTTACGGCGACCTGCTCATCAAGACTGCGGAAGGGTGGCGATTCCAGACCATGGTGGCGGGCGGTTGGGCCGAGCAGATGGAGGGGTGAACCCGCTCGATATGGAAGGGTGTGAGCCATGAGCGGTGAGCGCACCTCGGCAGACGTGACCCTGGCGACACTTCGGCTGCTGTGGCGGGGCGAGGTCGGCGAGTCGTCGCGCCACACCGGGCGGGGCCGCCCTCGTGCGCTGTCCGTCGACCGCATCGTTGACATGGCTGTCGTGCTGGCCGACGCTGACGGGCTCGCGGCGTTGACCATGCGCTCGCTTGCTGGGGAACTGGGCGTCAAAGCGATGACCCTCTACAACTACGTCCCCAGTCGTGATGCCCTGATCGATCTGATGCTCGATGCGGTCTATGCCGCGATGCCGCGTGAGCATGCCTCCGGCAGTTCCTGGCAGCAGCGCCTACGCGACGTCGCAGACGCGAACCGGTCGATGATGGTCCGGCATCCTTGGGTGGCGGGTGTGTCCACTGCACGCCCGCCGCTCGGGCCGGGGCAGATGGCGAAGTACGAGCACGAACTCACAGCGTTCTCCGACTCGGGGCTGGGCGACCTGCAGATCGATGACGCGCTGACCTGCCTTCTCGCGTTCGTCCAGGCGAATGCCCGCGATCGAGCGGCGGCCTCCCGAGCCCACGAGCAGGATGGCAGGAACGACGCCGAATGGTGGGAAAGCGTCGAACCCCTGGTGGAGTGCTTCCTCGACGCAGACATGTACCCCCATGCGGCCCGGATAGGTGCGGCTTCCGGCGCGGCGCGCGGGAGCGCCTTCGACCCGGAGCACGCCTACCGATTCGGCCGTGACCGGATCATCGCAGGCGTGTCACGCCTGGCCGACACCGCATGAGGACGTCAGCACGTCGGTGCTCTCAGCCGCACCACTGAGCCGGACGAGAGGTGTCAGCGGACCGCGATACCGTGGTCCCCATGGCCACCCGCACCACCAGTCGCAGCAAGGGGAAGAACGCCCCCACCTTCGAGTGCTCCGAATGCGGGTGGCAGACCGTGAAATGGGTGGGGCGCTGTCCGGAGTGCCAGTCCTGGGGCACGGTCCAGGAGAAGGGTCAAGTCACAGCCCGGACCACGGCCGCCTCCAACCTCGCCGCCCCAGCCCAGGCCATCGGCGACGTCGACGCCTCGGTCGCGGAGTTCCGCGCCACCGGCATCGGAGAGCTGGATCGCGTGCTCGGCGGCGGGCTGGTGCCCGGGGCGGTGATCCTCTTGGCGGGGGAGCCCGGTGTCGGGAAGTCCACCCTGCTGCTGCAGGTGGCCTCCGCGGTGGCGAAGGCGCACACGGACCATCCGGTGCTGTACCTGACCGGGGAGGAGTCGGCTGCGCAGGTCAAGAAGCGCGCCGAACGTATCGAGGCGATGTCCGACAGCCTCTACCTGGCTGCGGAGTCCGATCTCGGCCAGGCCCTCGGGCAGATCGAGCAGATCTCCCCGCAGCTGACGATCATGGATTCGGTGCAGACGCTCTCCTCCGCCGAGGTGGACGGCGCCGCGGGGGGCGTCACCCAGATCCGGGAGGTCACCGCCTCGATGATCGAAGCGGCGAAGCGTCGGAACATGGCCACCATCCTGGTCGGTCATGTCACCAAGGATGGCAATATCGCCGGGCCGCGCATGCTCGAGCATCTGGTGGACGTGGTCTGCCAGTTCGAGGGAGACCGCCACTCTCGCCTGCGGCTGCTCCGCGCAGTGAAGAACCGCTACGGTCCCACGGACGACGTCGGCTGCTTCGACCTGAACGAGGGGGGCCTGACGTCCCTGGCTGACCCGTCCGGGCTCTTCGTCTCCGCGCTGACGGATCGGGTTCCCGGCACCTGCATCACCATCACCCTGGAGGGACGGCGCCCGCTGACCGCCGAGGTGCAGGCCCTGGTGGCCGAGTCCCCGGCCTCGCAGCCGCGCCGGGCGGTCTCCGGGTTGGATTCGCCCCGGGTGTCCATGCTGCTGGCGGTGCTGCAGCGGCGCGCCCGGCTGGCCACGCTGTTCAAGTCGGAGACCTATGTGGCCACGGTGGGCGGAGTGAAGATCACCGAACCGGCGGCGGATCTCTCCATCGCGTTGGCAGTGGCCTCGGCGGCGCTCGAGAAGCCGCTGCCTAACCGGTTTGTCGCCTTCGGC
Organism: Nesterenkonia sp. HG001; assembly: GCF_034438835.1. Classification (NCBI taxonomy): domain Bacteria; kingdom Bacillati; phylum Actinomycetota; class Actinomycetes; order Micrococcales; family Micrococcaceae; genus Nesterenkonia; species Nesterenkonia sp. HG001. The sequence goes on along the minus strand of NZ_JAOSZD010000006.1, from coordinate 79,504 downwards.
GAAGTCGGCCTCGCTGGTGAGGTGCGTCCGGTGCCGGGGCTGCAGCGCCGGCTCCAGGAGGCCCAGCGGCTCGGGTTCACCCACGCGATCGTTCCCCGCGGCGCGGAGAAGAGCGACATCCCCGAAGGGATGAGGGTCCGCGAGATCGGCTCCCTGCCCGAGGCGATGGGGCTGCTGCTCGACGGCGGCGAGGCGCCGGCGTCACAGAACTAGCTGGCGCGGGGCCTCGTGCTGGAGCAGCCGCCGCAGCGTGAGCAGCTCCAGGAGGGGGTTGACTGTGTGTCTTCGGCCGATAAGGTGTCGGGCCACAGGTCAGTGAGGAGGAGCGATGAACATACAAAGCAGGTTTCACCGTTACGTGGCCACCGTCGCGCTGACGGTTCCTGGGCTGAGCGCTGCAGTTCTCCTCAAGGACCCCTACGTTCTGCTGGTGCCCGCATTCACGATGATCATCGCCACCCTGTTTCTTCAGCTCTTCCTGATGTCAGCGGTGAGTGAGGAGATGGACCGCTAGCCACGGCAAGGCCTCCTTCACGAGGCGCATCCGTTCATGTCACAGCACCCCGGGCAGGGTGACGACGTCGCCGCGGCGCTGTGCGAGCCCGTCGGCCACCAGGGTCTCCAGGCACCGGCGGCGCTGCTCGTCCGACGCCTCGGCCAGCGGCAGCCCTGTCAGCAGGGCCTGCGCCTCCACCGGCTCACCGCGGCGCAGCACCGCCATGATCGCCCCGCGCACCTGCCTGTCCGTCCCGGCCCAGGCCTGGCCGCGGGTCTTCTGCTCCTCCGTCGGGGGAGGTGAACCCGCCGCCCGCCAGGCGCACAGATCCGCCACCGGACAGATCGCGCACTGCGGGGACCTGGCCGTGCAGATCAGCGCCCCGAGCTCCATGGTGGAGGCGTTCCAGGCGCAGGCGCGTCGTCCGCCGTCGTCGTCCGTGGCGGGCATCAGATCGTGGGCGAGCCGCCGCTGGGCGGCCGTATAAGTCTGGCCGGGCAGCGCCGCGGCGGTGAAGATCCGTGCGTGGGCGCGGCGGATATTGGTGTCCACCACGACCTCCGGGATCCCGAAGGCGAAGCAGGCCACCGCGGCCGCCGTGTACTCGCCGATGCCGGGCAGGGCCCGCAGCGCCTGCGGGTCCGCAGGGACCGCACCGTCGTGGCGCTCCACGATCGCTTCCGCCGCCGCCTGCAGCCGCAGCGCCCGTCGCGGGTAGCCCAGCCGGTCCCAGACGGTGAGGATCTCCGACTGCGGGGCCGCCGCGCAGGCGTTCGGCGTCGGCCAGCGGTGCATCCAGTCCTCCCAGCGGGGCAGCACGCGGACCACCGGAGTCTGCTGGAGCATGATCTCGCTGACGAGCACGCCCCAAGGGGTGCACTCCGGTCGACGCCACGGCAGATCCCGGGCGGCCTCAGAGAACCAGTCGATCACCCGGCTGTGGACGTCCTCGGGCGCTGGAGGGATGGGCGGGGCGAGGGCGTCATCGGCAAGGGGCAGAGGCATCCCTGCGATTCTACGGAAGCTGCGGAGGGGATGCGGGGCCGGGCTGGGCCTGCCCGCCCCCCGTCAGCCGGTGGTCGGTCTCAGGCCTTCGCGGGGCGCAATGATCCCACCAGCTCCTCCACCCGGGAGCGGATGTCGTCGCGGATCGCCCGCACCGTCTCGATGCCCTGGCCGGCCGGGTCGTCCAGCTGCCAGTCCTGATACCGCTTGCCCGGATAGAACGGGCAGTCGTCGCCGCAGCCCATCGTGACCACCACGTCCGACTCCTGGACGGTGTACGGGGAGAGCTGGTCGGGCACCTGCGCGGAGATGTCGATGCCCACCTCGGCCATGGCCTCCACGGCCACCGGATTCACCTGGTCCGCCGGCTGCGTGCCGCCGGAGTGCACGACGACGTCGCCTCCAGCGATCTCCCGGAGAAATCCGGCGGCCATCTGGGAGCGGCCGGCGTTGTGGACGCAGACGAACAAGACGGTGGGCTTGTGGTTCTCGCGGGTCATCATCGGGTCCTCTCGGATGCTTCTGCAGTGGTGGGGGTGCTGGTGGGGGTGCTGGTGGTGGTGGCGTCTGCGGCGACGAGGGCGCTCGGCGTCGACGTCGTGAACCAGCGACGGGCCCAGAGCGCCACGTAGACCAGCGCGACCAGGATAGGGACTTCGATCAGCGGGCCGACGATCCCGGCCAGCGCCTGGCCGCTGGTGGCGCCGAAGGTGGCGATCGACACCGCGATGGCCAGCTCGAAGTTGTTGCCCGCCGCTGTGAAGGACAGTGTGGTGGAGCGCTCGTAGCCCAGCCGCAGGATCCAGCCGATCAGCATCGAGGCGGCGAAGACCACCAGGAAGTAGACGGTCAGCGGCAGCGCGATCCGCACGACGTCCATCGGCTGGGCCAGCACCTGCTCGCCCTGCAGGGCGAAGAGCACCACGATGGTGAACAGCAGACCGTAGAGCGCCCACGGCCCGAGCCGCGGGAGGACCGTCCCCTCGTACCAGTCTCGGCCGCGGGTCCGTTCACCGAGTGTGCGGGTGAGGTAGCCGGCGACCAGCGGGATGCCGAGGAATACCAGCACCGAGACGGTGATGGCGACGATCGAGAACTCCGCACTGGTGGTGGGCAGGCCCAGCCAGCTGGGCAGCAGCTGCAGATAGAACCAGCCGAGCACCCCGAACATGACCACCTGGAACACCGAATTGATGGCCACCAGCACGGCGGCGGCCTCACGGTCGCCGCAGGCGAGGTCGTTCCAGATCAGCACCATGGCGATGCAGCGCGCCAGGCCGACGATGATCAGTCCGGTGCGGTATTCGGGCAGGTCCGGGAGGAAGATCCAGGCGAGGGCGAACATGAACGCCGGGGCGAGCAGCCAATTGATGAGCAGCGAGGTGATGATCAGCTTCCGGTCCCCGATGACCTTCGCCGTCTCGTCATAACGGACCTTCGCCAGCACGGGGTACATCATGATCAGCAGACCCAGGGCGATCGGCAGTGAGACTCCGGCGACTTTGAAGGACTCCAGCGCCTCCCCGAAGCCGGGGGCGACGGCGCCCAGCGCCAGGCCGACGACCATCGCGGCGATGATCCACACCGGCAGGAATCGGTCCAGCATCGAGAGCTTCGCGACGACGCCGGACGCGTCCGGCGGGGCGGGTGCGGGGTTTCCTGGGGAGGAGCTGCCGGGGGTGGTGGTCTGGGACACGATGCTCCTGTGATCGGATGGAGGCGGGTGCGGAAAGGTATCGACAAACATCGATGCCCCGAGTATCGTCAGAGGCATCGACAGATGTCAATGTCAGACTTCGCTGATGACGTGGCGCCGTCGTCGTCCCCGACCTGAACGCTCAACCAAGCCCTGAGCAGCCTCCGGAGCAGCCATGACCCTCTCGCCCACCGCGCATCGTGATCCTGCCGTCTCGACCGAGGTCGCCGCGGAGGACGGACCGGCCTGCTGTGCGCCGCAGCCCGGCGTCCCTGGGTTGGCGTCCGAGGACGCCGTCGAGCTGGCCATCCAGCTGAAGGCCCTCGCCGATCCGAACCGACTGACCTTGCTCTCCCTCATCGCCGCCGACGCCCGCGGTGAGGCCTGCGTCTGTGACCTCACAGATCCGCTGGGCCTCGGGCAGCCCACTGTCTCGCACCACCTGAAGATCCTCGTCGACGCGGGTCTGCTCACCCGGGAGAAGCGCGGTGTGTGGTCCTACTACGCCGTGGTGGCCGAGCGGCTGCAGGAGATCACCCACGCCGTCGGCCACCGGATCGTGCCCCCTGCAGCGCCCGCCGCGACCGCTCCCGCCCCCGCGCGCGAAATGGAGACCCCGTGACCCAGCCGGAGACCTCGTCCGCAGTGCTTTTCGTCTGTGTGAAGAACGGTGGCAAGTCCCAGATGGCCGCCGGACTCATGCGTCGCGAGCTCGAAACGGTCGGTGCGGCGTCGGCGGTCCGGGTGGACTCCGCCGGCACGCAGCCCGGCTCGGCCGTCAACGCCCTGTCCGCCGAGGTGCTGCAGGACGTCGACGTCGACATCACCGCGGAGACGCCGCAGCTGCTCACCGAGGACATGATGCGCGAAGCCGGACACGTGGTGATCCTCGGTGCCGAGGCCCAGGTGCCGCAGCCCGAAGGCGTGCTGGTGGAGCGCTGGGAGACCGATGAGCCCAGCCTGCGAGGCATCGAGGGCCGAGAGCGCATGGAGCTGGTCCGCGAGGACATCCACCACCGCGTGAAGGAGCTGGCCGAGCGGCTCGTCGGCTGAGAACCGGCGGTCTCCCCGCTGGTCACTGCCGGGTGAAGATCACATCGGTGAGTGGGCGACGTCGGCGCCTGATGTCCAGTCTCCGGCGATACCCTGGTGCGCATGGCTTCCCCCCGTCCCCGACGCACGCCCCGGCGCCAGTCCGCCGCGGTGTACCGGAGGCGGCGACTCGTCGTGGGCACCTTCGCGGTGATCGTCCTGGTGGGGCTCTGGTGGGCCGGTGCGGCGATCTTCGCGCTGTTCGTCGACGAGGACCCCAACGATCCCACGGCGCAGGAGACCGACCCCGCGGGGGAGTCGGCCCAGGGTGAGGCCTCCGAGACCGATGACCCTGACGGTGACGGCTCAGAGGACGCGGAGGACGCGGAGGACGCGGAGGACGAGGAGGACACGGGGGACGAGGAGCCGGAGGACGAGGACTCGGACGGGTCCTGCGCGCCCGGGGACGTCCGCGTCACCGCCGCCACCGACGAGGACACCTATGGCGCCACGGTGGCGCCGGTGCTGATCCTTGCCGTGGAGAACACCGGTGCACAGGAGTGCACCCTCGACGTCGGCACTGCCGAGCAGGAGTTCGAGATCTCCCATGCGGGCCGGCAGGTCTTCACCACGGAGCAGTGCGGTGACGACGGCGACTCCTATGAGCTGACGATGGAACCTGGTCAGCAGGAGCGGGCGCAGCTGACCTGGCCCCGTTCGGATTCATCGGAGACCTGCACGGAGCCTGCGGAGCTCGAGTCGGGCACCTATGAGCTGACGGTGAGCATCGGCGGCATCACTTCGGACCCCCACCGGTTCACGCTGGACTGAGGGCGGCGGTCGGCCCTGTGCCACTGCGCCACGCCTCGTTGACCCGGCCTCCCTGTCCGTTCTGCACCCCGGTATCACGTCTGCCCCACGAGATCTGGCTGTGCAGACATGATGTCGGTGTGCAGGACGGCGTTTTCCACAGGGTTCCCGGACTCGGCCGCACCCACACCCAGAATCGGTCAGAGTGGAAGGCATGGTCACGCACGCTGTCAGATCCGAGCCACGCGATTCCGTGCGCTTGCACTGCGTCGGGGATCAGCCCGATCAGGAGCGGGCCCATCGGAGCAACAGGTGGTCGACGGCTGTGCGTCGTGGCGAAATGCTGCGCCTGGCCCATGGCGTATACATCGAGCCTGGGCCGTGGCTCAGCGCCCCGCCGTGGGAGCGGCATCTCATGGCTCTCGGCGCGATGGCAGCCGCAGCCTCACCACTTTTCTGTCGCAGCTCGGCGCTCGCACTGTGGGGTGTCCCTCTGCTCCGCACTCCGGGAGAGATCACGATCCGGGAAGCCCGTCGTGGACGTGTGGGGCGCCGCAGGACGGGTCCCCTCACGGGGACGGCCGACGCCGCGGTCGTCGCTCGCCTGTTGGCGGACCACCAGGCTCCGGCCGCTGCCCGGGGCAGACCTCTCGGCGGCCGTGACCTGCAGCCCATCCCCCTCCGTCGCCTCGGAGCCGCGCTGCCCGAAGGAGCCGGTCGCGAGGATCTGCAGCTCAGGATCCGGGCAGGGGAGTATGCGGTGCCGCAGGACTCCCTGGGCCTCGTGGTGCATCCGTGGTTGCGGGGAGTTCCCGAACGGGTCGATGTCGAACCGCTTGCCTTCTCCGTCCTGGACACCGTAGCGGAGTCCTCCCTGGCCGAGGCGGCGGTGATCCTGGACGCCGTGCTGGCGGGTCGGATCACCTCCGAGCGGACCCTCGCGCTGGACGACTTCGTCGAGTGGGAGCCGTATCTGCGCACGCACCGCCGACGGGCACGGTGGGCTCGGGCAGTGGAGTTCGCCGACCCTGCCGCCGAGTCCCCGGGGGAGTCCGCGGTACGAGCCCTGATCCGGGAACTGGGCTTCCACGCCCCGGAGCTGCAGCGTGAGTTCGTTCTGCCCGACGGGCGGCGCGTGCGTGCGGACTTCGCCTGGGAGGGCGTCGTCGCGGAGTTCGACGGGATGGTCAAGTACCGGAGGTCCCAGGAGCTCAGCGGGGTGAGCCCGGTGGATGCCCTCGAGGCGGAGAAACACCGCGAGGACGGGCTTCGAGCGTTGGGCCTGGTCGTCGTCCGGATCATCTGGGATGACATCCTGCGGCCTGAGCGGCTCCGTCGGAAGCTGCTGCAGGCCGGAGTGCCTCGTGCCCGGTGATCGCTGGTCGGTGCGTCCTGCCTCCCAAGATCACGTCTGCACCACGAGATCTGGCTGTGCAGACGTGATTCTGTGGTGCAGTTGTCCCCCAGGCCCGCTCCGCTCCTCCCGCTAGGCTGATCCCCGTGTTCATGCTGATCCTGGCGGCTGGCTTCGGCGCCCTCTACCTGTTCTTCCGCAGACGCGACCGGCGCATGCTGCGCAACGGGGTGTTCCTCGTCGGGGCGCTCGGCTGCGGGCTGCTCGGCATCCTGGAGATCTTCTCCCGCGTGGTGCCGGGATTCGGCCTGGTGTCGCTGGCACTGGTGCTGCTGCTTCCGGCCAGTGTGGTGGTGCTGTGCTGGTTCCTCATCGCCAACGGCATCACCATGCTGCGCCGTGAAGGCCGCCGCCTGGGCAACATGCTCTCCCTGCTGGCCGGCCTGGCGATCCCGATCCTGCCGGTGGTGGCGGTGCTGCTGGTCGGCACCGCGAATCCGTATCTGGTGACGCTGGCGGCGCTGCTCTTCCTGCTCACCGGCTACGTGAGCGTGGCCTTCGTGATCTTCCTCAGCTATGCGCTGGCCTATGGCCGTATGACCCACCGGGAGCATCCGGCGGCGCTCGTCGTGCTCGGCTCCCGGCTGATCGGTGGTCAGGTGCCGCCCTTGCTGCGCGCCCGCCTGGACCGCGCCTTGGAGGTCTACCGGGACACCGAGCCGAAGCCGCTGCTCATTCCCTCCGGCGGACAGGGTCCGGACGAGTCCCGCGCCGAGGGGGCCGCCATGGCGGAGTATCTGCGTGAGCAGGGTGTGCCCGCTCAGGATGTCATCGCCGAGACCGAGGCGGTCAGCACGGCCCAGAACCTGCGGTTCGCCCAACAGATCCAGGAGGACGCCGGTCGCTCCGGGGCGCTCCTGGCGGTCACCAACAACTACCATGTGCTCCGCGCGGCGCTGCTGGCCAGGAAGGCCGGGCTGCGTGCTGAGGTCACCGGTTCCAAGACAGCCCGCTACTACGTGCCCAGTGCCTTCCTGCGCGAGTTCATCGCGGTGATGCGCGGGCACCTCTTCCTCCATGCGGTGCTGTTCCTGCCGTTCCTCGCGTTCGCCGGCTTGGTGCTGATGGCCGCGCTGGCACAGGGATGAGCGGCTCAGCCCGCGTTCGCCTCTTGGTCTCCCGCCGCCCGGCATGGCACGGGCCACATACCCCCTGATCGCCTGCCCTCGACCCCCTAGACTCGGAGGGTGAGCACAGCTTCGGACGCCCCGGACCCCGCCGAACCTCGCCGGTCGGGCCTGCTCGCCTACCTGCGGCACGGCGTGCGCACCGCCCGTCGCGTCACCACGGCGCGTGTCCGCGCCGGTGGGGTGCGGGCTGGTCGTTCGGTGGTCCCGGCCCTGCAGATGACGGTCGCCGGGGTCGGCGCCTTCGCGCTCGCCGAGACGCTCCTGGGTCATGACGGCCCGCTCTTCGCCGCCGTCGCCGCGCTGATCGCCCTCGGCTTCACCAAGGAGCCGCGGCTGCGCAAGGTCGTGGAGGTCGCACTGGGCTGCACGCTGGGCATCTTCATCGGAGACCTGGTGCTGCATTTCTTCGGGGCGGGTCTGCTGACGGCGTCCTTCGTGCTCTTCGTCTCGATCATGCTGGCCCGGCTGCTGGACAACTCATCCCTGCTCGCCATGCAGATGGGCCTGCAGGCGTTGCTGGTGGTGCTGATCCCGGCCCCGGAAGGGGGCCTGCTGGGTCCCTTCTCGCGCAGTGCGGATGCGGTCCTCGGGGGCACGGTGGCCATGCTGATCGCTCTGCTGACCCCGAAGGACCCGCGCCGGGAGCCGATCCGTGAGCTGCGCCGAGTGGTCGATGACCTCACCCGGGCGCTGCGTGAGACGGCGAAGGCGATCCGCACCTCAGAGTCCCGGGAGGCGTGGCACGCGCTGATCCGCTGCCGGGGCATCCAGTCCCAGCTCGACGACGCCGTAGCGGCGGTCGCCTCGGCGGAGGAGCTGACCCGATATTCGCCCGCCTACCGGCGGCACCGGCACTACGTGCGGCGGATGGGCCGGCTGACAGAGAAGATGGACCTGGCGGTGCGCTCCATGCGGGTGATCACCCGGCGGGCCGTCTCCATGGTGGACAACGCCTCGCTCACCGATGAGGCCACGGAGAGTCTCTCCTCCCTGCTGGAGGAGTTCGCGGACGCCGTCCAGCTGCTCTCCCGGGCGGTGTCGGAGTCGGGGCCGGCCTCGGCGCAGCGGATGGAGGTGGCCCAGCACGGGCTCTCGGCCGTGGCCACACGGCTGCATCCCACGCGCCTGGAGATCCACACCCTCGAGGGTGAGTCGGTGGTGCTGATGCTGCGCACCATGATCGTCGACGTCATGGAGGCGGCGGGTCTGACCCATGAGGAGGCCGAGGAGCTGCTGCCCGCGCTGGGGCACCGGGACACGCTGACCGGCCGTATCCGGATCGTGAAGGCCGAGCGTCGAGCTGGGCGTGCGGAGCGGAGGGCAGAACGGCAGGGGGAGTGGTCTCGCGAGCACTTCGAGGAGGACGACGACGGCGCCCCCGCCTCTCAGCAGGAAGCCACGGAGACGACGCCACCCGCAGAGGGTGAGGACCCCGACACCGAGCGTCCTCGCTGAGCCGTGCCGACCTGCGCCGGCATGCGCCGGCATGGTCTGCGCGGCCCGGGCCGCTCAGAGCTGCAGGATCATCCGGGAGTTGCCCAGGGTGTTGGGCTTCACCCGCGCGAGGTCGAGGAACTCGGCCACGCCTTCGTCCTGGGAGCGCAGCAGCTCGGAGTAGACCTCCGGGTCCACGGCGTCCTGGTTCTCCATGACGGAGAAGCCGTGCCGGACGAAGAACTCCTCCTCGAAGGTCAGGCAGAACACGCGGCTGACGCCGAGCTGGCGGGCGTCGTCGAGCAGCCGGTGCAGCAGCGCCGAGCCGACGCCGTGGCCGCGCCACTCGTCCCGGGTGGCCAGAGTGCGCACCTCGGCAAGGTCCTCCCACATCACGTGCAGGGCTCCGAAGCCGATGAGGACGCCGTCCTCGGACTCCGCGATCTGGAACTCCTGGAGGGACTCGAAGTAGGACACCCTCTCCTTCGGGACCAGCACGCGTCGTTCCACCAGCGGATGGGTGAGTTCGATGATGCGCTTCACGTCCGCGGTGCGGGCGGGGCGGATGCTGAACGAGTCGCTGGAGCTCATCAGTCCAGTCTAAGTCCGGCCGGCCACGGAGCCTCCCTCGGTGCCGCTGCTCGCCGCGCGCTGGTTCACCGAGCGTTCATCGAATCCGCGCGTCGTCGTCACCTGCCGCGGCGGTTCTCGTCATCTGAGGTCCCTAGCCTGACACTCGGTCCGCGACAGCACTGTGCCGTTCACCTGTGCCGGTGCGGGGTCGTGGACCTGAGCTGACACCCCTGACACCTTCCGGGCCTCCCTGGCACCGCGAGGGGTCCGGTGCTGGAGCGGAGAGACGCTCCACGCCGGAGTCGACATCTGAGAGAGGACACTGTGAAGCTTCATCGTTTCGGTCGCGCGGCGGCCATCCTGTCCGTGGCTTCGCTGGCGCTGGTCGCCTGTGGTGAGTCGAACAACCCCGGCGGGGATGACGCAGACGCCGGCACTGGTGGTGAGAACGGCGCTGAGACCTCGGAGGTTCAGGGCACGCTCTCCGGCGGAGGCTCGTCCGCCCAGGAGGCGGCGATGACCGCCTGGGCCAACGGCTTCACCTCCGTGGCCCCGGACGCGCAGGTCAACTACGCCTCGGTGGGGTCCGGCTCCGGCAGGGAAGGCTTCCTCGGCGGGGAGTATGACTTCGCCGGTTCCGATGCCGCGATGGACGAGGGCGAATGGGAACAGTCCCAGGAGATCTGCGGCCCTGACGGTGCCTTCCACATCCCCTCCTACATCTCGCCGATCGCCGCGGCGTACAACGTGGAGGGCATCGATGGGTCGCTCAACCTCGACGCCGAGACTCTCGCGGGCATCTTCGCCGGGGAGATCACGAGCTGGGACGACGAGGCCGTCGCGGAGCACAACCCGGACGTGGACCTGCCGGACACGCCGATCACCGTGGTGCACCGCGCCGACGACTCCGGCACGACGGAGAACTTCACCGAGTACCTCGAGGCCGCAGCGCCGGAGGTCTGGGAGTGGGAGGCCGACGGTTCCTGGCCTGCAGACGTCTCCTCCGAGTCTGCCCAGCAGACGTCCGGCGTGGTGGACCTGACCACCCAGACCGACGGCGCGATCACCTACGCCGACGCCTCGCAGATCGGGGATCTGGATTCCGTGGCCGTCGAGGTGGGGGAGGAGTACGTCGAGTACTCGCCCGAGGCTGCCGCGCAGGCCGTGGCGTCGTCCACCCCGGTGGAGGGCCAGGCCCCGAACAACATGTCTTACGAGCTGGACCGCGACACCGAGGAGTCGGGTGCATACCCGATCGTCCTGGTGGCCTACAACATCTTCTGCAACGAGTATCAGGACCAGGAGACCGTCGACCTGGTGCAGGCCTTCGGCGAGTACGTGGTCTCGGAGGACGGTCAGAGCACCGCGGAGTCGGCGGCCGGCAACGCCCCGATGTCTGACGAGCTGCGCGACGAGGCTCTCGAGGCGATCGACCAGATCCGCGTCACCGAGTGACATCTCCGGAACATTCCCGACACCCTGATGGGAGATCCTGTGGCCGGCTCTGATGAGTCACGCACCTCCACCTCGCCGCCGAGCACGACGACGCCCGGCGGCGCTGTGGCAGCGGTTCCTCGCGGGGAGAACGCCCACAACTCGCTGACCACCTCTGACTCCGGCGGTGTCTTCGGTGATCGGCTGTTCTCCGGGCTGGCGCTGTCCGCCGGGATCGCGATCCTGGTGGTGCTGGCCTTCGTGGCGTTGTTCCTGACGGTCAACTCCACGGGGGCGGTCTATCAGGAGGAGCAGGGGTTCATCGTCCAGGCGTTCGTCGAGTACGCCTACCCGCTGGTGATCGGCACCGTGGTGGCCTCGGCGATCGCGCTGGTCCTGGCCACCCCGGTGGCGGTCGGCGTCGCGCTCTACATCTCGCACTTCGCCCCGCCGCGGCTGTCCAAGTCGATCGGCTATGTGATCGATCTGCTGGCGGCGATCCCCTCGGTGGTCTACGGGGCATGGGGCATGAGCTTCCTCGGTCCGGCGCTGGTGCCGATCTACAGGTGGCTGCATGAGCACCTGGGCTTCATCCCGCTCTTCGGGGAGGCGCCGTCGCAGACCGGTCGCACGATCTTCACCGCCGGTGTGGTGCTGGGGGTGATGATCCTCCCGATCATCACCTCGGTCTCCCGGGAGATCTTCGTGCAGACTCCGAAGCTGCACGAGGAGGCCGCCCTGGCCCTGGGTGCGACGCGCTGGGAGATGATCAGGATGTCGGTGTTCCCCTTCGCCCGGGCGGGCATCATCTCCGGAGTCATGCTGGGGCTGGGACGAGCCTTGGGCGAGACTATGGCCGTGGCCCTGGTGCTCTCGGCCGGGCCGTTGTCGGCCTCGCTGATCTCAGCGGGCAACAGCACCATCCCCGCGGAGATCGCCCTGGGCTTCCCCGAGGCGCCTCCGGGTTCGGAGCGACAGGCGCAGCTGATCGCGATCGGGCTGGTGCTGTTCGTGATCACCCTGATCGTGAACATGGTCGCCCGGTGGATCGTCAGCCGGCACAAGGAATTCTCAGGAGCCAACTGATGGCCGAGACCAGAAACCCCACTCAACAGAAGGCGCGCCCGGAGGACGCCTCGACGCCGACGCCGGCGACCGCGGAGACCCCTGGCGCCCCGATGCTGCCCGAGGGGCCAGCCGGGATCGCGGGACGTCGCAGCCGGCTGACCCAGAACACGCTGCCCCGATGGGTGCCGCTCGCGGTGCTGGGCGGCTCCGCGGTCGCCGGGGCCGCGGTCACCGCGCTGACCGGATTCTCGCTGGCCGTGTGGCTCATCGTCACCGCGGTGCTCTATGTAGTGGTCAGCTACGTGGTCACCCGGGCCCGCGTGAATCGCCGCAAGGCCACAGACGGGCTGTGGACCAACCTGGTCCACCTGGCCTTCCTCATCGCGCTGCTGCCGTTGGTCTCGGTGCTCTGGTCGGTGACCTCGGTGGGCCTGCCCGGGCTGATCGAGCCCGGCTTCTTCGCCTCGGACATGCGGGGCATCGACGGGACCATCGACCAGGCGTCCCAGGAGCAGGGAGCCGCCGTGCTGGGCGGCATCAGCCATGCGATCGTCGGCTCGCTGCTGATCACGGTGGCCGCCACGGTGATCTCGGTGCCCATCGGTCTGCTGACCTCCATCTATCTGGTGGAGTATTCCCGAGGGGGCCCGTTGGCACGGGCCATCACGTTTTTCGTGGACGTCATGACGGGCATCCCCTCCATCGTGGCAGGACTGTTCGCGGGTGCCGCGATGGCGTGGTTCCTCTCTACAGCCGGCGCGCTCACCGGTGCTTTCGGCGGGATGCGCTCCACGATGGGCATCACGGCGGCCATCGCGCTGTCGGTCCTGATGATCCCCGTGGTGGTGCGCACCACCGAGGAGATGCTGCGCGTGGTGCCCAATGAGCTGCGGGAGGCCTCCTACGCGCTGGGCGTGCGCAAGTGGCGGACCATCCTCAAGGTGGTCATCCCGACGGCGATATCCGGGATCGCCTCGGGCGTCACGCTGGCGATCGCCCGGGTGATCGGCGAGACCGCGCCGATCCTGGTGACCGCAGGCTTCGTGGTCAACGTGAACTGGAACCTGTTCTCGGGGTGGATGACGGCGCTGCCGGTCTACATCTATCGCCAGTTCCAGAACCCCACCTCACCGAACTTCTCCGATCCGTCCCACCAGCGGGCCTGGGCGGCTGCATTGGTGCTGATCATCATCGTGATGCTGCTGAACCTCATCGCGCGCCTCATCGCCAAGGTTTTCGCCCCGAAGACGTCCGGCCGCTGACCCGCCGCCCTCGTGGCGGGCGGGGGAAGAACAGACCTTCATCAGGCCGGGCACAGCTCCGGCGTCGCAGAGAGTGAGAGAGCCAGACATGTCCAAGAGCATCGAAGCGCGGGACCTCAACGTCTACTACGGGGACTTCCTCGCTGTGGAGGGCGTGAGCATCAGCATCGCGTCTCGGTCGGTGACCGCGTTCATCGGCCCCTCGGGCTGTGGGAAGACCACGTTCCTTCGAAGCCTCAACCGCATGCACGAAGTGCTGCCGGGTGCGAGGGTCAAGGGCAAGCTGCTGCTCGATGGCGACGACATCTACGGTCCCGGAGTGGACCCGGTGACGGTGCGGACCATGGTGGGGATGGTCTTCCAGCGGCCCAACCCGTTCCCCACCATGAGTATCCGTGACAACGTGCTGGCCGGCTACAAGCTCAACGGAGCAAGGATGAGCCGTTCGGAGGCCGACGACGTCGTCGAGCGTTCCCTGCGCGGAGCGAACCTGTTCAACGAGGTCAAGGACCGTCTGGACAAGCCCGGATCCGGGCTCTCAGGGGGGCAGCAGCAGCGGCTGTGCATCGCCAGGACGATCGCGGTGAAGCCGGATGTGATCCTCATGGACGAGCCCTGCTCGGCGCTGGACCCGATCTCCACCTTGGCGGTGGAGGATTTGATCTCGGAGCTGAAGGCCGAGTACACGGTCGTGATCGTCACGCACAACATGCAGCAGGCGGCCCGTGTCTCGGAGCGGACGGCGTTCTTCAACATCGCGGGCACGGGCAAGCCCGGGAAGCTCATCGAGTACGACGACACCTCCACGATCTTCAACAACCCGAAGGAGAAGTCCACCGAGGACTACGTCTCGGGCCGTTTCGGCTGACCGAGAGCCGGCCGGGCCCCGGGCTCGCGGGCCGTCTGCCGCGGAGCTCAGAACTCCAGCAGCGGGGAGATCGCCAGCACCAGCACTGCTGAGGCCCCGCCCACCACGAGCGGGGTCACCGCCCAGTAGGCGAAGAGCCGCACCGCCTGCGGCCAGTTGACCGTGGCGAAGCGCTGGTTGGATCCGGCGCCGATCACTGAGGAGGCCGCAGTCAGCGACGTCGACAGCGGCAGCGCCATGGCCAGGGAGCCTGCGAACAGCAGGGCCGAGGTCGTCGTGGTGGACACCATGCCGCGCATGGGGTCCATGGTGACCAGGCGATGGCCCAACATGTGGCCGATTCGCCAGCCGCCGGTCAGGCAGCCGAGCCCGATGAGCAGTGCGAAGACCACATAGGCGGTCGGCATCCAGGAGGCGGCGTCGGAGACCCCGGCGGCCGGCAGCGAGAGCAGCAGGACGAAGGAGAACCGCTGCCCCTGCTGCAGGCCGGTGCCTAGGCTGGTCAGGCCTGCGCACACCGCCTGGACGGTGCGGCTGGTCTCATTGACCGTGTCCGGGTCGGCCCCGCGGGCGACCCTCACCGCGAGGAACACCAGCAGGTAGGCCAGGCCGAAGGCCACCAGCGGGGAGAGCAGCAGCGTGGCGAGCGGGGCGGCCCACGGAAGGTGCAGTACGGCGGTGGAGTCGGTCCCGTCGAGCATCATCGAGGCCAGCGCCCCGCCGATCAGCGCGGCCAGCAGGGCGTGCGTGGTCGACGTCGGCATGCCGCGGAAATAGGTGTAGAGGTTCCACCCCAGCAGGGAGATCAGCGCGGACAGCACCACTCCGAGGATCATCTGGGGGTCCATCTGCGGGAACTCGAACCAGGAGAACAGGTGCACCCCCAGCGGGATGGTCATCAGCACCCCGAGCGCGTTCGCTCCGGCGGCCAGGCGGGTCGCGATGCGCGGAGTCAGCGCCCGGGTGCGCGTGGGGATGGCGATGGAGTTGGGGACGTCGTGCATGCCGGCGACGAAGAGATTCGGCATCAGGACGACGGCGATGAGGGTGAGCAGCAGGATCTCCACGTGTACGGCCTCAGGACTCCCGCACCATGATCGATCCGGCGGTGGTGCTGACCTTCCGCAGCGACTCCACCGCCTGCAGCATCGCGGTGGCGATCTGCGCCTGCTGGAGGGCGATGTTCGGCTGGAAGGCGCTGTCGCTGGAGGTCAGCCATTCCCTGTGGGTCCGGTTGGCCTGCTTGGTCAGCCGCTGGATCTGGATCCAGTACTCCTCGAGGTGGTCGAAGTCGTCGAGCCGGGCGAGGGCGTCCACGGTCAGATCCACCTGGCGGCCGAGGGTCTCCAGCTGGTCGGAGCTCTGCCGCGGGAGAGTGAGGCTCTCCCGGGCGATGATGAGGTCTCCTGCGGCGACGACGTGCTCCAGGGTGCGGTTGAGCAGCCGCGAGAGTGCGTAGATGTCCTCGCGCGGAAGCGGGGTGAGGAAGACGCTGCGGATATGCGTCATGAGGTTGAAGTGGAGGTCCATGGCCGTGCCCTCCAGGCCGATCAGCTCATCGCGCAGCGGCCGCCGGTCCGCGGCGGGCATGCCCAGCAGCTGGGAGAGCAGGTTCACGCCGGTGCGCACCTCTCGCCCGATGTCGGTGAGCAGCTCCACCGCCTGCGAGTGGCGCTGGCCTCGTCGTGCGATCATGCCGTGTTCCCCATCTGATCTCCCCTGCAGCGGTGTCCGTGGAGAGTGTATAGCGGGAAGATGAACCGATCGTTGCGGACGCCGGGTCGCGGACCGGCCCGGACACAGGAGAACCCGCCGTATGACGGAGCATGCGGCGGGTTCAGACCCGACGACGTCGCCCGCTCGGGGCACGTCAGATATGAGGTTTGGAGTGCCGGGCTGGGAACGCCTCACGGCGCGTGGCCACTCGAAGTGGCTACAAGTTGGAGCCCGGGGGTTACCTGCAGCCCGGCACATTCCCAGTGTGCCCCTGGATGCTCCTGAGGTCAACCGGAAACTCAGGTGTCGGGTTCGTGAGGAGCGGCGCGTCAGGTGGGTCGATCCTGGCGTGATCGGCCCCGGCGGTTCACGGCTCGAGCAGGTCGCGGGCGATCTCCCGAGCCTCGGAGAGCAGGTCAGGCCCATGGATGCCCTGGTGGGCGAAGGCTCCCTCGAGGAGCAGGAACATGTGGCGCGCCAGTCGGTCGGCGGAGGCGGTGGGGTCGTCCGCTGAGACCACCCGGCGCAGGAGGTCCTCGATCGCCTGCTTGTGGTGCCGGATGATCGCGTAGCCGGGGTGGTCGACGGGCAGCTCGGCGGCGGCGTTGAGGAAGGCGCAGCCCCGGGTGGCGGTGAGGGTGTCCTCGGCGTAGACGTCGAACAGCGTCAGCGCTCGGGGAGATTCGGCGGCCTCGATCCGGCGCTCCAGCCGTGCCCACCAGGTGTGATGCCGGGCCTCGAGATAGGTGGCCACCAGGGTGTCCTTGGAGCCGAAGTTGTTGTAGAGCGTCCGCTTCGTGACCCCCGACTCCTCCGCGATGGTGTCGACACCGACGGAGTGGATCCCGCGGTCGTAGAACAGGTCGGCAGCGGTGGTGAGGATGCGTCGGGCGCTGGGGGTGAGCTGATCGATGTCGAGCGCGGCAGGGGTCATGGCGACAGTCCTTGATTTCACAGATCTGTATACATAGTCTGGTGCGGAAACTTCACAGATCAGTGTACCCCTTACTGCATCGGAGGTGCTTGCATGAACAGGCTCACCAGACTTCTCAGATTCTGCGAGGAGGTGGCGCTCGCCGTGGACTCGGCGAACGCCGTCCGTCACGGCCTGCCACTCTCCGACCGCGCGGTGCGGCTGCAGCATCGCCGCAGCGGCACACGGCCCGGGGTCCTCCCCGAGTCTCGCGATGAGGACCGGGGGCCGGGCTCCGCCACCGGCGACGCCCGGTGAGCACGGGGCTCGCGCCGCCGACCCCTCTGGCGCCTCTCCGCACAGTGCAGCTGACGGCTGCCGGCCTCGCGCTGATCGCCGTGTCCTACGGGCTGGCTCGCTTCGCCTACGGTCTCTTCGTGCCGGTGTTCCGCACCGAGTTCGACCTCGATGGGTCCCAGGTGGGCCTCATCGGTTCGGCGAGCTATGCGGCCTACTGTGTGGCCATCTGCCCGGCCATGATGCTCGCCCCCCGATGGGGCGGGCGGACCGTCGCCGTGATGGCCGGTGTCACGGCGACCCTCGGCATCGGTCTGGTCGGGACGGCCCAGGGGTCCGCGATGCTCAGCATCGGTGTGGTCCTCGCCGGTGCCAGCACCGGAATGGTCTCCCCGCCGCTCGCGTTCGCGGTGGCGAAACGTGTCGAGGCCCGACGCCAGGACAGGGTCCAGGCGATCATCAACGCCGGCACAGGGCTCGGCGTCGCGCTCTCCGGGCCGGTGGCGCTGCTGACGCTGGATCACTGGCGCGGCGCGTGGCTGGTCTTCACGATCATCGCTGCGGCGACCACTGTCTGGGCTGCTTGCGTGGTACCTGACTCGCGGACTGAGCCGGAGGAGAGAACTCCGGGCTCGCCTGCCGCTGCGCGCGGGTCCACAGGCCGGCTGGTGCCTGCGCCGCTGCTGCCGCCCGGGGCGATGAGGCTGCTGCTCAGCGCGGGTCTGGCTGGGATGAGCACCACGGCGGTGTGGGTCTTCGGCCGAGACGTGATGACGCAGGTGGGCGGAATCTCCGACGTCGCCGCCACGCTGACCTGGAGTCTCCTGGGTGCCGCGGGGCTGCTGGGCGCCGGTGTCGGCGACCTCGTGAGGCGGCTGGGTCCACGGGGGTCCTGGATCCTCATCACAGGGCTCCTGGCAGCCGCCACCGCTGTGTTCGGGGTCCTGCCGGGAGAGCTTCTGCCCGTGGTGATGGCGGCCTCCGCCTTCGGTGCCGCCTATATCGCCATGACCGGTCTGCTGCTCATCAACGGGGTGGCCGTCTACTCGGGGCACCCATCCGCCGGCGTCGGGCTGGCGTTCCTGGTGCTCGCTCTGGGGCAGTCCGTCGGCGGGGCGGTGCTGGGACGGGTCATGGAGGCTGCCGACGCGGGGACGGCTTTCCTCGCCGCGGCAGGCCTGGCGCTGCTGTGCGCGCTGATGCCTCCGGTGCCCACATCGGTGCCCGCCTCGACTCCTGCCGCCGCCTCGCATGAGCGCATCCGTGGGCCGGGCCATGGTCAGTCTCCCGAATGCGGCGGTACGATCGGGTCACAGGCATCGCGCAGCAATGGTGGTGAGAGCGATGGAGAACGTCCCTGACCGTGCCCACGTCGTCGTCATCGGAGCCGGGATCGTCGGCAGCTCGATCGTCCGGCATCTCGCCGAGCTCGGCTGGCGGGACATCCTGCTGCTCGACAAAGGACCTCTGCCGGAGCCCGGCGGCTCCACCGACCACGCCTCGAACTTCGTGTTCCCGGTGGATCACTCCCGGGAGATCACCGAGCTCACCCTCGATTCGCTGCGCCAGTACGCCGCCCTGGGTGTGCTCACCGGATGCGGGGGCATCGAGGTCGCGCGCACTCCCGAGCGTCTCCAGGAGCTCCGCCGCCGGATGACCTCGGCGACAGCCTGGGGCGTGGATGCCGAGCTGATCAGCCCGGCACGGATCCGTGAGCTCATGCCGTTCATCCGGGAAGACCTGCTGCTGGCGGGCTTCCACACCCCCACCGGGGCCATCGTCGACGCCGTCCGTGCCGGCCAGCTCATGCGCCGCCGTGCCGTCGAGCGGGGTGCCCTGCAGATCGCCGACCGCACCGAGGTCATCGGTATCGAGGTCGACGCCGGTCCGCACGTCGACGCTCCCGGGCGCATCCGAGCCGTGGAGACCAGCAGGGGCCGGGTGGAGGCTGAGCACGTCGTCGTCGCCTGTGGGGTGTGGAGCCCACAGATCGCCGCACTGGCGGGAGCGAGCATCCCGCTGGTGCCCGCCGTGCATCAGATGATGGACCTCGGCCCCATCCCGGAACTTGCCGCCACCGAGGAGTGGATCTCGGTGCCGCTGGTCCGGGACATGGACGCCCGGATGTACGCCAGGCAGCGCGGCCCGGACCTGGAGCTCGGCTCCTACGCTCACCGGCCCATTCTGCATGAGCCCGGCGAGATCCCGCCGCTGGGTGCGCCCGGGCAGGTCTCACCCACTCAGATGCCGTTCACCGAACAGGACTTCGCCCCGCAGCTGGCACACGGCCGACAGCTCTACCCCGAGCTGCTCGGTGAGCACGGGCGCCAGGGTGTGGAAGTCACCCACGCGATCAACGGGCTGCTCTCGCTCACTGCGGACGGCTCTCCGCTGCTGGGTGAGACCGCCGAGGTCCGTGGGCTGTGGTCCGCCGCGGCCGTGTGGATCAAGGAAGGACCCGGCGTCGGGCGGGCGGTGGCCGAATGGATGACCGAGGGTGCCTCTGAGGTGGACGTCCACGGGGCCGACATCACTCGCATCCCGCCGCACGCCCGGACCCGGCGCCATGCGCGCGCCCGGGCGGCGGAGGGCTTCCCGAAGGTCTACGGGATCGCGCATCCGCGGGAGCAGTGGGCCAGCAGCCGGCCGATGCGCACCAGCCCTTTCCATCCGCGCACCCAGGCACTCGGCGGGGAGCACTTCGAAGTCTCCGGCTGGGAGCGGCCGCAGTGGTACGCGGCCAATGCGCCCCTGCTGGAGGAGTACGCGGACCGGATCGAGCACCGGGTCCATGAATGGGACGCCCGCTGGTGGTCGCCGATCATCGAGGCTGAGCATCTGGCCATGCGGGAGCGGGCCGCGATGTTCGACCTCACGGCCTTCAGCATCATCGACATCTCCGGCCCCGGGGCCCTGGATGGGGTGCAGCGGGTGGCGGTGGCGAACGTGGACCGTGCGGTGGGACGGGTCATCTACACCCCGCTGCTGGATGCCCGCGGCGGATTCCGCGCCGACCTGACCATCGTCCGGCTGGGCGCGCAGCACTTCCGGGTCATCACCGGAGCCGCCGACGGCGCCCGAGATCTCGCCTGGTTCCGCCGGCACCTGGCCGCTGAGCTCGACGCCGGCCGCGTGGTGATCCAGGACCTGACTTCGGCGACCTGTGCCGTCGGGCTCTGGGGTCCGCGCGCGAGGGACGTCGTCTCTGGGCTGACCGATGACGATCTCTCCCACGAGGGGTTCGGCTTCGGCACGGCCCGCCAGGTGGCGCTCGCCGGGGTTCCGACGCTGATGGTGCGGATCTCGTATGTGGGCGATCTCGGCTGGGAGATTCACCTTCCGGCGGAATACGGCCTGCGGCTGTGGGATGCACTGTGGGAGATCGGCCGACCGCAGGGGCTCATCGCCGCCGGAGGCGGGGTCTATGGCACCACCGGCCGGTTGGAGAAGGCGCACCGGCTCTTCGGGGCCGAGCTGACCCCGGACCGTGATCCTGTGGAGGCCGGACTCGCGCTGCCGAAGGTCAAGGAGGCGGACTTCCTCGGCAAGGACGCCTACCTGGCGGCGCGGGTCCAGGAGCCTGCCGCTGTGCTGTGCACTCTCGCACTTGCAGGGCACGGCGCCGCTGAGCCGCGGTTCCCTTCCGGCAGTGAGCCGGTGCTCGACGACGACGGCTCGCCCCTGGTGGATGCCCGCGGCCGGCGCAGCTATGTCACCAGTGCGGGCCCGGCGCCGTCGTTGGGCCGCTACGTGATGCTGGCCTATCTGCCGCCGGAACGCGCCGAGGAGGGCGCCCGGCTGCAGGTGGAGTATCTGGGGACGCGGCTGCCGACCGAGGTGCTGGCCGTGGGGCGGATGGCCCCCTTCGATCCGGAGCACCGCCGGGTGAAGGGGTGAGGGTGAAGGGGTGCTGAGGACTTCTCGTCGGTCCCGGGCCGCCGGATCTGCATACGCTTTGTGAGATCGCACCGGCAACGTTGCCGGTGCGATCTCACAAAGCGTGTGCAGATCGGGCAGCGGCGCCCCTCAGCTCTGTGCGCGGCCCACGTGCCCCAGCCGGCGGGAGAGCGCGTCGGCGGCCCGGATGACCGGTTCGCGGACATCTGGGAGACGGTCGGTTGGGAGCCGGTAGGAGGGCCCGGCCACGCTGATCCCGGCGACGACGGCGCCGCTGTGGTCGAAGACGGGCGCCGCCACGGCATTGAGGCCCTCCTCGAACTCCTCCACCGCGTAGGCCCAGCCGCGGCTGCGGATCCGCTGCAGCTCCTCGGTCAGCTCCGCGGGGCGGGTAAGGGTGTGCGCGGTGAAGGGCTCCAAGCCGGCATCCAGCACCGCCGTGAGGCTCTTCTCCGGCAGGTGGGCTAGCAGCACCTTCCCGTTGGAGGTGGCGTGAAGGGCGGTGTGCTGGCCGATCCAGTTGCGCATCGCCACGGCGGTGTCGGCCTCGGACTGGCACACATTGATCGCCACGCCTTCGCGGGTGATGGCCACGTTGGTGGTCTCGCCGATCTCGGCGGAGAGCTCGTCGCACACCGGCTGGGCCTCAACGGTCAGGTCCAGGCGTGCGGTGGTGGCCCCGGCCAGCCGGAGGCAGCCGACGCCCAGTCGGTAGCCTCCGGCACCCTCGGGCGGCTCGACCAGGTCGTGGCGGACCAGGACCTCTGTCAGGCGTCCCACGGTGGACTTGTGCACTCTGAGCTCCCGTGCCATCTGGCCCAGGCTCGCTTCGCCCTCCCTGGCGAGGATGGTCAGCACGGTGAGGGCGCGGTCGACCGACCTGACCGGCGCTCCGGACTCGGCCTTTCCGTTCGTGCTGGTTGCTGCAGATTCAGTGTCCATCACTCTCGAGGATGCCCTCCGCGCGGCACCCAGCACAAGACTAGGCGTCGCGCGTGACGCAACCTATTGTGTGGTGCGCGACACAGTGTCATGCTGGAAGTGTCCCAATGATGTGGCAGCAGGGAGGCCCCCATGACTCTCAACGAAGGCACTTTCGCCGTCCCGGACGACGTCGACGCCGTCGTCCCGGACCCCCGAATCCTGCTGTATCCGAGGCTCCGCAAGTCCCCCTTCTTTTGGGCGTCGCGCCGCCATGGGGTCGCGATGTACAGCGTCTACAACCACACGTATCATCCGCGTCACTACGGCGACCCGGTTGCTGAGTACTGGGCCCTGCTCCACGGGGTGACGCTGTGGGACGTGGGCGTCGAGAAGCAGATCGAGATCACCGGTCCCGACGCCTTCGCCTTCACCAACATGCTCGTGCCCCGCGACCTGACCAAGTGCGAGGTGGGGCAGTGCAAGTACGTGTTCATCACCGCCGAGGACGGCGGCATCCTCAATGACCCCGTTCTGCTGCGCCTGGGGGAGAACCACTTCTGGCTCTCTCTGGCGGACAGCGACATCCTGCTCTGGGCCCGCGGGCTCGCCTACCGGTCCGGCATGGATGTCACCATCGAGGAGGCCGACGTCGGCCCCGTGCAGGTCCAGGGGCCGCTCGCCGGGCAGGTTATGGCGGCCCTCTTCGGCGAGGACATCTTCGATATCGGCTACTACCGGCTCAGGGAGTACACGCTCGACGGCATGGAGGTCATCGTCTCGCGCACCGGATACACCGCGGAGCTGGGCTTCGAGATCTACGTGAAGAACGCCTCGCGCGACGGCGTCCGGCTCTGGGAAACGGTCTGGGCCGCCGGTGAGCCCTTCGGGATGAAGGTCATCGGTCCCTGCCACATGCGCAGGATCGAGGCAGGGATCCTGGCCCACGGCAGTGACATCACCTACCGGACCAACCCCTTCGAGGTCGGAATGGGATATGACTGGATGGTGGACCTGGATCAGGAGTCAGACTTCATCGGCAAAGAGGCGCTGACTCGTATCAAACACGAGGGCGTGAGCCGCAGGCTCGCCGGAGTGGAGATCGGCGGGCCCCCGTTGGGGACCTACAACGACGGTTCGATGATCGAGGCGTTCCCGGTCTGGCACGGTGGGGAACGCGTCGGCGAGGTCACCTCGGCCTGTTTCTCCCCGCGACTGGAGCGCAACATCGGCTTCGCGATGGTGCCGACCGGGCTCAGCGAGATCGGCACCGAGCTGGACATCGAGACCCCGGCCGGCGTCGTGTCCGCCGTGGTGGTGCCCAAGCCGTTCGTCGACCCCACCAAGGACACTCCCAAGCAGGCCTTCCTCGGGGGCAACGGCCACACTCACACGGAGAACTGAGGGCACCCGCCGGTGGCCCGACAGGTTCGCGCCGACCCCCTGGGGGGTCCTGCGCAGCGGGAGGTCCTGAGCCAGCTGCTGGCTGGGCTCCGATATGAGGTGCTCCCCCTGGCAGGGGTCGTCGACGACGCCGTGGCCCACCTGCCGGCCGGCGCCACGGTCACAGTCACCGCCTCGCCTGCGCGCGGCCCCGAGCCCACGGTGCAGACCGCCGAGGCGCTGGCGGCGGAGGGCTTCCACGCGGTGCCGCACCTGGCGGCGACGCAGCACGGGGAGCGTTCCCTGCCCGTGACGCTGGAGCGGCTGCAGACGGCCGGGATCCAGGAGGTCTTCGCCGTCGGCGGGGACGCTGCGCCCGGCGACGACCGCCGCGGGGCCGGCACGGGCCAGCGCGGGGAGACCTTCGACGACGGCGAACAGCTTCTGCAGGCGGTGCGTCGGCTGGCCCCGGAGCTTCGCGTCGGGGTGCCCGGCTATCCGGAGGGGCATCTGACGATCCCGGCGGAGGCGCTCGAGGGCTCCCTCGGACGCAAGGTCGATCAGGCTTCCTGTGTGGTCGGTCAGCTCTGCTTCGACCCGCAGACCGTGCTCAGCTGGGCCGCTGGGCTCCAGGCCGCCGGCATGAGGCTCCCCGTGTTCGCGGGCCTCCCGGGGGCGGCGAGCTCGGCGCAGCTGATGCGCATCGCTGGGCGGATCGGCGTCGGAGAATCGCTGCGCTTCCTGGCCTCCGGCGGGGCCGGAGTGGCGCGGCGGCTCGCCTCCCTGGGCCGCTATGACCCCACGCCGCTGGCGGCAGGCCTGGCCGCCGCTCAGGACGGCGGCGTAGTGTCAGGCCTCCATCTCTACACCTTCAACGCGCTCGAAGAGACTGAGCTGTGGCGCCGGCGGCTGCTGGCCCGGCTCCAGGAGGGAGATCACGCATGACGACCACCCACCACACCGGAGGCGAGCAGGTCGCCGAGGAGCGGTCCGCCGCACCGTTGACCGCCCAGGACAGCCTGGGCATCTCCGCGCGGACCCAGTTGCGCCCGATCAGTGAGATCGGCACGGAGCTGGGGCTCGACGAGGACCTCATCGAGCCCTACGGGCGCGGCGTGGGGAAGGTGGATCTGGCCGCGATCGAGCGCCTGGCGGACCGGCCCCGAGCGAAATACATCCTGGTCACCGCGATCACCCCGACCCCGCTGGGGGAGGGCAAGACGACGACGGCGGTGGGGCTGGGTCAGGGACTGCAGCAGACCGGCCGACGGGCCGCCGTCGCGGTGCGCCAGCCCTCTCTGGGGCCCACTCTGGGCATCAAGGGCGGAGGCACCGGCGGCGGATGGAGCCAGGTGGTCCCCATGGACCGGCTGAACCTGCACCTGACCGGAGACCTGCACGCCGTCACCGCCGCGCACAACCAGCTGGCCGCCATGGTGGACAATCACCTCCACCGCGGAAGCCCCTCCGGGCTGCACCCCGAACGGGTGACCTGGCGGCGCGTCATGGACGTCAACGACCGTTCCTTGCGGCAGATCGTCACCGGGATGGGACCGGCCGGGGGAGGGGCGACGTCGAACGGTCCGGTCCGCCAGTCCGGCTTCGACATCACCGCCGCCTCGGAAGTGATGGCCACCCTCTCGCTGGCGCGCTCGCTGGAGGACCTGCGTGCCCGGCTGGGAAGGATCGTGGTGGGCACCACCGGGGAGGGCGAGCCGGTCACCGCAGAGGACATCAAGGCCGCCGGCGCCATGACGGTGCTGCTCAGGGAGGCGTTGCAGCCGAACCTGCTGCAGACCGTGGAGCATACTCCGGCGCTGGTGCACTGCGGGCCCTTCGGCAACATCGCCACCGGCAACTCCTCAGTGGTGGCTGACCTCATCGGGGTGCGAGCCACCGACTATCTGATCACCGAGGCCGGCTTCGCCGCGGACATGGGAGCCGAACGGTTCTTCAACATCAAGTGCCGGATCTCCGGCCTGGTGCCCGACGCCGCCGTCGTGGTGGCCACGGTCCGGGCGCTGAAGGTGCATTCGGGGCGACACCGGGTGGTGGCGGGTCGGCCGCTGCCGGAGGCGATGCTCCAGGAGAACCCCGAGGAGGTCCGCACCGGGGCGGAGAACCTGCGCGCCCAGCTGCGGATCATCCGCCGGCACGGGGTCACGCCGGTGGTGGCGATCAATGCGTTCCCCACCGACTCCGCCTCCGAGCATGAGTCCATCGCGCGGGTGGCCGCAGAGGAGGGCGCCCGGTGCGCGGTCTCCACGCATTTCGCCGACGGCGGCGCAGGCGCCGCGGAGCTGGCAGAGGCGGTGGTGGAGGCGGTCGAGGAGCCGGGCCAGTTCCGATTCCTGTATCCGGACGAGGCGCCGCTGACCGAGAAGATCGACGCCATCGCCACCGAGGTGTACGGGGCGGACGGAGTGGACCTCTCCCCGACGGCGGCGAAGGATCTGGCGGCCTACACCGAGGCGGGCTACGGGCACCTGCCGGTCTGCGTGGCGAAGACCCATCTCTCCCTCTCCGCGGACCCGAAGCTGATGGGGGCGCCGTCGGGCTGGCGGCTGCCGGTGCGGGAGGTGCGGCTCTCCGCGGGTGCAGGGTTCATCTACCCGATCTGCGGTGCGATGCAGACCATGCCGGGACTGGGGTCGGCACCGGCCGCGGAGAACATCGACATCGACGCCGAGGGACGGACGATCGGGCTGTTCTGAGAACTGGGCAGGTCGTGTGCTGCCTTGAGGGCTCGAGCCGACTCCGGACCACCTCATCCGCGGCGTTGCCGGGTCATGATCAGCGGGGATCGCGGCGCCGGGCCTGGAACTCTTCGGCGAGGTCCGCGGGCGCGCAGGCGAACCAGGCGTCCTCGAGTGCCACCCGCAGGTCGTCAGGATCGATCGTCTCCAGCTGGATCAGCACGGAGGGGTGGCCGTCGAAGTGTGGGGTGCTGAACAGGCCCGGGACCCCCGAACCCAGGACGGCGTCCTTCTCGTCGAGGTCTTCCACGCGGACGGCCAGGATGGGGCCCGAGGGCGGCGTCTCGTCGCCGAATCGCCGGATGTCGGCCTGGGTGAACGGCCGCTCCCAGGCGAAGGCCGCGTTCAGCACGGACCACTGGGGGTGACCGCGGTAGGTGCCTTCGACGACGTCGGGGAGCGTCGAGGCCAGGATGCGGACGTCGTCGACGGTGGGCGCCACCGGGATCACCTTCTGCGGGTGCCGTGAGGAGTCAGGGGCGGGCGCGCGGCACCGTGGTCTGCAGCACCGTGGCCCGCAGCGTCAGAATACCGGGGTGCGGCCGCGGACCGGCAGGGGAGGCGGCCTGTTCCCTGGGGACGTTCTGCGTGGCAGGATGCTGGGAGATCGGCCCGGCAGCTCCGGGCCCTGACAGGAGAAGGCAGGTGCGGCCCGTGGCATGTCGTATCGGAGAGCTTGTCCTTCAGTCCCGCGACCCGGAGGCGCTCGCGCAGTTCTGGTGCGAGGTGCTGGATTTCGTGGTCCTGGACCGCGAGGGTGACGGCAGCATCGAGATCGGTGCTCGCGACGGATTCGGCGGCTCCCAGCCCACCCTCATCCTGAGCCCCTATGCGGCGCCGGAGCAGGCCCGGCCGCGGCTGCACATCGACCTCAACGCCACCGACCGGGACCAGGCCGCCGAACTGGAGCGGCTGCTGGCGATAGGAGCCCGCCCTGCCGACGTCGGCCAGTCCGGTGAGGAACCCTGGCACGTCCTGCAGGACCCGGAGGGCAACGAGTTCTGCCTGCTGCGGGCCCGGATCTCCCCGGTCCCCTCGTGACCGGCCGCCGCGCCACCTTGGTGCTGATGCGCCAGGTCTGGGACAGGATCGATCGCGAGTACGCGCAGCCCCTCGACGGCGAGAACCTGGCCCGTGGGGTGTACCTCTCGGCTGAGCACCTGAGCCGGCAGTTCCGCCTCGCCTACGGGGAATCCCCGTATTCGTACCTGATGACCCGCCGGGTGGAGCGAGCCATGACGCTGCTGCGCCGTGGGGATCTCAGCGTCACTGACGCCTGCTTCGAGGTGGGGTTCTCCTCCCTGGGAACGTTCTCCACGCGCTTCACCGAGCTGGTGGGAATGCCGCCCAGCGAGTACCGACGGCGGGCCGCCGAGTCTCTGCGCGGAGTGCCTGCCTGTGTGGCGAAGCAGATCAGCCGGCCACGTCGCCGACCGGTCAGGAACCGAGAAGCCTGCTGCACCCGCCCGCTGTGTACCCCGGCATCACCGATGAGGAGCGGGAGGTCGTCCTCTCGCTGATGAGCAAAGGCAGCTTCACCGCGCTGACCTTGGCCACCGATGACCTCGACGGGCCCTTCGAGTCCATGTCCACCGCCGGAGCCGACGTCGTCCAAGAGCCCATCGACCAGGACGATGGGGTGCGCGACTGCGCGTTCCGGGACCCGGCCGGCAACCTGCTGCGCATCAACCAGCGCTGAGCACCACGCTCCGGCCGGGAGCCCACGGCCCGGTGCGTGCGGACGTGGCATCATGCCCCCATGAGTTTCAGACAGCAGATCGTGGTGCTGGATGCGGCCGACGTCGAGGCGGTCGCCTCCTTCTGGGCCGGCGTCCACGGCGGGACCGTGCGGCGCTCTGACCCCGACTGGTACGAGGTGGAGGTCGACGGTACGTTCCCGCTCGCGGTCCAGCATGCGCCGGACCATGTGCGCCCACAATGGCCCGACGGGCGGCCGCAGCAGATCCACCTGGACCTCTACGTGGAGGACATCCGAGCCGAGCATGAGCAGGTCATGGCACTGGGAGCGGAGCTGCTGCAGTCCGCCGAGGATCTCGACGTGGAGACCGGGTTCCAGGTCTACGCCGATCCGGCCGGGCATCCCTTCTGCCTGTGCTGGGGATGGAACGCCTGGCGGGCGGAGATGGACGGCTGAGCGACCCCGGGGTCCGGGGAACCGACGTGCTGCCGTTGTATCGTCGAGGGGCCCGGCAGGCGCACGCCGCCGTGGCTTCCCGAGGATCAGCGGAGGTGGAACGTGACCGCACATGTCGGCGTCGTCGTGACCGACGAATACCTGCCCGGGGCTGAGGATCCGGACACCCCGGTGCTGCTGCCGGCCATGCGCGCGGCAGGGCTGAAGGCCACCCCGGTCGTGTGGCATGCCCACACCCCCGGCGACGGCGACTACGACCTGCTGGTGCTGCGCAGCCCTTGGGACTACCCGTGGCGCGAGGCGGAGTTTCGGGCCTGGCTCACCGAGGCTCACCGGCATGTGCCGGTGCTGAACACCCCCGCGCTGGTGGACTGGAACCTCGACAAGGTCTACCTGCGGGACCTGGAGGCGCACGGCGTGAACACCGTGCCGACCCGGTGGGCGACCACCGAGGAGCAGCTGCGAGCCGCGTTGGACGCCCACAGGGGCAACTGGGTGGTCCTCAAGCCCACCGTCTCTGCCGGTGCCCTGCACACCGGGCTGCTGCGGGCGTCCAGCGAGGAAGCGCTGGATCTGGGGCGGCGGATCCTCGCCGAGGACCGGATGATCATGGTCCAACCCGAGGTGCCGGAGCTCTCCGCCGGCGCGGAGAAGGCGCTGTACTTCATCGACGGCCGGCACACCCACACCATCTCCAAGGGCGCGATCCTCGCCCGAGGCGGCGGACTGGCCGGCGGCGAATACTCCGAGGACCCGCAGCCGGTGACCGCCACCGCCGCGGAGGCCGACTTCGCGGAGTCCGTCATGGCCGCCATCGACGCCGCCTCCGGAGCCGAGCCCCCGCTTTACGCCCGGATCGACCTAGTCACCAGCGCCGAATGGGGGATCGTGCTGCTGGAGGCCGAGCTGTTCGAACCGGCGCTGAACCTGCACAGGGTGCCCGAGGCGGCCACGGCGCTCGCCGCAGCGATCGTGCAGCGCGTGGGGGCGCGTGCGGGAGGCTGAGCCGCACGGGCGGCTAGGGCGGAGACAGCCCGGAGTGTGCGGGCAGTCCACAACACTGTGTGCTCGCACCAGGTTGAGAGTCGGCACAGGGTCAGGAGAGTGCGGCCTCCAGCTCCGATCGGAACTTCGCAGCCCCCTCTTCAGGGGTGATCTGTTCGAAGAGCACCTCTGAATTGACACGTTGCATGATCTCCGCCGCTGCGCTGGCCCCCTGAGGCATGACCGCTGCGGCATCGACGATCTCATCAGAAAGGTCCGTCACAAAGTCGGCTGCGACCTGGTCAACGGTGTCCAGCTCAGCGACGACCGCCTCTCGCACGTTCGCGTTCCCGGGCAACCCGAGTTCTGAGAGGAAGATCTCGCCGACGCGAGTGTCATTGATCATGAAGTCGATGAACTGTGCGGCTTCGGTCTGGTGGTCGCTCGTCTCAGCTGCCGCCAGATACATGCCGGGTTTGAAGTACATACCTGCTTGGTCGAACTCGGATTCGCCCGGAATGCGCAACAAGGTCAGGTGGGTTCCGGTCGCTTCGGAGAGCACCTCCAGCTGCGCGGACCAGGTCAGCGACATCGCGGCCTCCCCCGTGGCGATCGGAGAGTCGAGCAGGTCCAATGCCAAGCCTTGATCTGCCGATGGCTGGCCACCGGACTCCTGCAGGTCAAGAGAGCGTTGGAACCATTCCTCGAGGAGCTCGTCCTCGTACCCTAGGGTCCCGTCTTCTGTGAACAGTGCCTGGCCGTGCTGGCGGGCATAGACGCGGAATCCGACCTCGGCGAACGAATAGTCGCTGGTGCCGAAGGCCTGGCCGTCCAAGCCGTCTGAGAGCGCGTTGGAGATGTCTACGTACTCCTCCCAGGTCCACATCGAATCATCCGGCATCGGGACGCCCGCGTCTTCGAACATGTCTGGGTTCGCGACCACGGAGAAGACATTGGACCCGGTGGGGTAGCCGTACTGTGCGCCGTCGATCTCGCCGCTGCTCAGTAGGTGGGCGTCGACGTCGTCTGTGGGGACGCTCCCGGACAGGTCTGCGAGGACGCCGCGGCTGGCATATTCGCCGATGTATCGGTCTTCCTGCATCATGATGTCTGGTATGTCGCCACCGGCCACCACCGTCGCCAGGCGGTCCCAATAACCGTCCCAGTCGTTGACCTCAGGTTTCACGTCGATGCCTGGGTTCTCGTTCTCGAAGATATCGATCGCCTCTTGGAAGCGGTCTGCGCGATCGGCGGTTCCCCAGAAGGCGAACCGGAGCTCGACGTCCCCACCTTCCTCAGGTGAGGCGTCGCCGCCACATGCGGTGAGTGTCAGGGCCAGCACTGTGGCGGCGGCGAGTGCTGCTGGTGGTTGTGAGGAGCTGCGTGTGTTGCTCATGATGGGTGTTCCTCCTGCGACGTGATGGCGGTTCCGAAGTCTGTGAGGTCAAGGCGAGTGTCAGGCTGGGGCACCTCCTTCACGGGGTGTGAGGTCCACGGCGGTGCCCTGCGCGGTGATGGCGAGCTCGATGGATCTGAAGGCGTGATGCTGCGTCATGGCGTTCTCGGTGCGCTGGAGGCAGTCGAGGATGAGACGCCCGAAGTAGGGGAAGCCGACCTGCCCTGTGACCTGGAAATGTCGTTCGCCTCCTGCGTTGGCCAGGTAGAGGTGCCCGGGGCCCTCGTCCGTGCCGAGATTCATGTACTTGCGCAGCTCGATGAAGCCCTCGGTGCCGAGGATGAACGTGCGCCCGTCTCCCCAGGACTGGAGTCCGCCGGGGGTGAACCAGTCACAGCGGATGTAGCCGGTGGCTCCGGTGTTCGTGATGAGGTTCGCTTCTCCGAAGTCGTCCAGCCCCGGGTGCTCCGGGTTGGCGTAGTTGGCGATGCTGCTGTGTGACACGTCGGCGTCCGTGGACCTCGTGTAGTGGAGGACCTGGTCCACGTTGTGGCTTCCGATGTCGGTCAGAATTCCGCCGTACTTCTCCTTGTCCCAAAACCAGTCGGGCCGGTTGGCGGGGTTGAGGCGGTGTGGGCCGAAGCACGTGACCTGCAGGACCCGGCCGATGGCCCCTCGTTCGACGAGCTGCTCCGCAAAGACGGCAGCCTCCACGTGAATGCGTTCCGAGTAGTAGACCGCGTACTTGCGTCCTGTCCGTTCGACGGCGGCACGTGCCTGGCCGAGCTGGTCCAGCGTGGTCAGGGGTGCCTTGTCGGCAAAGTAGTCTTTGCCGGCCTCCATGGCGCGCAGGCCGATCGCGCAACGTTCCGAGGTGACTGCGGCGCTCGCCACCAGGTGCACCGCCGGGTCGTTCAGCACTTCGTCTTCGGAGCGCGCCACCTGGGCCTGCGGGAACCTCCGGCGGAAGTCGTCGGCGCGGCCCTCGTCGGTGTCATAGACCCATTTGAGGGTGGCGCCGGCCTCGATCAGGCCCGAGCACATGCCGTAGATGTGGGCGTGGTCGAGCCCGACGGCGGCGATGATGAATTCGTCCTCGGCGACTACGGGTTGCGGTTTGTCCTCCGGGGTGTGCTCGACGGTCGTATGGCTCATGACGCGGCCACAGCCTGGGGAGTGGTGTTGAAGGCACGGATGGAGGCTCTCTTCGTGTAGAAGCGAGGTGCTCGTTCAAGGAGCGCCCCGTCCTTCGCGAAGGGGTCCTCCGCAGCGAGAGGGAGGTCAATGGCGCGGCGTTCGATGCCTGCGGCATAGATCGCGGTGATCACCTCGATCGTGAGGCGGCCGTCATGACCGTCGATGGCTGGGCGGGTGCCGGTCTCGACAGCCGTGAGGAAGTCGTCGATCTGCCCTCGGTGGAGGGTGTGGGCAAGCGGAGGCACTGCATCGCGGATGGCGTCGACCTCCGCGACACGGTGGGGATCACCGCCGTCTTCGCCGAATCCATGGGGCTGGGTGACTTCGGCGATGGCTTCGCCGGAGAGGCTGTAGCTGGCATCTCGACCCTGGACGGTGATGCCAGCACGTTCACCATGGTCGACGACGGAGCTCGTCACCGTCGCAAGGGCACGCCGGTACTGGAAGACCGCGACGGAGAGGTCCTCAATCTCCGCGTTCTCGTGAGCGACGTTGGCCAGGACTGCGGTGACGGATTCGGGTCGTCCGAGCAGCCACAGGAGCAGGTCGATGTGGTGCACGGCGTGGTTGAGGGTGCAACCTCCGCCCTCCGTCTCCCATGTCCCACGCCACCACAGGTCGTAGTAGGGCAAGCCGCGCCACCAGGAGGAGTCCACGACGACGCGGGTCACGTCGCCGAGGAGTCCGGAGTCCAGGACGGAGCGCAGTTGTGCGACGTCGTCCCGATAGCGGTTCTGTGCCACTGAGGCGAAGACTGCGTCGCTGGACTGCTCCGCGGCGAGGATCCGATCGCAGGCATCCAGAGAAGGGGCCATGGGCTTCTCGCACAGGACATTCACCCCGGCCTGCAGGCAGGCCACTGAGAGCGGCTCATGCGTCGAGGGCGGCGTGCAGATGCTGGCGACGTCCACCGACTCGCCGGCCCCGAGCATCTCCTCGACCGTCGTGTAGACCCTCGCATCGAACAGTCCGAACTCATCTCGACGAGTTCGGGCGTTGTCCGTCGAGACATCGACGAAGGCGATGATCTCGCAGCGCTCCGGGAAGTCCTGATACGCCTGAATGTGCAGTGCAGAGATGCTTCCGGAGCCGATGATCGCGACTTTGAGCACGTGTTTCTCCTCTGTGGATGAGTGGTTGTCGGGTGCCGCTGCCGCCAGCGAGGTCCATGGGGCCGTGGTTTTGCTGGTGAATCATGAGGGTCGGAGGACAGAGGCAGTGGTGTCCGAGCTGTGCGCCACGGTGTATCGGAGGCACTCACCACGGCAGACTGTGCGTTGCGCATGAGCTCCGCTGGCCAGCGATGAAGGCCGTCGTCGCTCCGTCCGTCGGCGGCCTGTGGGGACCACGCCGTCGTTGTCCGCTCGAACCTGTCACGGCGATTCGTGAACGTTCACTTTTTGTGGCTTAGACTTCCTGGAGTGGAGATCCAAAAGAAAGTGAACGTTCACGAAATGTGATGACACGCACATTACGAGCGTGGATGGAGCTGTGTCAATAGTTTGGTCGGATTCCTATCGGTGTCCCACACAGGTCTCCTATCCGCTACGGTCAGCAAGAGAGCAGTCAGGAGGCGCCATGGCCCGGCAGGATCCCCACCCACAGACGTACCGTGCGACCAGTGCGCAGCGCCGCCCCACGCTCCACCAGGTCGCCAAGCGCGCTGGTGTCTCGCACCAGACGGTGTCGCGATTTCTGCATGGCGACCCCGGAATGAAGCCCGCAACAATTGAGCGCCTTCGTGAGGCCGTCGATGCCCTCGGGTATCGCCCGGACTTCGCCGCCCAGACTCTGCGTACGGGCCGGTCCAGTGTCGTCACGGCGATCCTTCCGGGCTCCGTCACCGGATTTCCCACGTCCACCCTTGCAGCCGCGGCCGAAGTCGCAGGGGAGGCTGGATATCACATGGAGGTTGCCGTGGTCGCCGGTCCATCCACGGTGCGTGCCCAGCGCGCTGCCGAGCTGCTTGCGTCCGGTCGCAGCGAGGGTGTGTTGTTCCTCGGCGATTCTCCGGACGGAGGTGTCCCTGCCGGGTACGGCAGCGGCGCCTTCGTGGTGTTCGACCAGTTCGACGACAAGCTCCGTGGGGTCGGACAGCTGGCTGACGCGACCCCAGTCGCGGATGCGATCTCGGGCCTCGCCGAGATGGGCCATCGACGCTTTCTCCATGTCGCAGGGCCGCAGGACTTTGTCTCGGCTCGCGCCCGCCGCGAGACCTTTCTCGCCACCATCGCTGAACACGCGGCCGACATCGAGGGACTTGAGAGTGCGGGCGTGATCGTCGGCGACTGGAGCGCTCAGTCAGGATACGACGCTGTCGCTCAGCGTCAGGAGATTGATTTCACCGCGATCATCGCGGCCAATGATGTAGTGGCCACCGGTGCGGTCCGAGCGCTTGCTGAGCGCGGTCTCCGTGTGCCGGGTGACGTCAGCATCGTCGGGTGGGAGGACCGCGAGATGGGACGGTTCATGAGCCCCAGCCTGTCCACTGTGGCCGTGGACCGTCGGGCTCAGGGCAGAGCGGCGATGCTTCGTCTGATCGCGTTGTTGCGCGGTGAGGAAGCTGAGCAGGCCGACGTGCCGGTGACTCGGCTGATCTGGCGTGAGAGCACCGGCCGTGCACCGAAGTTTCAGTGATTGGGCTTCCGACTGGCTGCGCCGGAACGCACCGCTTCTGCCAGCCTCGTCAAGATCTGGTCTCGGTGAAGATCCTGTACCCCCGGCGAGGGTCGTAGCCGTGGATCTCGCGGGTGCTGAGCACGGCCATGAAGTCGAGCACCCCTGAGGTGATGACTTGCCCGGGCACCAGCACGGGGAAGCCGGGCGGGTAGGGGGTGACGAAGCCGGCGGAGACGGGCTGCTCACCGGCGGCGACGCGCGCGCGGAGCTCCTCAGGGAGGACATGTTCGATGTTCTTCCGCTGCTGACCGTGGAAGAACGCGGTGCGCATGTCGCCGTCGGGGAGCACGTCATCGGTGGCATAGCCGGGCGAGAAGGCGCTGAAGTCGGGCAGCGGAGGCATGGGCGCCTCGAGGGGGAGGCGGTCCTCGGGATGGCGCTGCGACTGCTCGTCCTCGAAGCGTTCGGCCAGCTTGACCAGCACCTCGATGAGGTAGGCGATGGCGCTGCGGGAGGTGCCGATGTTGGTCATGAAGAGCACCGTGTTGCCGCTGGTCTTGTTCACCTGGATGCCATAGCGGTCCATGAGGTGTTCATGCTTGAAGGTGTCGCCGTCCACGCCGGTGCGGCTGATCTCGATGGTGATCCGGCTGGGGTCCACGACGAACTCGTCCTGCGCCCAGGCCTTCCACATGGTGGCCAGGCCGTGGCGCAGCGGCATCGGCCGCCCCACGCCACGGTGATCAGCAGGGATGAGGTCGTGTGCGGTGAGCACGCGGAAGGTGCGGCGCAGCAGCGGGTGGCGGGCGATGGCCTGGGCGAGGCTGGCCGCCAGGTCGAGCTGGCGCTGCACGAGTTCGAAGCCTTCGAGCTCGACCTGGCGGCGTCCGATGTCGAGGGAGGACAGGATCTGGTAGTTGGGCGAGGTGGAGGTGTGCGTCATGTACGCCTCGTGGAAGGGCTCCTCGGCCTCTCTCCGCCACTCCTGATCGTAGACGTGGATCATCGATCCCTGCCGCAGCGCGGTGAGCGTCTTGTGGGTGGAGTGGGTGGCGTAGACGCGGATGCGGGCGTCGGGGCTCGGGATCAGCCGCTCCTCGAGCCACACCGCGTCGGCGGCGGGGTTTCCATCGGCGTCGTGCAGCCGCTCCTGCTGGGCGTGGTGTGCGGCGGCATGCGCGGGAGTCTTCAGTCGCTGCTCGAGGTTCTTCGCGGCCGCCATCGCGGTGCGGCGGCGCGTCACCGGGTGGAAGGCGGCGAAGGCGAACCACGCCTCGTCCCAGAGGAACACGAGGTCGGGCTTGATCGCGAGGCACTCGGCCATGACCCGCTCCGGGTCGTAGACGATGCCGTCGAAGGTGCAGTTGGTGAGGGTCACCATGCGCACCTCGTCGAGCCGGCCGGCGGCTCGGTAGTCGAGCAGCATCTGTTTGATGCGGTCCAGCGGCACGGCACCGTAGAACGCGAAGTCATTGAGCGGGTACGCCTCGAGGTAGGCCGGCCGCGCGCCGGTGAGCATGACGGCGTGGTGGTGCGACTTGTGGCAGTTGCGGTCGACCATCACGACGTCGTCAGGTGCGACGAGAGCCTGGTGCACGATCTTGTTCGCCGTGGAGGTGCCGTTCGTGACGAAGAACGTGTGCTTGGCGCCGAACGCGCGTGCCGCGAGGTCCTGGGCCTTCTTGATGGTCCCGGTGGGTGCGAGCAGCGAGTCGAGGCCGCCCGAGGTGGCGCTCGTCTCGGCCAGCAGGAGGTTGAGGCCGTAGAAGTCGACGAGGTCCCTGATCCACTTCGAGGACACCACTGATCCGCCGCGGGCTACCGGCAGTGCGTGGAATACGCCCACCGGGCGCCGTGCGTGACCCTGGATGGCTGTGAAGAACGGTGTGTCATAGAGGTGGGAGACCCGGCGCAGCAGGGAGAGGTGCAGCTCGAGCTGATCCTCACGCCAGAAGACGCGACGGAATCGACGGGTGAGGGCCCCGGCGAGGTCCTCGATGTGGGCACCGGCCATGAGGTAGAGGTCCAGCTCGGGGCGGATCGCGGCCAGCGTGTC
Source organism: Nesterenkonia sp. HG001 (assembly GCF_034438835.1). NCBI lineage: Bacteria > Bacillati > Actinomycetota > Actinomycetes > Micrococcales > Micrococcaceae > Nesterenkonia > Nesterenkonia sp. HG001. The sequence continues at coordinate 42,992 of NZ_JAOSZD010000006.1, read as the reverse complement.
CGCCAGCCCCAGCACCCGCTGCACTGAGGCGAGCGAGCTGCGCGCCGACGCCGACCCCTCCGCCACCTGGGCGCGCGCGAGGTGGATGGACTCGCGCAGGTCCCGGCTGAGCGGCTGGTGTGTGTGGTCGCTGAAGCCCGGGCGCACCACACAGGCGAGGATGTTCGGGTTCGTGAGCACTGCGGCCACGGCGTCGTCTGCCGAGGGGACGACCACGAACTCGTAGATGAACGCGTCGGCCGGTGCGCGCAGGCGCAGACCGTCGGCCCGCATCGTGTCCCGGTCGGCCGCGGTGGTCTCGTCGATCACCAGCACCTCGAACCGCGGACGTGGATCAGGGTCGGCCGAGAGTTCCGTGCGCTCCTGCTCCTCGAGGTGCTCGTCGCGCGGCTCATCGGGGACGGTGTCGCCGCGCAGCCGGTGGACCACCCGGCCGATGCGGTCCAGGGCGGTCCGGTAGTCGCCGGCCTCGAGCAGATCTCCGATGTCTCTCACGTAGCGCTGACCGAAGCCGGCCCAGTACATCTCGATGGTCTCCAGTGCACGCAGCGAGCGGTGGATCTCACTGTCGGACGCCAGGACCTCCACGGCGTCGCTGCCCAGCGCCAGGCGTTTGACCGCGAACCGGAGGTACTCCCACGCGTCGCTGCGCAGCCGCCAGGTGCTCGCCGGCATCCCCGGATCGCGTTCCAGCGCAGCGGACCAGGGGGCCGGGGAGAGAGCCTCAGAGCCGGAGGTGGCGTGGGGTCCGGAGTCCTGGGGCTTCTGGGGTACGAGGTGGTCAGCGCCATTGCTGATCATGATCTGGGGAGTGTCCTTCCAAGTGTCGGTCGTCCGCCAACTGGGGTGTGCTTCGATGATAGAGGCCAGGACGTCACAAGCATGTTGCAGGAACCCATGAACGTGACCGTTCAGCGGACCTGCTGGGATAAATGCGGCTGCCACGCCGGTTCGGGACGGTGGACCCCGCGAGGTCGGTAGTCGAGGCTCGCTGAGACTCCAGCCAGATCAGCCAAGAACCAGACGATGGCGAGCCACATCTCTGTTCCCTGGAGGCTGACGGACGTGTCTTGTGTGCCGACCGTTCGGGCGTAGGGCGCTCGAAAACTGAACCCTGAAGCGCCCGAGGCCTGGGATGAGCCGTCTCCTTCGACCCACTGCCCGAGGGTTTCGGGCAACCAGGTCTGCGCCAGCTCGGTGATGTCTGACTCACGATGGCTCGTGTACTGGGAGGCCAGCCACAGAGGGTGGGCGACGTCGAGAACGTTGCATGCTGTTCGCCGGTCCGGTCTGAACCACCGGGGGTCCTCGGCGTGCCGCAGGACGGTGTCGATGACTCGCTCAGGGTGGGGAACAGGCACACCGAACTGGGCGAACGATCCCCGTGTCGTGCGGTAGTAGCCGTTGACGATCTGGAGAAGTCCGTCGCCGGCCCGCGGAGATCCCCACATGCCTGTCACAGGATCGACGTGACGCATGAGCCAGCCGATCACTGTCTCGATCTGTCCTTCTGACGTGTGAGGGCTGAGTGTGCTGTTCCAGTGGATCGCTGTGGCCAGGATGTCTGTCCTGTCGCCAGCGCCCCATACCTCCGACGTCCATGGCAGGCGTTCCAAGGAGTTCACCACGTCTGCGGAGCCTTGACCCGACACCATGGTGATCGGGTGAGCGAATGCACTGCCGAGGAGGTCCAGCGCGTAGCCGGTGGAGAGTATGTGATAGGCGGTCTGAGCGTCGGCGCCCTCATCAGGTGGTGCGACGGGGGTGCCATCTGCAGACAAGGCGCAGATCATGCCTGTGGAGGAGTCCTGCAGTGATCGGAGCAGCTCGACGAGTTCTTCGCGTGGCATCTGTGGGGGCGCGTCCCCGAGAAGAAGATCCGCGATCTCGATCGCATCCCCCTGGGCCCGCGTGGTCGGAGTTCCAGAGGGATGGCTGGTGAAGAGACCGAGCTCGGGCGACCAATGAGATTCCAGGAGGGGCCGTGCGCTGCGTCGTGCGTCGTCCGCGAAGCGCTCCAGCCGGGAAGCCAGGCTTGTGCCATGAGCAAGGGAGCCGGGCCGGGTTCGATACCTGATCACTCTGGCGGGATTGCCTCCGACCACGGCGCCGGAGGGGACGTCCTTCGTCACCACAGATCCTGCGCCGATGACAGACTTGGAACCGACCGTGATGCCGTCGAGCAGGACGGCGTTGGAACCGATCCATACGTCGTCGCCGATGGTGATGCCCTGGCTCGTCAGCGGCTGACGGAAGATCTCGATGTCCGGGTCGCTCATCGAGTGGTTGAAACCCAGGATCGAGGTGTGTGCGCCGATCCTGACGCCGTCGCCGGCGCGGACGTCTCCTCGGACGACGGTGTACACGTTCACCGAGCAGTGCCGCCCGAACGTCACGTCACCGGTCACGTAGGCTCCGGCCGCAATGTAGCTGTGGTCCCCCATGTCCAGGCTGTCCACGTCGACGCAGGCCATCTCGGAGACGAAGCATGAGTCTCCGAACCGCGCTCCGGCCTCTTCGAGAAGGCGCAGGTGCTCCTCCTGAGCGATCCGCTGCTCGAAGCTCAGTTCGGCTCCGGCTTTCCACGGGGAGTAGTCGACATTGTGTGAGGGCCTTGGTCCCGACTGGCTCATGGCCTGATCCTCTCGTGCATCGCCCATCAGCTGAAGGCCTGCTCATACTCTGAGACCATCGTGCCTGGTGAACGGAAACGCGGGATCAGGTCTGGCCAGCTGGAGAAGCCGGCCTGGCTGGCCGGCGGCCCTGGCGAACGTGGAAAACCCCCGGCCAGAATCGCTCTGACCAGGGGTTTCAGTGGTGGGCCCTGCGGGGCTCGAACCCGCGACCAGCGGATTAAAAGTCCGATGCTCTACCAACTGAGCTAAAGGCCCGCGATGTGACTCTCGGGGCGCCCGTCAGGCGTCCCGAGGCGCCTTCTATCGTAGACCATCACGCTGCCTCGGCGGTCGACGTCGTGCCCTCGCCACCGAACGACCAGGCATCTGGCGGATGATCTCCGGGACCCGCCGGGCTCCCGGGAATCACCCCTCCGTGCTGCATGTTGGTGCCACTCTGGTGACCAGCGACGTTTAGCGGCATAATTGCCCCCACCGGAAGGAGACGTGATGAGCAGCACAGCACGCCATCGCCGACCGAAGATGACCGATCCTGCAGTGTTCGACGAGCGGGAGGGCGGAGCCGACCCGGCGACGATCTCCCAGGCCGCGCAGGACACCGCCCACGCCCTGGTCTACCACGGCCGCGACTCCGACGATCCGGAGGTCACCGAACGTTTCATCAGGCTCGCCGAGACCGAAGGCATCGAAGCCATCGCCGAGCTCTGGGCCGACTCGCCGGCCCATTCCCTGGCCGGCAGCCTCTGGCGGATCTACGCGATCCGGGCCGCCGTGCAGGAGAATCCTCGTCGCCTCTCCGAGTACTACAGCGCCGGCCGTGGTGACACGACCACTGCTGCGATCGCCGGTGTTCCCGAACCGCCTACCTCGGACGAGATGACCAAGCTCGCGGACATGGTCCTGGCAGGCATGTACACCGGTGACATCGACGTCGCCTTCGACCGCGCCGCAGCCTTCTGCCGGGTGATCTCCCGGGGTGAGGCGCACTGGGCGGACAGCCATGAGGGCACGTCGGATGATGTCGCCCGACGTATGACCACTCGTGCTGACCAGCTGGTGCGCACCGCGGAGGAACTCGAAGCCTCGGCACGGGCCTTCCGGGCAGGGACCCTGGACTGAGCCCGGGGGAGTCGCGTCCCCACGTCACGACTTCACAACGTTGCGTCGCGATCCCTGTCATCATGCGGATCGAGTAGGAAGATGAGGGTAAGGTTGCGCCCGAGGAAGCTCGGGCGTGTACGGCCCGAGTTCGTTCGCGCCTGTACGGCGGGAGGGGCCGCATGGTTCGGACCCGCGCGCGTGGACGTCCACCGCACTTTGATCATGACGAGGGTCAGCAGCAGCTGACTGACAGAGGGGCGACTCATGTCGGAGAACAACCCATACGGCCAGCAGGGCGCATGGCAGCAGGGCCAGAACCCCCAGCAGGGCCAGCCCGGCTACGGGCAGCAAGGTCAGCCGGGCTACGGGCAGGGCCAGCCGGGCTACGGGGGCCACCAGTACGGCCAGGGCGGCTACGGAGCAGGGGGCCCCGCGGGGCCAGCTGGTCCCGGAGGTCCGGGCCAGCCGGGCGGGCCCGGAGGCCCCGGTGGCGGCGCCGGTGGCAAGGGCCCCGGCAAGGGCCTGATCTTCGGCATCATCGGCGGCGTCGTGCTTCTGCTCGTCATCATCGCGGTGGTCCTGTTCCTGGTGCTCGGACGCGGGGGCGGGGACGACGGCGAGAACGGCGGCGGCGAGAACGGCGGTGAGGAGAACGGCGGAGCGGCTGTCGAGCCGGGCGCGGACTCCACCCCGGACGGCGCCGTGGAGGCGTATCTGACGGCGCTGGCCGAAGGCGACGCCGAGGGAGCGCTGTCACTGATCGACGCGCCCTCTGACACCACCCATATGACCCAGGAGGTCCTCGACGCCTCCCTGGAGCTCGCGGACATCACCGAGATCTCCGTCAATGAGGTCGAGGTCGGCGAGTACGCGTTCAGCGAGGAGGTGACCGCCACCTTCACCGTCGGTGATGAGGACGTCACCCATCGCTTCTGGACCTCCACCGATGATGAGGGCGACTCCTGGTACCTGGACGCCTCCATCACGCTCAGCGAGCCCTCCGCGGGCGCGCTCGACGTGACCGTCAACGGTGTCGAGTTCACCACCTCAGACACCTACGTCTTCTTCGGGGCGGCCTATGAGCTGGACATCGCCCACGAGAACTTCACCTTCGAGGGTGACGACAACGTCGTCTACGCGACCGACACCTACATCTCCACCAGTGATCTCACTCCGGTCCTCACCGAGGAGGCCGAGGACACCTGGCGTCAGCTGATCATCTCGGAGGTCGAGGAATGCGTGGCCTCCAATGAGAAGGACGCCGGCTGCGGCCTCGACATGCCGGATGAGATCTCCGGCGCCGAGGTCATCGACGGTTCGATCGAACGCAGTCTCCCGTCCTCCGACCAGCAGGCGCTCGAAGGGCTCGAACCACGACTGGACTGGTCGAACCCGAACCTGGTGAGCACGGACTACGCCAGCATCTCCGTCGAGGTCGAGTATGAGGCCCGCGCCGGCGGCAGCACCGACCTGTACGAACTCTGGTCCGGTGACCCGCGCTGGCTCGGTGACCCCGTGGTTGACATGACGGCCGAGGAGCTGGAGATCACCTGGGAGTGATTCCTGATCCCTGATCGCTGGGAGCCTGCAGGCTCCCAGCACGACCGCGGCCCCGGACGGCCCACGCGACGATGACGCCCCGCGAAGGGGAACGTCGCGCGGGCCCCGGGGCCGCCGTCGTCTGCTCTACACTCTCCTCGTGCAGCACAACACCTCCACCACAGCTCGCGATGCCCGCCCCACCGGTGAGGCCGTCGTCCAGTCCCTCCCGTGGCGCTGGAACGCCCAGGGGCGGATCTTCCTCATCGGCGGCCTGGGCTTCATGTTCGACGCCTGGGACGTCTCGCTCAACGGCATCCTCATCCCGCTGCTCAGCGAGGAATGGGGCCTCACCGCCTCCCAGGCGGCCTGGATCGGCACCGCGAACCTCATCGGCATGGCCGTCGGCGCGGTCATGTGGGGAACCATCGCGGACCGCATCGGCCGCAAGCAGGCTTTCGCCTGGACGCTGCTGATCTTCTCGATCTTCACCATCGCCGGCGCGATGACCAACGACCTCAGCTGGTTCGTGCTGTTCCGCTTCCTCGCCGGCATCGGACTCGGCGGCTGCGTGCCGGTGGACTATGCCCTGGTCGGAGAGTTCACCCCCGCCAAGCACCGCGGCCGCGTGCTGACCGCCATGGACGGCTGGTGGCCTATCGGGGCCGCCCTGGCCGGGTTCGTCTCCGCCTGGCTGGTGGGCACATGGGGTGACTGGCGGCTTCCCCTGCTGGCCATGATCCTGCCCGCCCTGCTGGTCTTCGCGGTGCGCCTGTTCGTGCCCGAATCACCCATGTATCTCATCAAACAAGGCAGAGTGGACGAGGCCCGGCGGATCATCGACGGCCTGGTGATCCGCACCGGCGCCACACCGCGCGAGTACGTGCTCACTCCGGGGGAGGAGTCGTCCCGGCTGACACTGGGTTCCCTGGGGGTGCAGCTGCGCCGGGTCTGGGCCCACGGCTGGCGCATCACCACGGTCGCCTGGGTGATGTTCCTGGGGGTGATGACGGTCTACTACATCGCCCTGCAGTGGATGCCTCACTTCCTCATCGAGGCCGGCTATGAGCAGTCCCGGGCGTTCATCACCTCGGCGGGGATGGCCGGCGTCGGGCTCGTGGGCGTGCTGATCTCCACGGCCCTGGTGGAGCTGACAGGACGTCGGGTGCTCCTGGCGATCAGCGCCCCGACGGCGACCGCCCTGCTGGTGGGCCTCGCCCTGGTCATGGAGGTCCCGGCGCTGGTGCTGTTCATGGTGCTCGGCTTCGGCCTGATCATCCAGATCGCCATCCCGGTGCTCTACACCTATGTCTCCGAGCTGTACCCCACCGAGCTGCGCGGCTCCGGCTTCGGCTGGGCGTCGACGGTCTCACGCATCGGTGCAGGCGTGGGACCGCTGCTGTTCATCGGCTGGCTGCAACCGGCCCTGGGGCTGGCCGGCGCCTTCACCGTCTGCCTGGTCGGTGTGGTGGCCGCCGTCGTCGTGATGATGCGACTGGCCCCGGACACCACCGCCAAGCACCTGGACTGACGCTCCCCTCCCTGTGTTGAGAGGGTGAGTTTCCGCCCGAACTGGCTGGAAATCCGGGCCATTCGGGCGGAAACTCACCCTCTCAACCGAGCGGGGAGGGGGCAGCGCGCGACGACGGCCCCGCTCGGGAGTCCGAGGACTCACCAGAGCAGGGCCGTCGCCGGCCGGGTGCGGGGTTCAGAGGTCGGCGCCCACCTTCCGCTGCTGCGGGTAGCGGATAGACTCGACCATCTCCTGCACCTCGTGCGAGGGCGGGGCGGTCAGCTTCGACACCACGATGGTGACGGTGAAGTTGACCAGCGCGCCGATCGCGCCGATGCCCTCCGGGCTCACGCCCAGGATGTGCTCGTTGGAGCCGGTGCCGAACACCTCCAGGGTGTAGATCATGTAGGTGGAGGTGAAGATCAGGCCGGTCAGCATGCCCGCGGTGGCACCCACGCCGTTGGCGCGCTTCCAGAAGATCCCCAGGAGGAGGATCGGGAAGAACGTGGAGGCCGCGAGTCCGAAGGCGAACGCGACCACCTGGGCCACGAACGCCGGCGGGTTGATCCCGGCGAAGATCGCGATGACGATCGCCGCCGCCATGGCCACGCGTCCCACCAGCATCTGCTGCCCCTCGGAAGCACCCTCCTTCTTGATGACCCGGAAGTACAGGTCATGGGAGGCCGCCGAGGAGATGACCAGCAGCAGGCCTGCCGCAGTGGACATCGCCGCGGCCATACCGCCGGCCGCCATGAGACCGATGATCGGTGCGGGCAGCCCGCCGATCTCCGGGGAGGCGAGCACCAGGATGTCGTTGTTGACGATCAGGTCGGCACCGGAGGCGGCATCGTTGGAGACCGACTGGATGGTGTTCACGCCGTCGGCGACGGTCACCAGGCCCGTGGCCCCCCAGGTCTCGATCCACGCTGGCAGCTGGTCCACGGTGGCGCCCCGCACGCCCTGCAGCAGGTTCAGCTTGGTGAACGCGCCCACGGCGGGAGCCGTCAGGTACAGCAGGGAGATGAAGAACAGCGCCCAGAACGCCGAGTAGCGGGCGCCGCGGACGGTCTTGGTCGTGTAGAACCGGATGATCACGTGCGGCAGTCCGGCGGTGCCGAGCATCAGCGAAGCGGTCACCAGGAACACGTCGATCTGTCCGCCGTCGCGGCCGGCGAAGGCCTCGGTGAACTCATGCAGTCCGAACTCCACGCTGAGCGCGTCCAGCTCGGCGAGGATCCGTCCGTAGGAGATCTGCGGGACGGGGATGCCCGTGGTCTGCTGGGCCACGGCCACCGCAGGGATCAGATAGGCGGTGATCAGCACCGAGTACTGGGCCACCTGGGTGTAGGTGATGCCCTTCATGCCGCCGAGCACCGCGTAGAAGAAGATGATCGCGGCGGCGACGACGACGCCCCAGGTGAGGTTCAGGCCGAGGAAGCGGCTGAAGACGATGCCGCCACCGTTCATCTGGCCGACCACGTAGGTGAAGGACACCACGATGGCGGCGACGGCGGCCACGATGCGCACCGACTCGGAGTAGCGGTCTCCCACGAACTCCGGGACGGTGAACTTGCCCCATTTGCGCAGGTAGGGGGCCAGCAGCAGGGCCAGCAGCACGTAGCCGCCAGTCCAGCCCATCAGGTAGACGGAGCCGTCGGAGCCGAGGAAGGCGATGAGTCCGGCCATCCCGATGAACGACGCCGCGGACATCCAGTCCGCCGCGACGGCGGCACCGTTGGCGATGGTGGGAACGCCCTGAGAGGCGACGTAGAACTCTTTGGTGTCCTTCACCCGGGAGCGCCAGGCGATGAAGATGTAGATCCCGAAGGTCAGGATGATGAAGAAGAAGGTCCAGAACTGGATGTCGCTCATGCGCGCTCACCGTCCCCGTTGCGTTCCGAGACACCGAACTCGTCGTCGATCCGGTCCATCCACAGGGCGTAGACCAGGATGATGAGCACGAAGGTGTAGATGGATCCCTGCTGGGCGAACCAGAGCCCGAGCGGGAATCCGAGGATCTCGATGGAGTTCATCGGTTCGATCAGCAGCACACCGAAGCCGAAGGAGACGGTGAACCAGATCGCCAGCAGGACGATCATCAAGCGCAGATTCTTCTTCCAGTAACGCTGCCGCCAGGAACCGTCCTGGTCTGGCGGGGCGTCGCCGGGGGTGCTCTCATATGCCGCGTCGGCCATGGGAGTCTCCCTTCCCTTCTGAGGCGAGTCGATCCTGGGCGGTGCTGCCCAGGACGGGGTGCGCGGTGACTGCCGCCGCACACGTCTTGACACCAAAGAAACCGCACTGTGAGGCGGGTCACAAGAAAACTCGTGCAGACGGTGCCCCTGTGTTCGCCAGCGGCAGGTATGGGTCTGCGAGCGGTCGGCACCCGTGCAGGGCCGCCGCTCGCCGGGTGAAAGCAGCCGCTCGCGGAGCCCAGGGTGCCGCTCGGCGATCTTTCCCGGAGGAGAGTGGTCAGTGTGACCCCCGCCACTCGTAGAATCAGGGCATGACGACCACGGCGAACGGCACAGCGACGGGCAGCAGCGGCAGCTCCGACCGCGGGATCTTCGGCGGTCTGACCGCCCGAATCCGTGCGGGCCGCTCCACCGGATGGGGGGTGTTCCACGTCGGCAGCAAGGCCATGATCCTCGGTGGGCTGATGCTCATCATCTCCGCGTTCCTGCCCTGGGTCGTCATCCCCATCGCGGGGGAGACCTTCTCGCTGCGCGGCACCGACGGCCCGGGCGTCGCCACCCTGGCGGTCGGGTTCCTCGCCTTCGCCGGCGCCTTCGTGCCGAAGCGGGGGCTGGCCCTCGCCCACGCGCTGATCCCTGGCGTTCTGGTGGCTCTGATCGTCGCCGCCCAGGCGTTCCGGCTGATCCAGCTCTCTGCCCAGACCGGTTCCTGGGGTGGCCTGCTGCCCGGGATGGGACTCATCCTCGCCGCCGGCGGTGCGGTGATCTTGATCCGAGTGGCCGTCCGGATGTGGAGGATGCGGCCCGCCGCATGATCCCCCGCCCCGTCCCGTGTTCGGCGGGCCTGCCTAGACTGGCCGCATGAGACGCGATGGCCTGGGGCCGACCGGCCGTGGAGGGTCTCGGGGAGAGGCCTGGGAGGGATCCTGGGAGGGATCCTGGGAGGGATCCTGGGAGGACCCCTGGGACGATTCCCCGGAGGTCCGGGACACCCCGGCCGAGGTCGACGCCGTCTTCCGCACCCTGCGGCGCATCGCCGGCACCTACTTCGTGGTCTTCCTGCTGCTGGTGGCTGCCTTCCCGGTGCTGACCAGGGCTCTGGACTGGTGGTCCGAGGCTCGCCTGGTCGGGCATCTCAGCCCCGGGTTCCTGACCGCGGGGATCGGACTCTATGTGGTCTTCGCGGTGATTGGCATCGCCGCGGCCACGCTGAGCTCGGCGGTGGAGTCCCGCATGCTCGGTCATGCCGGAGTGGGGTCCGGGCACGCCGTGGAGGACTCTCCGGGCTACGGGAAGGCCCGGGAGAAACACGACGACGGCGCCGGCCGCATCCTGCTCGACGCCGATGTGCCGCCCGACTCGCCCTTCCTCGACCCCGAAATCCACCCTGACGTCCACCCCGACGTCCACCCTGACGAGGGCCCCGGCGCCGAGGAGGTGCAGCGGTGACCGCGGCCTCGATCATCACTCTGATCGCCGTGCTGGTCATCGTGCTCGGGGTCTCCTTCATCACCCGCCCCCGGCACTCTTCCACTGTGGACTTCTACCTCGCCGGCCAGCGGGTCGGGGTGGTCACCAACTCCTGGGCCATCTGCGGGGACTACCTTTCGGCGGCCTCCTTTCTGGGCGTCGCCGCCGCGGTCTACGTCTCCGGGCTCGACGGCGCCTGGTATGCGGTGGGATTCGCCGCCGGGTTCGTGCCGGTGCTGCTGCTGGTCGCCGCTCCGCTGCGCCGCTTCGGCGAGTTCTCCCTGGCCGACTTCCTGGGCCGGCGGCTCCGCTCGGACACGGTCCGGCTCTGCGCGGTCGGCGTGGTGCAGCTGGTCATCCTCTTCTACCTGATCCCGCAGTCGGTGGGCGGGGGCATCACCTGGGAGCTGCTGGTCGGCCACGGTGTGCTGGGGCTGAGCCCCTACGCCACCGGGGTGCTGCTCTCCACCGCGGTGATCGCCGTCGTCGTGGCCTTCGGCGGGATGCGCGGCACCACCTGGAACCAGGCGGTGCAGTTCCTGCTGCTCTTCGCCGCGCTGATCTGGCTGGCCCTGGTGGTCACCGGGGACGGCTTCCGCTATGGGCAGGCTGTGGAGCAACTCAGCCAGGAGCCGCTGAGCAATCCCGCCCACGGCCCGGCAGGCTGGGGGCTGGAGCAGGAGGTCAACCACATCGACGACGGCGAGGCGGCCGTGTTCGGTGAGCCCGGCGCCCGCTACGGGCAGCTCGGCCAGGTGGCCCTGGTGGTCACCCTCGGGCTCGGCACGGCCGGGCTGCCCCACGTCATGAACCGCTACTTCACCTCGCCCACCGGCAAGGCGGCCCGCACCACCACCGTCTGGGTGCTGATGCTCATCGGCGCCTTCTACGCGCTGGCCGTCATGCTCGGCACCGCGGCCCGGGACATCATCCCCTCCGCGGCCCGCGATCGCCCGTGGCTGCAGGAGCTCACCGTCGAGGGCGTACTGCGCATTCCTGAACACGCCCTGCCGGTGCTGGGCAGGATCTACGGCGGGGACTCCGGACTGGGGCTGGTGGCCGCCGCCGCGCTGATCGCCGCGATGTCCACGGTGGCCGGTCTGCTGCTGGCGTCGGCGGCCACGTGGGGCCATGACGTCTACGAGCGGCACATCAATCCGCGCGCCACCCAGCGTCAGGCGGTCTGGGCGGGGCGACTGACCACTCTGGTGGCCGCCGCCACGGCCGCCGCGCTGGCCATCGCGCTGCGCCCCGAGGCGTTCACCCCGGCGATGCCCTCCCTGGTGGCGACCATGGTCACCTGGGCCTTCGCCGTCGCCGGCTCCGCGCTGACTCCGGTGATCGTGTTGGCCATCTGGTGGCGGCGGCTGACCGCCCGCGGCGCGGTGGCGGGGATGCTCACCGGAGGGGCGCTGGCCGTGGCGATGTTCACCGCCGGCAGCTTCCTGGAGCCGGTGTGGTGGCGGGAGCTGCTGGTCACTCCCACCCTGGTGGCCGCTCCGGTGGCCGGGCTGGTCGCCGTCGTGGTGTCCTTGAACAGCGCCCCGCCTGAGGACGTGGAGCAGTCGTGGGTGATCATGCACGGCACCGCGGCGGACCGCCGGGCTGAGCGGCTGGCGCGGCTGACCATCGCCTCCCGTCGGCAGGAACGTCGCGAGGAGGGCGGCCGGAGTCGGATGCTGCACCGCAGACTGATCTCAAGGAGGGACGATGCGCGGTAGCGTGATCCTGGCGGGGGCCGTGCTGGCCATCTGGACGCTGGTGTACCTGGTCACTCAGGTGCTGGTGGACCCGCCGCTGACCATCCTGCCGACCATCGGGGCGGGCACGGTGCTGACCGTCGCCGTCGTGCTGGGATACCCGTCGGCGCTGCGCGGTCCGCGCGGACGCGGCGGGGCACGCGTCGGTGGTCGGGCGGTGCGCCGGGAGGAGCGGGACCGCCTGGAGGCCGCACGCGGAGTCCGGGATCTGGCCGCCGCCGGACGTTCGGTGCCGCTGCGCTCCGGGCTCACCCCTGAGGCGGCACGCCGGACGGCTGAACTGCTGCAGCCGATGCTCTCCGGGGACGCGATCGCCATCACCGACCGCCAGGACATCCTCGCCTTCGTGGGGCCCGGGGCGGACCACCACCGAGTGGGCGGGGAGATGCAGACCCGGGCGGCGGTGCGCGCCATCGAGAAGGGCCGCACCGTGGTGGTGCAGGACCGCGCCGGACTGGGCTGCAAGGTTCCCGACTGTGCGCTGCAGTCCGCGGTCATCGCTCCGCTGGCCATCGGCTCCCGAGTGGTGGGCTCCCTGGGGGTCTTCCAGGCACGCACGGAGATCCCGCCCAAGCAGCTGGTGGAGGACATGGCCACCATGCTGTCCCTGCATCTGGAGCTGGCCGAGATGGACCGGGAGCGGCGGCTGGCCACCCACGCTCGGCTGGATGCGCTGCGCGCCCAGATCAACCCGCACTTCCTGTTCAACATCCTCAACACCATCGCCTCCAAGGCCCGCACCCGGCCTGACGAAGCGCGCGAGCTGCTGCTGCGGCTCTCCGAGTTCTTCCGGTACGCGGTCCGTCAGGAGGGGCACTTCGCGGAGTTCGCCCAGGAGTACTACTTCGTGCGGACCTACCTCTCCCTGGAGCAGGCGCGGTTCGGGGATCGGCTGCAGGTCCGCTATGACATCGATCCGCAGGTGCTGACCTCCCGAGTGCCGGTGCTGACCATCCAGCCGCTGGTGGAGAACGCGGTCAAGCACGGCATCGCGGACAAGAAGGAGGGAGGCACCGTGCGGCTGCGCGCCCGGGTGGATCCGCTGACCCGGACCACCTCCATCCGGGTCTCCGACGACGGCATCGGCATGGACCCAGCGGTGCTCGCCCGGCTGATGCGCGGGCAGGACGAGGGTGCGGGCGGCGACGATGAGGACGGCACGCTGTCCGGACTGGGCTCCTCCGCGCACGCCGGGGTGGGGCTGCGCAACATCACCGAGCGGCTGGAGACCCTCTTCGGGGACCGCTACGATCTCTCCATCTCGACGCCGCGCGGCGGCGGCACCGTGGTGGACCTGCGCGTGCCGATGACGTGAACCGGCCGTCGTCGTGTCCCGACCTCTGGACTCGGTGTGACCTGGATCATGGACGCGTGCCGCTCAGTCCTATACTGAACGGATGATGCCGCGCGCGCTGATCGTGGATGACGAGGGCCCCGCCCGCGAGGAGCTGCGGTATCTCCTCGAGGAGGTCGGGCGCGTGCAGGTGGTCGGTGAGGCCACCAACGGGGAAGAGGCGCTGGTGCTGCTGAACTCCCTGGACTACGACCTCGTCTTCCTGGACATCCGCATGCCGGGGCTCTCCGGGCTGGAGGTCGCCGAGCAGCTGCGCGAGATGCCGCATCGGCCGCAGGTCATCTTCACCACCGCCTATCCGGACCACGCGGTGGAGGCCTTCGACCTGGCCGCCGCCGACTACCTGGTCAAACCCTTCGATGCCGAGCGTCTCCAGCGGGCCGTGGGGCGTGCGCTCTCCTCGGTCGCGGAGCGCGGGGAGCGTGCCGAGCCGGGAGCGCGGCACGATGACGGCGCCCCTGTCTCTGGCGACGCTGCGCGCCAGGCAGTCCGTGCGCGGGCGGCCGAGCCGGAGCCGCTGGTGCGCATACCGGTGCAGAAGGATGGGCGGACGATGCTGGTGGACGGGGATTCGATCGTCTACGCCTCCGCCGCCCGGGGGTACTCCTCGCTGAAGCTCGGCGATGAGCGGGTGCTGGTCTCCTTCTCGCTGAATGAGCTCGAGCGTCGCCTGCAGGGTCACTTCTTCCGTGTCCACCGCTCGTATCTGGTGAACCTGCGCTATGTGCGCGAGCTCGTCCCGGACTTCCGCGGCGCGCTGGTGCTGGTGATGAACGACCGCCAGCGCAGCCGGGTGGAGGTCTCCCGGCGGCATGCGCCGGAGCTGCGGCGTCGCCTCGGGGTGTGAGTCGGCCGGGGGTGAAGCTGCTCAGTCTCGCTCGGCGTCCTCCCGTGAATCGACGGGCGAGGGCAGCGGCAGCACGCTGAGGTAGACGCGGGCGCGGCGGTCGTCGTCGCCCGGCCCTGAGGCTTTGACGCGTGCCTCGGAGGCGTCGGTGTGCCTCTCAATGACTTCCATCAGCTCGTCGCGCATGGCGCGCATCTCCTCGGCGGACATGGTCGAGGTCGAGTTGGAGTCCACAGAGGACTCGATCCAGTGCTGCGGTTCCTCGGTGACGTTGGCCATCCATCGGCGCAGCGTCTGGACGCGCTCCTGCATCTGATGTTGCCACAGAGTCTGCGCCACCGGCATCTGGGAAGGGTCGCCCTTGAGCAGCTCCGCCCGGAGGCTGAACCCGGCCGGCTTCCACCAGCGTTCCCGGCCGGTGCCGCGGTCCGGGTCCTCCTCCACGAGGCCGTGCTTCTCCAGCTGGCGCAGGTGGTAGCTGGTCTGCCCGGTGCTCTCGTCGAGGTGCTTGGCCAGTTGGGTCGCCGTGGCTGATCCCTTGTCGCTCAGATACGAATACATGGCCATCCGCAGGGGGTGGGCGAAGGCCTTCATGGTCTTCGAATCCATCTGCAGATCGGCCTCGCCGGGCAGCTTCTCGAGATCGTCGGGCGCAGAACTTCTCGGCCCGGGGGTCTTGTGCTCATCCATATGCAGAGATACCTTTGCATAGACATCGTTGCAGAGAAATCTCTGCAAACCTTTCTCGGCACCAGTCTACGGAGATGGTCACCATGGCGCACACCACCACACCGGAGCAGCACGACGACGGCGGCGTCGTCGCCGTCGCGACCGAGGTCGGCAGTGCCGGCGGCACCGAGGCAGCCACCCCTCTCCGGCGCGAGCCGCTCGGCCGCCCGTTCAACGCCCATCTGGGCACTGTGGCGCTGGCGAACCTCTCCGACGGGATCCTGATGACCGGGATCCCGCTGATCGCCGTCTCGCTGACCCGCTCTCCGCAGGAGATCGCGCTGCTCTCGGCCCTGTTCTGGCTCCCGTGGCTGTTCTTCGGTCTGCTGGCCGGGGCCGTCATCGACCGTGCCGACCGCCGCAGGGTCAGGATGCTGGCTCTCTCGGTGCGGGTGGTCGTCATGGTGGGCCTGGTCGCGGTCGCCCTGGCCGGGACGCTGAGCATCGCTGTGCTGATCGGTTTCATGGGTCTCTACGGACTCACCCAGGTCTTCGCAGACCTGGCCGGGCGCACCATGGTCCCGCAGGTGGCGCCGCGTTCGCGGCTGGCCGCGGCCAACGGGCGCACCATGGCCGCCGAGAAGGTCTTCAACGACTTCATCGGACGCCCGGTGGCGGGACTGCTGGTGATCCTCGGCGCCGGCTGGGTGATCGGAGTGCCGGCGGCGATCTGTGTGGCGGCCGTGCTGCTGCTGACCTTCGGCCTGCGGGGTGATTTCCGGGCCGCTCGGACCGGCGACGCTGGGCCGGGTGACCGTGATGTCTCCCAGACCGAGGGCGCCCAGCCTGCACCCGACCAGCCTGCCGGGCTGGGGTCCGTCCTCGAGGGCCTGCGGCTGGTCATGCGACACCGGGTGCTGCGGCCCATCGTGGTCATGTCCTGCGCGGCCAATCTGGCGACCACAGCCTACTTCGCCGTCTACATCCTCTGGGTGGTGGGCGAGGGG
The DNA here is from genome assembly GCF_034438835.1 of Nesterenkonia sp. HG001. Lineage (NCBI taxonomy): Bacteria > Bacillati > Actinomycetota > Actinomycetes > Micrococcales > Micrococcaceae > Nesterenkonia > Nesterenkonia sp. HG001. The sequence continues at coordinate 26,901 of NZ_JAOSZD010000006.1, read as the reverse complement.
TCCGCCGTGGGCCTCACGGAGGCCCAGTACCCGCTGCTGGCCGTGGCGGGCGCGGTGGGCGCCGTCGTCGGATCCCTGCTGGTGGAGCGCATGCGCACTGTGATCCCCGAGGTGCCGCTGATGCTTGGGTCGTTCATGCTCCAGGTCCCGCTGCTGGTGCTGCCGGTGCTGCTGCCGCGGTTCGATGCCCTGCTCATCGGTGCGGCGGTGATGGGCTTCTTCAACATGACCGGCAACGTGGTGGCGATGACGCTGCTGCAGCGGCTCGTCCCCGGTGCCACGCTGGGGCGAGTGATCGGCGCGGTCACCACGGTCGGCTTCGGGCTCATGCCGCTGGGCGCCCTCCTAGGTGGTCTGGTCGGCGAGCACCTGGGGCTGCCGGCGGTGTTCATCTCCGCGGCGGCGCTGCTGGGGCTTTCGCTGCTCTACCCGATGCTGCGGGTCAGCCAGCGGATGGTCGATGACGAGGAGCGTGGGGACGGATCCGAGGGTGGGCCCCAGGGCGGAGGCGAGGGCGGGTCCCAGGGTGAAGGTGAGGGTGGCCCGTACGGTGGCCCAGCCCCGACCAGCACGTCGAGTGGGGAATCCACTACCGCTGAGCCGCTGAATCTGGCTCGTAGCGGTCACGAATCCCCCAGTCGACGCCGCCGCCCACGGCCGAGCGCGGCGGCGGAGCGGCCCATGCGTCTCGCACGCCAGCGGGCTCAGGCCGAGCGAAGTGCCAGGCAGAGCGCGCTCGGGGGCGGCGTCGAGTTCCGCTGGGCCTGACCTCCTCACCTGAGCTCCTCCCTCTGAGCCCCTCCCCTCGCTCCCAGCCCTCTCATCGAGTGGGGGAATCCCCTACCGCTACGGCGCCGATTCCGGCTGTGGGTGGTCGTGAATCCCCCACTCGATGGGGAGCTGGTCGTCTGTCTGGCTCTGCCCGCCCGGATCGAGGGGGAGCTGGCCACTGCGCTCCAGGGCCAGCAGCTGCTCCTTGCGGGGGACCCCGCCGCCGTAGCCGGTCATGGACCCGTCGGCGCCGATCACCCGGTGGCAGGGCACGATGATCGAGATCGGATTGCGGCCGTTGGCCAGCCCCACGGCCCGGGAGGCCCCCGGTCGTCCCAGATGCGAGGCGAGCTGCCCGTAGGTCCAGGTCTCTCCGTAGGGGATCTCGCGCAGCCCGGCCCACACGGCCCGCTGGAACTCGGTGCCGGCGGCGGCCAGCGGCAGGTCGAAGTCTTGTCGTTCGCCGGTGAAGTACTCGTCCAGCTGCTCCTCGGCGCGCTGCACGACGTCGGCCGCCTCCTTGCGGTCTACGCGTTCGCCCCAGCTCTTCACGGTGGTGTGGCGGTGCTCCTGCATGTACACCCCGGTCAGCGCCTGGCCGTCGGTCACCAGGGCCAGCTGACCCACGGGTGAGTCCAACAGCGTGTGGGACAGCGGGGTGGTCGGAGTGGGCGTGTGGGTGGGACTCATCGGAGGGGCTCCTTCTGCGGGGAGGGGTTCTGTGGCAGGCGGGCGACGGCGTGGTCACTGCTCGCCCACAGCAGTGCGGTGGCGTAGGAGCGCCAGGGGCGCCACGCGTCGGCGGCCCCGGCCAGTGGGCGCGGATCCCCGGGGAGTCCCAGGGCCTCGGCGGCCAGACGCGTGCCCAGGTCGGTGGCGGGGAAGGCGTCGGGGTCGCCGAGCCCGCGCAGCGCGATCATCTCCACGCTCCAGGGGCCGATGCCGCGCAGCGACGTCAGCTCGCGGCGCACCTCCGACCAGGGGGCGCCGACGTCGAGCCGGAGCTTCCCGGTGGTGAGCGCCTCGGCCAGCCCTCGCAGGGTGGCCCGGCGGGAGGCCGGCATCCCGGGCCAGCGCGCGTCGTCCTCGGCCGTGGTCAGCGATGCGGCGGTGGGGAACAGGTGAGTGGGGCCTCCGGGTAGGAGTAGCGCCTCGGGCAGCGGCTCGCCGAATGCCCGGGTCAGTCGGGCGCCCATGGTGCCGGCGGCCTGGGTGGAGATCTGCTGACCCAGCACCACGCGGAAGGCCTGCTCCTCCGGGTCCGGGCTCCCGGGGAGCCGGCAGCCCGGGAAGCGTGCTACCAGCGGCGCGAAGTCCTCATCGGTGCGCAGGGCGTCTTCGATTCCCACCGGATCGGCGTCCAGGTCCAGCATCCGCCGGCAACGCTGCACCGCCGAGGTCAGGTCCCGCAGGTCGGTGAGCCGCAGCTGCGCCTCGACCCACCCGCGGTGCCCGTCGTCGGGACGCAGGGAGGCGACGCCGGCGCCGTGGGGCAGACGCATCGCCCGATGCAGGACGCCCCCGGAGCCATGTCCGTGTGCCTCCTGCGGGTGCCAGGTGTCCACACCGGGTACGGCCGTGGCGATGAGATGGCCGAAGAGGCTGGGCACATGCAGCGGGGGCCGGTAGGCCAGGCGCAGAGTGAGCAGGTGCGGGGCTACAGGAGTCGGGCGGATCGCGGCGGCGCGCCCATTGCGGCGGGCGGTCCGCAGCTGGCTGGGAGAGGCGGCGAACACTGCGCGGATCGTCTCGTTGAAGGACCTCACCGAGGCGAACCCGGCGGCGAAGGCGATCTCGGAGAAGCTCAGCGCGGTGCCTTCGATGAGGGTCCGCGCGGTGGAGGCCCGCTGGGCCCGCGCCAGGGCGAGCGGGCCGGCGCCGAGTTCCCCGCGCAACACCCTCTCCACCTGCCGGGAGCTATAGCCCAGGGCGGCGGACAGCCCCTCCACCCCTGAGCGATCCACCTCGCCGTCGGCGATCAGCCGCATCGCTCGGGCGGCGGTGTCCTCGCGGATGTTCCAGTCTGGGGAGCCGGGGGAGGCCTCGGGGCGGCAGCGGCGGCAGGCGCGGAAGCCTGCTCGCTGAGCCGCGGCGGCGGTCGGGTGGAAGGTGAGGTGCTCACGTTTCGGGGGCGGCGCAGGGCAGCTGGGTCTGCAGTAGATTCCGGTGCTCGTCACGCCCACGTAGAGCCGCCCGTCGAAGCGGGCGTCACGGGCGCGCACGGCCTTCACGCAGGCGTCGGGGTCGAGCATCAGGGTCATCGGCACAGCACCAGCATGCGCCAGTCGGGTCCCTGGTGCCAGCAGGAATCCGACATCGTTGTGGCGACGCCATCCCCGGGCCTGTGGCGCCAGGTCTCTGACGCTCGAAGGGGCGGCTGCTCAGCGGGAGGAGCGAGGCGGCCGGGGGATGCCGCCGGGTCCCTGCGGGTGAGTGTCGCCGCCGTCCCCTTCACCGGTGGGGCGATCGGCTCCACGGGCAGGATCCGCCGTGCCGGAGGGCAGCGGCTTGGTGGCCTCAAGGGACTCCCGCGGGCCGGAGTCCCTGCTCTTCCTGCCCGTCATCTTCCGGCCGGACCCCGTGGCCCCCGACCCCTTGGTCACGGGGACGTCGGCCGCCGCGTCTGCCGGCTGGGCGCGCCGCCAGGCCCGATGCGAGCCGAGCAGGACATACGCCACCAGCAGAGCCAGGGCGAGCAGGCCGTCGATGATGAGGGTGGCCCAGGCGCCATCGGCGGTGTCCAGCTGGCTCCAGGCCAACAGTGCCAGGCCGAGTTTGTGCAGGAACGCCAGCTCGAGCACCCCTGGGTAGCCGGTGGGGCGCCAGGCGACCAGGGCGAAGAGTCCGGCGAAGACCACCAGCCCGAAGCCACGCCAGGCCTCGTTCAGGAGATGCTCGGAGCCTGCATCACCCAGCTGGGCGATGCTCGCCCCCGCGGCGGCGGCCGCGGCCAGGGCGGCCAGGATCAGCAGTGCTCGTCCTGCGACAGCCCGCTTCGCCGCCGCATCCGGGGTGGTGGTCATCGCAGCTCCTCTGCTCGGTGCCTGGTATGTGCCCCGCGCCCGACATCTCGCGGACTCGGTCCTTGAGTGTCAGGGTAAGGCAGTCGCGGCCCGCTGACCAGGGGTGATGATGTTGAACCGCAGAGGTGCGGACCGCTCAACCGGCGACGTCGAAGAGGGCGTCTCCTGGGGAGACCTCTGAGGCCTCCGTCGGCGTGACGGAGTCGGCGGGCTGGTCCAGAGCCACCACCGGGATGATCGTCGAGATACCTTCCCCGCTGATGTTCCCGGGGGTCCATCGCACCATGGGGTCGCCCTGGGTCACATGGTCGCCCTGCTGGGCGAGGACCTCGAAGCCCTTTCCCTCGAGCCGGACGGTGTTGATCCCCAGGTGGACCAGGATGCCGACCCCGTCCTCGCCTTGGATGACGAAGGCGTGCGGGTGGACTTTGATGATCCTCCCTGTGACGGGTGCGCCCACGGTGGTCTCCTCCGGCGCCGGTTCCAGGGCGATGCCGGGGCCCACCATCGCGGAGGAGAACACCGGGTCCGGGACCTCCGTCAGCGGAAGGACCCGGCCGGGGCAGGGTGCAGCGACCCGGGTCAACGCAGGTCCTCGATGTCCTCGGCGATGGTGTCCGCCTCGGGTCCGACGACGACCTGTACGACGTTGCCGCTGATCATCACGCCGTGGGCGCCTGCGGCCTTCAGCGCGGCCTCGTTCACCTGGGAGGCGTCCTCGACCTCGGTACGCAGTCGGGTGATGCAGGGTTCGATCTCGATGATGTTGTCCGATCCTCCGAGTCCGGCGAGGATCTGCTCTGCACGGTCAGCCATGATGGGCTCCTTCTCTCAATGATTCTGCGGGTGTGCGGTGATGGAACACGGTGAGGGCAGGTGGGGTCAGGCGTCGGTGCGGGTCACCTTCGCCAGGCCCTGGGGTGCATCGGGAGAGAGCCCCAGGGAGCGGGAGAGCTGCTCGACGACGAGCTGCATCGGGATGATGTTCACCAGGGGAGCCAGTGTCTCAGGTAGCTCCGCTCCAGGGACATGGACGCCGACGGCTCGCTGGAACTCCGCGGAGCCGCCGACGCCGATGACGGTCGCGCCGCGGTCGGCGAGGTCCTGGGCCAGCTGCACCATGGGGGTGCTCAGCGGGCCGTCGGCGGCGGCGTGGACGACGGCGGCGACCCCTTCCCCGACGGCGGCGATGGGGCCGTGGCGCAGGTCGGCGTAGGAGTAGCCGCGCACCGGACGCAGGCAGGTCTCCTCGATCTTCAGGGCGGTCTCCAGGGCGGTGCCCATGAGCAGACCGCGGCCGGTGACCACGGTGGTGGTGTGCGAGCCGAGCGTCTCCACGGCAAGGTCCACACCGGCGCGGGCCTGCAGGATCCGTGCGGCCTGTGCGGGGGCTCGGCGCAGCTGATCCTCGAGGGCCGCGGCGGCGGCGAGGTCGCCGTTCTGACGGAGGGCGGCCATGCTGAGCAGGACCATTCCGACCAGCTGTGCGGTGTAGGACTTCGTGGCGGGCACGGCGAGCTCATCGCCCGCCTGGGTGACCAGGGCGACGTCGGCCTCCTGAGCCAGCGGGGAGTCGGCGCCATTGGTGATCGCCACAGTGGCGGCGCCGCGGCCGCGTCCCCAGCGCTGGGTCTCCACGATCTCCTCGGTGCGGCCGGACTGGGAGACGCTCACCAGCACGGTGTCTCGGAGGTCCAGATCGGCCCGGTAGTGCGTGGCGACGCTTGGGGAGGCGAGTCCGCCGAGCACCCCGGCCTGGGTCTCCAACAGGTAGCGGCCGTAGACGGCGGCGTTGTCACTGGTTCCTCTGGCGGCGAAGAGCACGCGACGTCGACCGGTGAAGAGGGCACCCAGAGCGTCGAGGGTCTCCGGGGTGTCCAGGAGGGCCTCGATCGTGTGCTGGAGGGATTCTGGCTGTTCGGCGGTCTCCCGCGCCATCTGTGTGGTCATCTCCACCTGCTTTCGGAAACGGTCCGACGTGGAGAGCCGGAGCGGTGGTGGCGGTCTTGACAACATGTGTGATGACCGCCATAGTCAACTGGTACGTACCAGACCGTATCAATCCGGCGAGGAGTTGTCGAGAGGTGGATCACGTGGCCGACGCAAGGGCTCACTCGGACCAGGCCGTCATCACAGACGGCCCTGAACCCAAACACATCCAGCTCGGCGCCGTGCTCGCCCGGATGGCCTCCGAGGAGCTGGGCCCCGGGGTGATGGTCCCCTCGGAGCGCGCCCTGATGGTCACCTACGGGGTCTCGCGGGCGACGGTCCGCAAGGCGGTCGACACGCTCATCGTCGACGGGCTGCTGCGCCGGGTCCAGGGGAAGGGGACCTTCGTCGTGGAGCCTCGGCTGGAGAGCCGGCTCCACCTGGCCTCCTTCACCCAAGACATGCGTCGCCGCGGACTGCGTCCCACCACCCGGCTGATCAGCTGCGAGGCGGTCGAGCCCCCTCCCGAGGCAGCTGCCTCGCTGGGGATGACGGGCGGCGGCTCAAGGGGGAAGGTGTGGGCCCTCACCCGGGTGCGCTGCGCCGATGACCGGCCCATCGCGCTGGAGAACGGCTGGTACCCGGTCTCGCTCTTCCCCGAGCTGGACCGGCGGAACCTGACCGGGTCCCTCTATGAGATCTTCGCCTCCGACTACGGGGTGTCCATCGACTCCGCCGAACAGACCCTCTGGGGCGAGTCCGCGGACCGTTCTCTGGCTCAGCTGCTGGAGAGCGAGATCGCCACGCCGCTGCTGGTCTTCCGGCGCGTCTCCCACTCCGGGGGCCAGCCCGTGGAGCACGTGGTCTCCCGGTATCGGGGAGACCGGTACCAGGTCCACATGAGCCTCAGCCGGGACGAGACGTCCCCCTCCTGAACTGCACGACAACCGCACGACTCCGCACAGAACCTTCACGCAGAACCGCCCAGACACCACCGATGCACTCGCCCCTGGAAGGAGCACTCCCGTGAGCTCAACTGAACCCGCCGACGGCGGCACAGAGACCACCAAGAGATCGAAGATGCCGAAGGTCAATCTCGCCCCCGTGCAGAAGTTCGGCCGCAGCCTGCTGCTGCCGATCGCCTCGCTGCCGGCTGCGGCGCTGCTGCTGCGCCTCGGTCAGCCGGACCTCCTCGGGGCCGACGGCCTGGGCTGGGACCAGGTCGCCTCCGTCGTCGGCAGCGCCGGTGACGCGCTCTTCGCCCACCTGCCGCTGCTCTTCGCCCTCGGCGTGGCCATCGGCATGGCGAAGAAGGCTGACGGCTCCACCGCGCTCGCCGCGCTGATCGGCTACCTGGTCTACGACGCCGTCACTGAGGCCATGTCTCCGCTGATCCTCGGCGCACCCGCAGAGGGTGAGGAACAGGCGATGATCAACTTCCATGTGCTCGGCGGCATCATCATCGGTCTGGTCGCCGCGTTCCTGTGGCAGCGCTACTACCGGATCAAACTTCCCCCGTACCTGGCCTTCTTCGGCGGACGGCGCTTCGTGCCGATCGTCACCGCCCTGGCGGCGATCATCATCGGTGTGCTGATGAGCTTCATCTACCCGCTGTTCGACTCCGGCATCACCGCGCTGGGCGAGTGGGTCGCGGCCAATGCGGTGCTGGGCGGGTTCGTCTACGGCATGATGAACCGACTGCTCATCCCCCTGGGTCTGCACCACATCCTGAACAACCCGCCGTGGTTCATCCTCGGTTCCTATGAGACCGCCGATGGCTCCGTCGTCCACGGCGACATCGCCCGGTTCCTCAGCGGCGACCCGACGGCCGGAGCCTTCATGACCGGCTTCTTCCCGATCATGATGTTCGCCCTTCCGGCCGCGGCCCTGGCGATCTACCACGCGGCCCGCCCGTCGCAGAAGAAGATCGTCGGCGGTCTGATGGGCGCCGGCGCGCTCACTGCCTTCTTGACCGGTGTGACCGAGCCGCTGGAGTTCAGCTTCATGTTCGTCGCGTTCCCGCTCTATGTGCTGCATGCCTTCCTGACCGGCACGGCCATGGCGCTGGTGAACTTCCTGGAGATCAAGATGGGCTTCGGCTTCTCCGCCGGCCTGTTCGACTTCGTGCTGAACTGGAACATCGGTACTGACCCCTGGCTGCTGATTCCGATCGGCCTGGCCTATGGAGCGCTCTACTACGTCCTGTTCCGTGTGGTCATCCGGGTGTGGAACCTGAAGACCCCCGGCCGTGAGGACGACCACGCCGAGTCCACCCCGGCCTCGGAAGAGCGCGTATGACCCTGGTCCACGCGTCGGCCGCTCTCACGCCCGACGGCGACATCTCCCCCTGGTGGCTCCGGCTCCAGGGGGAGAGGATCGTCGAAGCGGGGCCGGGTGAGCCGCCTGAGCCTGCGGAGGTGACCATCGCCGAAGGCGTGCTGTCCCCGGGCTTCGTGGACGTCCACGTCCACGGCGGCGGTGGGGCTTCCTTCCTCGACGGCCCCGATGCCGCCCGAACAGCTCGCGCCGCCCACCTGCGTCACGGCACCACCACCATGCTGGCCTCCCTGGTCACCGACCCGTACCCGGCCATGCGTACTTCGCTGGCCGGGCTGCGCCCGCTGGTCGACGCCGGCGAGCTGGCCGGCGTCCACCTGGAAGGGCCGTGGCTGAACTCTCGGCGCCGGGGCGCTCACCACGAGGAGCACCTGCGGGATCCTGACGCCGAGGTGCTCGACGAGTTCCTCGCCACCGGTCTGATCCGCATGGTCACCCTCGCTCCGGAGCTGGCCGGCGGCATGGAGGCGGTGAGCAGGATCGTCGAGTCCGGCGTCGTCGCCGCGGTCGGCCATACCGAGGCCAGCTATGAGCAGACCCGGCAGGCGCTGGCGCGCGGAGCCAGCGTGGGCACGCACCTGTTCAACGCGATGCCGTCGCTGCACCACCGGAGGCCCGGGCCGATCGCCGCCCTGCTGGAGGACCCGGAGGCCTGGGTGGAGCTCATCGCTGACGGGATCCACGTCCATCCTTCGGTGCAGCGGCTCGCCTTCACCGCGAAGGCGCAGCGCTGCGTGCTGGTCTCGGACGCCATGTCCGCCGCTGCCGCCGCCGACGGTCGGTATCGGCTGGGCAGCCTCGAGGTTCGGGTCGACGGCGGCGAGGCGCGGGTGGTCGAGGCCTCCGGGGAGCTGGGCTCGATCGCGGGCTCCACCCTGACCGTCTCGGCGGCGGTGCGGCACAGCGTGCTGACGGCCGACATCCCGCTGGCGCAGGCGCTGATCGCGGCCACGGCCAATCCCGCCCGGATGGTCGGGCTCGAGGATGTCGGGGCGCTCGCGCCGGGGAATCGTGCTGATCTGGTGCTGCTCGACGATGACCTTCAGGTCACCGGTGTGATGTCGCGGGGAGTCTGGCAGCCGGGGACTGCCGGGTCAACCGACTGATCCTCGCCGGGATCGACGTCGCCGGCTCTGCCGTCGTCGGGCGGGCACTCTTTGTTGCATCGATGGAATCAATTCGGTGGTTGCTGGAATGAACCGGGGCCCGGTGTGGTTCGCACCTGCCGTGAGCGTTCTCGCTCGCCAGTGAACCCGTGAGAGAGAAGGAATCGATGACTGCAGTACCCACTGTCACACTCCACGACGGCACGGAGATCCCGCAGTTCGGCTTCGGCGTCTGGCAGGTCCCGGCAGATGATGCCGAGCGTGTGGTCGCCAAGGCCCTCGAGGTCGGCTACCGGCACATCGACACCGCCGCCGTCTACGGCAATGAAGAGGGCGTCGGGCGCGCCATCGCCGCCTCCGGGATCCCGCGCGAGGAGCTCTATGTGACCACCAAGCTGTGGGTCTCGGACTTCGGCCGCGCCGAGGCCAAGGCCGCGATGGAGACCTCCCTGCAGAAGCTGGGCCTGGACCACGTGGACCTGTACCTGACCCACTGGCCGGCCCCGGCCACCGACAAGTACTTGGAGGCCTGGCAGGGCCTGCAGGACATCGCCGAGCAGGGGCTCTCGACCTCCATCGGCGTGTCCAACCACCTGGGCGAGCACCTGGCCCGGATCGCTGAGCTGGGCGGTCGCCAGCCGGTGATCAACCAGATCGAGGTCCACCCGTTCCTCCAGCAGCGTGAGGTCATCGCCGCCAACGAGAAGCACGGCATTGCCACCCAGGCCTGGAGCCCGTTGGCCCAGGGGCAGGTCTTCGACGAGGCCCCGGTGGTCGCCGCCGCTGAGGCCCATGGGGTCTCCCCGGCTCAGGTCGTCATCCGCTGGCACCTGCAGCAGGGGCGCATCCTGTTCCCGAAGTCGGTCACCGACGAGCGGATCGCCTCCAACTTCGACGTCTTCGGCTTCGAGCTCACCGCGGAGGAGCTCGAAGCCATCGACGGACTGGAGAAGGACGGCCGCTTGGGTCCGAACCCGGCAGAGTTCAGCCCCGGCTCCTGAGGTGACGCGGCCTGACAGGCCCAGACACAGCAGTGCCCCCGCCCGGATCACTGGGCGGGGGCACTGCTGCGTCACCAGGAGGTGCTCAGTGCATCACGTCTTCGTTGAGTCGTCCTCACCGGCCGGGGCGTCGTCGCTCGTGGCGCCTCCGTTGCCGTTGCCGACCAGCTCGTCGTAGATGTGCTCGGACTCCTGCTCCCACCCTTCAGCAGACTCCGCGAACTCGGGAGTGCTGAACTGCTCATGGCCGATCGGATCGTGGTAATACGCCTCTTCGTCCAGGTTGAGCGTGCCGGTCTCGGGGTTCACCGACGTGGCGTGGGCCGGGACGTCGTGGAGGGCGAAGACCATCTCGTCGGTCGTCGTCGGGACAGAGTCCACGGTGCCGCGGCCGGTCCCCGAGGGAAGCCCGGACAAGGTGGAGGAGGTGCCGCCGAAGAATCCGGAGACGGCGCGACCCTGACCCGCGAGCATCCTCCGCAGGTTCCGTTCGACCGCGGGCCCTTCCTCGGCTCCTGCCACCTCGCGTGCGGCGTCCACCAGCGAGGCGGTGGAGGCCTGCGGACGGATCCGCACGTAGCGGGGCGCCGTCGCACCCTCGTAGTACAGCATCCGAATCATGCCGATCACCGCCAGCACCAGCACGATGGACAGCGGGGCGGCTGCCGCGATGGAGCTGACCTGCAGCACACGCAGGGCGGCACCGGCCGCTTCCCCGGCTGCAGCGATCAGGATGATCGCTGCCGCACCTTCCACCAGTGCCCAGAACACTCGCGTCAGGCGCGGGGTGTCGGGGCGACCGCCGTGGGAGAGGATGTCCACCACGAGCGAGCCGGAGTCGGAGGAGGTGATGAAGAAGAACGCGATCACCAGGATCGCCACCACCGCGGTGATGGAGGAGAGCGGCAGCTGTTCCAGGAGGGTGAACAGCGCGGCCTCGGTGCCGATGTTTCCTTCCGCATCCACCATGATGCCCTCGGTCAGCTGGTAGTAGATGCCCGAGGAGCCGAAGATCGAGAACCAGATGATGCCGATCATCGTGGGGGCGAGCAGCACGCCGAAGACGAACTGACGGATGGTGCGTCCCCGCGAGATGCGGGCGATGAACATGCCCACGAAGGGTGCCCAGCTCATCCACCAGCCCCAGTAGTAGATGGTCCAGTCGGCTGACCAGCCGCCGCCGCCGTCGCCTCCGGCGTAGGAGGCTCCGGTCTCGAACATCAGCTGCGGGAACGCCCAGGCGTACTCGCCGGCATTGCCCACCAGCTGCTGGAGCAGGAACAGGGTCGGGCCTGCGAACAACACGAAGAGCGCCAGTGCGGCGGCCATGGACATGTTGATGTTCGACAGCCACTTCAGCCCCTTGTGGACGCCGCTGATCACCGAGATGGTGGCGATGGCGGTGATGCCCACGATGAGCCAGGTCAGGAGCCCGACGTTGGACTCCGCCCAGCCCATGAATTCCAGGCCCGCGGCGATCTGCTGGACGCCGAGGCCCAGCGAGGTCACCACGCCGAAGACGGTGCCGACAATGGCGACGATGTCGATGAGGTGGCCGACCCAGGACTCGATGAGCTTGCGGCCGAACACCGGCTCCAGCAGCCAGCGGATGGCCAGCGGGCGCCCCCGGCGGAAGGTCATGTAGGCCAGGCCGAGTCCGACGACGACGTAGATCGCCCAGGCGTGCAGGCCCCAGTGGAAGAGGGACTGGCCGATGGCGGTGCCGGAGAGCTCCGCCTGGGTGGCCATGAGGGTCTCCCCGGCGGCGTCGACGCCGACCTCTCCACTGATGTCCGGCGGTGCCACGAGGTGCCAGAGCGGCTCGGCCACACCCCAGAAGACGAGGCCGATACCCATGCCGGCGGAGAACAGCATCGTGAACCAGGAGACCAGTGAGAACTCCGGCTTCTCGTCGTCCCGGCCCAGGCGGATGTTGCCTGCTTTGGAGAGCCCAGCCCAGATGGCGAAGACCACGAATCCGGTCACGATGGCGATGTACCACCAGCCGACCCCGTTGACGATGTTGCTGTTCAGCGTCTCGAACGCCTCGGCGCCATGCTCCCGGCCGTACCAGGTCGCGAAGATCAGCGCGATGGCGATGATGAGTACAGCCGGGATGAACACTGGCTTGTTGAGGCTTCGCCAGGTGCTCGTCACCGACCAATGGTTCACTTCTGCTTCGGTGGGCGAAGCCATGAACTCCTCCTTGGTTGTGGATACCTAGAAATCTGTATCTCGTCCGGTCTTCTGGTCGGTCTCATCGGTCATGGCGCACACATGAAAACGACGGCGCTGCCCTGCGTGCCGCCGGGCCCTTCCGTGTCGATTCGGGCCGGGGAGCGTGTCGCAGAGACGTCGACGCCGTCGGAGTCATGACGCAGCTCATTCTCGAATAACTGACTTCCATCCTCCATTAGGCCTTAACTCGTCGGCCCAGGGCAAGCCACGCGGCCCTGACTGGTGACTATGGCACAGAACTTCTGTCAATATTAGGGATTATCCAATCATTTCTTCTTCTTCCGTCAGGAGAGAGACCATGAGCACCTCTGTCGGCTCCGCGAGTGCGGCCGGCGGCGTGAGGGTCCGAGAATCCTTTGCGGGCCGCAAGGCCTTCATCCTCACCGCCATCGGCTCGGCAGTCGGGCTGGGCAACATCTGGCGCTTTCCGTACATCACGTATGAGAACGGCGGCGGCGCCTTCCTGATCCCCTACCTCATCGCCCTGCTGACCGCGGGCATTCCGATCCTGCTCTTCGACTACGCCGTGGGCCACAAGTTCCGTGGCTCTCCGCCCATGGCCTTCAAGCGCCTGCACCCGGGTGCCGAGGTCATCGGCTGGTTCCAGGTGGGGATCTGCTTCCTGATCTCCATCTACTACGCGGCGATCATCGCCTGGGCGGCCAGCTACACATGGTTCTCGCTCTCCCAGGCCTGGGGTGATGACGCCGAGGGTTTCTTCTTCGCCGAGTACCTCGAGTACGACGGCGGCGGGGCCGAGGGTGCGGGCCTGTCTGTGGATTTCGTGGCCCAGGTGGGGTGGCCGCTGATCGCCGTCTGGGTGCTGCTGCTCGTCTGCCTGGCCATCGGGGTGCGGCGCGGGATCGCGACCGTCTCGCTGATCGGGATGCCGGTGCTGTTCGTGATGTTCGCGATCCTGGTGGGCTATTCGCTGACCCTCGAGGGCGCCGCAGACGGTCTGAACGCACTGTTCACTCCGGACTGGGGCGCGCTGACCGACGCCACGGTGTGGATCCAGGCCTACGGGCAGATCTTCTTCAGCCTCTCGGTCGGCTTCGGCATCATGGTCACCTATGCCTCCTATCTGAAGCGCCGGTCGAACTCCACGGGATCCGGCCTGGTCGTCGGCTTCGCGAACTCCTCGTTCGAGATGCTGGCAGCGATCGGCGTCTTCGCCGCGCTGGGCTTCCTGGCGATGGCGGCCAATACCGCCGTGGACGAGGTCGTCTCCTCGGGCCTGGGCCTCGCCTTCGTGGCCTTCCCGACGATCATCTCCGAGGCTCCGGCCTCCGCCCTGGTGGGCGTGCTGTTCTTCGGCTCGCTGACCATCGCCGGCTTCACCTCGCAGATCTCGATTCTGGAGGTCGTGATCTCCTCGGTGAAGGACAAGACCGGCTGGTCGCGGGGGCTGACCGTCGCCGTCGTCGGCGGCTCCAGCGCGATCGTCTCGATCGTGCTGGTCGGCGGAGTCTCGGGTGTGACCATCCTGGACACGGTGGACGCCTTCTCCAACAACATCGGCATCGTCGGCGGCGCCTTCGTCGCAGTGCTGCTCGTGGCTTGGGTGTTCAGGCGGCTGGACGTGCTGGCCGCCGGCCTGAACGCCTACGGCTCCTTCAAGGTGGGCCCGGTCTGGAAGACGCTGATCGGCATCGTGATGCCGGTCGTCCTGGGCGTGCTCCTCTACATGGACATCAGTGACAAGGTCGCCGAGGGCTACGGCGGCTTCGACACTTGGGTGGTCGCCACCTTCGGTTGGGGTTCCCTGGCGCTGGTGATCGTGCTCTCGGTGGTGCTGACGCTGGCTCCGTGGAGCAGCCGTTCGGCGATGAGCATGGAGGACCCGGACATCGATGAGGACAACTACGACGAGCTGGTGGGCTCCGGTGGCGTACGCCGCACGGGCCCGGCCGCCGCGTCGTCCGACGTGGAAGGAGATGGTCGGTGATGGACACCGCAGCGATCCTGATGATGCTCGTCGCGCTGATCACCGTCTGGGGTGGTCTGGTGGCGGCGATCGTGCACCTGTCCAAGAACCCGGACCCCGAGTGAGCTGAGCGGCGGGTACAGCCCGCCCTATGAGGCCTCGTGATCCGGGGCGCCGAAAAGGCCCGTCCCAGCGTGTGGCACGCCGGGGCGGGCTTTCGGCGTCCTGCGGCCTCCGACCTGGAGTGATGCAGGTCACGTCCACGGCAGAATGCATTCACATCACGCTGAGGTCACAGAAGTGAATCGATACACTCCTCCAGGGTCACACCTCAGTAACTGTTCAACATTTGACCTGATCCGGGTTGGATCGCGCATTCCCTGCGACTACGGTGTTCAGCATGCCCACAGGACCACGCTCGTGTGTGCCCGGGATCCGGCACACCCTGTCACTCGGCGTCACCGTCGGTTTGACCGGGGGATTCCTCCTCGGAGGAGCCGTTCCAGCACAGGCGACGCACGCGCCGGACGAGGAGGATCCCCCTACGCCGACGATGCCGTCCTACCCGGCACCGGGCCAGCCGATCTCCGCCCCGGAGCCCGAAGAGGCTGATGACGACGGCGGCGACACCACCGTGGAGAAGGCTGACGGCGATCTGCGCGTGGCCACCCTGAACGCCGGGCTGACCGGAGGCTCCCCGGAGTCCGTCCTGGAGGCACTGCGGGGCGGGATGAACTCGGCGGCGCGCGTCGTGGCCCGCACCGCGCATCTGAACGCTCCTGATGTCATGGTCCTCACCGGCGTCACACATGATGCCGACGGCATGATCGCTGAGACGCTCAACGCCCGATACCTGGCACCGGCCGGCCTGGACTTCCCCTACGTCTACACCGCGCCGACCAACTCCGGCATCGACTCGGGCACTGACCTGGACGGGGACGGCCGCATCGGCGGTCCCGGCGACGCCCTCGGCTACGGGGAGTTTCCCGGCCAGCACGGCATCGTGATCTTCTCCGCGCACCCGATCGTCGAGGACGAGGTGCGTACCTTCCAGGACCTCCTCTGGAGCGACATCCCGGACAACTCCCTCCCGGACGCCGACTACAGCGACCTCGACAAATCAGTCCTCCGCCTGGCCTCGACCTCCTTGTGGGACGTCCCCGTGGAGATCGGCGAGGAGGGTGAGACGCTGCACGTCATCGCCAACGGGCAGGCCCCCGAAGAGAACGCGCGGGGCTTCGACGCCGAGCGGGCCCTCGATGAACGACGCATGATCGCTGACTACGTCTCCGCCGATCCGGCGGACTCCTGGTACATCCAAGATGATGCGGGAGAGTCCGGCGGCCTGAACCCCGGCTCCTCCTTCGTGATCGCCGGCGAGCCCGGCTCCGTCCCCGGGGAGGGCGACCCCACCGCGCAGGATGCGGAGCGGGGCGAGGACCGCGAGCTCCCGCTGCTGGGCTCTCCTGCCGTTCAGGATCCCCTTCCGGAGGCCGTCACCGAGAGGGAACTGAGCGCGCGCCCCGGCAGCGAGGACGGCACCGACCCGCACGCCACCCGCGCCGTGGAGGGCGAGGAGGACCGTCGGGTCTCCCTGGTGCTTCCCGACGCCGAGGCTGAGGTGACTGACAGCGGGGTCTTCTGGCCCGGTGAGGGCGAGTTCGGCTTCGACCTGGTGGACCCGCAGGCCGGGGCTTCGTTGCGGGATCGCCTGGTGTGGGTGGACCTGGGCGTCTCCTGAACGCCTCACGTTCATCCGGGTCCATGCGTTAGTCTCCCTGACAGGACGTCTTTCCCGCTCCTGCGCCGTCGGACCCCCGGCGGTCTGGAGCTGCCGAACCCCCGGAGCTGCAGCATGATCCCTGATTCCCTGATTCCCCGCGGCGGCGAGGTCGACCGCCCGCAGCCGTCCCCCAGCGCGCCCGCATCCGCCCGCAGCTCGCGGCCTGGCCGCGCCCCGGCACAGCATCGAAGCCGCCGCACCTCTGTGATGCGCGGCGCCGCGGCCGCGTTCTTCGGCCAGCAGGCGCTCTCCCTGGCCTCCAAGCAGACCTTCGACGACGACGGTCGCCTCACTCCGGGCGCGGAGAGCTTCCTGACCCGTGCCGTCACCGTGCAGCGGCCCCTGGTGATGGCGAATCTCCGTCATCTTCGCAAGAACCACCCCACACTGACCAACCGCCAGCTGGCTCATCAGCTGGACAAGGAGTTTTCCCGGGTGATGACCGGCACCGGGGCCGCCATCGGCGCGACCGCGGCGATCCCCACGGTGGGCACCGTGGCCTCCTTGGGCCTCTCCGCAGCCGCGACAGGCGGGTTCTTGGAGACCTGCGCACTCTACGCGCAGTCGGTGGCGGAGCTCTCCGGGGTCTCCACCGAGGATCCACAGCGCGCCCAGCTGCTGGTCATGGGCATCATGCTGGGGGAGGAGGGGCGCCAGCTGCTCGGCGAGCTCTCCGACCAGGTGGGCGGTCGCGGTCTCGGGCCCGTCTCCACACTGGTGCCGATGCGGACGCTGGCCAGTTCCTCCAGCATGGGCGGACTGGTCGTGAACCAGATCAAGCGGCAGTTTGTGAGGCGATTCTTCCTGCGGCAGGGCACCACGATGGTGGCCCGCGCGATCCCCTTCGGCATCGGCGCCGTGGTGGGTGGGGCGGCGAACCAGATGCTGGCCAGGCAGATCATCCGTACCGCGCACCGCACCTTCGGCGAGCTGCCGGAGGAGACCCCGCAGTCGCTGGTGGAGGACATGCGCCACGCATTGGAGCGGGAGAAGCACCGCGCCGACCGCAGAGAGCGCCGGAGGAAGAAGAAGAGCCTGCGCGCCGAGCGCCGGACGGTCCAGAAGGAGCGTCGAGGAGATCGTTCCGAGCGCCGTCGCGAGCTGAGGCTGGAGCGCGCCCGCCGACGCATCGAACGCGCCGAGACGACTCTGCAGAAGGCCCAGGCCGAGGAGTCTGGGTGAGCACCTCCGGCGCAAGCAGGCTTCGCCAGCTGTTCACCCGACCAGCCCCAGGGGCGTCGACCGGGGGTCGCCTCCTGTTGTCCTGCCCGGACTAGCCTGACATCGTGCGTGGTGAGAACACTGACGAGAACCCGTCCCTCGAGTGCTCCGGAGCCCAGGGGCCGGCCCCTCGGCTGGCGCGGGCTCAGCCGGTGGGGCGCATCCCGGACCCCGCGCTCCACCATTTGCCCGCGGATCTGGATCTGATGTCTGGCGCGCGGCTGCCGCGCCGGGCGAAGGTCTATGCCCATCGAGGTTCCTCAGGGCTGTTCCCGGAGCACACGCGGGCGGCCTATATGCGTGCCCTGGACGAGGGCGCCGACGGGCTAGAGATCGACGTGCATCTCACCCGGGACGGCGAGGTCATCTGCTTCCATGACCCTCTGGTGGGTCGCACCACTGACGGCCACGGTGCCGTCGCCGACCTCACCCTGGCGCAGATGCGCCGGCTCGACGTGCACTCCTGGAAGACCCCCAGGCTGCCCGGTGAGTACGGCCGGCCCGCCGAGCAGCTGATGACCTTCCAGGAGCTGCTGGAGCTGCTGGCCGACGCCGGGCGGGACGTCGGGCTCGCCGTTGAGCTCAAGCACCCCTCACCCTATGGGCACCAGCTGGAGGAGAAGGTCCTGCAGGCCCTGCTGCGCTCCGGCTGGGATCCCGAGACCTCGCTGATGCCTGGCCGCGCGACGCCTCCGGGGAACCCCGAGGGGCATGCCGGCCGCGTCCCGCAGGTGGACGTCTCGTTCATGAGCTTCTACCCGGGCTCCCTGCAGCATCTGGCCGACATGGTGCCGGCCGAGAAGCTCTGCGCCCTGTTCGACCTGGTCACCGCCCAGCAGGTGACCCGCCGACTGCAGCATCTGAAGCTCTCCTTCGCCGTGAGGCCGGTGGTCTCCGCCGTCATGCGCGGAGCGGCCCGGGACGCTGAAGCCCTGGTGTGGAACTCCCAGGTCGGCCTGGCCGGCCCGGGGATGCACTATGTCCGCGAGCGTCGTGCCGACGTGAAGGCCTGGCTGGCCCGCGGCCTGGGGCTGCGCGTATGGACGGTGGACGAACTCGACGACGTCGAGCTGCTGCTGGCGCTGGGGGTCCAGGAGATGACCACGAACTTCCCCGCGCGTGTCATCGCCGCGGTGAGCGCCCCTGGCCAGGAGGCGGGGTACGTCCCTAGTCTGGTGTCATGATCGTTGCATTCTCCGTGGCACCCTCCGGCACGCCGCAGCCCGGCCACGCGGGCGAGACCGAAGACGGCTCCGTCCATGATGCGGTGGCCGCTGCAGTCCGAGTGGTCCGCG
The DNA here is from genome assembly GCF_034438835.1 of Nesterenkonia sp. HG001. NCBI lineage: Bacteria > Bacillati > Actinomycetota > Actinomycetes > Micrococcales > Micrococcaceae > Nesterenkonia > Nesterenkonia sp. HG001. The sequence continues at coordinate 8,270 of NZ_JAOSZD010000006.1, read as the reverse complement.
AGTCAGGCCTGCCGAATCGCACCAGCTCGATGTTCACCGAGATCGAGGGCGAGTGGGATGAGGTCTTCGCGGTCGTCAAGCGCGCCACCGAGGCGGTGGCGCCCTTCGGCAGCCGCATCTCACTGGTCATCAAGGCCGACATCCGTCCCGGACACAGCGGCGAGCTCGACGGCAAGGTCGCCCGTCTCGAGTCCGCGCTCGACGCCTCGGGGGAGTAGACGACCCACGGGTCCCGGTGAACCACATTCCGTGCGCGATTCCGTGCGCGTCAGCCTGAGCAGGAGCCGTGCTTCCGGAGCGGACAGAGTCCGGGTCTCCTGAGCGGCGCCATGTCTATCATGGGTGGATGCGCCTTGCCGTGATCTCGGACGTCCATGGAAACCTGCTGGCCTTGGACGCGGTCCTTGCCGATGCAGCCGAGCAGTCCGTGAATCAATATGTGAACCTGGGGGACCTGCTCTCGGGAGGAGTGGCACCCCGGTTGACAGCAGATCGGCTGATGGACGCAGGGATGAAGACGATAGCCGGCAACCACGAACGCCAGCTGCTCACCCTGAGACCGGAAGAGATGGGTGCCTCAGACCGGTTTGCCATGCTGGACGTCACCGCGTCACAGCGCGACTGGCTGGCGAGTCTGCCCTCGACACTGGTCGTGACCGACGGTGTGCTCGCATGCCACGGGTCGCCCGACGACGACCTCACCTACCTGTTGGAGACCGTGGAAAGAACCGGTGTGCGTCCGGCCACCGACGATGAGGTGCGGGCGCGGCTCGGTGCTCATACGCAGTGGTCTCTGGTGCTGTGCGGACACACCCACATCCCTCGATCCCTGCGCCTGGCGGAGGGCCCTGTGATCGTCAACCCCGGGAGCGTGGGGTGGCCGGCTTATGCGGGCGACGAACCGCATCCGCACGTGATGGAGGCCGGGACGCCTCACGCGCGTTACGCAGTCCTGGATGACGCGAGTGGGCGGTGGGAGGTCGAGTTCCGCTCGGTCGCCTATGACTGGGAGTCCGCCGCCCTGATCGCGGAGTCGCATGACCGCGAGGATGTCGCCCGTGCCCTCCGTACCGGACGAGTCTGACTCCTCGAGACCCGGGGCTCCTGCCCCCGTGCGCGGCTGAACACGGAGCCCAGCGTCCCCACTACTCGCCGAGGATGGGGCCGAACTCCGGCCGGTCCGCCAGACGCCGGTCCTTCTTCTCCGGGACCACCATCAGCGGCCCTTCGGCGTGGTGCAGCACTCCCTGGGAGGTGGAGCCGAGCAGCATCCCGGCGAAGCCGCCACGGCCACGGGTGCCCAGCACCGTGAGCTGCGCATGGCGGGTCTCCTCCACGAGCACGTCCACCGCGGTGCCATCGATGACCTCGGCGTCGATCTGCAGGTCGGGGTAGTGGCTGTGCAGCCAGCGGCGCCCGGCCTCGAGCTTCTCCTTCAGCTCCTCCACGGCCTGGCCGTCCTCGACATGAGTGGGGATCCACACCAGGGTGGCGCCCAGCGGGGGCAGCGCACAGACGATCCGCAGCGAGACGCCCCGCTCGCTGGCTTCCCGGGCAGCCACCAGGGCCGCCACGCGGCCGTAGTCGGAGCCGTCGACGCCGGCAACCACGGAGCGGCGGTCTTCGCTGCGGGCCCCCGAGGAGGAGGTCTCCGCCGTCGTGCCCGGGGTGATGATCGGGATGGCTCCGGTGGCCGTGGTGACGGCGTTGGACTCCTGGGAGGAGAACTTCAACGGCACCACCACAGTGGGGCATTTGGCGTGTGCGGGCAGGGCCGCGGACACCGATCCGAGCAGTCGGCCGAGGAATCCTCCGCGTCCTCGGCTCCCGACCACCAGCACCTCGGCGTGTTGCGAGTAGTCCAGCAGCACCCCGGCGGGGTCGCCGGACTCGATGGCGTAGCCGACCTCCCCGGGGTAGTCGCGCAGGAACTCCTTGGCCTGATCGATGACTTTCTCCGACCCCTGGCGCAGCGCCGACTCGTCCATCAACGCATAGCCGCCGTCCATGGAGGAGGCGGCGAAGGCAGGCAGGGAATAGGCGGTGACCACCGTCAGCGGCAGCTTCCGTCGGTTGGCCTCCGCAGCGGCCCAGTGCGCCGCGCGCAGGGACTGTTCCGAGCCGTCGACGCCGACGACGACTCCGTGCGGACGTGAGCCGCCGGGCCGCTGGCCTGAGGCGCCCGGTCCGGGGTTCTGAGCTGGTGAAACGTTCATCCTGGCCTCCAAGCCACGTCGGGTGCCGCGTGGGGTGAACCCATGGTACAGCCAACGTATCGCAGGGTACGAGAGATGGAACACCCCAGCTCACCGGCCGATCAGGCGGTGGGCTGGGGCGTTCGTCATCGGGACGGCGCGTCCCTCGAGAGAGGGCCCGCTCCGCGCCGGCCGTGTGGGCGGCTCAGAAGAGCAGCATGCCCACGATGGAGGCGCTCATGAGGTTGGCCAGCGTGCCGGCGAGCACGGCGCGCAGACCCAGCTGGGCGATGTCGGAGCGGCGGTTCTTCGCGATGCCGCCCAGTCCGCCGAGCAGGATGGCCATCGAGCTGAAGTTGGCGAAGCCGGTCAGCGCGAAAGTGATGACCGCCTGGGACTTCACCGAGAAGCCCTCGGCCTGCGGGGCGAAGTCGGCGAAGGCGACGAACTCGTTGAGCACGAGCTTCTGGCCCAGGAACGAGCCCGCGGCCACGGCCTCCTCCCACGGCACGCCCACGGCCCACATCAGCGGGGCGAACACGTAGCCCATGATCTGCTCGAACGTCAGGTCCGGGGCGCCGAACAGCCCGCCGATCTGCCCGATGCCCAGGTTGATCAGCGCGATCAGCGCGATGAAAGCCAGCAGCATGGCTCCGACGTTCGCCGCCAGCCGCAGGCCGTCGCCGGCGCCGCGGGCGGCGGCGTCGATGACGTTGCGAGGGCGCTCCTCCTCCTCGACGGCGGCGGCCGCCTCGGCCACCGACTGTCCGGGGCGGAGCTCGGAGCCCTGGTCTGCGGGAGCCGCGCCGTCGTCGGCACCGGTGGTGGCGCCGTCGTCGGCACGGCGCTCTTCGGTGAGTGTGGCGGTGGCGGTGCTGGTGGTGCCGGCCTCGGCGGTCCGGTGGTCCTTGGTGTAGCGGCCGCCGCCCAGCGCGGCCTCGTCGCCGGCCTGACGTTCGGCCTTGGCGGCGTCGATCTCGTCGAAGGAGCCGGCCGGGATGATGATCTTGGCCATCAGCAGCGCGCCGGGGGCCGCCATGAAGCTGGCGGCGATCAGATACTCGAGATTCGCGCCCATGCCGGCGTAGCCCACCAGCACTGACCCGGCGACCGTGGAGAGGCCGCCGACCATGACGGCGAAGAGCTCAGACTTAGTCATGCCGGCGATGTAGGGGCGGATGACCAGCGGGGCCTCCGTCTGGCCGACGAAGATGTTCGCGGCGGCGTTCATGGATTCTGCGCGGGAAGTTCCCAGGAGCTTCTGCAGCGCCCCGCCGATCACGCGGACCACGAACTGCAGGACCTTGAGATGGTAGAGCACCGCGGTCAGTGAGGCGAAGAAGATGATGACCGGCAGGACGGAGAGAGCGAAGGGGACGGCGTCGCCCTCCACCAGGCCGCCGAAGAGGAAGCTGATGCCCTCGTCGGAGACGTTGATGACGCTCTGGACGACCTGGGTGACCCACCCGAGGGCGGTCTGTCCCCAGGGGAGGTAGAGCACGAAGACGGCGAAGAACACCTGGATGGCCAGGGCGATCGCGACAGTGCGAATCTTGATCTTGCGCCTGTCCACGGAGAACAGGATGGCGAGGGCCAGGACCACGGTCATGCCCATGATGCCCCAGAGAATGTTGATCACGAGAGCCCTTCCTCTCAGATGCGAAGTGATGACCTGCGCTGAGCCGTCGGGGTGTCCGCGGGACGCAGGATCAGTGGGGGAGTTCCCGAATATCAGGGCAAGTATGCCCAATGCGTGAGCTGTACGCCACACACCTCCGGGATCACCCGCTTCCTCGGGTGATCCTCCCAGGTCAGCGCGTGATATCGGGATAGATCAGCGGGCCAGGGAGTCAGGAAAGCACGACGACGGCGGGCCCGGTCGGAGAGGAATCCGACCGGGCCCGCCGTCGTCACTCGGTGAGACGCCGGGGCGCGATCACCAGTAGCGCTTCGCCACCGGGTGCGGGTCCTGGAAGGCGTAGTAGACCGAGGTGATGCTCAACCCGGCCTGCGGGTTGCGCGCGTGGGCCACCTGTCCGTTGCCGATGTAGATCGCGTTGTGGGTGGCGCGGCCGCCGTTGACCCAGAAGACGATGTCACCGGGCTGCAGGTTGTCCAGCGAGACCGATTGCCCGCCCTGGAACTGCTGGTCGGCGGTGCGCGGCAGGGAGACCCCGGCCTGGGCGAAGGCGGCCTGCATCAGCGAGGAGCAGTCCCAGGCCTTCGGGCCCGTGGCGCCCAGTACGTAGTGGGTCCCCGACTCGTTGACCTTGCCGACCGCGAAGTCCACGGCGATCTGCGCCGCCGAGGAGCTGCCGGCGGCTACCGACTGGGAGCCGGAGCCGGAGCTCGAGGACCCGGAATCGGAGGAGCCGCTGCCGGACGAGCCGCTGCCGGAGGACCCGTTGCTCTGTGAGGGCTCCGGCTCCGGCTCGGGCTCAGGAGCCGGAGTGAGACGGTTGACCTCGCGCTGCAGGGCGGCGTGGTCCAGGACGCCGTTGCCGCCCACCAGCGAGGAGTCGTTCAGGGCCGAGCGGAAGGTCTCCTGCACGCCGTCGCCACGCAGGTCGGCCAGCTTCTCGACCAGGGCGCGGGTGCCCGGCAGGTACTGATCCAGGCTGGGGCCCGTCGGCTGCGAGGAGCTCGAGCTGGAGGACCCGCTGCCGGACGAACTGCTGCCGGATGAACCGCTGCCCGAGGACCCGCTGCTCTGAGAGGGCTCAGGCTCCGGCTCAGGCTCCGGCTCAGGGGTCAGCTCGCTGATCCGGGCGCGGATGGCGCTGTGGTCCAGCAGACCCGAGGAGTCGGTGAAGTCGGAATCCTCGATGAGCTTCTTGAACATCGCCGTGGCGGTCTTGTCCTCAAGCTCCGCGAGCTCCTCGACCAGAGACCGGGTGCCCGGCAGGTACTGGTCCAGGCTCGGGCCCGCAGGCTGCGAGGAGTTCGAGCCGGAGGAGCTCGAGCTGGAGGAGCTGCTGCTCTGCGAAGGCTCAGGCTCCGGTTCAGGCTCCGGCTCGGGAGTCAGCTCGCTGATCCGTGCACGGATGGCGCTGTGGTCCAGCAGGCCGTCGGAGTCGGTGAAGTCAGAGTCCGCGATGAGCTTCTCGAACGTGGACTCGGTGGACTCGCCCTCCAGTTCGGCGAGCTCCTCCACCACGGTGCGGGTACCGGGGAGGTAGTCGTCCAGGCTGTGGGCCGACTGTGCCGGCTCCTCGGCCTCGGCAGGCTCCTCGGTGGGCTCCTCGTCCGCCTCCTCCTCGGGCTCCGGCTCGGGCTCAGGCTCGAGCTCGTAGACGCGGGCCTGGACGGCGGCGTGGTCGAGCAGGTTGTCGGAGTCGGTGAACTCGGGGTCCTCGATGAGCTGGGCGAAGATCGACTCGACGTCGGTGTCCTCGAGCTCGGCGAGGCGCTCCACCAGGCTCTGGGTGCCCGGCAGGTAGTCCTCGAGGCTGTGGATGTCAGCCGCGGGGGCCTCGTCCTCAGCGTCGTCCTCGGACTCCGCCGGGGTGGACTCGTCGTCCCCCTCATCCTCAGCGGGCGCCTCGTCCTCCTCGGGCTCCTCCTCCGGCTCCAGCTCGTAGACACGGGCCATGAGGGCGGAGTGCTTGAGCAGGCCGTCCTCGTCCAGGAAGGCTTCGTCCTCGATGAGCTTCGCGAACAGCGACTCGACGTCGGTGTCCTCGAGCTCGGCGAGGCGCTCCACGAGATCACGGGTGCCCTCGAGGTACTGGTCCAGACTCTGCGCGGGCCCGTCCGTGCTGGCCGCGTCAGTGGCCTCGGACTCGTCGGACGATGAAGCTTCCCCTTCTCCATCGTCCGACGAGTCCTCGGCGGTCTCGTCGTCGGCGGGCTCCTCAGAGTCGGCCGACATCATCTCGCGCAGCTGGTCGATGCGGTAGGCGATCTGCTGCGGATCCACGTTGCCGTCGGCGTCGTGGAAGTCAGAGTTGGCCTCGATCTGCCCACGCAGGATCGACACCCCCACACCCTTGAGGTCCGCGAGCTCCTCGATGAGCTCGAGGGCGCGTTCGCCGACCTCGCCGACCTCGCCGCCGGTGTCCTCGGTGGACCGCTCGGCGGTCTCCAGGGCCTCCGCGGCGGCGGTCGACTGCTGGGCCGCCTGGTCGGCCAGCGCGATGGACTCGGCGGCCTCCTGGTCGGCCTCGGCGGCGTCGGATTCGGCCTGCTCCTCGAGCTGCTGCTCGGTGGCGGCATCGGCGAGGGCGTTGTCGTCCTCGGCGAGGAGCACGTCCTCAGCGGTGGTCTCGCCGGCCCGGTGCTGCTCGGCGGCACCGGAGTCGGCCGTCTCGGCCGCCTCACGGGCAGCCTCTGCCGCTTCGGCGGCCTCGGCGGCCTCCTGCTGGGCGTCCAGGGCGTTCTGGTGCTCAAGCTGCATCGCGGCCTCGAGCTCGAGGGCGCGCTGGTTGGCCTGGGAGAGTCGGTCGTTGATCTCCCCGATCATCTGATCGGTGGCCTGGGAGGACTCCTTGGCGCTGGAGATCTCCTTGGCCGAGGGGACGTCCGGAAGCTCAGTCACGACGACGGAGGCTGCGGATCCCTCAGCATTCTGGTTCTGCACGGAGCTGGCGGCGCGGTCAGCCAACAGGTCGGGAAGCGTGGTCCCGACGAGCGCAGTCGTCACGACGGCGGCGGTCACTGCTGCCACGCCGAGATTGCGGCGGTTCTTCACGGTAGTTCCTCACTTGTTCCTCACTGGGCGCAGCACCACGCGCTGGGGCCGGCCGCCGTCTGCGGACACCTCTGCCTTCCGGGCGGCTGACTCGACCGAGGAGCTGGGCGAACCGCGACGATCCGCAGAGCTCCCGCGATGGGGTGCCGAGTCAGTGCCCATGGGCTTCAGCGGCGTCACCGGCGGTCCTCGGCTCCACCTCATCCGTTCGCCCTGTCAGGGGCTCCCGGTCCGTTCGGGCGTGTCACCGCCGTCATGGTCTGAGTGGGGCCGACGACCGTCAGAGATGGGAATCGCATGACGGCCATGTGGCGCTACAGGCCTCACGATAGTTGCGGTTTCGTCACCTTGGCAACAGGTCGTGTCGTTCCTGTGATGAAACTGTGAGGCGTGGATCCCCGTCATTCCGGGGATGCAGGGTCACAAAATGGCTTCGTCCAACCTTCAAGTAGGTTGAAGGTTCAGCCTCCGTGACTTCTTCTCGGCGCTGTGCTAACAGCCTTCATCGGGAGGTGCGACGTCTCGGCTCAGCCCCATCCGAGCCGGTGCAGGGTCTCGTCGTCGATGCCGAAGAAATGGGCTACCTCATGGATGACCGTGATGGTGACCTGCTGGACGACCTCCTCGCGGGAGGCGCACATCTGCAGGATCGGCTCCTTGTAGAGAGTGATGCGGTCCGGCATCGCCCAGGGTTCAGCACCGCGCTCGGTGAGCGGAATGCCTTCGTAGAGGCCGAGCAGCACGGTGTCCGGGTGCTCGCCCGGCTGGGGCTGGTAGGCGTCCTCCACGAACACGGTGACATTGTCCAGCTGGCTCCGCAGGGCCTCCGGGATCATGTCCAGCGCGCGGCTGGCGGCCTCGTCGAAATCCTCGTCGCTCATCTGCACCGGCATGGCCACCAGTCTAGGCGCGTCGCCGTCGCCCGCGTCGAGGACAGGGCTCGAGAGTCGGGAAGTTGTGATCGATCACAAAAAGTGTGCGCAGGGTCTTGACAGGCCATATGTGACGTGGCTTACCTTTACGTGAGATCGCAGGACAAAATCACAGGTCGCGACCCGTGCACAGCACGACGACGCCGGGACGCTCGCACCGCACCGGCCCAGAGGTCGGGAATCGACGGGGGAGAGGCGCAGTGACAGTCATAGGTCAGACCGAGGGGGACACGTCCGCCTCCACCCGCGGGTCGGGAGCAGCGCCGCCTCCGAAACGCTCCGCTCCATCAGCGCCAGGCGGCCGCACCGGGACCCGCGCCACGCACACCTGGCGGTATGCGTTGAAGAAGGATTGGCGGCTTTATAGCTTGCTGGTCCTGCCTCTGGTGTTTCTGCTGATCTTTCGTTATCTGCCGATGGCGGGCAATGTCATCGCTTTCCGGCGGTTCCGTC